>NZ_CP061274.1:1239334-1859001 GCF_014775655.1 Clavibacter zhangzhiyongii | reverse complement strand
CGTTCCGGGCCTTCTACGCCCTGCCGGCGGAGAGCTTCCAGAACCGCGAGGGGCAGCACACGAACGCCGTGCACGGCTTCATCGCGATGCTCATCAACCTCCTGCAGAAGGAGAAGCCCACGCACGTCGGCGTCGCGTTCGACATCTCGCGCTTCTCGTTCCGCACGCGCGAGTACCCGGAGTACAAGGGCACGCGCGGCGAGACGCCGGCCGAGTTCACGGGCCAGGTGCCGCTGCTCGAGCGGGCGCTGAAGACCATGAACATCCCCACGCTCACCAAGGAGGACCACGAGGCGGACGACATCCTCGCGACCCTCGCCACCCAGGGCCGTGAGCAGGGCTACCGGGTGCTCGTCGTCTCGGGCGACCGGGACGCGATCCAGCTCGTCAACGACGACGTCACGCTGCTCTACCCGTCGACGCAGGGCGTCTCGCAGCTCACGCGCTACGACGCCGAGAAGGTGTTCGAGAAGTACGGCGTGCAGCCGGAGATGTACCCGGACATCGCGGCGCTCGTGGGCGAGACCAGCGACAACCTCATCGGCGTCGACAAGGTCGGCCCGAAGACGGCGGTCAAGTGGCTCAACCAGTACGGCTCGCTCGACGCGGTCATCGAGCACCGCGACGAGATCACCGGCAAGGTCGGCGACAACCTCCGGGCGCAGTACGAGAACGTCATCCGCAACCGGCGCCTCAACCGCCTCCTCACCGACGTCGAGCTGCCGCTCGGCCCCGATGACCTGGAGCGCAAGCCCATCGACGAGCCCGCGCTCCGCGAGGTCTTCGCGGTGCTGGAGTTCAAGCAGCTGCTCGAGCGCGTGCTGAAGCTCGAGGGATCCGGCGCATCGGCCTCGAGCGAGGGCACGCCCGTCGGCGCCGTCGAGCAGGAGCCGTCCACGGCGCCCGCGGCCCCGCAGGCCCAGCAGCTGCTCGACGAGGAGCTGGCGAAGTGGATCGAGCGGCAGAGCGCCGCCTCGCCCCACGGCCTGGGGCTCACGGTCGAGACGCAGGACGGGAAGCCGGTCGGCTTCGGCCTCGCGAGCGCGACCGAGTCGGTCACGCTGCCGTGGCAGGAGGGGCGCGCCGACTACGCGCCGTTCGAGCGCTGGCTCGCGAGCGACGCGCCGAAGATCATGTCGGACGCCAAGGTGCAGGTGAAGGCCATGCGCCGCGCCGGCCTCGCGTTCTCCGGCCTCGCCTTCGACGTGCTCGTGGCCGGATGGCTGCTGCGTCCCGGCTTCACCGACAAGACGCTCGCCGCGCTCGTCAGCCGCTACCTGCTGGAGGACCTGCCGGAGCCCGACGCCAACCAGCTCGTCCCGGAGACGGAGGCGCTCACCGCGCCCACCGAGGCCTGGTACACGCTCCGCGTGGAGCACGCGCTCCGCGAGGTGCTCGACGAGCGGACCCTCGGGGTGCTCGTCGACATCGAGATGCCCACGCTGCTCGTGCTCGTGGAGATGGAGCTCCGCGGCGTCGCGACCGACCGCGCCGGCCTCGCCGAGCTGTCGGCGCAGCTGCAGGAGCGCATCACCGACCTCGCGCAGCGCGCCTTCGCGGAGATCGGCAAGGAGATCAACCTCGGCTCGCCCAAGCAGCTGCAGGAGGTCCTCTTCGACCAGCTCGGCATGCCGAAGACGCGGGCCAACAAGACCGGCTTCTCCACGGACGCGGGGGCCCTGGCCGACCTGCAGGCGTCGAACCCGCACCCGTTCCTCGACCTGCTCCTCGAGCACCGCGACGCGAGCAAGCTCCGCCAGATCATCCAGACGCTCGAGCGCGGCATCGGCGACGACGAGCGGATCCACACCACGTACGTGCAGACCGGCACGACCACCGGCCGCATCTCCTCGAACAACCCGAACCTGCAGAACATCCCGGTCCGCACGGAGGAGGGCCGCCGCATCCGCAGCGCCATCCGGGTGGGCGAGGGCTACGAGACGCTGCTCACGGCGGACTACTCGCAGATCGAGATGCGCATCATGGCGCACCTCTCCGGCGACGAGGGCCTCATCGAGGCGTTCGCGGCGGGGGAGGACCTGCACCGCTTCGTCGGCTCCCGCATCTTCGGCGTCGAGCCGGCGGAGGTCAGCGCCGAGATGCGCACCAAGGTCAAGGCCATGAGCTACGGCCTCGCGTACGGGCTGAGCGCATTCGGGCTCTCCAAGCAGCTGCGCATCCCGTCCTCCGAGGCGAAGCAGCTCATGACCGACTACTTCGCGCGCTTCGGCTCCGTGCGCGACTACCTGCGCCAGGTGGTCGAGGAGGCCCGGGCCGCCGGGTACACCGAGACGATCTTCGGCCGCCGCCGCCCGTTCCCCGACCTGACGAGCCCCAACCGCGTGCTGCGCGACAACGCGGAGCGGGCGGCTCTCAACGCGCCCATCCAGGGGTCCGCCGCCGACATCATGAAGATCGCGATGATCCGCATCGAGGCCGACATGCAGGAGCGCGGCATGGCCTCGCGCGTGCTCCTGCAGGTGCACGACGAGCTCATCCTCGAGGTCGCCGCGGGGGAGTGGGACGCGCTCGAGGGCATCGTCACCGACCGCATGGCGCACGCCGCCGACCTCCGGGTGCCGCTCGAGGTGCAGGTCGGCCGCGGCGACTCGTGGGCCGCCGCCGCGCACTGACCGAGCCCCATCCACCCAGCACGAGGAGCACCAGCGCATGACGAACGCACGACTCTCGGACCTCCTCGCGGACGGCTCCATCCGGCTCGACGCCCGCGCCGCCGACCGCGAGGCGGCGATCCGCCAGGCGGGCGAGGCGCTCGTCGAGGCCGGCGCCGTCGAGCCCGGCTACGTGGACGCGATGGTCGAGCGGGAGCGCTCGGTGTCGACCTTCGTGGGCGAGGGCGTCGCGGTGCCCCACGGCACGCTCGCCGCCGGCCGCGACCTCGTCAAGGCCGACGCCCTGAGCGTCCTGCGCCTGCCCGACGGCGTCGACTGGGACGGCCACGACGTGCGCATCGTCGTCGGCATCGCGGCGACCGGCGGCGGCCACATCGCCCTGCTGTCGCGGCTCGCGGAGATCCTGCTCGACCCCGTGCGGGCCGAGCAGCTGCGCGGCGCCACGGATCCCGCGACCGTCCGGTCTCTCCTGGGAGCCGGTACGGTCGAGGCATGACGACGACGCCGAGGGCACCCCGACCGCAGACGGACATCGACCGCATCGCCGAGGGGTGGATCGACGCCTCGCTCGACCTGCACCCCGAGGAGCGCGTCTACCTCGGCCGTCCCGGGCGCGAGGGCGAGTACGGCGACACGTCGCCCGCGGGCCACGCCGCGCACGCCGAGGCGGCCCGCGCGGTCGTCCGTCGGCTCGCGGCGGCGACGCCCGTCGACGCCGTCGACGAGGTCACGCGCATGGACCTCACGCGCGAGCTGGAGCTCGACGTCGAGATGCACGACGCGGGCGTCCACCTCTCCGACCTCAACGTCATCGCGTCGCCCGCGCAGGGCATCCGCGAGGTCTTCGACATCTCGCCGACGGCGACCGAGGACGACTGGGCGCACGTCGCCACGCGCCTCGGCAACGTCGCCGGTGCCGTCGACGGCTACATCGAGACCCTCCGCGAGGGCGTCCGCCGCGGCCAGGTCCCCGCCAAGCGGCAGATCCGCGAGGTGCTCGGCCAGGTCGAGCGCCAGGCCGCCCCCGACGGCTTCTTCCGCGCCTTCGCCGCGGAGGCGCGCCCCGACGCGGGCGAGCTGCCCGTCTCCCTCCGCCAGGACCTCGGTGCGCGCGCCGAGGAGGCCCGGGCGGCCTACGAGCGCCTCGCCTCGTTCCTCGGCTCGGAGCTGGAGCCCGCCGGCCGTGACGTCGACGCCGTCGGCCGCGAGCAGTACGCGCTCCGCTCCCGCTCGTTCCTCGGCGCCGAGGTCGACCTCGACGAGACCTACGAGTGGGGCGTCGGCGAGCTGGCGCGCATGGTGGAGGAGCAGGAGTCCATCGCCCGCGAGATCCTCCCCGGCGCCAGCGTGCTGGAGGCCATCGCGCACCTCGACGGCGACGCGTCCCGCAAGCTCCACGGCACCGACGCCCTCCGCGCCTGGATGCAGGAGACGAGCGACCGCGCCGTCGAGGAGCTCGGCCGCACGCACTTCGACATCCCCGAGGAGATCCGCGCGCTCGAGTGCATGATCGCGCCCACGCAGGAGGGCGGCATCTACTACTCCGGCCCGGCGGACGACTTCAGCCGCCCCGGCCGGATGTGGTGGTCGGTGCCCGAAGGCGTCACCGAGTTCGACACCTGGCGCGAGCTGACCACCGTCTACCACGAGGGCGTCCCGGGCCACCACCTGCAGATCGCGCAGGCCACCTACAACAAGGCCGAGCTCAACACATGGCGCCGCTTCGCCGGCACGTCGGGCCACGCGGAGGGCTGGGCCCTCTACGCCGAGCGCCTGATGCAGGAGCTCGGCTACCTCGACGACCCCGCCGACCGCCTCGGCATGCTCGACGGCCAGCGCATGCGGGCCGCCCGCGTCGTGCTCGACATCGGCGTGCACCTCGGCAAGACCCGCCCCGACGGCGAGGCCGCGTGGGACGCGGAGTACGCGTTCGACTTCATGGGCCGCAACGTCAACATGGACCCGTCCTTCGTGCGCTTCGAGGTCAACCGCTACCTCGGCTGGCCGGGCCAGGCCCCGTCCTACAAGGTGGGGCAGCGCATCTGGGAGGACCTCCGCGACGAGACCCGCCGCCGCGAGGGCGACGCGTTCGACATCCGCGAGTTCCACCGCCGCGCGCTCGACGTCGGGGGAGTCGGCCTCGACACCCTCCGCGCGGCCGTCCTCCGCTGAGGCGTCGGCCCTCGCGCCGCGCGGTCCGCTCCGGCCCGCGCGGCGCGGTTGTCCCCGCTCCCGGGCCGGGTCTAAGATCGACTGTCGCACTTCTGCGACGACCCATCCGTCCGCCGCTCGACCGGTACCCGCGCGGGTCCGCGCCAGCGGCCTTATTCATGCCCATCCTGGAGCACTAACTACATGACAATCGCAACGACCGACAAGGCGCCCAAGCAGGTCGCGATCAACGACATCGGATCTGCTGAGGACTTCCTCGCCGCGGTCGAGAAGACACTGAAGTTCTTCAACGACGGAGACCTCATCGAGGGCACCGTCGTGAAGATCGATCGGGACGAGGTCCTGATCGACGTCGGCTACAAGACCGAGGGCGTCATCCCCTCGCGTGAGCTGTCGATCAAGCACGACGTCGACCCCACGGAGGTCGTCAAGGTCGGCGACACCGTCGAGGCCCTCGTCCTCCAGAAGGAGGACAAGGAAGGCCGTCTGATCCTGTCGAAGAAGCGCGCGCAGTACGAGCGTGCGTGGGGCGACGTGGAGAAGATCAAGGAGTCCGACGGCGTCGTCACCGGCACCGTCATCGAGGTCGTCAAGGGCGGCCTCATCGTGGACATCGGCCTCCGCGGCTTCCTCCCGGCCTCGCTCATCGAGCTGCGCCGCGTCCGCGACCTCACGCCGTACCTCGGCCAGGAGATCGAGGCCAAGATCCTCGAGCTCGACAAGAACCGCAACAACGTGGTCCTGTCGCGCCGTGCGCTCCTCGAGCAGACGCAGTCCGAGAGCCGCAGCACGTTCCTCAACAACCTCCAGAAGGGCCAGGTCCGCAAGGGCGTGGTCTCCTCGATCGTCAACTTCGGTGCGTTCGTGGACCTGGGCGGCGTCGACGGCCTCGTGCACGTCTCCGAGCTCAGCTGGAAGCACATCGAGCACGCCAGCGAGGTCGTCGAGGTGGGCCAGGAGGTGACCGTCGAGATCCTCGAGGTCGACCTGGACCGCGAGCGCGTCTCGCTGTCGCTCAAGGCGACGCAGGAGGACCCGTGGCAGGTCTTCGCCCGCACGCACGCCATCGGCCAGGTCGCGCCCGGCAAGGTCACCAAGCTGGTGCCGTTCGGTGCGTTCGTCCGCGTGGCCGAGGGCATCGAGGGCCTCGTGCACATCTCGGAGCTCTCCGGCAAGCACGTCGAGCTCGCCGAGCAGGTCGTGTCCGTCGGCGACGAGGTGTTCGTCAAGGTCATCGACATCGACCTCGAGCGCCGCCGCATCTCGCTGAGCCTCAAGCAGGCCAATGACGGCGTCGACCCCGAGGGCACCGAGTTCGACCCCGCCCTCTACGGCATGCTCACCGAGTACGACGACCAGGGGAACTACAAGTACCCCGAGGGCTTCGACCCGGAGACCAACGAGTGGAAGGAGGGCTTCGAGGCCCAGCGCGAGACCTGGGAGCAGCAGTACGCCGCCGCTCAGGCCCGCTGGGAGGCCCACAAGAAGCAGGTCGCGGCAGCAGCCGAGGCCGAGGCGGCCGACACGGGCATCACGTCCGCCGGCCCCGGCTTCACGAGCGACTCGACGGGCGCCGGCACGCTGGCGGACGACGAGAGCCTCGCCGCCCTGCGCGAGAAGCTGTCCAGCTCGAAGTAGTCCCACCCGCACCACGACGAGGCCGCTCTTCCTTCGGGGAGGGCGGCCTCCGTCGTTCCCGGAGGAGCCGCCCGCCTAGGCTGGATCCATGCGCGTGATCGGACTGACGGGCGGCATCGCCGCGGGCAAGACGGTGGTGGCCGACCGGCTGGCGGAGCTCGGGGCGGTGCGCATCGACGCCGACCGGCTCGCCCGCGAGGTCGTCGAGCCGGGGACGCCGGCGCTGGCGGAGATCGCCCGGCGCTTCGGCTCCGGGGTCATCGCCGCCGACGGCACGCTCGACCGGCCGGCCCTCGGCGCGATCGTGTTCCAGGACCCGGACGCCCGACGCGACCTCGAGGCCATCACGCACCCCGCCGTCCGCGCGCTCTCCGCCCGCCGCATGGCCGAGGCGGGGGAGGCGGATCCCGACGCGGTCGTCGTGTACGACATCCCGCTCCTCGTCGAGTCCGGCCGCGTCGACGAGTTCGACCGGATCGTCGTGGTGCACGCGCCGCGCGATGAGCGGATCCGCCGCCTCGTCGAGCTCCGCGGCATGCCGGTCGAGGAGGCCGAGCGGCGCATCGCGTCGCAGTCCTCCGACGAGGACCGCCTCGCCGTCGCCGACGACGTCATCGACTCCGGCGTCTCGCTGGCGTCGACGCTCGCGCAGACGGATCGGCTCTGGGCGAACCTGTCCAGCGGTGTCGGAGGCCGCTCGTAGACTCGGAGGCATGCAGCCCACCCGGTCCGTGCGCCCGTTCAAGGTCGTCAGCGAGTACTCCCCGAGCGGCGACCAGCCCACGGCCATCGCCGAGCTGGCAGGGCGCGTGAACGCCGGCGAACCCGACGTGGTGCTGCTCGGCGCCACGGGCACCGGCAAGTCGGCCACCGCGGCCTGGCTCATCGAGAAGGTCCAGCGGCCGACGCTCATCCTCGCCCACAACAAGACCCTGGCCGCCCAGCTCGCCACCGAGTTCCGCGAGCTCATGCCGGACAACGCCGTCGAGTACTTCGTCTCGTACTACGACTACTACCAGCCGGAGGCGTACGTCCCGCAGACGGACACCTTCATCGAGAAGGACTCGTCGGTCAACGCCGAGGTCGAGCGCCTCCGCCACTCCACCACGAACTCGCTGCTCAGCCGCCGCGACGTGGTGGTGGTGAGCACGGTCTCCTGCATCTACGGCCTCGGCCAGCCCGAGCAGTACATGAACGCGATGGTCGCGCTCCAGGTGGGCATGCAGATCAACCGCGACACGCTCATCCGCAAGTTCGTCTCCATGCAGTACCAGCGCAACGACGTCGACTTCTCCCGCGGCAACTTCCGCGTGCGCGGCGACACCATCGAGATCATCCCGATGTACGAGGAGCTGGCCATCCGCATCGAGATGTTCGGCGACGAGATCGAGGCGCTCTACACGCTGCACCCGCTCACGGGCGACGTGGTCCGCAAGATGGACTCGGTCTCCGTCTTCCCGGGATCGCACTACGTGGCCGAGACCGAGGTCATGCAGCGCGCCATCGGCACCATCCAGCAGGAGCTCGAGGAGCGGCTGGCCGTGCTCGAGCGCGAGGGCAAGCTGCTCGAGGCCCAGCGCCTGCGCATGCGCACCAACTTCGACATCGAGATGATGCAGCAGATCGGCTTCTGCTCCGGCATCGAGAACTACTCCCGCCACATCGACGGGCGCGACGCGGGCGAGGCTCCGCACTGCCTGCTCGACTACTTCCCGGACGACTTCCTCGTCATCATCGACGAGTCGCACGTCACCGTCCCCCAGATCGGCGCCATGTTCGAGGGCGACTCCTCGCGCAAGCGCACGCTCGTGGAGCACGGCTTCCGGCTGCCCAGCGCGCTCGACAACCGGCCGCTGAAGTGGAACGAGTTCACCGAGCGCGTCGGCCAGACCGTCTACATGTCGGCCACGCCCGGCAAGTACGAGCTCGGCATGGGCGACGGCGTGGTGGAGCAGATCATCCGCCCCACCGGCCTCATCGACCCGGCCATCGTGGTCAAGCCCACGAAGGGGCAGATCGACGACCTGCTCGAGCAGATCCGCATCCGCGTGGAGAAGGACGAGCGCATCCTCGTCACCACGCTCACGAAGAAGATGGCGGAGGAGCTCACCGACTACTTCGCGGAGGCGGGCGTGCGCGTGCGGTACCTCCACTCGGACGTCGACACCCTGCGCCGCGTGGAGCTGCTCAGCGAGCTGCGCGCCGGCATCTACGACGTGCTCGTGGGCATCAACCTGCTGCGCGAGGGCCTCGACCTGCCGGAGGTGTCGCTCGTCGCGATCCTCGACGCCGACAAGGAGGGCTTCCTCCGCTCGTCCACGTCGCTCATCCAGACCATCGGCCGCGCGGCGCGCAACGTCTCGGGCGAGGTGCACATGTACGCCGACGTCCTCACGGACAGCATGAAGCGCGCCATCGACGAGACCGACCGCCGTCGCGAGAAGCAGGTCGCCTACAACACCGAGCACGGCATCGACCCAACGCCGCTGCGCAAGCGCATCGCCGACATCACGGAGATCCTGGCGCGCGAGGGCGAGGACACGAAGAAGATGCTCGAGGGGCGCGGCGGCGGCAAGCGGTCGCCCACGCCGAACCTCCGTCGCGAGGGCAAGGCGGCCGCCGGGGCGAACGAGCTGGAGACCATCATCTCCGACCTCAACGACCAGATGCTGCAGGCCGCGGGCGAGCTCAAGTTCGAGCTGGCGGCGCGCCTCCGCGACGAGCTGGGCGACCTCAAGCGCGAGCTCCGTCAGATGGAGAAGGCCGGGCACCTGTCCTGAGTCGAAGCGGGGGAGCGGGGGCGCGCGCCGCCGGAGGCCGCCGCCGCTCCCCTCCGTCGGCGCTGTCGGTGGCGGCGCATACGATGGACAGGTGTCAATCTCCCCCGTCGAGTCCTCCTCCCTCCTCAGCGTCCGCGGTGCCCGTGTCCACAACCTCCGTGACGTCGACCTCGACATCCCGCGCGACTCGCTGGTGGTCTTCACCGGCCTGTCCGGGTCCGGCAAGTCGTCCCTCGCGTTCGACACGATCTTCGCGGAGGGCCAGCGCCGGTACGTCGAGTCGCTGTCCGCGTACGCCCGCCAGTTCCTCGGCCAGGTCGACCGGCCCGACGTGGACTTCATCGAGGGCCTGAGCCCCGCGGTCTCCATCGACCAGAAGTCCACGAACCGCAACCCCCGGTCCACGGTCGGCACCATCACCGAGATCTTCGACTACATGCGCCTGCTCTGGGCCCGCATCGGCGTCGCCCACTGCCCCGTCTGCGGGGAGCGCATCTCGCGCCAGACCGTGCAGCAGATCGCCGACCAGCTCATGGAGCTCGAGTCCGGCACGCGGTACCAGATCGTCAGCCCCATCGTGTCGCAGAAGAAGGGCGAGTTCGTCGACCTGTTCGCGGAGCTCGCCTCCGGCGGCTACTCGCGCGCCATCGTCGACGGGGAGCTCATCCAGCTCAGCTCGCCCCCCAAGCTCAAGAAGCAGTACAAGCACGACATCTCCGTGGTGGTGGACCGCCTGGTCGCCAACGACGACATCCTCGGGCGCCTCACCGACTCGCTCGAGACGGCGCTCCGCCTCACCGACGGCATCGTCATGATCGACTTCGTCGACGTCGAGGGCCCCGGCGGGCTCCAGACGTACTCGGAGAAGCTGTCGTGCCCGAACAACCACCCCATCCAGCTCACCGAGATCGAGCCGCGCACCTTCTCCTTCAACGCGCCCTTCGGCGCCTGCCCCGAGTGCTCCGGCCTCGGCACGCGCATGTCGGTCGACCAGGAGCTGCTCATCGGCGACGAGTCGCTGAGCATCGCCGACGGCGTCATCCTCCCCTGGACCACGCAGGGCAAGGGCCTCTTCCAGTACTACGAGAAGCTGCTCGCCGGCCTCGCGCGCGACCTCAAGTTCTCGCTCACCACGCCGTGGCGGAAGCTGTCGGAGGAGGTCCGCGAGGCGGTGCTCCGCGGCAACGACTTCGAGGTCCAGGTCAAGTGGAAGAACCGCTACGGCCGCGAGATGACCTACTCGTCGGGCTTCGAGGGCGTCATGCCCTACATCGAGCGCCAGTTCGCGCAGGCCGAGACCGACAACCAGCGCGCGCGCTGGGGCGAGTACCTGCGCGAGATCCCGTGCCCGGTCTGCGACGGCAAGCGGCTGAAGCCCGAGGTGCTCGCGGTCCTCGTGCACGGCGCGAACATCGCCGAGGTCGCGGAGATGAGCCTCTCGGACGCGCAGGCGTTCATGGCGCAGCTCGAGCTCACCGACCGCGAGGCGCACATCGCCGCGCAGGTCCTGCGGGAGATCCGCGTGCGGCTCGACTTCCTCATCGAGGTCGGCCTCAACTACCTCAACCTCGCGCGCGCCGCGGCGTCGCTCTCCGGCGGCGAGGCGCAGCGCATCCGCCTGGCCACGCAGATCGGCTCGGGCCTCACCGGCGTGCTCTACGTGCTCGACGAGCCGAGCATCGGCCTGCACCAGCGCGACAACCGCCGCCTCATCGAGACGCTCGTGAAGCTGCGCGACCTCGGCAACACGCTCATCGTCGTCGAGCACGACGAGGACACCATCCGCACCGCCGACTGGATCGTCGACATCGGACCGGGCGCGGGCGTCAACGGCGGCAAGGTCGTGCACTCGGGCTCCTACGAGGGCCTCATCGAGAACCGCGAGTCGCTCACGGGCGACTACCTCGCGGGCCGTCGCGCCATCGCCACGCCGGCGAAGCGCCGCAAGATCGACAAGAAGCGGCAGATCCAGGTGGTGGGCGCCCGCGCCAACAACCTGCAGAACGTCACGGCGTCCTTCCCGCTCGGCACGCTCACGGCCGTCACGGGCGTCAGCGGGTCGGGCAAGTCGTCGCTCGTGAACGACATCCTCTACCGGGTGCTCGCCAACGAGCTCAACGGCGCCCGCAAGGTGCCGGGCAAGCACGCGCGCGTCACCGGCCTCGAGAACCTCGACAAGGTCGTCCACGTCGACCAGAACCCCATCGGCCGCACCCCGCGCTCGAACCCCGCCACGTACACGGGCGTCTTCGACCGGATCCGCACCCTCTTCGCCGAGACCACCGAGGCCAAGGCGCGCGGGTACCTCCCCGGCCGCTTCAGCTTCAACGTCAAGGGCGGGCGCTGCGAGGCCTGCTCGGGCGACGGCACCATCAAGATCGAGATGAACTTCCTGCCCGACGTCTACGTGGCCTGCGAGGTCTGCGGGGGAGCGCGCTACAACCGCGACACCCTCAGCGTCCACTACAAGGGCAAGAGCATCGCCGAGGTGCTCGACATGTCCATCAGCGAGGCGGCGGAGTTCTTCGAGCCCATCCAGGCCATCCACCGCTTCATGAAGACCCTGGTCGACGTGGGCCTCGGCTACGTGCGCCTCGGCCAGAGCGCCACCACGCTCTCGGGCGGCGAGGCGCAGCGCGTCAAGCTGTCCACGGAGCTGCAGCGCCGCTCGAACGGCCGCAGCATCTACGTGCTCGACGAGCCGACCACGGGCCTCCACTTCGAGGACGTGCGCAAGCTCCTCCTCGTGCTCAACGGGCTGGTCGACAAGGGCAACACGGTCATCGTCATCGAGCACAACCTCGACGTCATCAAGTCGGCCGACTGGCTCATCGACATGGGTCCCGAGGGCGGCGCGGGCGGCGGCACGGTCCTCGCGACCGGCACGCCCGAGCATCTCGCCACGGTGCCGGAGAGCTACACCGGCGGGTTCCTCCGCGAGGTGCTCGAGGCCGAGGCCGAGGCGTCCGCGGCCGGTTCCCAGCGTGCGCGCGAGGAGCGCGCGGCCGTCTGATGGCCCGCACCGACACCGTCGGCTACCGTCCGGCGGCGGGGGAGATCCCTACGTCGCCGGGCGTGTACCGCTTCCGCGACGCAGCGGGCCGCGTCCTGTACGTGGGCAAGGCGAACAACCTGCGCGCGCGCCTCGCCAACTACTTCGCGCCGCTCGCGAGCCTCCACGAGCGCACGCGCCGGATGGTGACGTCCGCGGCCGGAGTCGAATGGACCGTCGTCGGCAGCGAGTTCGAGGCCCTCCAGCTCGAGTTCACCTGGATCAAGGAGTTCGACCCGCCGTTCAACGTCAAGTTCCGGGACGACAAGTCGTACCCGTACCTGGCGGTCACGCTGGGGGAGGACTACCCGCGGGTGATGGTCACCCGCAACCGCAAGATCCGCGGCGCCAAGTACTTCGGGCCCTACACGAAGGTCTGGGCCATCCGCGAGACGGTCGACCACCTGCTCAAGGTGTTCCCCATGCGGTCGTGCTCGGAGAGCACCTTCAAGCGCGCCCGGCAGACGAACCGCCCCTGCCTGCTCGGCGACATCGGCCGTTGCGCGGCGCCGTGCGTCGGCCGGGTGTCGGAGGAGGAGCACCGCGAGATCGCCGACGACTTCGTCAGCTTCATGGCCGGCAACGACTCCAAGTACGTGGGCCAGCTCACGCAGCGGATGAAGGACGCCGCGGCGGAGATGGACTACGAGGCCGCAGCCCGGCACCGCGACGACATCGGCGCGCTCGAGGCCGCCCTCTCCAAGACCGCGGTCGTGTTCGACGACCGCGTCGACGCCGACGTCTTCGGCATCGCCGCCGACGAGCTCGCCGCCGCCGTGCAGCAGTTCATGGTGCGCGGCGGCCGCATCCGCGGCACGCGCACGTGGGTCGTCGACAAGGAGCTCGACATCGGCATCGGCGAGCTGGTCGAGACCGTGCTCCACAACGCCTACGAGGACGAGGCGCATCCGCCTCGCGAGGTCCTCGTGCCCGAGCTGCCCGCCGACGCCGCGGAGCTCGAGCTCTGGCTCAGCCAGCGTCGCGCCGCGGGGGAGGACGACGGCACGGTGCGCCGCGGCCGCCCGAGCTCGTGGCAGGTCGATCTCCGGGTCGCGCAGCGCGGCGACAAGGCGGCGCTCGCCCAGACCGCCGCGACCAACGCGCAGAACGCCCTCATGCTCTACAAGACGCGGCGCAGCTCCGACTTCACGACCCGGTCGAAGGCGCTGGCCGACATCCAGGAGGCGCTCGGCATGCCCGACGCCCCGCTGCGGATGGAGTGCTACGACGTCTCGCACCTGAGCGGCACCAACATCGTCGCGTCCATGGTCGTGTTCGAGGACGGCCTGCCGCGCAAGGACCAGTACCGCCGCTTCAACATCGCCGACTCCACGGACGACACCGAGTCGATCCACCAGGTCATCACCCGTCGCCTCGCCTACCTCGGCAAGGAGGCGGAGGTGCCGGCCGACGCCGCGCCGCCCGAGCTCGGCGAGGCGCCGCCGGTCAACAAGTTCTCGTACAGCCCGAACCTGCTCATCGTCGACGGCGGGCAGCCGCAGGTGGCAGCGGCCCAGCGGGCGCTCGAGGAGTCGGGCGTCACGGGGATCCAGCTGGCGGGCATCGCCAAGCGCCTCGAGGAGATCTGGCTGCCGGACTCCGACTACCCGATCATCCTGCCGCGCAACAGCGACGCCCTCTTCCTCATCCAGCGCATCCGCGACGAGGCGCATCGCTTCGCGATCACGCACCAGCGCGCCCGGCGCAAGCGCGACATCACGTCGGTGCTCAACGAGATCCCCGGGCTCGGGCCGTCGCGCGTCCAGCGGCTGCTGCAGCAGTTCGGATCGGTCGCCAAGCTCAAGCAGGCCGAGGTCGAGGAGATCGCGGCGGTGCGCACCATCGGGCCGACGCTCGCCCAGGCGGTCTACGAGCGGCTCCGCTCCTGACCCGGGCCCGGCCCGGTGTCGCGGGTCCCGCCTAGACTGGACCCACCGACCAGCGCGACGAGAGGTGCAGCCCCGGATGAGCGTGGAGATCCCCCAGCAGGACGTCATGATCGTGACGGGGATGTCCGGCGCGGGCCGCTCCACCGTCGGCAACGCGCTGGAGGACCTCGGCTGGTACGTCGTCGACAACCTCCCGCCGCAGATGCTCAAGCCCCTCGTCGAGCTCGCCGGACGCGCGGGCACGTCGCTGCCGAAGATCGCCGCGGTGGTCGACGTCCGGGGTGGCGACTTCTTCTCGGAGCTGCGCGACGTGCTCCAGACCTTCGGCACCGGCCCGCGCCTGCGCGTGCTGTTCCTCGAGGCCACCGACGCGGCGCTCGTCCGGCGCTTCGAGCAGGTCCGCCGCCCGCACCCGCTGCAGGGCAACGGCACGCTCCTCGACGGCATCGCGGCCGAACGCGCGCGCATGATCGAGATCCGCGAGGCGAGCGACCTCGTCATCGACACGTCCGAGCTCAACATCCACCAGCTCGCCACGGCCATCACCGAGCAGTTCAGCGGGGCTGACGACGCGGGCGTCCGGGTCACCGTCATGAGCTTCGGCTTCAAGTACGGCACGCCCACGGACGCCGACATGGTCGCCGACATGCGCTTCCTGCCGAACCCGTTCTGGACGCCGGAGCTGCGCCCGCTCACCGGCCGCGACAAGGCCGTCAGCGACTACGTGCTCGGCCAGGAGGGGGCGGAGGAGTTCGTCCACGCCTACGCCGGCGCCCTCGCCCCGGTGCTCGCGGGCTATCAGCGGGAGAACAAGAGACACGCTACGATCGCTATCGGCTGTACCGGCGGCAAGCACCGCTCGGTGGCCGTCGCCGAGGAGCTCTCCAGCCTCCTCCGCGCCCTTCCCGGCGTCGCTGTCAGCACCAAGCACCGCGACCTCGGCCGGGAGTAGGGCACCCATCTCATCAAGGGAGTAAGCATTTGCCTCTGACCTCGGACGTCAAGGAAGAACTGTCACGCGTCGAGGTCAGCAAGACCACGGTGAGGGCCGCCGAGCTGGCCACCATCCTGCGCTTCTCCGGCGGGCTCCACCTCATCTCGAACCGCATAGCGGTCGAGTCCGAGCTCGACACCCCGCTCCTCGCCCGTCGCGTCCGCAAGGACCTCGCCGAGCTCTACGGCGTGCGCAGCGACATCTCGGTCATCCCCGCGTCCGGCATGCGCCGGGCCACGCACTACCTCGTGCGCGTGATGGAGGGCGGCGAGACGCTGGCCCGCCAGACGGGCCTGCTCGACGCGCGCCGCCGCCCCATCCGCGGGCTGCCGAACCGCCTCACCACGGGGTCCCGCGAGGAGATCGCGGCGGTCTGGCGCGGGGCGTTCCTCGCCGCCGGCACGCTCACGGATCCCGGCCGCTCGGCCGCGCTCGAGGTCACCTGCCCGGGCAACGAGGCCGCCATGGCGCTCGTCGGCGCCGCAGGTCGGCTCGACGTGAGCGCAAAGGCGCGCGAGGTCCGCGGCGTGCACCGCGTGGTCATCCGCGACGGCGACGCCATCGGCCAGATGCTCCGCGCCATGGGCGCGCAGGGCACGGTCGTGAACTGGGAGGAGATGCGCCAGCGCCGCGAGGTGCGGGCCACCGCCAACCGCCTCGTGAACTTCGACGACGCCAACCTCCGCCGCTCCGCGCAGGCGGCCGTCGCCGCGTGCGCGCGCGTGGAGCGGGCCATGGAGATCCTCGGCCCGGACATCCCCGCGCACCTCAAGTACGCCGGCGACCTGCGCCTGCGATTCCGCGACTCGAGCCTCGACGAGCTGGGCCACCACGCCGACCCGCCCATGACGAAGGACGCGGTCGCCGGGCGCATCCGCCGCCTCCTCGCGATGGCCGACAAGAAGGCCGTCGACGAGGGCCTGCCCGGCACCGACGCGAACCTGCCGGCCGACCTCGACGACGTCTGATCCGGGCCGCCCCGGCGCACGGCGGCGACGCATCGGGCCCGGGATCCGCTCGACGTCGGGCGTCATCCGGCCAGGTGCCCGGGAGGGCCGCCGGACTAGACTCGATCCGTCACCCACCCCCGGCCTCTGGCCGGGAGCCCCCGGGCAATGAAGAGGAGATACACCTATGGCTGACTACACTCTCGTCGACCTCCCGTACGACTACTCGGCCCTCGAGCCGAGCATCAGCGGCCGCATCATGGAGCTGCACCACGACAAGCACCACAAGACGTACGTCGACGGCGCGAACACCGCCCTCGTCAAGCTGCAGGAGGCGCGCGACGCCGGCGACCTGACCTTCGTCAACAAGTTCCAGAAGGACCTCGCGTTCAACCTCGCGGGCCACGTGAACCACACCGTGTTCTGGAACAACCTCAGCCCGGACGGCGGCGACGCGCCCACCGGCGAGCTCGCCGCGGCGATCGACGAGTTCTTCGGCTCGTACGACAAGCTCCGCGCGCACTTCACCGCCTCCGCCCTCGGCATCCAGGGCTCCGGCTGGAGCATCCTCGCGTGGGACTCGCTCGGCCAGAAGCTCATCATCGAGCAGCTGTACGACCACCAGGGCAACCTGGCGGCGGGCACCGTCCCGATCCTCCTGCTCGACATGTGGGAGCACGCCTTCTACCTCGACTACGTCAACGTCAAGGCGGACTACGTCAAGGCGTTCTGGAACATCGTCAACTGGGCCGACGTGCAGGCGCGCTTCGAGGCCGCCCGCACCAAGACGCAGGGCCTCTTCCTCCTCTCGTAGCCGCATCCGCGGGTGGCCGGCCGGGAGACCCCGGCCACCCGCGGATCCCGCACGCCACGGCTCCCCGAAGAACCCGACCTCCATCACCCACCGCCGCCCCCGAGCGCGCAGAACATCAGGAGAACACGTGACCGTCAAGATCGGCATCAACGGCTTCGGCCGAATCGGCCGCAACTACTTCCGCGCAGCGCTCGCCAAGGGCAGCGACATCGAGATCGTCGCGGTGAACGACCTCACCGACAACAAGGCGCTCGCGCACCTGCTCAAGTACGACTCCATCACGGGCCGTCTCGACGCCACCGTCGAGCTCGACGGCGACAACATCGTCGTCAACGGCAAGGCCATCCGCGTCCTCGAGGAGCGCGACCCCGCGAACCTCCCCTGGGGCGAGCTGGGCGTCGAGATCGTCATCGAGTCCACGGGCCGCTTCACCAAGGCGGAGGACGCGCGCAAGCACATCACCGCCGGCGCCAAGAAGGTCCTCGTCTCCGCGCCCGCCACGGGCGACAACGTCGCGACCCTGGTCCTCGGCGTCAACGAGGGCACCTACGACCCCGCCACGCACGACGTCATCTCCAACGCGTCCTGCACCACGAACTGCCTCGCGCCCCTCGCCAAGGTCTTCCTCGACGAGTTCGGCATCGAGCGCGGGCTCATGACGACGGTCCACGCCTACACGGCCGACCAGAACCTCCAGGACGGCCCGCACAGCGACCTGCGTCGCGCCCGCGCCGCCGCCGCCAACATCATCCCCACGTCGACGGGTGCCGCCAAGGCGCTCGGACTCGTGATCCCCGAGCTCGTCGGCAAGCTCGACGGCTACGCCCTCCGCGTGCCCGTGCCCACCGGCTCGATCACCGACCTCACCGTCGAGACCACGGCCAACGTCACGGTCGAGCAGGTCAACGCCGCGTACAAGGCCGCGGCCGAGGGCCCGCTCAAGGGCATCCTCAAGTACACCGAGGACCCCATCGTCTCCAGCGACATCGTCAACGACCCGCACTCCTCGATCTTCGACGCCGGCCTCACGAAGGTCATCGGCAACCAGGTCAAGGTCGCGTCGTGGTACGACAACGAGTGGGGCTACTCCAACCGCCTCGTCGACCTCACCGAGTACGTCGCCGATCGCCTGTAACCGGCCGTGGCACTCCGCACCATCGACTCCCTGGGGGACCTCCGAGGTCGTCGCGTCATCGTGCGATGCGACCTCAACGTCCCCCTGAAGGACGGCGTGATCGGGGACGACGGGCGCATCCGCGCCTCGCTGGGGACCCTCTCGGGTCTCCGCGAGGCGGGGGCCCGCGTCGTCGTCATCTCGCACCTCGGCCGCCCCGACGGCACGCCCGATGAGAAGTACAGCCTGCGTCCCGTCGCGGCCCGCCTCGGCGAGCTGCTGGGCGCCGACGTGGCCTTCGCGACCGACACCGTGGGCGACTCCGCCCGCGCAGCCGTCGAGGCGCTCGGCGACGGCGACGTCGTCGTGCTCGAGAACCTGCGCTTCCACGCGGAGGAGACGAGCAAGGACGAGTCCGTCCGCCGCGGCTTCGCGGAGTCGATCGCCGAGCTGGGGGACGCGTTCGTGTCCGACGGCTTCGGCGTCGTGCACCGCAAGCAGGCGAGCGTGTTCGAGCTCGCGTCGGCTCTCCCCAGCGCCGCCGGCTCGCTCATCGCGAGCGAGCTCGAGGTGCTCGACCGCCTGACGGAGAACCCGGAGCGGCCCTACACGGTCGTGCTCGGCGGATCCAAGGTGTCGGACAAGCTCGGCGTCATCGGCCACCTGCTGCCGCGCGTCGACTCGCTGCTCATCGGCGGCGGGATGCTGTTCACGTTCCTCAAGGCCCAGGGCCACGAGGTGGGATCCAGCCTCCTCGAGGAGGACCAGGTCGAGACCGTCAAGGGCTACCTCGCCGAGGCGGAGGAGCGCGGCGTGAAGATCGTGCTCCCCACCGACGTGGTCGTCGCCGACGGGTTCTCCGCCGACGCCGCCCACGAGGTCACGCGCGCCGACGCCATCGAGGCGACGCCCGCGGGCGCGAAGGGGCTCGGGCTCGACATCGGCCCCGAGACCGCCGACGCGTTCGCGACGATCATCCGCGGCTCGACGACCGTGTTCTGGAACGGCCCCATGGGCGTCTTCGAGCTGGAGCCCTTCGCGGCCGGCACGAAGACGGTCGCCGACGCGCTCACGCGGGTCGAGGGGCTGTCCGTGGTCGGAGGCGGCGACAGCGCCGCGGCCGTCCGCGCGCTCGGATTCGATGATGACCGATTCGGTCACATCTCGACCGGAGGCGGCGCGAGCCTCGAGTTCCTCGAGGGGAAGCGCCTGCCGGGACTGGAGGTCCTCGGATGGCAGTGACCGATCGCCCGCAGGGGCGCACGCCCCTCATCGCGGGCAACTGGAAGATGAACCTGGACCACCTCCAGGCCATCGCCTTCGTGCAGAAGCTCGCGTGGAGCCTCAAGGACGCGAAGCACGACTACGCGGAGGCGGAGGTCGCGGTCTTCCCGCCGGCCACCGACATCCGCAGCGTGCAGACGCTCGTCGCGGCCGACAAGCTCGAGCTGGCCTACGGTGCGCAGGACGTCTCCGAGCACGAGTCGGGCGCGTACACGGGGGAGATCTCCGGGGCGTTCCTGGCGCAGCTCGCCTGCCGCTACGTCATCGTCGGCCACTCCGAGCGGCGCACGTTGCACGGCGAGACCGACGAGCAGGTCGCGGCGAAGTCGGCCGCGGCCGTGAAGCACGGCATCGTCCCGGTGATCTGCGTGGGCGAGACCGCGGCCGACCTCGAGGAGCACGGCGCGAGCGCCGTCCCCGTGGCCCAGCTGCGCGTCGCGCTCCAGGGGCTCCCGAAGGGCGCCGACGTGGTCGTCGCCTACGAGCCCGTGTGGGCCATCGGATCCGGCACGGCCGCGACGCCCGAGCAGGCTCAGCAGGTCGCGGCCCCGCTGCGGGCCGTGGTCGCCGAGCTCCTCGGCGACGAGGCCGCGAAGGCCACGCGCATCCTCTACGGCGGTTCGGTCAAGTCCGGCAACATCGCGGGCTTCCTCCGGGAGCCGGACGTCGACGGCGCGCTCGTCGGCGGCGCGAGCCTCGACGTGCAGGAGTTCTCCGCCATCGCGCGGTTCCGCTCCCACGTCGGCGTCTGATCCGCTGCATCCCCACGAGCCGCCCGCGCCACCTCGGCGCGGGCGGCTCGCCGCATCCAGGTGCCCGCTATAATCGACAACGGCCCATCGGCCGTTCACCGGTCGGTCTCGGCCACAGCACCGCGCACCCGAAAGGCCGCACGTGGAAATCCTCCAGGTAGTCCTGCAGGTGGTTCTGGGAATCACCAGCCTCCTGCTGACCATGCTCATCCTCCTCCACAAGGGGCGGGGCGGCGGTCTGTCCGACATGTTCGGGGGCGGCACCACGTCGAGCCTCGGCTCGTCGGGCGTGGCCGAGCGGAACCTGAACCGCATCACCGTCATCCTCGGCCTGATCTGGGTCACGTGCATCGTGGTCCTCGGGCTGATCACCAAGTTCGACACCGGATTGTAAGGAGCAGCCACATGGCATCAGGAGGAAGCGCCATCCGCGGTTCGCGCGTCGGCGCGGGCCCCATGGGCGAGCAGGACCGCGGCTTCCACGCGGAGCGCATCTCGATCTCGTACTGGGACGCCCTCGGCAACGAGACCGTCCGCCACTTCGCGGCGAACCTGCCCGAGGAGGAGATCCCCGAGACCATCGACTCCCCGCAGTCGGGTCTCCCGGCCGGGCGCGACAAGGCGAACCCGCCGTCGGTCGCCAAGCTGGAGCCGTACAAGACGCACCTCGCCTACGTAAAGGAGCGTCGCAGCGAGGAGGAGGCGAGCCAGCTCCTCGAGGAGGCGCTGGAGCAGCTCCGCGCCCGCCGCGGCACCGTGAAGGCCACCAAGTAGCCCCACCCGCACCACGTGGAACGCCCCCGTCCACCAGGACGGGGGCGTTCTGCGTCATTCGGCCGGGTGCGGGCGGTCACCGGACGACCACCGCACGGACGACGACGGGCGGGCCTCCGGAGAGGACCCGCCCGTCACCGCACGTCCGGCTCGCGCCGGCGCGGTCGTCAGTACGACGACAGCATGAGGTTCTCCGGCACGTCCGCCGCGGCCTCGCGGTCGATGAAGAACACCGTGCGCTTGCGGCCCTTGATGCCCGCGACGGGCACCTCGGTGCGGTCGGCGCCGGCGAGGGCGAGACCCAGCGCGAACGCCTTGTCCGGCCCGGCCAGCACCATCCAGATGCGCAGCGACGAGTTGAGCACCGGCAGCGTGAGCGAGATGCGCTCCGCCGGCGGCTTCGGCGAGTTGCGCACCGGGATCACGGCGGCGTCCATCGTGCGGATGCCCTCGCTGTCGGGGAAGAGCGATGCGACGTGCCCGTCCGGTCCGACGCCGAGGAACGTGATGTCGAACCGCGGGAGGCCCGAATCGCCGTTCGCGTGCTCGGCGAGCTCCGCGCGGTACGCCGCGACGGCCTCCTCGAGCGTCAGGCCCGCGTCGCTCGCGCCCATGGCGTGGATGTTCTCCGCGGGCACGTCGATGTGGTCGAGCAGCGCCTCGCGCACCGTGGTGTCGTTGCGCTCGGGGTCGCCCTGGGGCAGCCACCGCTCGTCGCCGAACCAGAAGTGCACGCGCGTCCAGTCGACGCTGTCGCGTGCGGCGGAGTCGTTCACGGCCGCGAGGATGCTCGGGCCCACCGTCCCTCCGGTGAGGACGACGTTGGCCGTCTCCTCCTCATCCAGGATGTCGACGAGCTTCGTGAGGAAGCGCGCGGCGACGGAGCCGGTCATGGCCTTCTTGTCGGGGTGCACGAGCACCCTGCGGTCGTTCGTGGTCATCGGTCTCCCGAGTCCTTCCGTGCGGTGGTGGACGCGGTGATGTACCCCTGGCCCGCCGTCGCGCGCTCGAGGCCGTGACGGATCACGTCCCCGTACAGGGAATCGGGGTCGAGTCGCCGCAGCTCCTCGGCCAGGCAGTCGCGGAGGCTCCGGCGGGGGAGGCTCACGTCGTGCGTCGGCTGGTTCGGCTGCTTGAGCGTCGCCACGTTCGCGATGGGCCGGTCGAGGTCGATGACCCCCGACGCGCGGTGGAGCCGCACGCCGTGGATGCCGCTCGAGCCGGTGGCCCGGGTGGTGACCTCGTGCAGCACCGGGACCTGCAGCTGCAGGCCGAGCCATGCCGCGAGCAGGACGGTGGAGGGGGAGTCGGCGGCGCCGGACACCTCCACCTGCGTGACGGGCTCGTACGGCGGCTGGTCGAGCACCGCCGCGAGCAGCGCACGCCACAGCGTCAGGCGCGTCCACGCGAAGTCCGTGTCGCCGGGGGCGTACGTCTCCGCGAGGTGCTCGAGGGCGACGCGCGGGTTGCTGCTCGTGGACGAGTCCGTGATGCGGCGCTGCGCGATGCGGCCGAGCGGCGACTGGCTGACGACCGCGGGGGCGTCGTGCGGCCACCAGGCGACCACGGGCGCGTCGGGGAGGAGCAGGCCGGTGACGAGGCTCTCCTCGTCCTCGGCGGCCGCGCCGTAGACGCGGAGCACGACGACCTCGCTCGCACCGGCGTCGCCGCCCACGCGGATCTCCGCGTCGACGCGTGCCGACTCGGTGGTCGTGTTCGGACCCGCGCCGCGCTCGGTCGAGATGACGATGACGCGCATGGGGTGCTCGCGCGACGCGTCGTTGGCGGCCTCGATGGCCTCCTCCTCGCTGCCGTGCGACGTCGAGATCACGAGCGTCAGGACGCGGCCGAGGGCGACGGCGCCGCCCTCCTCGCGGATCTTGACGAGCGCCTTCGAGATCTTGGCGGTGGTGGTGTTCGGCAGATCGACTCTCATGGCCGCCTCCAGGTCCGTCCGTCGCGGGCGAGGAGCTCGTCGGCCGAGGCCGGCCCCCAGGTGCCCGGACGGTACTGCTCGGGCTGGCCCTGCGTGCGCCAGAATTCTTCGATGGGGTCCAGGATCTTCCAGCTCAGCTCGACCTCCTGGTGACGGGGGAAGAGCGGCGGGTCGCCGAGCAGCACATCGAGGATGAGCCGCTCGTACGCCTCCGGGCTCGCCTCCGTGAAGGCGTGGCCGTAGCCGAAGTCCATGGTGACGTCGCGCACCTGCATCCCCGCGCCCGGCACCTTGGAGCCGAAGCGGATGGTGACGCCCTCGTCGGGCTGCACCCGGATGACCAGCGCGTTCTGCCCGAGGGCCGAGGTCTGGTCCTCCGCGAACAGGTTCTGCGGGGCGCGCTTGAACACGACCGCGATCTCCGTGACCCGGCGACCGAGGCGCTTGCCCGCCCGCAGGTAGAACGGCACGCCCGACCAGCGGCGCGTGTTGATGTCGAGCCGCATGGCCGCGTAGGTCTCGGTCGTGGACTGGGGGTCCATGCCGTCCTCGTCGAGGAAGCCCACGACCTCCTCGCCGCCCTGCCAGCCGCCGGCGTACTGGCCGCGGGCGGTGGCGGTGGAGAGGTCCTTCGGCAGGCGCACCGCGGACAGCACCTTCTCCTTCTCGTCCCGGAGGCTCGACGCGTCGAACGCGACGGGCTCCTCCATGGCCGTGAGGGCGAGGAGCTGCAGGAGGTGGTTCTGGATCACGTCGCGCGCCGCGCCGATGCCGTCGTAGTAGCCGGCGCGGCCGCCCACGCCGATGTCCTCGGCCATGGTGATCTGCACGTGGTCGACGTAGTTCGCGTTCCACAGGGGCTCGTACAGCTGGTTGGCGAAGCGCAGCGCCAGGATGTTCTGGACCGTCTCCTTGCCCAGGTAGTGGTCGATGCGGAACACCGAGTCCGGCGGGAAGACCGTCTCGACGACCGCGTTGAGCTCGCGGGCCGTCTTGAGGTCGCTCCCGAAGGGCTTCTCGATGACGACGCGTCGCCAGTGGCCCTCCTTCTGCTCCGCGAGGCCCGAGCGGCGGAGCTGCTCGGTGACCAACGGGAAGGACTTCGGCGGGATCGACAGGTAGAACGCGTGGTTCCCCATCGTGCCCCGCTCGCGGTCGAGCTCCTCGGTGATGTCCTTCAGCGTCTGGAACGCCTCGTCGTCGTCGAAGGTACCCTGCACGAAGCGGATGCCCTGCGCCAGCTGGCGCCAGACGTCCTCGTCGAACTTGGTGCGCGAGTACTGCTTGACGGCCTCGTACACGACCTGCTCGAAGTCCTGGTCCTCCCAGTCCCTCCGGGCGAAGCCGATGAGCGCGAAGCCGGGGGGCAGGAGCCCCCGGTTGGCGAGGTCGTAGACGGCCGGCATCAGCTTCTTGCGCGACAGGTCACCCGTCACGCCGAAGATGATGAGGCTGCTCGGCCCCGCGATGCGGTTCAGCCGACGATCGGCCGGGATCCGCAGTGGATTGAATTCCGGGGTGATATCCACCGGCGACATGTAACTCCTCGATCTGCCGGACGGATCCGGCGATGCGGTCATTCGAGCGTCGAGAGCAGGGCCCGGGCGTCCGTGGTGGGGTCGGTCAGGTTCAGTCGCAGGACCGGACGGCCGTGCTCGGCGAGCACGGTGGCGTCGCCGGCGGCCTGGGCCTGGATGAGCTCGCCGAAGGTGAAGGGACGGTCAGGGATCGCGAGATCCTCGGCCGCGTCCGCGGTGATCTGCAGGAACACGCCGACGGGGGTGCCGCCCTTGTGGAACTGCCCCGTGGAGTGCAGGAAGCGGGGTCCCCAACCGAACGTGACCGGACGGCCGACCTTGCGGGCGACGGCGTCGCGGAGGCGCTCGAGCTCGGGGAGGGCCAGGCGGTCGACGAAGGCCTGGACGGCGACGTAGCCCGTCGGGCCGACCTGCGCGAGTAGGGCGTCGACGGCGGACGACACGTCGGTCGCGCCCTCGGTGACGTCGCTCGTGCCGCGGACCTCGATGCCGTCCGTCGTGACGACGGGGGCCTCGGGCGCGGGACGGTCGTCGAGCAGACCGCGCGCGGCGACCTTGGCGGCCTCCACGTCGGGCTGGTCGAACGGGTTGATCTCGAGCAGGCGTCCCGCGACGGCGACGGCGTACTCCCACGTGAGGATCTGCGCGCCGAGCGTGCCGCTGATGACGATCTCGCCCTCGGCGGCCTCGTGCGCGTCGACGTCGGCGACGAGCCGCGCGATCTGCAGGTCGGCGAGGTCGAGGCCCAGCTCGGGCGCGTCGGTCGGCAGGACGACGGGCAGGAGGCCCGTGCCGAGCTTGCCGGTCGACTCCGCGATGAGCTGCTCGACCCAGTCGCCGAAGCCGACGATGTGCGTGCCGTCGGAGACGATGCCGAGCTTGTCCTTCAGCGGCGAGGTGCCGGCGATCGCGGCGCCGAGCACGAGGCCCGGGTTCGACACGTCGTCGACGGAGAGCTGCGCGGACGCGGCCTCGGCCTCGTCGAGCAGGCCCGAGATGTCCGCGCCGGCGAGGCCGGACGGCACGAGGCCGAACGCGGTCAGCGCGCTGTAGCGGCCGCCCACGTCGGGGTCGGCGTTGAAGACGCGGTAGCCGTCGGCGCGCGCGGACTCGTCGAGCGGGGAGCCCGGGTCGGTCACGATGACGATGCGCGCGGTCGGGTCGATGCCCGCCTCGCGGAACGACTTCTCGTAGACGCGCTTCTGGCTGTCGGTCTCGAGCGTGGAGCCGGACTTCGACGAGATGACGACGGCCGTGGTGGACAGGCGGTCGCCGAGGGCGGCGAGGACCTGGCCCGGGTCGGTCGAGTCGAGGACCGTGAGCTCGACGCCCGCGGTGCGGGTGATCACCTCAGGCGCGAGCGAGGATCCGCCCATGCCGCCGAGGACGATGTGGTCGACGCCCTGGCCGCGCAGCTCCTCGCGGAGCGCCGTGATCTCGGCGACGAGGGGACGGGAGACGGAGACCGCCTGCGTCCAGCCGAGGCGCTTGGTGGCCTCGGACTCGGCGTCCGGGCCCCAGAGCGTGCCGTCGAGCCCGGTGATGCCGGACGCGACGTGCGCCTCGACGAGCGCGGGGACGTGGGTCTCGACGGCCGTGGCCGCCGCGCCGCTCAGCGCGATGCGGACGCTCACTTGGCGCCGTCCAGGGCGTTGGTGACGGTCTCGATGAGCTCGCTCCACGACACCTTGAACTTCGCCACGCCCTCCTCCTCGAGGAGCTCGGTGACCTCCTTGTAGGAGATGCCCAGCGCGTCGACGCGGTTGAGCACGTCGTTCGCGGCGTCGTAGGAGCCCGTGATGGTGTCACCCTCGATGACGCCGTGGTCGAAGGTCGCGTCGAGCGTCTTCTCCGGCATCGTGTTGACGACGTCCGCGGCGACGAGCTGCGTGACGTAGAGGGTGTCGGGCAGGTCGGGGCTCTTGACACCCGTCGAGGCCCAGAGGGGGCGCTGCTTGTTGGCGCCGGCGCCGAGGAGGCCCTGGGCCCGCTCGGACGCGAAGGACTGCTCGAACGCCTGGTACGCGAGCTGCGCGTTGGCGACGCCGGCCTTGCTCTTGAGCGAGGTGGCCTCGTCGGTGCCGAGCGCGTCGAGGCGCTTGTCGATCTCGGTGTCGACGCGCGACACGAAGAAGGACGCGACCGAGTGGATGGTCGACAGGTCGATGCCCGCCGCCTTGGCCTTCTCGAGGCCGGTGAGGTACGCGTTGATGACCTCGCGGTAGCGCTCGAGCGAGAAGATCAGGGTGACGTTGACGCTGATGCCGGCGCCGATGACCTCGGTGATCGCCTCGAGGCCCTCGCGGGTCGCGGGGATCTTGATCATGACGTTGGGCTCGGCGATCTTGTCCCAGAGCTTGTGGGCCTCGTCGATGGTCGCCTGGGTGTCGTTGGCGAAGTCCGGGGAGACCTCGATGGAGACGCGGCCGTCGAAGCCGGCGGTGCGGTCGTAGACGGGGCGGAAGATGCGCGCGGCCTCGCCGACGTCGCGGGTGGTGATCTCGAAGACCGCGCGGTCGACGTCGGCGCCGTCGGCCGCGAGCTCGCGGACCTGGGCGTCGTACGCCTCGCCCTTGGCGAGGGCCGACGCGAAGATGGTGGGGTTCGTCGTGATGCCGACGACGTCGCGCTCGGCGATCACCTTCTCGATGCCCTTGGCATCGATGCGCTCGCGGGACAGGTCGTCGAGCCAGATGCTGACGCCCGCGGCGGAGAGCTGCGCGGTGGGGGAAGTGGTGTCGGTCATGTTGCCTTCTTCATGCTGGTTGTGAGGATCTGGGGGGAGGGGCGCGCGTGCGCGCCCCTCCCGGGCACCCGATCGACGGGCCAGGGAGGCGGGTCGGTCAGGTCGGGCCGGCGGGGAGCGGAGCAGCTCGGCCGCCCCGCTCCTCGTCAGCTCCTAGAGGGAGGCGATGGACTCCTTGGCGGCGGCCACGACGGCCTCCGTCGTGATGCCGAACTCGCGGTACAGGACCTCGTACTCGGCGCTCGCGCCGAAGTGCTCGATCGAGATGCTGCGGCCGTGGTGCCCGACGTACTGCTTCCAGGAGAGCGAGACGCCCGCCTCGACGGACACGCGCGCGGCGACCGCCTGGGGGAGCACGTGCTCCTTGTACGCCGCGTCCTGCTCCTCGAACCACTCGAGGCTCGGGGCGCTGACGACTCGGGCCTGGACGCCGTCCGCGGCGAGGGCCTCGCGGGCCTCGACGGCGAACTGGACCTCGGAGCCCGTGGCGATGAGGATCACGTCGGGCGTGCCCTCCGTGTCGGCGAGGATGTACGCGCCCTGCGCGACGCCGGCGGCCGAGGCGAACTCGGTGGCCGTGGCCTCGCCCGCGCCGCGCTCGAGCACGGGCAGGTTCTGGCGCGAGAGCGCGATGCCCGCGGGTCCCATGCGACGCGTGAGGATCGTCTTCCACGCCTGCGCGGTCTCGTTGGCGTCCGCGGGGCGGATGACATCGAGGCCCGGGATGGCGCGGAGGCTGGCGAGCTGCTCCACCGGCTGGTGCGTCGGCCCATCGCCGCCGAGGGCGACCGAGTCGTGCGTCCAGACGAAGATCGACGGCGCCTTCATGAGCGCGGCGAGACGGACCGCCGGGCGCATGTAGTCGCTGAAGATGAGGAACGTGCCGCCGAAGGGGCGCGTGTTGCCGTGCAGGACGATGCCGTTGAGGATCGCGCCCATGGCGTGCTCGCGGATGCCGAAGTGGAGGACGCGGCCGTAGGGGTCGCCCTTCCACATGTCGGTGGAGCGCTCGGCGGGCACGAACGACGGCGCCGACTCGATGGTCGTGTTGTTCGACTCGGCGAGGTCGGCGGAGCCGCCCCACAGCTCGGGCATGACCTCGGCGATGGCGTTGATGACCTTGCCCGACGCGGCACGCGTGGAGACGGCCTTGCCGGCCGGGAACACGGGGAGCGCGTCGTCGAGGCCCTCGGGTGCGTCGCCCTTGAGGACGCGGTCGAGCAGCGTCTTGCGCTCGGGGTTCGCCTCGGCCCACGCGGCGAGCTTCTCGTCCCACTCGCGGTGCTGCTGCTGGCCGCGCTCGATGGCCTGGCGGGTGTGCTCGAGGACGCCGTCCGGCACCTCGAAGCTCTTCTCGGGGTCGAAGCCGACGATCTGCTTGACGGCCGCGAGCTCCTCGGCGCCGAGGGCGGAGCCGTGGATCTTGCCCGAGTTCTGCTTCTTCGGGGAGGGCCAGCCGATGATCGTCTTCAGGATGATGAGCGACGGCTTGCGCGTCTCGGCCTTGGCGGCCTCCACGGCGTCGAACAGCTCCTGGACGTCCTCGACGTACTCGCCGGTCTTCTTCCAGTCGACGAGCTGGACGTGCCAGCCGTAGGACTCGTAGCGCGCGGCGACGTCCTCGGTGAAGGCGATGTCGGTGTCGTCCTCGATCGAGATCTGGTTGCTGTCGTAGATCGCGATGAGGTTGCCGAGCTCCTGGTGCCCCGCGAGGGAGGAGGCCTCGGAGGTGATGCCCTCCTGCATGTCGCCGTCGCCGGCGATCACGTACACGAAGTGGTCGAAGGGGCTCTCACCGGCCGGGGTCTCCGGGTCGAAGAGGCCGCGCTCGTAGCGGGCGGCGTAGGCGAAGCCCACGGAGGAGGCGAGGCCCTGGCCGAGGGGGCCGGTGGTGATCTCGACGCCGTCGGTGTGGCCGTACTCGGGGTGGCCCGGGGTCTTGGAGTCCCACGTGCGGAGCGCCTGGAGGTCCTCGATCTCGAGGCCGTAGCCGCCGAGGAAGAACTGCGTGTACTGCGTGAGCGAGCTGTGGCCCACCGAGAGGATGAAGCGGTCGCGACCGATCCAGGTGCTGTCGGACGGGTCGCGGCGCATGACCTTCTGGAACAGGAGGTAGGCCGCGGGGGCCAGGCTCATGGCGGTGCCGGGGTGACCGTTTCCGACCTTCTCCACCGCGTCCGCGGCGAGGATCCGTGCGGTGTCGACCGCCTTGCTGTCGATGGGGTCCCATTGCAATGCTGCCACTTGGTTCTAGCCCTTCTGAAGATGGGGGGAGGCCCAGCCGGACCGCCTATCAGTATAGGGAACACCCACTCGGCCCTCGGTGTTCCGATGCGCCTCGGACGGCCCCCGCGCGGCTCGGCTCGCAGGTGCCGTGGCCTACCATGGGGAGGGAATGTCCGGCGAGTTAGAGGTGCGATGAACGTTGCGGTGCAGAGTCGGGTCGATCGGGAGACGATCGGCGTGGCGAGGAAGACCAAGGCGTACGTCGCACTGACGAAGCCGCGCGTCATCGAGCTCCTGCTCGTGACCACCGCGCCCGTCATGATCCTCGCCCAGGGCGGGCTGCCGGACCTCTGGCTCGTGCTCGGCGTCCTCATCGGCGGCACCCTGAGCGCCGGCAGCGCCAACGCCTTCAACTGCTACATCGACCGCGACATCGACCGCGTCATGAAGCGCACGCAGCGCCGGCCGCTGGTCACCGGGGAGCTCACGGACCGCGAGGCCCTCGTGTTCGCCTGGATCATCGGCGTCGCGAGCATCCTCTGGCTCGGCGTCATCGCCAACTGGCTCGCCGCGGCGCTGTCGCTCGCCGCGATCCTCTTCTACGTCTTCGTCTACACGCTGTGGCTCAAGCGCCGCACGCCGCAGAACATCGTCTGGGGCGGGGCGGCCGGGTGCATGCCCGTCCTCATCGGCTGGGCCGCCGTCACGGGCGACATCTCGTGGGCGCCCGTCATCCTCTTCATGATCGTGTTCCTCTGGACGCCGCCGCACTACTGGCCGCTGTCGATGAAGTACCGCGACGACTACGCCTCGGTCAACGTGCCGATGCTCGCGGTCGTGCGCGGTCGCGCCGCCGTCGGCCTGCAGACCATCCTCTACGCGTGGGCGACGTTGGCCTGCTCGCTGCTGCTCATCCCCGTCGCGGACATGGGCCTCGTCTACACGCTCGCGGCCCTCGCGGGCGGCGGCTGGTTCGTCTACGAGACGCACCGCCTGTACGACCTCGCGGTGCGCCACGAGCCGATCAAGCCGATGCGCGTGTTCCACGCGTCCATCTCGTACCTGTCGCTGCTGTTCCTCGCCGTCGGCATCGACCCGCTGCTGCCCTTCTGAGCCGCGCGGCCACCGCCTCGGCCTGACGTCCGGCCGCTGCCCCGACGTCCGCCGCGTGACGACAGCCGTCGACGTCTGACGGCGCCGGTCTGCAGTTGCGCCACGGGTCTTTCGGCAGGGGGGCGCGGCGTCGCCGCCGTCACCGACCGCGGATGCCGGTCGCTCGGACCCGTGCGGGTCGTCGGCGTGCGCGTGTCCACGCGGTCCTGCAGCGGGCAGCCCACCCCGTGCGACCGGCGGACGCGCGGCCCGAGCGCGCGCACGTTCCACCCCATGCGACGACGCCCGCCTCGAGCGGGGCTCGGGCGGGCGTCGGGGTGCGGGCCGGGGATCAGCCCACGTGGGCCGCGCGTCGCACCTCGGCCGGGGTGAGCTTCAGGGTGTCCGCGCGTCGGGTGGTGCTGAGCAGCGTCGCGGTCATGGCGGACGCGAGCACGCAGGCGAGCACCATGTGCAGCCCGACGAGGAACTCCGGTAGGCCCGTGCGTGCCTGGACGAGGCCGACGGCGATCTGCGTCAGCTCGACGGCAAGGAGCACCCGGGTCCAGCGGGACACGGCCGTCCAGCGGTTGCGCGCGGCGACGGCGACGAGGGCGATCGTGAGCCCGAACGTCGTGTAGGCGGGCCAGCTGTGCACGTGCTGCAGCAGCTCGGGGTCGAGCCCGTTGCGGGCCGCGCCCTGGTCGCCGGCGTGGGGGCCGGATCCGGTCACGACGATGCCGACGAGGATGGTGATGCCGACGGCGACCGCGGTGGTGCGGGCGAGGGCCAGGAAGGACGAGGGGACGGAGCGCTCCGCCTCGTCGAGCGGGTGGTACGTGCGCCACACGAGCACGGTCGACAGCACCACGAGCACCACCGACACGACGAAGTGCAGGCCCACGATGTAGGGGTTGAGGCCGGTGAGCACCGTGATGCCGCCGATCACGCCCTGCGCCGGGATCCCGAGGCCGATGGCCAGCGCGACGGAGAAGAGCCCGCGGCCGCGGTTCCGGAGGCGAAGCACGGCGAGGAACGTGGCGATCGCGACAATGACGAGCAGGAAGGTGAGGAGGCGGTTGCCGAACTCGATGATCCCGTGGACGCCCATCTCCGGCGTGGAGACGAAGGAGTCCGCGGTGCAGCGCGGCCAGGTGGGGCAGCCGAGGCCCGAACCCGTGAGGCGGACGAGCCCGCCCGTGCCGACGACGAGCGTCTGCACGACCAGAGTCGTCCAGACGAGGAACCGCGTCGTGCGCGTGATCCCGTCCGGCAGCCGCTCCCGCAGCCGCCTTCCGACCATGAGCGTCTGACCTAGCACGCTCCCACTGGGAGAGTGCCCCGCATCGGTGCCGTGAGTCACTGCCTGCCTTCCGCGCCCGCTGGATTGCCCGTAGAATCGGGTGGTTCATGGAACACGTCGGGCCTTGCGGCATCCGGCACGTCAGCGAGGACGGCGGGAACAAGTCCACCCGCGTTCGTGTTCATCCTAAGAGGGGTGCGAGGCGTGAAGCCGCCGCATCCCGGACACCCACAGTCTTCCTCTCGTCACCGAAGCGGCGTCGCCGTGCGGGGGAATGCCGATACGGCGCTGATACGCCCAGATCGTCAGGAAAGCAGGTAGCCATGTCAGATGTGCTGATCGACCGACCCGAGCTCGAGAGCCTCGGACAGTACGAGTTCGGCTGGTCCGACTCCGATGTCGCCGGGGCCTCCGCCAAGCGCGGCATCTCGCCCGAGGTCGTCGCGGACATCTCGCGGCGCAAGAGCGAGCCCGAGTGGATGCTCGCCAACCGCATGAAGGGCTACGAGCTCTTCGGCAAGAAGCCCATGCCGACGTGGGGCGCCGACCTGTCCGGCATCGACTTCGACAACATCAAGTACTTCGTGCGCTCCACGGAGAAGCAGGCCCAGACGTGGGACGACCTGCCCGACGACATCAAGAACACGTACGAGCGGCTCGGCATCCCCGAGGCGGAGCGCCAGCGCCTCGTCTCCGGCGTCGCCGCCCAGTACGAGTCCGAGGTCGTCTTCCACTCGATCCAGAAGGACCTCGAGGACCAGGGCGTCATCTTCATGGACACCGACACGGCGCTGCGCGAGCACCCGGAGCTGTTCAAGGAGTACTTCGGCACCGTCATCCCCGCGGGCGACAACAAGTTCGCGGCGCTGAACACGGCCGTCTGGTCGGGCGGCTCGTTCGTGTACGTGCCCAAGGGCGTCCACGTGGAGATCCCACTGCAGGCGTACTTCCGCATCAACACCGAGAACATGGGCCAGTTCGAGCGGACGCTGATCATCGCCGACGAGGGCAGCTACGTCCACTACATCGAGGGCTGCACCGCGCCCATCTACAAGTCCGACTCGCTGCACTCCGCGGTCGTCGAGATCATCGTGAAGAAGGACGCCCGCGTCCGCTACACGACCATCCAGAACTGGTCCAACAACGTCTACAACCTCGTCACCAAGCGCGCGACGGCGGCCGAGGGCGCGACCATGGAGTGGATCGACGGCAACATCGGCTCCAAGGTCACGATGAAGTACCCCTCCATCTACCTCATGGGCGAGCGCGCCAAGGGCGAGACCCTGTCCGTGGCCTTCGCGGGCCCCGGCCAGCACCAGGACGCCGGCGCGAAGATGGTGCACATGGCGCCGTACACGCAGTCGTCCATCGTCTCCAAGTCCATCGCGCGCGGCGGCGGCCGGGCCGGCTACCGCGGCGAGATCCGCGTGGACGCGGCGGCGCACCACTCCGCCAACACCGTCCGCTGCGACGCGCTGCTGGTCGACACGATCTCCCGCTCCGACACGTACCCCGCGATCGACATCCGGGTGGACGACGTGCAGCTCGGCCACGAGGCCACGGTCTCGCGCGTCAGCGAGGAGCAGCTGTTCTACCTGATGAGCCGGGGCATGCCCGAGGACGAGGCCATGGCCATGATCGTCCGCGGCTTCATCGAGCCCATCGCCCGAGAGCTGCCCATGGAGTACGCGCTCGAACTCAACAAGCTCATCGAGATGGGCATGGAAGGATCCGTCGGCTAGATGACGACCCCACTCGCCACCACCGAAGCCGTCGCCCCCCTGGGGAACGGCGCCCGACCGCACACCGACGGAGGGTGGGGCGTCATACCCATCCAGACCCGCTCCGAGCGCTTCACGTCCACCGACGTCGAGGCGTTCGACGCGGTCACCGGCCGTGAGGCCGTCTGGAAGCTGACGCCCGTCCGACGCCTCGACGACCTCATCGCCGGGGCGCTCGACGGGTCGCGCTATCCGCTCACGGCCTCCGAGGCGGCGGGCACGTCCGTCTCGTGGATCCCGCGCGACGACGCCCGCGTCGGCACCGCCGGCGCCCCCGAGGACCGCGCGGCGGCCAACGCCTGGTCGTCCTTCGGCGAGGCGCTGTCGATCGAGGTGTCGGGCGAGGAGCCCGTCACCGTCACGGTCGGCCGCTCCGAGCTCGGCGCCGCGCCGCGCGCCGCGCACACCGTCATCACGGCCGCGCCCTTCAGCCGCGGCGTCGTGATCCTCGACAACGCCGGATCCGCGTCGCTCGCCGAGAACGTCGAGATCGTCGTCGGCGACCAGGCCGAGCTCACGGTCGTCACCGTCCAGCAGTGGGACGACGAGGCGCGCCACCTCGCGGCGCACCAGGCCGTCGTCGGCCGCGACGCGAAGCTCAAGCACGTGGTGGTGACGCTCGGCGGATCCATCGTCCGCGTCAACCCCTCGGCGCACCTCTCGAACGAGGGCGCCGACGGCGAGCTGCTCGGCGTGTACTTCGCCGACGCGGGCCAGCACCTCGAGCAGCAGGTGTACGTCGACCACGACGCCCCGAACACCCGCAGCCGCGTCACCTACAAGGGCGCGCTGCAGGGGAAGGGCGCCCGCACAGTCTGGATCGGCGACGTGCTCATCCGCCGTTCCGCGCCCGGCACCGACAGCTACGAGCAGAACCGCAACCTCGTCCTCACGGACGGCACGCGCGCCGACTCGGTCCCGAACCTCGAGATCGAGACCGGCGACATCGCCGGCGCCGGTCACGCGAGCGCCACGGGCCGCTTCGACGACGAGCAGCTGTTCTACCTGCAGGCCCGCGGGATCACCGAGGAGGAGGCGCGTCGCCTCGTCGTCCGCGGCTTCCTCAGCGAGATCGTCCAGCAGATCGGCGTCCCCGACCTCGAGGAGCGGCTGCAGGCCGCCATCGAGGCCGAGCTGGCCGGCACGAGCACCGGGGCGGTCGCCCGATGACCGCCGTGCGCATCTGCGCCGTCGACGAGCTCGGCGAGAACGAGGCGCTCCGCATCGAGATCGAGGGCCTCGCCATCGCGCTCGTCAAGGACTCCTCGGGTACGGTGCACGCCATCGGCGACACCTGCACGCACGGCGACATCTCGCTGGCCGAGGGCTTCGTCGAGGGCGACACCCTGGAGTGCTGGGCCCACGGGTCGAAGTTCTCCCTCGAGACGGGCAAGCCGCGCACGCTGCCGGCGTACGAGCCCGTCCCCGTCTACCCCGTGTCGATCGTGGACGGCGACATCCACATCGACACCACCCCGAAGAGCTAGAGGAACCGCACGCATGTCAACTCTCACCATCACCGACCTGCACGTCAGCGTCGACACCGAGCAGGGTCGCAAGCAGATCCTCAAGGGCGTCGACCTCACGATCAACGAGGGCGAGATCCACGCGATCATGGGCCCCAACGGCTCGGGCAAGTCCACGCTGGCGTACACGATCTCGGGCCACCCGAAGTACCACGTCGACTCCGGGTCCATCACGCTCGACGGCGTCGAGGTCCTCGACATGACGGTCGACGAGCGCGCCCGCGCGGGCCTGTTCCTCGCCATGCAGTACCCGGTCGAGATCCCCGGCGTCACGACGACGAACTTCCTCCGCACCGCCAAGACCGCGATCGACGGCGAGGCGCCCGCCATCCGCGGCTGGATCAAGGACGTGCGCACCTCGATGGCCGCGCTCAAGATGGACCCCGCGTTCGCGGAGCGCAACGTCAACGAGGGCTTCTCCGGCGGCGAGAAGAAGCGCAACGAGGTGCTGCAGCTCGAGCTGCTGAAGCCCAAGTTCGCGGTCCTCGACGAGACCGACTCCGGCCTCGACGTCGACGCGCTGAAGATCGTCTCCGAGGGCGTCAACCGCGCGAAGGCGAACACGGGCCTCGGGCTCCTGCTCATCACGCACTACACGCGCATCCTCCGCTACATCCAGCCCGACTTCGTCCACGTGTTCGTGGCGGGCCGGGTCGCCGAGCAGGGCGGCCGCGAGCTGGCCGACCGCCTCGAGGAGGAGGGCTACGACCGCTTCCTCGCGCCCTCCACCACGGTGACGGCGTGACGATGCAGAGCACGCTGCCCCCGCAGAAGTTCGACGAGGTCGAGGAGGCCCTCAAAGACGTGATGGATCCCGAGCTCGGGATCAACATCGTCGACCTGGGCCTCATCTACGACCTGGCGTGGGACGACGAGAACGACGCCCTCATCATCCACATGACCCTGACGTCCGCGGGCTGCCCGCTCACGGACGTGCTCGAGGAGCAGACCGCGGAGGCGCTCGACGGCGTCGTGGCCGCGTTCCGCATCAACTGGGTCTGGATGCCGCCGTGGGGTCCCGAGAAGATCACCGACGACGGCCGCGACATGATGCGGGCGCTCGGCTTCTCCATCTGATCCGCGCCGCTCGACCACGACGGCCCCACCCGCTGCGGGTGGGGCCGTCGTCACGTCACCGGCCGTCCCGGCGCCGTCGGGAGGGGCCGCACGCCCGCGTCTCGTACACTGGACCGGTCGGGTCCGATGGACGCCCTCGACCGACCGGGCTCGACCCCCTCTGCTGCGGGTCGCCCTCCTCCCACGGACCGTGGGACATCCGCTGACCAGAAGGACCCCTCACCGTGCTCGCTGTACACGACCTGGAGCTGCGCGTCGGCGCCCGCGTCCTCATGGAGGACGTCTCGTTCCGGGTGAGCCCGGGGGACAAGATCGGCCTCGTCGGCCGCAACGGCGCCGGCAAGACGACGCTCACCAAGATCCTCGCGGGGGAGGGGCAGCCCACGGGCGGCCGCATCGACCGCTCCGGCGAGATCGGCTACCTCCCGCAGGACCCGCGCTCCGGCAACCCGGAGGACCTGGCCCGCACGCGCATCCTCGACGCCCGCGGCCTCGGCACGCTGTCGCTCGACATGCAGCGGGCGATGCTCGACATGGCGTCCACCGACGACAAGGTCTCGTCGAAGGCGATGAAGGACTACGGACGCCTCGAGGAGCGCTTCGTCGCGCTCGGCGGGTACGCGGCCGAGGCGGAGGCCGCGTCGATCGCGAGCAACCTCAGCCTGCCCGACCGGATCCTCGACCAGCCGCTCAGCACGCTCTCCGGCGGCCAGCGCCGCCGCATCGAGCTCGCGCGCATCCTCTTCTCCGGCGCGGACACGATGCTCCTCGACGAGCCCACCAACCACCTCGACGCCGACTCCGTCACCTGGCTCCGCGAGTTCCTCAAGGGGTACCAGGGCGGGCTCATCGTGATCAGCCACGACGTGGAGCTCGTCGGCGACACCGTGAACCGCGTCTTCTACCTCGACGCGAACCGCATGGTCATCGACATCTACAACATGGGCTGGAAGCACTACCAGCGCCAGCGCGCCGCCGACGAGGAGCGCCGCAAGAAGGAGCGCGCCAACGTCGAGAAGAAGGCGGGCGTCCTGCAGCTGCAGGCCGCCAAGTTCGGGGCCAAGGCCTCGAAGGCCGCCGCCGCCCACCAGATGGTGCGGCGCGCGGAGAAGATGCTCTCCGGCCTCGAGGAGGTGCGCGCGGTCGACCGCGTCGCGAAGCTGCGCTTCCCCGAGCCCGTCGCCTGCGGCCGCACGCCGCTCATGGCGAGCGACCTCAGCAAGAACTACGGCTCGCTCGAGATCTTCACGGCCGTCGACCTCGCCATCGACCGCGGCAGCAAGGTCGTCATCCTCGGCCTCAACGGCGCGGGCAAGACGACGCTGCTGCGGATCCTCGCGGGCGTCGACCAGCCCGACACCGGCCGGCTCGAGCCCGGCCACGGCCTGCGCGTCGGCTACTACGCGCAGGAGCACGAGACCATCGACGTCAAGCGCAGCGTGCTGGAGAACATGGTGTCGTCCTCGCCCGACATCTCCGAGATGGAGGCGCGTCGCGTCCTCGGCTCGTTCCTGTTCACGGGCGACGACTCGGCGAAGCCCGCGGGCGTGCTCTCGGGCGGCGAGAAGACGCGCCTGGCGCTGGCGATGATCGTCGTGTCCGGTGCGAACGTGCTGCTCCTCGACGAGCCCACCAACAACCTCGACCCCGCGAGCCGCGAGGAGATCCTCGGTGCGCTCAACACCTACTCGGGCGCCGTGGTGCTCGTGAGCCACGACTCCGGCGCCGTCGAGGCGCTGAACCCCGAGCGCGTCCTCATCATGCCGGAGGGCACCGAGGACCACTGGAGCCCCGACTACATGGACCTCATCGAGCTGGCCTGATAGCCCGGGCGGACGCACGCGCGGCTGCCCGGCCCGCCGCCCGACCGCTCCCGCGGCGGGCCGGCGGCCTCAGCGGGCGTCGTCGAGGATCCGGTCCTCGACGTCGGCGTCCGACGGCTGCTTCCGCGCGCGCTTCGCCTGCCGGGCCCGCTCGCGCTCCTGCTCCTCGGGGTCGTCGGCGTTGATGATGCGGTACTCGTTGCGCACCGCGACGCCGAGGCCCGCGAAGCCGATGATCGCGAACACGATCCACTGGAAAGCGTAGGAGAGGTGCGGGCCCTCGTCCTCCTCGGGTCGCGGCGTCGCGAACGGCGCGGCGTCGGCGGGCGCGGGATCCTCCGAGATCAGCAGCCCGTAGGCGCCCGTGAAGGTCGGCGCGTCCACGCGGGACGCGATGTCCGGCAGGTTGACCGTGGCGATCTGGCCCTCGGGAGCGGACCGCCCGGGCAGCTCCGGCTCCCCGGCCTTGAGGCGCGCGGTCACGGTCACCTGCCCCGACGGCGGCGCCGGCACGGAGTCGGGGGAGTCCTGCGAGTTGCCGATGGGCACCCAGCCGCGGTCGACGACGAAGACCCGGCCGTCCTCCAGCCGCAACGGCGTGAGGACCTCGAAGCCGGGCTGGCCGTTGAAGGGCCTGTTCCGCGCCAGCAGCTGCTCGTCGACGAGGTAGGTGCCCGTCATCGTGACGGGCGTCCACTTCTGCGTGTCGACGTACGCGGAGGCGTCGGCGAGCACCTGGTCCACGGGCAGAGGAGCGCTGTCCCAGTTGTCCTCCACCTTGGCGATCTCGGCGAGGGCCTCGTCGCGGCGGGCGAACTGCCAGTGGCTGAGCAGCACGCACGCGATGGCGAAGACCACGGCGACCGTCAGGTAGCCCGCCCACCGGCGGTTGAGCACGAAGCGCCAGCGGCTCACGCGATGGCCCCCTCGACGGGCGCGTCGATCGCGGCGGTGCGGACGGGGAAGTCCCGTCCGGCGAGGAAGTCGCGCAGGAAGCCGACGTGCTCGTCGCACGCGGTCCAGGTCTTCACCCGGTCTGCCGTGTGGATGCGCGGGTTCCGCCATTCGACCCGCCAGGCGGCCTCGGCGCGGCAGCTGGCGCGCGAGCACTCGACGACGTCGGCGTCGGGCCCGGAGGATCCGAGCCCCCAGGACGCGAGCCCGCTCACGCCGCGTCGGGGGTGCCGGGCGTCGGGGCGTCCCGGGCGGGGGTCGGGCGGTCCTCGGCGGGGCGCGCGGGGTCGGGCGCGCGGCCGGTCTCGTAGGTGGTGAAGGACGCCGGGGCCGTGAAGGGCTCCGAGGGCGTGTAGGGCTCCGACGGCGTGTACGCCGCGGAGGGAGCGAACGGCTCCGCCGGCGGCGGGAATCCGGAGTGCCGGGCCGACACGGCGACGACGCCGCCCGGCCGCTCGACCGCGGTGCCCTGGTTGCCGCCGACGTTCGCCAGGATGACGGCGAAGTAGGGCAGCACGATGGCGCCGACGGCGGCGACGGCGAGCCACCAGCCTTGGAGGAAGAGGCACGAGAGGATGCAGACCATGCGGATGGTCATCGCGATGGTGTACTTCACCATGCGGGCGTGACGGTCCTCCTGCGGGGACCGGGGGAGGCTGGTGACCGACTGCTGCGGAGCTGGCATGGGTGGATGGCGTCCTTCGAGGGCGCGTCGCGCGCCCCATCGAGACCAGGGTACGCCGCGCCACCGATAGGCTCGTCCGAGTCCGCCAGCCCCCTCCAAGCCGTAAGGGAAGGTCCCCCATGAGCACCGCTCGCACCGTCGTCGTCACCGGAGGCAACAGGGGGATCGGCTTCGCGATCGCCGAGGAGATGCTGCGTCGCGGGCACCGCGTCGCCGTCACCGCGCGCTCCGGCGAGGGCCCCGCGGGCAGCCTCACGGTGCGCGCCGACGTGACCGACGCCGCCTCCGTCGACGCCGCCTTCACCGAGGTCGAGGCGGCGTACGGACCCGTGGAGGTCGTGGTCGCCAACGCGGGCATCACGCGCGACACCCTCATGATGCGCATGAGCGACGACGACTTCACCGAGGTCGTCGACACGAACCTGGGCGGCGCCTTCCGCGTCGCGAAGCGCGCGTCGAAGGGCATGCTCAAGGCGCGCTTCGGGCGCATCGTCCTCATCTCCAGCGTCGTCGGCCTGTACGGCTCCGGCGGCCAGGTCAACTACGCGGCGTCGAAGAGCGGCCTGGTGGGCCTCGCCCGCTCCGTCACGCGCGAGCTCGGCGGTCGCGGCATCACGGCCAACGTCGTCGCTCCCGGCTTCATCGAGACCGACATGACCGCCGAGCTGCCCGAGGCCACGGCCGCCGAGTACAAGAAGTCCATCCCGGCCGGCCGCTACGGCACCGCCGCCGAGGTCGCGGGTGTCGTCGCCTGGATCTCCTCCGACGAGGCCGCCTACGTCTCGGGCGCCGTCATCCCCGTCGACGGCGGCCTCGGCATGGGCCACTGACGCCGCCCAACGAGGAGAGCGCCGTGTCCGACCTCCTGGCGGCCTGGGACATCGGTCCCGCCGCGCTCACCGAGCTGGGGGCCACGCACAACCACGCCTACCGCGTCGACGTCGACGGCGGATCCCGGTACCTGCTGCGCCTGCACGTCGCGCGCCGGAAGCGGCACGAGATCGACCTGGAGCTCGACTGGCTGGCGATGCTCGCGGCCCGGGGCGGGCCCTCGGTGCCGGTCCCGCACCGCACCCGCGCCGGATCATGGACCGCCGAGGTCGAGGTCCCGGTCCCCGACGACGACGAGGTCGGCCTCCGCCGCGCGGTCGTCGGGGCGGCCGGCGAGCGGGTGGAGGTGCGGCTCGCGAGCCTGCTCACCTGGCACGACGGCGAGATGCTGAGCAGCCTGCCCGCGTCGTCGGACGCCGGCCCCTTCGCCGAGACGCTCGCCGCGCTGCACGCCGCGGGCGGCGCTCCCGAGGCGGTCGCCCTCGCCGGCCAGCGCCGCCGCTACGACGCCGACTACGCCGCCACCCGGCTGGAGCGCCTCGTCGAGGGGTACCCGGGCATCATGGCCGACGGCTCGACCGCGGACGCCCTCGCCGGCGCGATCGGCGAGCTCCGCGCCACCCTCGCGGAGGCCGGACCGCCGATCATGGTGCACGGCGACTACCACCCCGGCAACCTGATCCAGGGGCCGGACGGCGTCTCGGTGATCGACTTCGACCGCTGCGGGCTCGGGCCCGCGGGCCTCGACGTCGCCGCGGCGATCATGTACCTGGCGCCCCGGCAGCGCGCCCAGTTCCACCGCGCCTACACGGCCGCGGGCGGCAGCACGGGCGTCCCGGACGCGCGCTTCGGCGCCTTCATCTTCCTGGCGTACCTCGACAACGTCACGCACCTCGCCAGCCTGCCGTCCGAGCGCGAGCGGATGCCCGCGAACATCGCGCAGCTCGCCGCCATCGCCCGCGCGGTCGTCACCGGCTGACGCGCGCGGCCCCGATCGGCCGCGGTGCCGTCGGACGGCTCAGCGCGGGAGGCCGAGGAGCGCGAGGACCTGCGCGAGGTCGCGCCGGTCGACGCACACGTCGGCGCGTGCGCGCACGGCGGGCTTCGCGTCGAACGCGACGGAGAGGCCGGCCGCGGCCATCATTTCCAGGTCGTTCGCCCCGTCGCCCACGGCGACCACGCGGTCGAGCGGGATGCCGAGGTCGGCGCTCCACTCCTCGACGGCGGCGCGCTTGGCCGCCGCGTCGATGACGGGACCGGTGACGCGTCCCGTGAGGCGGCCCTCCGCCGACTCCAGCCGGTTCGCGCGCCAGCGGTCGAGCCCGAGGCGCTCGGCCAGCGGATCCAGCAGCTCGTGGAAGCCGCCCGAGACGACGGCGACGACGTGGCCGGCATCGTGCAGCCCCGCCACCAGCCGCTCCGCCCCCGACGTGAGCCGGATCCGCGCCCCGACGGTCGCGTAAACCGACACGGGCAGCCCCGCCAGCGTCGCGACGCGGGAGCGCAGGCTCTCCGCGAAGTCGAGCTCGCCGCGCATCGCCCGGTCGGTGACCGCGGCGACCTCGTCGAGCGACCCCGCCTCGGCGGCGAGCAGCTCGATGGCCTCGTCCTCGATGAGGGTCGAGTCCACATCGAGCACCACGAGCATGCGCGGCAGGGCGCGCTCGACGGGCGACGCCGTCGGGGGCGTCAGCGGCAGGACGGCGCTCACGGGGTGACGCGCACGCCCTTGCCCACGACGGTGATGCCGCCGTCGGTGACCGTGAAGCCGCGCGCGCGGTCGCGGTCGTGGTCGACGCCGACGGTCGCGCCGGGCTCGACCTCGACGTCCTTGTCGAGGATCGCGCGGCGGATGTCGGCGCCCGCCCCGATGTGGACCTTGTCGAACACGATCGAGTCGACGATCCGCGCGCCCGACTCGGCGATGACCCACGGACCGAGCACGCTGCGCTCGACGTGGGCGCCGCTGATGACGCCGCCGAGCGACGTGATCGAGTCGATCATGGTGCCCGTGTTGCCCTGCGCGTCGCGGACGAACTTCGCGGGCGGGCTGTTGAGCTGCTGGCTGAAGATCGGCCAGTCCTTGTTGTAGAGGTTGAACACCGGCAGCGCCGAGATGAGGTCCTGGTGCGCATCGAAGAACGACTCGATCGTGCCGACGTCGCGCCAGTAGTAGCGGTCGCGGTCGTTGGCCCCGGGGACCTCGTTGCGGTTGAGGTCGTAGACGCCCGCGTTGCCCTGCTCGACGAACCACGGGACGATGTCGCCGCCCATGTCGTGCGCCGAGTCGGGGTTCTCGCCGTCACGGCGCACCGCGTCGATGAGCTGGTCGGTGTCGAAGACGTAGTTGCCCATGGAGGCGAGCACCTCGCCGGGGGAGTCGTCGAGGCCGACCGGGTCCTTCGGCTTCTCGAGGAAGGCGCGGATGGCGGCGGGGTTCGCGGGATCCGTGTCGATGACGCCGAACTGGTCGGCCAGCTCGATGGGCTGGCGGATGGCGGCGACCGTCGCGCCGCGGCCCGACGCGATGTGCGCGTCGATCATCTGGCTGAAGTCCATGCGGTACACGTGGTCGGCGCCGACCACGACGACGATGTCGGGCTTCTCGTCGTTGATGAGGTTGAGGCTCTGCAGGATCGCGTCCGCCGATCCGCTGAACCAGCGCTTGCCGAGCCGCTGCTGGGCGGGCACCGACGCGATGTAGGAGTTGAGCATCTGGTTGAGGCGCCAGGTCTGCGACACGTGGCGGTCGAGCGAGTGCGACTTGTACTGCGTCAGCACGACGATCTGCGTGAGCCCCGAGTTGATGAGGTTCGAGAGCGCGAAGTCGATGAGCCGGTACTGCCCGCCGAACGGGACGGCGGGCTTGGCGCGGTCCGCGGTGAGCGGCATGAGCCTCTTGCCCTCGCCGCCGGCGAGCACGATTCCAAAGATCTTCTTCGATGCCATTGCCCCAGCGTAGATGCACCGCGGGGCATGTACTAGCGTTCGACGAATGCGAGCAGACGTCATCACGAAGGAGTATCCGCCGGAGGTCTACGGGGGTGCCGGGGTCCATGTCACGGAGCTCGCGAAGGCGATGCGACAGCGGACGGAGGTCGTCGTCCGCGCGTTCGGCGCCCCGCGCGACGAGCCCGGCGTCTTCTCCTACCCCGTCCCCGCGGAGCTCCGCGACGCGAACGCGACGCTGCAGACGATGGCCGTCGACCTCGCCATCGCGAGCGACGTGGCCGGCGCCGACGTCGTCCACTCGCACACCTGGTACGCCAACCACGCGGGCCACGTCGCGTCGATGCTGCACGGCATCCCGCACGTCGTCACGGCGCACAGCCTCGAGCCGCTGCGTCCGTGGAAGGCCGAGCAGCTGGGCGGCGGCTACCGCGTGTCCAGCTGGATCGAGCGCACGGCGTACGAGGCGGCCGACGCCGTCATCGCGGTCAGCGACGGGATGAAGCGCGACATCCTCCGCTCGTACCCCTCCCTGGACGAGGCGCGCGTGCACACCGTCTACAACGGCATCGACCTCGAGGCATGGGCGCCCGTGCACGACGACGAGCTCGTCCGCTCCCTCGGCATCGACCCGACCCGGCCCTCGGTCGTGTTCGTCGGGCGCATCACACGCCAGAAGGGCCTGCCGTACCTGCTGCGCGCAGCCGCCCTGCTGCCCGCCGACGTGCAGATGGTGCTGTGCGCCGGCGCGCCCGACACCCCGCAGATCATGGAGGAGGTCACGGCCCTCGTCCGCGGCCTGCAGGAGGAGCGCTCCGGCGTCGTCTGGATCGACCGGCTCCTGCCGCGTCGCGAGCTCTCGGCCGTCCTCACGGCCGGCACCGTCTTCGTCTGCCCGTCCGTCTACGAGCCCCTCGGCATCGTCAACCTGGAGGCCATGGCCTGCGGCGCGCCCGTCGTCGGCACCGCCACCGGCGGGATCCCCGAGGTCGTCGACGACGGCGTCACCGGCCGCCTCGTCCCCATCGACCAGGCCACCGACGGCACGGGCACGCCCACCGACCCCGAGCGCTTCGTCCGCGACCTCGCCGCCGCGCTCACCGAGGTCGTGCAGGATCCCGACGCCGCCCGCCGAATGGGCGAGGCCGGCCGTGCGCGCGCCGAGCGCGAGTTCGGCTGGGACCGGATCGCCCGCCAGACCGAGGCGATCTACGCGTCGATCCTGCGCTGACCCGGCTCTCCCGGGCGGGCCGCGCGCGGGATCGGGGCCGGTAGACTCGTGGGCATGAGCCACGTCCTCTCCCTGTCCGGAGTGTCCTTCGTCCGGAACGGGACGACCATCCTCGACCGCGTGGACTGGACGGTCGACGGCGACGAGCGCTGGGTCGTCCTCGGGCCGAACGGCGCCGGGAAGACGAGCCTCCTGCAGATCGCCTCCGCCATGGCGCACCCGTCCTCGGGCACCGCGACGGTCCTCGACCACGAGCTCGGCCGCGTCGACGTGTTCGAGCTGCGCTCGCGCATCGGCTTCGCGTCCACCGCCATGGCCCGCCGCATCCCGGCGGACGAGACGGTGCTCGACGTGGTGCTCACCGCCGCGTACTCGGTCACCGGCCGCTGGAACGAGGACTACGAGGACATCGACGTGCGCCGCGCCCAGCGCGTGCTCGCCGAGTGGCGGCTCGACCACCTCGAGCAGCGCAAGTTCGGCACGCTGAGCGACGGCGAGCAGAAGCGCGTCCAGATCGCCCGCTCGATCATGACCGACCCCGAGCTCCTGCTCCTCGACGAGCCCGCCGCGAGCCTCGACCTCGGGGCCCGCGAGGAGCTGCTGCAGCTCCTCGGCGGCTACGCGTCGGCACCCGAGGCGCCCGGAATCGTCATGGTCACCCACCACGTCGAGGAGATCCCGCGCGGGTTCACGCACGGGCTGCTCCTGCGCGACGGCGCCGTCGTCGCGGCCGGTCCGCTCGGCGACGTGATCACCGCCGACGCCCTCGGCCGCACGTTCGGCCTCGAGCTCGAGGTCACGCAGGACGACGGGCGCTTCACCGCCCGGGCCGTCCGCCGCTGACCCGATCGGACGCCTCCGGCGCGCCTGCCCGGAACCGGCACCCGTCTGGTAGGCTTGTCCACTGGTCCGGTGATCATCCCGGGCACCCATGCTTCCCACGCAGACACCAGAAACGACGAAGGACACCCCCGATGAAGACCGCCATCCACCCCCAGTACGCCCCGGTCGTCTTCCGCGACCTCGCCTCCGGTGAGACCTTCCTCACGCGCTCCACCGTGGGCAGCTCGAAGACCATCGAGTGGGAGGACGGCAACACGTACCCCGTCATCGACGTCGAGATCTCGAGCGCCTCGCACCCGTTCTACACGGGCAAGCAGCGCATCATGGACTCCGCCGGCCGCGTCGAGAAGTTCAACTCGCGCTACGCGGGCTTCGGCAAGAAGTAGCAGCTCCCCGCTGCACCACGAAGGGCGCCCGGCTCCGGCCGGGCGCCCTTCGTCGTCCCCGCTACCCGCGCGTCTGGCGAGGGACGTGCGGACGGCGGGAGCGGATCAGCTGCCGGCGTGCCGCTCGGGCCACGCGCCGGACGTCGTGAACGCGGGGTCGCGGGTGCGGCGCATGTAGTCCTGGAAGCTCTCGGCCTGCACGCGCGACCAGTCGACCTGGCGGTCGTGCAGGTCGAGCACGGGGATGTCGAGCTGGTCGGCGTAGCGCCCGGCGATGGCCTGCGCGACGCGGCCCGCGGCGATGGCGTCGGCGCCCGCGTCGTGCGCGTCGTCGAGCGCGACGCCGTAGTGCTCGGCCGCGACGGAGAGGGTGCGCTTGCCGCGGCGGTACGTGTCCACCGCCTTGTCGATGACCAGCGGGTCGATGACGGGGCCCGTGTCGCGGAGCGGCTCCACGCCGTGCCGCACGGCCTCGCGGTTGAGCAGCGTGAGGTCGTAGGGCGCGTTGTAGACGACGAGCGCGAGGCCGCGCGCGAACATCTCGCGGATGGTGGTGACGATCTCGAGGACGACGGCCGCGGCGTCGCGGCCCTCGGCCCGGGCGCGCTCGGTGGTGACGCCGTGGATGGCCGCGGCGCCGGCGGGGATCTCGACGCCGGGATCCGCGAGCCAGTCGTGCCGTTCGGTGACCCGCCCGTCCGCGTCGAGCACGACGATGCACGCCGTGACGATGCGGGCGGTCTCGACGTCCACCCCCGTCGTCTCGAGGTCGAAGGAGGCGAGGGAGTGGTGCCAGCGGGAGCTCATCCTGTAGATGCTACGGGCGACCGCCGATGGCGGGCGCACCCATGTGCAGCCAGTAGAAGCTCTGCGTGGCGAGCGTGAGGGTGAGCCGGCCGTCGTCGCCGACCGTCGGGAAGACGCCGCCGCCGAAGAGGTCGTAGAGCTGGGATCCCGCGAAGTCGGACGCGTCGATCGTGACCGACACCGGGTTGTGCGCGAACGAGAACACGCAGAGCACGTCCTCGGCGCGGTCGCCGAAGTGCGTGCCGCTGCCCTCGTACGAGCGGACGAACGCGAGCACGCTCTCGTGGTCGGTCGGCAGGACCCGGATGGTGCCCTGGCCGAAGACGGGGTGCGCCTTCCGCACGTGGATCACGTTCCGCACCCAGTGCAGCAGCGAGCGCGACTGGGCCAGCTGCGACTCCACGTTGATCTGCGCGTAGTTGTAGACGAGCGACTGCACGACGGGCAGGTAGAGCTTGCCCGGATCGGCGGTGGAGAAGCCGGCGTTGCGGTCCGGAGTCCACTGCATGGGCGTGCGCGACGCGTCGCGGTCCGGCAGCCAGATGTTGTCGCCCATGCCGATCTCGTCCCCGTAGTAGAGGAACGGGCTGCCGGGGAGCGAGAACAGGAGCGCGTGCACGAGCTCGAGCTCGGCGCGCGAGTTGTCGAGCAGCGGTGCCAGGCGGCGGCGGATGCCGATGTTGACGCGCATGCGCGGGTCGTAGGCGTACCAGCCGTACATGGCCTGGCGGTACTCCTCGCTCACCATCTCGAGCGTCAGCTCGTCGTGGTTGCGGAGGAAGACGCCCCAGGCGGCGCCCTCCGGGATCTCGAACGTCTCGCTCATGATGCGCTTCAGCTCGTCCGCGGTCTGCGAGCGGAGGGAGTAGAAGATGCGCGGCATGATCGGGAAGTCGAACGCCATGTGGCACTCGGGCTCCTCCTCGGTGCCGAGGAACGCGGAGACCTCGCGGGGCCACTGGTTCGCCTCGGCGATGAGGATGCGGCCCGGGTACTCCTCGTCGACCATGGCGCGCAGGCGCTTGAGGAACTCGTGCGTGGCCGGCTCGCCCTCGCCGTTGCCCTCCTCGGTCTCGTAGAGGTACGGGATCGCGTCGAGGCGGAGACCGTCGACGCCCATGTCGAGCCAGTGGCGGATGACGCCGTAGATGGCCTCGTGCACCTTCGGGTTGTCGAAGTTGAGGTCGGGCTGGTGCGAGAAGAAGCGGTGGAAGAAGAACTGGCGGCGCACCGGGTCGAAGGTCCAGTTGGACTCCTCGGTGTCGACGAAGATGACGCGGATGTCCTCGTACTTCTCGTCGGTGTCGCTCCAGACGTAGAAGTCGCCGTAGGGGCCGTCCGGGTCGGACCGGGACTGCTGGAACCACTCGTGCTGGTCGGAGGTGTGGTTCATCACGAGGTCGATGACGATGCGCATGTTGCGCTCGTGCGACTTCGTGACGAGCTCCTTGAAGTCGTCGAGCGTGCCGAACTCGGGCAGCACGGCCATGTAGTCGCTGATGTCGTAGCCGCCGTCGCGGAGCGGCGACTGGAAGAACGGGGGGAGCCACAGGCCGTCGATGCCGAGCCACTGCAGGTAGTCGAGCTTGGAGATGAGGCCCTGGATGTCGCCCGTGCCGTCGCCGTTGGAGTCGACGAAGGAGCGGATCATCACCTCGTAGAACACGGAGCGCTTGTACCACTGCTTGTCGAGCGTGAGTCCGGGCAGGGTGATGGGGGCGGTGAAGCTCACGGTTCTCCTCTGGGGCGCGACGGGGCGCGTCGACGGCGGGGCGGGGAAGGCTCGTGGGCAACTCTAGGCGGGGTGGGCGGGAGCCCGAGCCCGGCGCGCCCGGGGGCGGGGGCGGCCGCCGCTCGTAGACTCGACCCCGATGACCGTCCCCTCGCCCTACGCCGCCCAGCTCGACCGCATCCCCGTGGTCCGCCGCACCGTCGACCTCCTCGGGAGCCGCACCGCGTGGTGGGAGTACGGGCCCGCCGACGCCGCGCAGGTGGTCGTGGTCGTGCACGGGTTCCGCGGCGACCACCACGGGCTCGAGCCGGTCGTGGCGCAGCTGCCGGGCGTGCGGATCCTCTCGCCCGACCTGCCGGGCTTCGGCGACTCGACGCCGCTCGGCGACGCGCGGCACGACATCCCCGGCTACGCGGCGTGGCTGCGCGCCTTCGTCGACGCGACGGGCACGCGCGACGCGACCGTGCTGGGGCACTCGTTCGGCTCCATCGTCGTCGCGGCCGCGCTCGCGGACGGGCTGCCCGCTCCGCGCGCGATCCTCGTGAACCCCATCGCCGCGCCCGCGCTCGAGGGCCCCCGGGGGATCCTCACGCGCCTCGCCGTGCTCTACTACCGCTCCGCCGCCCTGCTGCCCGAGCGCGCGGGCTTTGGCCTGCTGCGCAACCGCGCGATCGTGCGCGTGATGAGCGAGGCCATGGCGAAGACGCGCGACCGGGGGCTCCGCCGCTGGATCAACGACCAGCACGACCGGTTCTTCAGCGCGTTCAGCGACCGCCGCGTGGTGCTCGAGGCGTTCCGCGCGTCGGTCTCCTCCGACGCGAGCACCTACGCCGCGCGCGTCCGCGTGCCCGTGCTGCTGGTCGCGGCCGAGCGCGACGACATCACGCCCGTCGCGGCGCAGCACCGGCTCCGGGCGCTGTTCCCGGACGCGCGGCTCGAGGTGATCCCGCGGGTCGGGCACCTCATCCACTACGAGACGCCCCGGGAGGCGGCCGGCTTCGTCCGGGCGTTCCTGGACGAGGGGAGCGCGCCGTGAGGCTCGTGTTCGACTGCCGGTACACCCGCATCGGCCGGCACGACGGGATCAGCCGCTACGGCGCCGAGCTCGTCGCGCGGCTGGGCACGCGCTTCGACGTGACCATGCTCATCAGCGACCACCGCCAGCTCGCGCTCCTGCCCGACCTGCCATGGCAGCTGGTCAGCTCGCCGACCGGCCCGCGGGAGCCGTGGCTGGCGCGGCGCATCTCGCGGATGCGGCCCGACGTCGTCTACAGCCCCATGCAGACCATGGGCTCCCGCGGCCGCGCCTACCCGCTCGTGCTCACGCTGCACGACCTCATCTACTACCGGCACCGGCGTCCGCCGCGGGACCTGCCCGCTCCCGTGCGCGCCCTGTGGCGGGCGTTCCACCTCGCCTGGTGGCCGCAGCGCCTGCTGCTGGACCGGGCGGACGCGATCGTGACCGTCAGCGAGACGACGCGCGGCCTGATCCGCCGGCACCGGCTCACGTCCCGGCCGGTGGTCGTGGTGCCGAACGCGGCCGAGCTCGCACCGGCGCCCGACGGATCGCCCGACGGCCCGCGGGACGCCCCCGCCGAGCAGACGCTCGTCTACATGGGCTCGTACATGCCGTACAAGAACGTCGAGACGCTCGTGCGCGCGGCCGACGACCTGCCGGACCACGAGCTGCACCTCATGAGCCGCGTCGACCCGGCCGAGCGGGAGCGGCTCGAGGGCATCGCCGACGGCGCGCGCCTCGTCTTCCGGGACGGCGCGGACGACGCCGAGTACGCGGCGACGCTGCGACGCGCGACGGCGCTGCTCACGGCCTCGCGCGACGAGGGCTTCGGCATCCCCGTCATCGAGGCGATGAGCGTGGGGTTGCCCGTCATCGTCAGCGACATCCCGATCTTCCGGGAGATCGGCGGCGACGCGGCCGTCTACGCGGACCCGGACGACCCCGAGGCGTTCGCCGCGGCCGTGCGCGCGCTGGAGGATCCCGCCGAGTGGCGGCGGCGCTCCGCGGCGTCGATCGCGCGCGCCGCCGAGTACAGCTGGGACGCCTCCGCGACCGAGCTGGGCGACCTGCTGGAGCGGGTCGCCCGCGCCGGACGCGCCGGGGCCTAGGCCCGGATCAGGCCGGGCGCCCCGCGGACAGGTCGGCGACGGGCCCGAGCTCGGCGATCCCGCCGAAGCGCAGCAGGGACAGCGCGCCGTCGACCACGCCGAACGTGTGCGCCGAGCCGTTCTCGATCATGGGCCCGGGTCGGCCGACGAGCGAGGCGTCGAGGCTCCGGGCGAGAGCGGCGATGACGCCGCCGTGCGACACCGCGATGAGCGACCCGCCGGGGTGCAGCTCGGCGAGCCGCAGGAGCGCGGCGCCCGCCCTCTCGGTGACGGACTCGACGGTCTCCCGCCCGGGCACGTCGCCGTCGGGGAAGCGCGCCTCGATCTCCGCGTGCGTCAGCCCCTCGGCCAAGCCGTAGCGGCGCTCCGCGAGCGCCGGCTCCGGCAGCGGGCCCGTCGTGGGCGCGCCGCCGAGCGCGAGGTGCTCCGCGATGATCGACGCGGTCTCGAAGGCGCGGCTGAGCGGGCTCGCGTGCACCGCGTCCCAGCCGGCCCCGCCCGCGACGGCCTCGGCGAGGAGCGCGCCCGCGGTGGCGGCCTGCGCGCGACCGGTGTCGTCGAGCGGGATGTCGCTCGAGCCCTGCACGCGGCGCTCGACGTTCCAGGCCGTGCGGCCGTGGCGGACGAGGACGATGCGGGTCACGACGCGAGCTCCGTCTGGATCGCGCGGAGGGTCTCGCTCGTGCCGCCCTCCAGGCGGACGGTGGCGCGGGTGTCGCCCTTGGTGGTGCCGCGGTTGAGGATCACGATCGGCATGCGGCTCCTCCGGGCGATCTCGAGCAGGCGGATGCCGGAGTTCACGGCGAGCGAGGATCCGGCGATGAGCAGCACGTCCGCCTCCGCCACGATGGCGCTCGCCTCGCGGAACCGCTCGGTAGGCACGAGCTCGCCGAAGAACACGACGTCGGGCTTGAGCATGCCGCCGCAGACGCTGCACACGGGGATGCGGAAGCGGTCCACGTCGTGCACCTGCGCATCGCCGTCGGGGTTCAGCTCCACGGCGTCCGGCGCGTCGAGCCACGGGTTCTCGGCGCTGATGCGCTCCGCGATCGCCGAGCGCGCGTAGGCCTGGCCGCAGTCGAGGCAGAGGACCCGGTCGAGTGAGCCGTGCAGGTCGACCACGCGGCGGGACCCGGCGCGCTCGTGCAGCCCGTCGACGTTCTGCGTGACGAGGCCCGAGACGACGCCCGCGGCCTCCAGGTCGGCGAGCGCCGCGTGCCCGTCGTTGGGACGCGCGGAGCTGAAGGCCTTCCAGCCGAGGTGCCCGCCCGCCCAGTAGCGGCGGCGGAAGTCGTCGCCCTCGCTGCGGAACTGCTGGAACGTCATCGGGTTCCGCTTGGGGGCGCCCTCACCGCGGTAGTCGGGGATGCCCGAGTCGGTGCTGACGCCGGCGCCCGTGAGGACGGCCGTGCGGCGTCCGCGCATCAGGCCGACGGCCTCGGCGAGGGTGGATCCCACGGGGGGTCGGGGATCGTCACGGAGAGCGGTGCTCATGGGGCCTCCCGGTGCCGAGCGGACGCCCGCGCCTGTCGGCGGGCGGCGACGGGGCAGGGCATCATTGTCCTGCCGAGTCTAGACAGCGCACCCGCGCGGAGGCTCCGCGCGAGCAGGCAGCGCCCCCGTCGCGGGGCGGACGGAGAGGACCCGCGTGCACATCCACCGCATCGAGGACATCGACTCCCCGGGGCTCGAGGACTACTCCCGGCTCACCGACGTCGCCCTCCGGCGCGTCAGCGAGCCGGCGGGCGGGCTGTACATCGCCGAGTCCACCAAGGTCATGGGGCGGGCGCTCGCCGCCGGGCACGTGCCGCGCTCCGTCCTGCTGCAGGAGCAGTGGCTCGACGACGTCGCCCCGCTCCTCGCCGGCTTCCCCGACGTCCCCGTCTTCGTGGGCGAGGCGGCGGTGCTGGAGCGGCTCACGGGCTACAACCTGCACCGCGGGGCGCTCGCCGCGATGCACCGGCCGCCGCTGCCCGCGGTCGCCGACGTGCTGCGGGACGCGCGCCGCGTCGTCGTGCTGGAGGACGTCGTCGACCACACCAACGTCGGCGCGATCTTCCGGGCCGTCGCGGGCATCGGCGCCGACGCGGTGCTCATCACCCCGCGCTGCGCCGACCCGCTCTACCGCCGGAGCGTCCGCGTCAGCATGGGCACGGTCCTGCAGGTGCCCTGGACCCGCCTGCCCGAGTGGCCCGAGGCCGTGCCGCTCCTGCACGAGGCCGGCTTCCACCTCGCGGCCCTCGCGCTGGAGGACGACGCCGTGACCCTCGACGCGTTCGCCGCCGACCCGCCCGCGCGGATCGCGCTCGTGCTCGGCACGGAGGGCGACGGCCTGAGCCGCGCGGCGCTCCGCCACGCGGACTCCACGGTCGTGATCCCGATGCTGCACGGCGTCGACTCCCTCAACGTGGCCGCGGCGAGCGCCGTGGCCCTGTACGCCCTGCGGGTCCGCGCGTGAGCCGCACCCGCCGGGTGACCCTCGCCGGCGTCGCCGCGGCGCTCGTGGTCTCCGCGGGCGTCTACGTCCCGGTGACCCTCACGGCGGATCCGCCGGCCGCGGTCGCCCAGGTCGACGCGCCGCCGCCCGTCGTCAACGTCGTCACCCCAGAGACCTGGCCGGGCGCCGGCGTCTCCGCGGTCGGGGCCGTGGGCTTCGACGGCGTGCTCGCGACGAACGACGCCGATCCGACCCCGCGGTCGATGGCGAGCATCACCAAGGTCGTCACGTCCCTCGTCGTGCTGCGGGCGAAGCCGCTCGCGCCCGGCGAGGAGGGTCCGCAGGTGACCTTCACGGCCGAGGACGAGGCGCTCCGGCGGCAGATCCTCACGCAGGACGGCATCGTCGAGCCCGCCGTGCCGGGCACGAGCCTCTCCCAGCGCGACCTGATCGAGGGCGCGCTGCTCGCGAGCGCCAACAACTACGCGGCCGCCCTCGGCGTGTGGGCGTACGGCTCGAACGACGCGTTCGTCGCCGCCGCGAACGCGTGGCTCGCGGAGCAGGGCCTCACCGGCACGCACGTCGCGGACGCGATGGGGCTCTCCCCGGAGACGGTGAGCACGACCGCCGACCTCGTGCGGCTCGGCGAGATGGTGCTCGCGGATCCGGTGCTCGCGGGCATCGTCGACCAGCGGAGCGCCGACGTCACGGGCGTGGGCCAGGTCGTCAACCGCAACCTCCTCGCGACCGTCCCCGGCTTCCGCGGCATCAAGACGGGCACGCTCGAGCAGGCCGGCAAGTGCCTCCTCTGGGCCGTCGACACGAAGGTGGGGGACCGCGACGTGACGGTGGTCGGTGTCACCCTCGGCGCCCGCGACCACGCGGAGCTGGCCGCGCAGGTCCTGGCGCTCCTGCCGACGGTGACCGCCAACATGCACGTCGTCCAGGTGGCCACGGCGGGGGAGCCCTTCGCCGACTACGAGACGGCATGGGGCGCGACCGCGCAGGCCGTGGCCACGGCGGACGAGTCGCTGCTCGTCTGGGGCGACACCCCCGTCGCGACGACCGTGGAGGCGTCCGGCACCGCGGAGGCCGCCGCGGGCACGGAGGTCGGCGCGGCGACGGTCACGGCCGGGCAGCAGGCCGTCCGGATCCCGCTGGCGCTCGACCGGGCGCTGCCGGGGCCCGACGGCTGGTGGCGGCTGGGCAACCCCGGCGAGCTGCTGGGCTGAGCCGCTCGCGCGGTCCGGGGAGGGTGCGCGCCGCGCGGTCCGCTCGACCGCACGACGCCGGGATCAGCCCGCGGCGTCCGGCCGGGACCACGGCGACGCGTCGGGCCGCTTGGCCGTGCGCCCGTCGCCCGAGGACTGGTGCCGCAGGCGCCGCAGCACCCACGGGACGAAGTAGGAGCGGGCCCAGTCGATGTCGCCCGCGCGGGCCTGACGCCACGTGCGCGTCGGCAGCGGCTCGGGCTGGAGCGGCTGGAGGTCGTTCTCCACGGCGAGCGCCTGCAGCACCATGCGGGCGACCGTGTGATGGCCGAGGGGCGCGAGGTGCAGGCGGTCGACGTCCCACATCCGCGGGTCCTGGATCTCGGTGAGCGCCCACTGGTCGGCCACGATGCAGTCGCGCCGGGCGGCGATCGCGCGGATGTCCTCGTTGTAGATGGCGACCTTGCCCCGCAGCCGCCCGAACACGGGCGAGAACTTGACGTCGGTGCCCGTGAAGAGCACCACGGTCGCGCCCTCGGAGGAGAGCCGCTCGACCATGCGGTCGAGCCGGTCGGCGAGGCGGTCCGGGTCGGCGCCGGGCCGGAGGATGTCGTTGCCGCCGGCGGAGAGCGAGACGAGGTCGGGGTGCAGGGCCATGGCCGGCTCGACCTGCTCGTCGGCGATCTGCGCGAGGAGGCGGCCGCGGATCGCGAGGTTCGCGTAGGAGAAGCCGTCGACCTGGTCGGCCAGCACCTCGGCCACGCGGTCCGCCCAGCCCCGGTGCCCGCCGGGGCTGCCCGGCTCGGGATCGCCGATGCCCTCCGTGAAGGAGTCGCCGAGGGCGACGTAGCGGCGCCAGGGATGGGGCTCGGTCATGCGCTTCCTTCCGGGTGGGACGTCCCCATCATAGGAACGCCTCCCGCTCCGGCGAGGAGCGCCCCTTTCCTCAGGTAGTGGAATACGCGAGCGGGCACTTTGGTTGAGCATTCAAGCAACCCGACCCGTGCCCGAACGAACCCGAGGACCCCATGCCCGACCTGCTCTCCGCCGACACGACGATGGGGGCCGTGACCCTCCTGGTCGCCGACCTCGACCGCATGACCGCCTACTACCGCGACGCCGTCGGCCTCGACGTCGTCGCCGAGGGCGCGGGATCCACGACGCTCGGCCGGGGGAGCGCCCCCGCCGTGGTCCTCGAGACGGGACACGGGCTCGACCTGCCGAGCCCCGGGGACGCCGGGCTGTTCCACACCGCCGTCCTCTTCGACACCCCCGCGGCGCTGGCCCGCTCCGTCGCCTCCGTCGCGCGACGGGCTCCCGGCACGTACACCGGCAGCGCCGACCACCTCGTCAGCCGCGCGTTCTACTTCACCGACCCCGAGGGCAACGGCGTGGAGCTCTACACCGACCGCCCGCGCGACGAGTGGACGTGGCAGGACGGCCGGGTCGTCATGGACTCCCTGCGGCTCGACCCGGAGGCGTTCCTCCGTGACGAGCTGGCCGCGGCCGCGGGCCCGGCCGACGACGCGGCGGGCATCGGGCACGTCCACCTGCAGGTCGGCGACACGGAGACCGCCGGCGCGTTCTACGTCGACACGCTCGGCTTCGAGCTCGTCGCCGGCTGGCACGGGTCCGCGATCTTCGTCTCCGCCGGCGGGTACCACCACCACATGGCCATGAACACGTGGAACAGCCGCGGCGCGGGACGGCGCCCGGCGACCCTCGGGCTCGGCACCGTGCGGATCCAGGTGCCCACGCGCCACGAGGTCGAGGCCGTGGACGCGCGCCTGCGCCGCGCCGGGGTCGCCACGCGCGACGACGGTCGCGCGCTCGCCTTCGAGGACCCGTGGGGGAACGCCCTGGTGCTGTCGGCCGGCTGAGCGGCTCCCGGCGGGCGACCGCGCGGGAGGCGGCCGGGGGAGGATGGGCGCATGACGCCCGCCACCCCGGCCGACCCGCTCGACCCGCACGCGCTCCTCGACCACGCCCTTCTCGAGCGCATCCGCTCGCGGGCCGCCGGCTACGACGCCCGCAACGCGTTCTTCGCCGAGGACCTGGACGAGCTCCGGGACGCCGGGTACCTGCGCCTCCTCGTCCCGCGCGACCTCGGCGGATCCGGCGCGTCGCTCGCCGACGCCGTGCGCTGCCAGACCCTCCTCGCCCAGGCGGCGCCCGCGACCGCGCTCGGGGTCGGCATGCACCTCGTGTGGACCGCTGTGGCGCGCATCCTCGCGGACCGCGGCGACGACACCCTCCGCGGGGTCCTCGAGGACGCCGGCCGTGGGGAGGTGCTGGCCTTCGCGATCAGCGAGCCCGGCAACGACGCGCCGCTCGCCGACTCCCTCACGCGCGCCGAGCCCGACGCCGACGGCGGGTACCGGTTCACGGGCACCAAGGTCTCCTCGAGCATGGCGCCCGCATGGAGCAGGCTCGGCCTGTTCGGGCGCGACGACCGGGACCCGGACCGGCCCCTGCTCGTGCACGCGTTCGTGCCGCGCGACGCACCGGGCCTCGGGATCGTGCCGGACTGGGACACCCTCGGCATGCGGGCGACGCAGAGCCACACCGTGGTGCTCGACGGCGTGCGCGCGCCCGCGGCCGACGTGATCCGCATCCGCGAGGTCGGCCGCCGCGACGACCCGTTCGTCCTCGCCGTGCTCCAGGCGTTCGAGCTGCTCATCGCGGCCGTGTACGCGGGCCTCGGCCAGCGCGCGCTCGACCTCGCCGTGGAGGCCGCCCGGCACCGCACCTCGCACGCGGCCGGCGGCGCGACCCTCGCGCAGGATCCCGCCGTGCGTGCGCTCGTCGCCGACGCCGCGCTGGCGCAGGACGCGCTCGCGCCGCAGCTCCGGGCGCTCGCCGAGGACGTCGACCGCGGCGTCGACCACGGGGACCGCTGGCCGTCGCTGCTCGTGGGCGCCAAGGTCCGCGCCACGCGCACGGCCGCCGACGTCGTGCGGAACGCGGTCGCCGTCGCGGGCGGCGGGTCCTTCCGCACGGGCGACGAGCTGGGGCGCCTGTACCGCGACGTGCTCGCGGGCGGCTTCCACCCGTCGAGCGACCGGCAGGCGCAGGAGACCCTCGCGAGCGCGCTGCTCGGGCCCGTGGCGCGGTCCGCCTGAGCGGCCGCCGGACGACTGCCGGGAGCGGGACGGGCGCTCCTCGACGCGACGCGCCCGGGTGCCGCGGGGAGGCCGGATCCGCCGGGCCGCGCGCCCCGCGACGGGTGCCCGTCGGCCGTGCGGATCCGGCCGCTCCTGTCTCCGCGACGGGGGCGTCGGCCGTCGGGCGGACCCGCGCGGGCGGGTATCGTGAGGTCGAGTGAGCACCCTGCCGTCCCCTCCTCCGCACGTCGGATCCGCCGCGGCCGAGCACCTCTCGCCGGCCTTCCCGGAGCGCGCCGCCTGGGGCACCGTCAGCAAGCTGCGGGCCTGGCAGGAGGAGGCCCTCACCGCCTACTTCGAGAACGAGCCGCGCGACTTCCTCACCAACGCGACTCCGGGCGCCGGCAAGACCACGTTCGCCCTCCGCCTCGCCTCCGAGCTCCTGCACCGCAAGACCGTCGACCGGATCACCGTGGTCGCCCCCACCGAGCACCTCAAGAAGCAGTGGGCCGACGCGGCCGCGCGCGCGGGCGTGCGCCTCGACCCGATGTACAGCAACAGCTCCGGCGCGCTGGGCAGGCACTACCACGGGGCCGCCGTCACCTACGCGCAGGTCGCCGCGAACCCGTACCTGCACAAGACCATGACCGAGCAGAGCCGCACCCTGGTGATCCTCGACGAGGTCCACCACGGCGGTGACGCGCTCAGCTGGGGCGACGCCATCCGCGAGGCCTTCGAGCGCGCCACGCGCCGCCTCTCGCTCACGGGGACCCCGTTCCGCTCCGACACGGCGCCCATCCCGTTCGTCAGCTACCTCCGCGACCACCGCGGCGTCCGCCTCTCGCAGACCGACTACGACTACGGCTACGGGCGCGCGCTCGCCGACGGCGTCGTCCGGCCGGTCATCTTCCTCGCCTACGCCGGCAGCATGCGCTGGCGCAACAAGATGGGCGACGAGATGGAGGCGCAGCTCGCCGAGGGCAACACGAAGGACATCACCTCGCAGGCGTGGCGCACGGCGCTCGCGCCCGACGGCGAGTGGATCCCGCAGGTGCTCGCCGCCGCCGACCGCCGCCTCACCGAGGTGCGGCAGTCGATCCCCGACGCGGGCGGCCTCGTCATCGCGACCGACCACACCACGGCGCGGGCCTACGCGGCGATCCTCCAGCGCCTCAGCGGACAGCCCGTCACGCTCGTGCTCTCCGACGACGTCGAGGCGAGCGCCAACATCGACCGCTTCTCCGCCGGCACCTCCCGGTGGATGGTCGCGGTCCGCATGGTGTCCGAGGGCGTCGACGTGCCGCGGCTCGCGGTCGGCGTCTACGCCACCAGCGCGTCGACGCCCCTGTTCTTCGCGCAGGCCATCGGCCGCTTCGTGCGCGCCCGGCGCCGGGGCGAGACCGCCTCGATCTTCCTGCCGAGCGTCCCGAACCTCCTCGTGCTCGCCAACGAGCTGGAGCGCCAGCGCGACCACGCCCTCGACCGCGACTCCTCGAAGGAGGGCGACCTCTACAACCCCGAGGACGCCATGATGGGCGAGGCGAACCGCAGCGAGAAGGGGTCCGACTCCCTGCTCAGCGAGTTCTCCTTCGAGGCGATGGGATCCGAGGCGACCTTCGACAAGGTCCTCTTCGACGGCGCCGAGTTCGGGCAGATGGCCGACGTCGGCAGCCTCGAGGAGGAGGAGTTCATCGGGCTCCCCGGGATCCTCGAGCCGGAGCAGGTGCGCGAGCTCCTCGCCCAGCGGCAGCACCGGCAGTCGAAGCACGCGACGGAGCGGGAGCGGAAGCAGGCCGAGAGCGGCGCGCCCAAGGACCCGGACGACATCCCGCTGTACCGCACGCTCAAGGAGCAGCGCCAGCTCCTCAACAGCCTCGTCGGCATGCGGGCGAAGCTCCACGGCGAGCCGCACGGCCTCGTGCACGCCGAGCTCCGGCGCGTGTGCGGCGGGCCGGCGGTCGGGCAGTGCAGCGTGACGCAGCTGCAGCAGCGGATCGACCAGCTGCGCCGGTGGATGCGCAGCTGACGTCCCGCCGGCCCGCGCGCTAGGGCGCTGTCACGAAGCCGTTGTCGACCATGAAGTCGAACGCGACGTCGGCCGGCTCCTCGCCCGCGTCGTCCACCCGCAGGTTCATCTCGCGCAGCGCGTCGTCCGTGATCACAGGGGTGATGCGGTCGAAGACGTCCTGCAGGCCCGGGTACTCGGCGAGCGTCGCGCTGTCGAGCACGGGCGCCACGTTGTAGGCGGGGAAGAACCCGAGGTCGTCCTGCAGGATCCGCAGCCCGAGCTTGTCGATGCGCCCGTCGGTCGTGAACACCTCGCCGAACTCGCAGGTGCCGCGGTCGGTCGCGGTGTACACGGCGCCCGTGTCGAAGATCGAGACGTTGCCGTCGGGCACGCCGTCGGCGGACCCGCGCGGGATGCCGTAGGCCTCCAGCAGGGGCGACAGCCCGTCGGACCGCGAGTTGAACTCGGCCTCCACGCAGAAGGTGCGGTCCTCGACGGGCAGGTCCTCCACCTGGGACATCCGCGTGATGCCGAGCCGCTCGGCCTCCTCCTCGCGGATGGCCATCGCGTACGTGTTGTTGAGCGGCGCTGGGGTCAGCCAGGTGAGGCCGTTGGCGACGTCGGCGTCCCGCACGGCCTCGTACTGGGCGCGCTGGTCGGGGATCCCCTTCGCCTCGCCGAGGTAGCTGAGCCACGCGGTGCCGGTGTACTCCCACGTCATGTCCGCTCCGTGGCTCGTCATGAGCTCGCGGGCGGGGACGCTGCCCGGCACGTTCGTCTTGTCGGTGACCTGGAACCCGGCGGCCTTCGCCGCGATGACCGCGATCTTCCCGAGGATGAGCTGCTCGGTGAAGTTCTTCGACGTCACGGTGAGGGACGCGCCCTCGGGCAGGTCCAGCGGCCGGATGGAGCCGGGCGCCGCGTCGGGGACGTAGGCCGTCGCGGGCTGGAGCCCGCAGCCGGTCAGCGTCACGAGGGCGGCGGCCGCGAGCGCGGGGACGCCGAGGGCGCGGCGCAGGCGGGCGGAGCGGGAGGGGGTCGGCACGATCAGAGTCCCTTCGGGCGGGCGACGTGCTCGACGACGCGGCCGAGCCAGTCGATGGCGAGCGCGAGGAGCGCGATGAGCAGCGCGCCCGAGACGAGCACGGGATAGAGGTACAGGTTGACGCCGGTCGTGATGAGGATCCCGAGCCCGCCGCCGTTGACGAACGCCGCGAGCGCCGCGGTGCCGACGAGCAGCACGAGCGCGGTGCGGATCCCCGCGAGCATGACGGGCACGGCGAGCGGCAGCTCGATGCGGAACAGCACCGCCGCGCGGCTCATGCCCATGCCGCGGCCGGCCTCGACGAGCCGCTCGTCGACGCCGCGGATGCCGAGCATGGTGTTCCGGAGCACGGGCAGGGCGGCGTACAGGACGAGGGCGATGAGGCTCGCGACGAAGCCGCTGCCGGAGACGACCATGCTGAGGAGCACCACCAGCCCGATCGCCGGCGCCGCCTGCCCGAAGTTCGCCACGGCGAGCACGGGGGCGGAGGCGCGACGCATCCGCCCGCGGGTGAGGAGGACGCCGAGCGGGACCGCGATCACCAGCACGATGACGGCGGCGCTGAACGTGAGCCCGAGGTGCTCGAGCGTCGCCTTGCCGAGGGCGGCCGGCGCGAGCGTCGTGCGCTCCGTCGCCGAGAGCGGCGCGACCGCGAGCCAGACGAGGTACGCGGCGAGGACCACGGCGATGGCGACGGGCTGCGCGACGAGGGCGCGCCAGGAGCCGGAGTCGGCGTCCGCGGCGCCGGTGCGGGCGTCGAGGGCGGCGCTCATCCGTCCTGCCCGGCGGGGGAGGAGTCCGCGTCGGCCCGCGCGGCGGTGGCGCCGACCGTGCCGATGGTGCCCGTGTTGGTGCCGACGGGGGCGTCGTCGAGACCGGACGCGGCCTCGGCGCGCACGCGCGTGATGGCGTCCATGACGGTCTCCACGTCGATCACGCCGAGGAAGGCGCCGCCGCGGCCGGTGACGAGGGCCGCGCCCGCGCTCGAGACGAGCATCGTGTCGAGCGCGTCGTTGAGGGTGGCGCGGCTGCCGATGACGGGCAGGCGCGGATCCGCCTGGGCGCCGACGGCGTCGAGCCGGCCGAGGACGCGGCGGGACGGCCACTGCAGCGGGCGGTCCCGGCCGTCGAGGACGACGGCGTGCTGGTGGCCGGCCTCGTCCATCCGGGCGAGCACGTCGCGGGCGGCGTCGCCGGGCCGCGCGATCACGGCGGAGGCGAGCGGCACCTCGTCCACCCGACGGAGCGTGAGCTGCTTGAGGCCGGCGCCCGAGCCGATGAACTCCTCGACGAAGGCGTCGGCGGGCTCCGCGAGGATCCGCTCCGGGGTGTCGTACTGCACGATGCGCGCGCCCTCGGCGAAGACGACGATCCAGTCGCCGAGCTTCACGGCCTCGTCGAAGTCGTGCGTGACGATGACGATGGTCTTCTGCAGCTCGGCCTGGATGCGGATCAGCTCGTCCTGCAGGCGCTGCCGGGTGATGGGGTCCACGGCGCCGAACGGCTCGTCCATGAGGAGCACGGGCGGGTCGGCCGCGAGCGCGCGGGCCACGCCGACGCGCTGCTGCTGGCCGCCGGACAGCTCCTTCGGGTAGCGGTCGCGGTACTGCGCCGGGTCGAGGGAGACGAGCTCGAGCAGCTCGTCCACGCGGGCGCGGATCCGGGCGGCGTCCCAGCCGAGCATCTTCGGCACCACGGCGATGTTCGCGGCGACGGTCATGTGCGGGAAGAGCCCGCCGGCCTGGATGACGTAGCCGATCCGGCGCCGCAGCTCGTCGCCGTCGATGCCGGTCACGTCCTCGTCGCCGAGCACCACGCGGCCCTCGGTCGGCTCGATCAGGCGGTTGATCATCTTCAGCGTCGTGGTCTTGCCGCAGCCGGAGGGACCGACCAGCATGACGATCTTGCCGGCCGGGATCTCGAGCGTGATGCCGTCGACGGCGGGCTTCGCCTGTCCGGGGTAGCGCTTGGTGACGCCGTCGAGCAGGATCGAGCGCCCGCTGACGACGGGGGCCGGGGGAGCGGTGGGGGTCTCAGACACGGATGCCTCTCGGTGTGGTGAGCCGGCCGATGCCGACGAGGACGAGGTCGAGCAGGAGGGCGAGCAGGACGACGCCGAGCACGCCCGTGAGGACGGACTCGGTCGCGTTCGCGCCGCCGAGGCGGGAGAGCCCGGAGAAGATGAAGCCGCCGAGACCGGGGCCCAGCACGTACGCGGCGACCGCGGCGATCCCCATGACCATCTGGGCCGAGACCCGGATGCCGCCGAGGATGACGGGCCACGCGAGCGGCAGCTCGACGCGGAGGAGCGTGCGGAGGCGCCCCATGCCGATGCCGCGCGCGGACTCGACGACGGCAGGGTCGATGCCGGACAGCCCGACCACCGCGTTCCGGAGGATCGGCAGCGTCGCGAAGAACGTGACGACCGCCACGGCCGGCGCGACGCCGAAGCCCAGGGGCGCGATGAGCAGGCCCACGAGCGCGAAGGCGGGCAGCGTGAGGCCGATGGCGGACACGCTGTTGGCGACGGAGCGCAGCGGGGCGCTCCGGTAGACGAGCGCCGCGATCCCCACGGCGAGGACGGTCGCGAGGACGAGGCACTGCACCACGAGGCTGAGGTGCTGCCACGCGGAGAAGGCGATCTGGTCGGCGCGGGAGGACAGGAAGTCCCACATGTCGGTCTCCTCTGCATCGGTCGGTCACCGGGAGGGGCATCGGCGGGGGCCAGGCTACCCAGGAGGCAGGGGGTGGCGGGACAGGTCCATCCCAGCGGGACGTGATACGCGCGCCGCGGGCGGACGGCCGCGCCCGTCAGGGGAAGGGTCCGGGCGGCGCACGGCCCGCGCTCGGGCGCCGTCCAGCCGCCCTCGCCTACGCTCGTCATCCTGGGAGCCCCCGACCGGCGCCCGCGAGGAGCCCCGATGCCCGTCCCGTCGCGCGATGCCGACGCGTACGCCGTGCTCGGCGTGGAGCCGTCCGCGTCGCAGGACGAGATCCGCCGGGCGTACCGTCGCCGCGTCCGTGCGGCCCACCCCGACATGGGCGGGAGCGCCGACGAGTTCCAGTCCGTGCGCGACGCCTTCGAGGCCGTGGGCGACCCCGAGAGCCGCGCCCGCTACGAGCGCACGCTCCACGCCGCCCCGCCGCAGGAGGATCCCGCCGGCCGCGCCCATCCGGCGTCGCCCGCGTCGACGTCCTCGGGCGCCGCGTGGGATCCCGCCGCGCGTCGCGGCCGCCCCGGCGCGCCCCGAAGCCGCCCGCCCGCGCGGACGCGGAGCTTCGGCCACCCGGGCGGCTTCGCCCGCCTCCGCTACCTCTCCCTCGTGCGCGAGTGGCTCGCGGATCCCGCCGAGCCCTCGGTGCCCGCCGCGCCCGTGCCGCCCCGCGGCGGCCCCGCCCTCGCCGACGAGCCCGGCCCCTACGTGCGCCGCGCGCGGGCGATCGTGCCGCCCGTCGCCGCCGTGCTGCTCGCGCTGGTCCTGCTCGTCTCCGGCCTCGGCGCGGTCGCGGCCCTCGTCGGCCTCGTGGTCGGCGCCGGCATCGGCCTCGCGGCGGCGGGGCCCGCGGGCCGCGCCTGGCACCGGTCCGAGGAGCCGCGGCGGCGCGCGGCAGCCCGGCTCCAGGAGGACGTCCTCGCCCACGAGCGCGCCCTGCGCGCCTACCCCGATCTCATGGCCGCGTACAGCGCGCGGCTCGCCCGGCTCGAGGGACTCCGCCGCCGCTTCGAGGCGGACGCCTACGCGCCCGACCTCGTCGCCGAGGTCCCGGTCGCCGCGTCCGACGCGCTCCGGGCCGCGGTCGCGCAGGAGGAGACGGCGCGCGAGCTGATGGAGCTCGGCCCGTCGTACGCGTTCTGGAACGGCGTCGCGGTGCCGCGCTCCGGCGACGCCCTCGACCACCTCGTGCTCGGGCCGCAGGGGCTGGTCGCCGTCGAGTCGGTGCCGGATGGATCCGACGCCGCGACCGACCCGACCGCGCGCGCGGCCGCGCTGCATGGCCTCGACGCGCGCGCCCGGGCGCTCGCCCGCGAGATGGATGTGCCCGTGGTGGGCCTCGTGCTCTCCCTGCCCTCCGGCGTGCTCGGCGCGGCGCCCGTCGTCCTGCACGCCGCCGACGACCCGCAGGCGCTGCCGGCCTACGCGGTCGCGCGCACGCTGCTCGCCGACCACGTGGCCGCGGGTCTCCCGGGGCTGACCTCGATGGATCCGGAGCGGCTGCTCGCGGTGCGCACCCGCCTGGTGCTCGACGCCCGCTTCGTCTGACGCGCGGTCAGCGGGGGAGCGGCACGTCCAGGTCGCCTGCGCGCACCATCCACTCGACGGCCTCGCGCGCGGCCTCCTCGCTCGTGTACCGCGGCGCGTAGCCGAGCACGTCGCGCGCCTTGTCGATGCTCGCGACGTGGCTGCGGCTGAGGTGCTCCCAGCTCGCGTCCGCGTGGTCGGCCTCGGTGCGCGCGCGGAAGCCGTCCCAGTCGAGGTGCTCCAGCCGGGGCTCGCGGCCGAACCACGCGGCCGCCGCGCGGGCGAAGCCGCGCACCGAGAGCGCGCGCTCGGACACGGCGTGGAAGCTCTCGCCGACGCTCGTCTCCCGGTTGGCGATGGCCAGCTGCACGACCTGCGCGACGTCGTCGGCGTGCACGTGGTGCATGGTCTCGCTGCCCGAGCCGGGGACCGCGAGCGGGCCGCCGGTCGCGAGAGCGGTCCACACCGCGGGGTCCAGGTTGCCGAGGGGGGTGATCACGGGCCAGCCGCCCCCGGAGATGTGGCCGGGGTGCACGACCGTCGACGGCACGCCGCCGCCGCGCGACTCCGCGATGAGGTAGCGCTCGATCTCCGCCTTCCGCACGCCGTAGTCGCCGAACGGCTCCTTCGGGTCGTCCTCGCGCAGCGGCAGCGAGGTGCTGAGGCCGTGGGTCCAGATGCTCCCGATGTGCACCAGATGGCGCACGCGGCCGCGCAGGCCCTCGACGAGATGACGCGCGGACTCGGGCGTGAAGCAGACCAGGTCGACGACGACCTCCGGGGCGAGGTCGGCGATCCTGTCGGCGAAGGTGCCGGCGGCGTCCTCGGCGTCGCGGTCGACCCGGACGCGCTCGACGCGGTCCCACAGAGGCGACGTGCGGTAGGGCTCGCGGGTGCCGCGGCTGACGGCGACGACGTCGTGGCCGGACTCGACGAGACGGGGGACGAGGAAGGTCCCGATGTGGCCGGTGGCTCCGATGACGACGACGCGCATCCCGTCACCCTAGCGGCGCGGCGGACGCCCGACCGGCCCGGGGATCAGATCCAGCCGCGCTTCCGGAACGCCGCGTAGAGGATGCCGCCCATCACGACCATGAGGCCGAGCGCGAGCGGGTAGCCGTAGGTCCAGTGCAGCTCCGGCATGTTCGTGAAGTTCATGCCGTAGACGGTGCCGACGAGCGTCGGCGCGAAGAGGATGGCGGCCCACGAGGAGATGCGCTTCACCTGGTCGTTCTGCGCGAGGCTCGTCTCGGTGAGCTTCTTCATCTCGTCGTTCTGCCGCTGGCCCACGAGGGTGGTGTGCACCGTCAGGGCGTTCTGCAGCAGGGTCCGGAAGGCGTCGGCGCGCTCGGCGACGCGGATGACGTGGTCGTGCACGTCGCGGAAGCCGCGGCGGAGCTCCAGGTCGACCTCGCGCTCCTCGGCGCGGTGCCGCAGGTCGTCGAGCATGGCGCCGAGCGGGGCGGTGGCGCGCTGGAAGGCGGTGACCTCGCGCATGAGCGCGTAGATGCGGCGGGAGACGTCGGGGTCGGCGCCGAAGATCTGGTCCTCGATCTCGTCCACGTCGTGCTCGAGGCCGCCGGCGACGGGCCCGTACTCGTCGACGACCTGGTCGAGGATCGCGTAGAGCACCGCGGTCGGGCCGAGGGCGAGGAGCGCGGGATCCTCCTCCAGGCGACGGCGCACGGCGGAGAGGTCCGGCGACTCGGCGTGCCGGATGGTGACGACGAAGTCCGGCCCCACGAAGACGTGCAGCTCGCCGAACTCCACGCGCTCCTCGGCGTCGAGGTAGCGGGCGGGCCGGAGCACCACGAACCAGGTGTCGCCGTAGCGCTCCATCTTCGAGCGCTGGTGGCCGGTGAGGGCGTCCTCGACGGCGAGCGGGTGCAGGCCGAACTCCTCGGCGACGCGGTGCAGCTCGTCGGCATCCGGGCGGTACAGGCCGATCCAGGCGACGCCCTGCCGCGCGCGCATCACCTCGAACGTCTCGTCGAGGCTCTCCGGATCCGCGGTGCGGACCCCCTGGACGTACACGGCGCTGTCGACGACGGTCATGGGATCTCGCTCTCGGGTCGGGACCCGCGCGCGGGCCGAGAGCGACTGTAGCCCGGCCCGGGACGCGCGACCCGGGAGAGGGGCCCACGACGAGGAAGAGCCGGTCGGATCCCGAAGGATCCGACCGGCTCTCGTGTGTGTCCGAAGGGGGACTTGAACCCCCACGCCCTAATACGGGCACTAGCACCTCAAGCTAGCGCGTCTACCAATTCCGCCATCCGGACAGGATGTGCGGCCCGCCGTCTCCGGCTGCCGAGAGACGACATTAGCACGGGTTCCGAGGGTCCCTCGACCACCCGCCCGACCGGACGCCGCCACCCGGCCTCGGTAGCGTGGACCCATGACCGACACGCTGCCCGACGACCTCGACGCCACCGCCCGCATCGCCCGCGACCTCATCCGGTTCGACACCACCAACCACGGCGAGGGCCGGTCGGAGGGGGAGACGGAGGCCGCGGAGTACGTCGAGCAGCACCTCAAGGACCTGGGTCTCGCGCCCGAGCTCATCGACGCGGCGCCCGGCCGCACGAGCGTCCTCGCGCGCATCCCCGGCCGCAACCGCGACAAGCCGGCGCTCGTCGTGCACGGCCACCTCGACGTGGTCCCCGCCGATCCGGCGAACTGGTCGGTGGACCCCTTCGCGGGCGAGATCAAGGACGGCATGCTCTGGGGCCGCGGCGCGGTCGACATGAAGAACATGGACGCGATGATGATCACCGCGCTGCAGGAGATCATCACCTCGGGCCGCGCGCCCGAGCGCGACCTCATCATGGGCTTCTTCTCCGACGAGGAGGCCGGGGGCGTGCTCGGCTCCGCCTACGTCGTCGAGAACCGGCCCGAGTGGTTCGAGGGCGCGACCGAGGCCATCAGCGAGGTCGGCGGCTACTCCATCGACCTCGCCGGCAAGCGCGCGTACCTGTTGCAGACGGGGGAGAAGGCGCTCATGTGGGTGCGCCTCGTCGCCACCGGCACCGCGGGCCACGGCTCGCAGGTCAACCGCGACAACGCCGTCACGCGGCTCGCGGGCGCGGTCGCGCGGATCGGCATGGAGGAGTGGCCGGTGCACCTCACCGACACGACGCGCCAGCTGCTCGACGAGATCGCCCGCATCGTCGGCGCGGACCCCAAGCAGGTCACGCCGGACGACCTCGCGATCGCCACGGGGACGGCCTCGAAGTTCATCGCGGCGACGCTCCGCACCACGACCAACCCGACGCTCCTCACCGCCGGCTACAAGCACAACGTGATCCCCGACACCGCGGAGGCGCTCGTCGACATCCGCGTGCTGCCCGGCGAGGAGGACGCGGTGCTGGCACGGGTCCGCGAGCTCGCGGGCGACGGCGTCGAGGTGCGGATCGTGATCCGGGACGTGGGTCTCGAGAACCCGTTCGAGGGCCCCCTCGTCGACGCCATGGTGGCGACCCTCGGCGCGCACGACCCCGAGGCGGAGGTCCTGCCGTACATGCTCTCGGGCGGCACCGACAACAAGGCGCTCAGCCGGCTCGGGATCACCGGCTACGGCTTCGCGCCGCTGCGCCTGCCGGCCTCCATGGACTTCCCGGCCATGTTCCACGGCGTCGACGAGCGCGTCCCGCTCGACGCACTAGTCTTCGGGAGGCAGGTCCTGCGGGACCTCCTGCTTGACTACTAGAACCGAGCCCCAGGTGGGCCACCCGACACTTGGAGCACCCGTTTGAGCTATCTCGAGGCGATCATCCTGGGCCTCGTCCAGGGCCTGACCGAGTTCCTGCCCATCTCCTCGAGCGCGCACCTCCGCATCGCCGGGCTCTTCATGGGCGGCGACCCGGGGGCCACGTTCACCGCCATCACGCAGCTCGGCACGGAGCTCGCGGTCGTGGTGTTCTTCCGCAGGCGCATCGGCAAGGTCCTGTCGGCCTGGTTCCGCTCGCTCCGCGGCGGCATGCCGAAGGGCGACCCGGACGTGCGCATGGGCTGGCTCGTCATCATCGGCACCATCCCCATCGGCATCGCCGGCTACCTCTTCCAGGACACGATCCGCTCCACGTTCCGCTCGCTGTGGATCGTCGCGATCGTGCTCATCGTGTTCGGCATCCTGCTCGGCCTCGCCGACCGGTACAGCCGCAGCGACCGCCTCGAGAAGGACATGACCTACGGGCACGGCGTGAGCATCGGCATCGCGCAGGCCCTCGCCCTCGTCCCCGGCGTCTCCCGCTCGGGAGCCACCACCACCGCGGCGCGCGCGTTCGGCTACTCCCGCCCGGTCGCGGCGGAGTACTCCTTCCTCCTCGCCGTGCCGGCCGTCTTCGGCAGCGGGCTCTACGAGCTCGTGAAGAGCTTCGACGAGACCGGCCAGGCGGGCGCCGGGCAGACCGCCGTCGCCACGCTCATCGCGTTCGTCGTCGGCCTCGCCGTCATCGCGGGCCTCATGCGCTACATCTCCACGCGCACGTTCATGCCCTTCGTCGTCTACCGCGTCGCCCTCGGTGCCGTGCTGCTCGTGCTCCTCGGCACCGGCGCGATCGCGGCCTGATCCCGTGCGCGCCTGGTCACGTCCCGCCGTCCCCGCCGTCGCGGGGGAGCCGCCCGTCCCGTCCCTGCACGACACGAGCACCGGATCCGTGCGCCCCGCCGAGTGCGCCGGCGACGGCCGCGTCGGCCTCTACGTGTGCGGCATCACGCCGTACGACGCCACGCACCTCGGCCACGCCTCCACGTACCTCGCCTTCGACACGCTGCAGCGCGTGTGGCTCGACCGCGGCTACGACGTCGCCTACGTGCAGAACGTCACCGACGTCGACGACCCGCTGCTCGAGCGCGCGACCGCGACCGGCGTCGACTGGCGCGACCTCGCCGCGGAGCAGGTGGAGCTCTTCCGCACCGACATGGAGGCGCTCCGGATCCTCCCGCCCGACTCGTACGTCGGCGTCACCGAGGTCGTCGACGAGGTCGCGGCCGCCGTCGCCGAGCTGGTCCGCCGGGGCACCGCCTACCCGGTCGACACGCCCGAAGCGGCCGAGCCCGGCGCGCGCGACCTCTACTTCGACGTCGCCGGCGCGGGCGAGACCGGCCCGTGGACCCTCGGCGACGAGAGCGGCTACGACCGCGCGACCATGGCCGTCCTCTCCGCGGAGCGCGGCGGCGACCCGGAGCGGCCCGGAAAGCGCGACCCGCTGGACCCGCTGCTCTGGCGCGCCGAGCGCGCGGGGGAGCCCGCCTGGGACAGCGTCGTCGGCCGAGGCCGGCCGGGCTGGCACATCGAGTGCGCCGTCATCGCGCTGCGGAAGCTCGACCGGCCGGTCACCGTGCAGGGCGGCGGCAGCGACCTGATCTTCCCGCACCACGAGATGTCCGCCGGCCACGCGGCGGCGCTCACGGGCGAGGACTTCGCGTGCGTCTACGCGCACACCGGCATGGTCGCCTACCAGGGCGAGAAGATGAGCAAGTCGCTCGGCAACCTGGTGCTCGTGTCGCGCCTGCGGACGGCGGGCGTCGATCCCCGCGCCATCCGCCTCGCGCTCCTCGCGCAGCACTACCGGGCCGACTGGGAGTGGACGGACGCCCTCCTCGAGGAGTCCGTCGCGCGCCTGGCGGCATGGGACGCGTGGGCCGCCGACTCCGCATCCGGCGACGCCCCGGCCCTCGAGGACGCGCCCGGCGAGCTCGTTCAGCTCGTGCGCGAGCGCCTCGCCGACGACCTCGACACCCCGGGGGCGATCCTGCTCCTCGACCTGCGCGTCGCGACCGACGTGCCCGCCACGCCCGTCGAGCTCGACGCGGTCGACGCGCTCCTCGGCGTGCGCCTGGGGAGCCCGGCGGCCTGATCCGCGTGCGCGATCCGGTCCGGTCCGGTCCGGTCGGACCGGACTCCGGTCGGGCTGGACGCCGGCCGTGCCCCGGGTCGCCGCTGCGGCTACTGGTCCTTGGGGTCCTTCGGCCGCCACGGCTCCTCGGGGCGGTCGTCGCCGCGCCCGCGCGGCCCGTCGCCCCGGCGGAGGTACCGCTCGAACTCCTGCGCGATGGCCTCGCCGCTCGCCTCGGGGGAGTCGACCGTGTCGCGCGCCTGCTCGAGCTGCTGGATGTAGGCCGCCATGTCCTCGTCCTCACCGGCGAGCTGGTCGATGCCGGCCTCCCACGTGGCCGCCTCCTCGACGAGCTCGCCGCGCGGGATCACCACGTCGACCATCTCCTCCAGCTTGTCGATGAGCGCGAGCGTGGCCTTGGGCGACGGCGCGCTGTGCACGTAGTGCGGCACGGAGGCCCAGAGGGAGACGGTGGGCATGCCCATCTCCTCGGCGCGCTGCGCGATGATGCTGAGGATCCCGACGGGGCCCTCGTACGTGCTCCGCTCGATCCCGAGCTCGGTGCGGACGGCGGCGTTCTCGCTGGTGGAGTAGACGGAGATCGGGCGCGTGTGCGGCACGTCGGCCAGCAGCGCGCCGAGCAGCACGACGCCCTCGACGCCCGCGGCCCGCGCCGCGTCGAGGACCTCGGCGGTGAACGCCGTCCAGTGCCTGGACGGCTCGACGCCGAGGAGGAGGTGGATGCTGCCGCCGTTGTCGCCGCTCACGCCGAGCTGTGCGTCGGCGGCCAGGTCCTGCGCGGGGCGGCGGGGCTGCTTGGGGCCGTAGAGCGTGGCGCCCGGCCACTCGAGCTCGCGGGTGCCGTCCTCCGCGAAGCCGATGGTGGGGCGGTTGAACTGGAAGTCGAAGTAGTCCTCGGGATCCACCGACGACACCGCCTCGAGGTCGAGCAGCTCCTTCAGCGCCCGGACCGCTCCGCTGGCGGCCTCGCCCGCGTCGTTCCAGCCCTCGAAGGCGACGACCAGCAGCCGTCCGCTCACGAACCTCTCGGCATCCGCCACGTGACTCCCGTTCCGTCTCGCCCTCGGACCGCCCGGCCGGCGGTCGCCGGACAAGCTTAGGACGCGCCGCCCACCGATAGACTCGCTCCCCGTGATCAGCAACAGACCCGCGGCCGTCCTCTGGGACATGGACGGCACCATCGTGGACACCGAGCCCTACTGGATGGTGGCGGAGCAGGAGCTGGTCGGCTCGTTCGGCGGCGCGTGGACCCACGAGGACGGGCTCCGGCTCGTCGGCAACGGCCTGTCGGACTCGGCGCGCATCCTCCAGGAGGCGGGCGTCGACCTGACCGTCACGGAGATCGTCGACCGCCTGAGCGACCGCGTCATGGAGCAGATCCGCGTGGAGGTGCCGTGGCGCCCGGGCGCGCGCGAGCTCCTGCGGGGGATCCGCGACGCCGGCATCCCCACCGCGCTCGTCACCATGTCCCTCGGCCGCATGGCGCACCAGGTCGCCGCCGCCGTGCCGTTCGACGCCTTCGACCACGTCGTGGCCGGCGACGACGTCACGCGCAGCAAGCCGCATCCCGAGGCCTACCTCACCGCGGCCCGTCTGCTCGGCGTCGACATCGCCGACTGTGTCGCCATCGAGGACTCCGCGCCCGGCGTCGCATCGGCCGTCGCGTCCGGCGCCACCGTCGTCGCGGTGCCGCACCACGTGCCGCTGCCCGCGGACGACGCCTACGTCCTCTGGGACACGCTCGCCGGCCGCACGCCGGACGACGTCTCCTCCGCCCACGGCGACCGCCGCCGGGCCGCCGCCCCGACCCGCGACGAGGTGCGCGCATGACCGTCGACACCGCGGCCGCCCGCTTCAGCGGCCCCTTCCGCGCGGGCGACCGCGTCCAGCTCACGGGCCCCAAGGGCCGCCTGAACACGATCCTGCTCGAGCCCGGCAAGGTGTTCCACACCCACCGCGGCATGATCGACCACGACGACCTCATCGGCCTCCCCGATGGCAGCGTCGTGAGGAACAGCGCGGGCATCGAGTGCCTCGCGCTCCGGCCGCTGCTCTCGGACGTCGTCATGTCGATGCCGCGCGGCGCCGCGATCATCTACCCGAAGGACGCCGCGCAGATCCTCGGCCTCGCCGACGTCTTCCCCGGCGCTACCGTCGTCGAGGCGGGCGTCGGGTCCGGCGCGCTGTCCATGTGGCTGCTCCGCGCCCTCGGCCCGACCGGGACGCTGCTCTCCTTCGAGCGCCGCGAGGAGTTCGCGGACGTCGCCCGCGGCAACGTCTCCAGCTACTTCGGCCACAGCCCGGAGAACTGGTCCATCACGCTGGGCGACCTGGCCGAGGCGCTGCCGACCGTCACCGAGCCCCACTCCGTCGACCGCGTGATCCTGGACATGCTCGCCCCGTGGGAGTGCGTCGACGCGGTCGCCGAGGCGCTCACGCCCGGCGGCGTCCTGCTCTGCTACGTGGCCACCGTCACGCAGCTGTCGCGCGTCGCCGAGGCGCTGCGCGACACCGGCCTGTTCACCAACCCCGACGCGAGCGAGACGATGATCCGCGGCTGGCACGTCGAGGGGCTCGCGGTCCGTCCCGAGCACCGCATGATCGGGCACACCGGCTTCCTCATCACCGCCCGGCGCCTCGCGCCCGGGTCGGTCCTGCCGCAGCTCAAGCGCCGCGCGTCGAAGTCCGACTTCAGCGACGAGGACATGGAGGCGTGGACGCCCGGCTCGCTCGGGGAGCGCCGCGTCAGCGACAAGGTGCTGCGCAAGCGCGTCCGCGTCGCCGAGCACGGCGCGCAGCTCGCCGGCGCGCGGGACGCGGCGGGGTCCGACGACGCCGCCGCCGCCCACGAGGCGCCCGCCGCGTCCGATGCGCCGGAGCCCACCGAGCCCACCGCCTAGGATGACAGGGCCGATCACGCGGGTCCGCGCCGGCCGCCCCCACCATCGAAAGAGGAGTCACGTGCGCCGTTCCGCCGCGCTCACCGTCTGCGCAGGGCTCGTCCTGACGCTCGCCGCCTGCAGCCCCTCGGGCGCCGGATCCGATGCGGCGGCGGACTGCACGCCCCTCGCCCAGCCGGGCACGTCGTCGAGCACGGTCACGGCCACGGGCGACATCGGCAGCGCGCCCGCCTCGGTCGCGTTCCCCACGCCGCTGAAGCCCGCGGACGTGGAGGTCTCCACCATCGTCGAGGGCGACGGGCCCCGCGTGCAGCCCCGCCAGGGCATCACGGCCGCCGCCTCCATCGTCGACGGCAAGACGGGCGAGACGCTCGCCCAGTACGCGCGCGTCGCGCCGAACTCGCGCACCACCGGCTCGGAGGTCTTCACGACCGCATCGCTCCGGGAGGGCCTGCCCTACCTCGAGAAGGCCATGGAGTGCATGCCGGTCGGCTCGCGCCTGGCCGTCGCCGTCCCCGTCGCCACGGTCTTCCCCGGCCAGGACCTCTCGGCCCAGGGCCTCGAGCCCACCGACGGCCTGGTGCTCATCGTCGACATCACGTCCTCCTTCCCGGAGCGCGCGACCGGCGACCCGCAGCCCGCCCCCGCCGGCTTCCCCTCCGTGGTCACCACCGACGACGGCATCCCCGGCGTCACCATCCCGCCGAGCACGCCGCCTGCCGAGTACCGCGACGCCCTGCTCCGCGCGGGCGACGGCGACGAGGTCGCCGAGGGCGACGTCGTCACGATGCAGTACACGGGCGTCGTGTGGGGCACGAGCACGTCGGCCCAGAAGCAGGCCGTGTTCGGGTCGAGCTGGACCGGCGGCGGACCCCTGCAGGTCCCGGCCGCCGCCAGCGCCGGCGGGGCCTCCGCGGGTGCGCCGTCCGCCGCCGTCGTCACGCCCGGCCTCGCCAAGGCGCTCGTCGGCAAGCACGTGGGCGACCAGGTCATCGCGGTCGTCCCCCCGGGCGACGGCTTCGGCGACCAGGCCACCGCCAAGGTGCCCGCCGGTTCCACGCTCGTCTACGTGGTGGATATCCTCGGGACGAGCAAGCAGAGCAAGTAACGTCGCATCGCCACCGGCCGGGGGCTGCACCACCGTGAGGACCATCGCGTGCCAGGAACATCCCGCCGTCCGACCGTGCCGGTCGAGGAGCGCCTCTTCAGCCTCGTGCTGGCGCTGCTCGCCACCGAGCAGGGGCTGACGAAGAACGAGGTCCTCTCGAGCGTGCAGGGGTACCGGCAGCGGTACAGCCCGGGCGGCGACAACGCCAACCTCGAGCGCCAGTTCGAGCGCGACAAGGACGACATCCGCGACCTCGGCGTGCCGCTGGAGACCGTGGAGGCGCCCGGCCAGGAGGGCAACAACCAGCTCCTGCGCTACCGGATCCCGCGCGGCGCCTACGAGCTGCCCGCCGACCTCTCGTTCACCCCGGAGGAGACGACGCTCCTCAACCTCGCGGCCATGGTGTGGCGCGAGGGATCCCTGTCGGGGGAGTCGCGCCGCGCCCTCATCAAGCTGCGCTCGCTCGGCGTGGAGTCGGACGACCCGGTCATCGGCTACGCGCCGCGGCTGCGCACGCGCGAGGCCGCGTTCGCGCCCCTGAGCGTGGCCCTCGAGCGGCACGTGCTCGTGACTTTCGGCTACCTGAAGCCGGGCGAGCGCACCGCGCGGCTGCGCACGGTGGCGCCGCTCGCGCTGGTGCAGCACCAGGGCCGCTGGCACCTGCACGGCATCGACCAGGACGCGTCCGGCCCCCGCACCTTCCTGCTGTCCCGCATCGTCGACCGCGTCCGCATCACGAGCCGCGGCTTCGTCCCCGAGGGGGAGGACCACGCCGAGCGCGCCCTCGCGGACCTCGACCGCGTGTGGTCGAACGGCGTGGGCGAGGTGGTCGTGACGCCCGGATCCGACGCCGAGATCCGCCTGCGCCGGCGCCGCGGCACGGAGGAGCTCGGCGACGGCCGGCTCCGCGTGCACTACTCCGACACCAACCTCTTCGCGGACGAGGTGGCCGGGTTCGGCCCCGAGGCCCGCGTCATCGCCCCGCCCCGCCTGCGGGACGCCGTGCGCGCCCGGCTCGCCGAGACGGTCGCCGCCCACCGGGAGGACCCCTCGTGACCGACCGCGCCGCGCCGCTCCAGGCGCAGGACAAGCTGGCGTTCCTGCTGGCGCTCGTGCCGTACCTCACCGACCACGGCCGCGTCAGCGTGAGCCAGGCCGCCGCGCACTTCCGGGTGCCGCCCGAGCAGATCCGCCAGGCCGTGCGGCTCATCGCGGTCTCCGGCGTGCCCGGATCCACCGCCTCGTACCAGCACGGCGACCTGTTCGACATCGCCTGGGACGACTTCGAGGACAACGACCAGATCGTCATCACGCACATGGTCGCGATCGACGACTCGCCGCGCTTCTCCGCGCGGGAGGCGGCCGCGCTCATCGCCGGCCTCCAGTACGTGTCGTCGCAGGCCGACGCCAGCGACCTCGACCTCGTGGGCCAGCTCATGGCCAAGCTCGCGCGCGGCTCGTCCGCGAGCCCCAGCCAGGTCGCCGTGGCCGCCGGGGCGGGCGACGGGACGCGCGACGACCTCCGCCGCGCCATCGCCGACGAGCGGCGCGTCGAGTTCGACTACCGGAGCCCGCGGGGCGGCACGGAGCGCCGGGTCGTGGATCCGCTGCGCCTGGAGTCCATGGACGAGGACTGGTACCTGCGCGGCTGGGATCTGGCCCGCGGTGCCGTGCGGACCTTCCGCCTCGACCGCCTCGACCAGCTCGCCGTCACCGACCTGCCGCCCGAGCACCGGCCGCAGGACGTGGTGCTCGGCGACACGCTCTTCGAGCCGAGCCCCGACGACCTGCGCGTGACGCTCGAGGTGGCCGAGGGCGCCGTGCCGCTGCTCGGCGACTTCGTGGGGGACGACCGGCCGATCCCGGTCCCCGGTCGGCCGGGGCGCGTGTCCGTCACGGTCCGCGTCGCCCACTACCAGGGCCTCGTGCGGCTGGTCTCCGGCATGGCCGGCGTCGTGGTCGTCACGTCGCCGCCCGAGGCGCGCGCCGCCGTCGCCGAGTGGGCCGAGCGCGCGGCGGCCGCATACGACGACGCGGACTGAGCGACGGGACCGAGCGGCCCGGCGCGGCGCTCCGAACACCCATCACCGGAGAGGTCCCCGTCGGTCAGCGGACAGGCGAGGGGAACTCCGTGTGAACCGCGTCCCCGGACAGGGCATGCGGACGGGTCGCGACGTTACACTCGTCGTGGATCCGACAACGACTGTCCGGCCCCCCGACCTGAAGGAACGTGAACCACATGCTCGGAAACCTGACCGGATGGCACCTCGTCATCATCCTCGTCGTCATCGTGCTGCTCTTCGGTTCGACGAAGCTGCCCGCCCTGGCGAAGAGCGTGGGCCAGTCCATGCGCATCTTCAAGGGCGAGGTGAAGACCATGAAGGAGGAGAGCGGATCCGACCGCCGCGACGACGTGCGCGATGAGGACCGCCGCCGCGACGACGACCGCTACCGCGCCGACGACCGCCCGCGCGACTACGTCCGTCCCAGCGACTCCCGCGTGGACGAGCCCCGCTACGACGCCCCGCGCCACGACTCCCCGCGCGACGGCGGGGACTCCCGCCCCAGCGTCTGATCCGTGAGCACCACGGAGCGTCCTCGCCAGACGAAGCGCGACGCCGAGGGGCGCATGTCCCTCGTCCAGCACCTGCTGGAGCTCAAGAAGCGGCTGTTCATCGCCGGCGTGGCGATCATCCTGGCGATGGTGGCGGGGTGGTTCCTCTCGACCTTCGTGCTGGAGGCGCTGCGCCAGCCGATCGAGACGATCAACGCGGAGCAGGGTCGCAACGCCTCGCTCAACTTCCCGACCATCACGTCGGCCTTCGACCTGCGCCTGCAGATCGCCCTCTACGTGGGGCTCATCATCTCGAGCCCCGTCTGGCTGTACCAGGTCTTCGCCTTCCTGGTGCCCGGCCTCACGAAGACGGAGCGGCGCTACACGTTCGGCTTCTTCTTCTCGGCCGTCCCGCTCTTCCTCGCCGGCTGCGCCGCCGGGTGGTTCGTGCTGCCGCACATCGTGGCGCTCCTCACCCAGTTCGCCGGCGCGGGGGACTCCTCGTTCATCACCGCGCGGGAGTACTTCGACTTCGTGCTGAAGCTCGTCTTCGCGGTGGGCATCGCGTTCGTGCTGCCGGTGTTCCTCGTGCTGTTCAACTTCATGGGGATCCTGAGCGGCGCGACGATCATCCGGTCGTGGCGCATCGCGATCCTGCTGATCATCCTGTTCTGCGCCATCGCGACGCCGGCCGCGGACGTCATGTCGATGTTCCTGCTGGCCGTGCCGATGACGCTGCTGTACCTGGTGGCCGCGGGCATCTCGCTGCTCAACGACCGTCGGCGCGCACGCAAGGCCGCGGCGATGGCCGAGGACCTGCTGCCCTGACCCGCGGGCATCCGACCGCCTCCGACGCCCGTCCCTCCGGGGGCGGGCGTCGTCGCGTCCGCACGTGGTCGACGCCCGGATCCGGAGCCTAGGATGGCGGCATCGTGACAGACCAGCTCTCGCCCGCCGAACGCTACGCCGCCTCCCGGAACCGCCGGAGCCTCCCGCTCCTCGAGTCGTTCGCGAGCGGGCTGCGCTTCGACCTCGACCCCTTCCAGCGGGCGGCCGCCGAGTCGCTGGAGAACGGCCGCAGCGTCCTGGTCGCCGCGCCCACGGGCGCCGGCAAGACCGTCGTCGCCGAGTTCGCCGTCTACCTCGCGATGCAGCGCCCGAGCGCGAAGATCTTCTACACGGCGCCCATGAAGGCGCTCAGCAACCAGAAGTACGCCGAGCTGGTGGCCGCGTACGGGCCGGACGAGGTGGGCCTGCTCACGGGCGACACCAACGTCAACAGCCGCGCGCGCATCGTCGTGATGACGACCGAGGTGCTGCGCAACATGCTCTACGCGGACTCCGACCTGCTGCGCGACCTCGCCTTCGTGATCATGGACGAGGTGCACTACCTGGCCGACCGCTTCCGCGGTGCCGTCTGGGAGGAGGTCATCATCCACCTGCCCCAGAGCGTGCGGATGATCTCGCTGAGCGCCACGGTCTCGAACGCCGAGGAGTTCGGCGACTGGCTCCAGGCCGTGCGCGGCGAGACCGACGTCATCGTCTCCGAGGAGCGGCCGGTGCCGCTCGAGCAGCACGTCATCGTGCGGCACCGCATGGTCGACCTCTTCGACTCGTCGGGACTCGCGGCGACCCATCGCGTGAACCCCGAGCTCGTCCGCATGACGCACGGCGGCGGCCGAGAGGCCGTGCGGGTGCGCGGCGGCCAGGCACGCGGCCGCGGAGGAGCGGGTGCCGCCGGCCGGCGCGGACCCGGACCATGGGATCGCGGGCGCATGGACCGCCCCGAGGTCGTCGCCCTCCTCGAGGAGCGCAACCTCCTGCCCGCCATCTTCTTCATCTTCAGCCGCGCTGGCTGCGACGCCGCCGTCAAGCAGGTGCTCCGCGCCGGCGTGCGCCTCACCCACGCGCACGAGCGCGACGAGATCCGCGCCGTCGTGGAGGAGCGCTGCCGCACGCTCCGCGACGAGGACCTCGCCGTCCTCGGCTACTGGGAGTGGCTCGAGGGCCTCGAGCGCGGGGTCGCCGCCCATCACGCCGGCATGCTGCCCGCCTTCAAGGAGGTCGTCGAGGAGCTGTTCCAGCGCAAGCTCGTGAAGGCCGTGTTCGCCACGGAGACGCTGGCGCTCGGCATCAACATGCCCGCGCGCACCGTCGTCCTGGAGCAGCTGGAGAAGTTCAACGGCGAGGCGCGCGTGCCGCTGACGCCGGGGGAGTACACGCAGCTCACGGGCCGCGCCGGCCGCCGCGGCATCGACGTCGAGGGCCACGCGGTCATCCAGTGGAAGGACGGGCTGGACCCCCAGGCCGTCGCCTCTCTCGCCTCCCGCCGCACGTACCCGCTCAACTCCAGCTTCCGGCCGACGTACAACATGGCCGTCAACCTCATCGACCAGTTCGGCCGAGAGCGCACGCGCGAGGTGCTCGAGTCGTCGTTCGCGCAGTTCCAGGCCGACCGCGCCGTCGTCGACCTGGCGCGCAAGGTCCGCACGCAGGAGGAGTCGCTGGCGGGCTACGAGAAGGCGATGGTCTGCCACCTCGGCGACTTCCGCGAGTACTCCGGCCTCCGCCGCGAGCTCAGCGACCTCGAGCGCGCGACCGCCGCCCGCGCCGACATGCAGCAGCCCGGCCAGCACGGCGAGCGCGACAAGCGCCAGCGCCAGCTCACCGACCTCCGCCGCCGGATGAAGGCGCACCCCTGCCACGCGTGCAAGGACCGCGAGTCGCACGCGCGCTGGGCGGAGCGCTGGTGGCGCCTCAAGCGGCAGACGGATGCCCTCGGCCAGCAGATCCGCACCCGCACCAACGCCGTCGCGAAGGTCTTCGACCGCGTCACCGAGCTGCTGCTGTCGCTGGGGTACCTCAAGCGCGCCGCCGACGGCCAGGTCGCGCCGACGCCCAACGGCCGGATGCTCAAGCGCATCTACGGCGACCGCGACCTGCTCGTCGCCGAGTGCCTGCGCACGCAGGTCTGGGTGGACCTCGACCCGGCCGGCCTCGCCGCCATGGCCGCGTCGCTCGTCTACCAGCCGCGCCGCGACGAGGGCGACCGCAACGACCGCAACCTCCCGCGCGGGGCGTTCCGGCCGGCGCTCGAGCGCACCGAGGAGATCTGGTCGCGGCTCGACGACGTGGAGCGCGAGCGCCGCCTGCCGACCACCGAGCCGCTGTCCACCGGCCTCTGCGCGCCCATGCACCGGTGGGCGCGCGGCGGCAGCCTCGACGCCGTGCTCGACGAGGCCGACCTCGCCGCCGGCGACTTCGTGCGCTGGACCAAGCAGACCATCGACCTGCTCGACCAGCTCTCGATCGTCGCGGACGGCCCCGTGTCCCGGAACGCCCGCACGGCCCTCGACAGCATCCGGCGCGGCATCGTCGCGTACTCCTCGGTGTGACCGCGCTCGCTCGCGCGCCCCGTCGGGAGCGCGCTGCCGTCCCGTCCGCCGCCCTCGCGCCGGCGCCCGTCCGTCCGCCGCTGCCGCTGTGGGGCGCGTTCCTCGCCGCCGCCGCGTCCGGCCCCGTGCTGGACGCCGCCTTCCCCGACCGCGGGCTCTGGCCGCTCGTGTTCCCCGGCATCGCGCTCGTGCTGCTCGCGCTGCGCGGACGACGTGCCGGGCCGGCGTTCCTCGTGGGCCTCGTCGCCGGCCTCGCCTTCTACCTGACCCACATCGAGTGGGCCTCGCTGTACCTCGGGCCCGTGCCGTGGATCGCCCTCTCCGCGCTCGAGTCGCTCTTCGTGGCGACCGGGGCCATGGCCATCGCGACGACCACCCGCTGGATCCCGCGCGCCTTCCCCACGATCGCGGGCCGCGTCGTGCTCCTGCCCGTCGCCGTCGCCGGACTCTGGACCGCGCGCGAGGCGATCTCCGCCGTCTGGCCGTACGGCGGCTTCGCGTGGGGTCGGGTCTCCCTGTCGCAGTCCGAGGGGCCGTTCGCGCACCTCGTCACCTGGATCGGCCTGTCCGGCCTGTCCTTCGTGCTCGTCCTGCTCGTCGCGCTCCTCCTCGAGCTCGCCGCGGAGGGGCGCGTGCGCGCGTCGAGCCGGGCGCTCGTGGCCGGGATCGCCGTCGCGCTGGTGCTCGTCGTGCCGGCGTTCCCCGTGACGACGACGGGGACGACGCGGGTCGCCGCGGTGCAGGGCAACGCGAAGGCCGGCTACTTCGACGGCGCGCGCTACGGCGACATCCTCCGGGCGCACCTCGCCGCCACCGCAGAGATCCCGACGGACGCGGACGTGGACATGGTGGTGTGGCCCGAGAACGGGGCCGACGCGGATCCGCTCCGCGACCCGGGCTCCGCCGCCGCGCTCGACCGCGTGGTCGCGCGGTTCGACGCGCCCCTGGTCGTCGGCACCGTCACCGAGCGCGACGGCCGGTACTACAACGAGTCGCTCGTGTGGACCGGGGGAGGGGCGACCGACCACTACGACAAGAAGCACCCCGTGCCGTTCGGCGAGTACGTGCCCGACCGCGCGTTCTGGGAGCCCTTCGCGCCCGACCTCATCGGCCTCATCCAGCGCGAGTACACGCCGGGCACCACCGACCAGGTGATGGACGTCGCCGGCGTCACGGCGGGCATCGCCATCTGCTTCGACATCGTCGACGACCAGCTCACGACCGACATGGTCGACGAGGGCGCCGACCTGATCCTCGCCCAGACGAACAACGCCGACTTCGGGCGCACGGACGAGAGCGTGCAGCAGCTGGCCATCGCGCGGATGCGTGCGCTCGAGACGGGCCGCAGCGTCGTCAACATCTCCACCGTCGGCACGAGCGCGATCGTCGGCCCCGACGGGCGCGACCTCGACCGGCTGCCCTGGTTCACCGCGGGATCGATGGTGGTCGACGTGCCGACCGCCGACGTGGTGACGCCGGCGATCCTCGTGGGGCGCGACATCGAGTGGCTCGTGTCGGGGCTCGGGTTGGGGGCCCTGGCCGTGGCCGGGATCGCCCTGGGTCGGCGCGGGCGGCGCTCCGCGCGCTGAGCGACGACGGTTCCGCGGCGTCGCGCCGGGCGGGCAGCGCCCACGTACAGGAGCACCCCCGGCGATGCCGGGGGTGCTCCTGGGTTCCGTTCGCGAGCGGAGGGGTCGGGTCAGGCGCCGATGCGGTGCTGACCGCGCCGCGCGCGGAGGGTGGCGAGGCGCTCCTCGAGGAGCTCCTCGAGCTCGGCGCGCGTCCGGCGCTCGAGCAGCATGTCCCAGTGGCTCCGGGGGACCTTCGCCTCGACCTCGTCGTGGGCGACGGGCGCGCCCTCGGCGTCGAGCAGGCGCCCCTCCAAGCCGCTCTTCGGCGACTCCCAGACCTCGGGGACCTCGGCGTCCGCCGAGAACACGACCTCGAAGGTGGTGCCGTCGGACGTGCGGTAGGTCTTCCTCTGCCGGGGGGAGAAGCTGACGCCCTCCTCGCTCTGCAGGCTCGTGGACCCGAGCCGCATCCCGCGCAAGCTGCGATCTGCCATGGTGGTCTCCTCTCGCGATGCACTTGTCGTTGTAAACCGCGCGGCTGTGAGGATCCTTTCTCAGGACGACCGGTTCCCAGGCGAATCCCAGTCCCTGGCGCCGAGGGCGGCGAGCGCGAGATCGGGGCGGTCGGTCACGATCCCGCGCACCCCGGCCCTGACCAGGCGGATCATCTCCTCGGGGTCGTCGACCGTCCACACGTGGACCTCGCGCGCGCCGCGCGCGAGGCGGGCGACCATGTCGGGGGACTCGGTGCGGATGCCCAGCACGCGGCCGGGCATCTGCACGGCGTCCACGCCGCGGAGGGCCACGCGCACGAGCGACGCGATCCCGAGCCGGGCCGCGACGACGGCGGCGACCAGCCGGACGGCGTCGGCGGACGTGGCCACGCCGGGGAGCAGGGCGACGGCGCGGCGCCGCCGGCCGGCGGAGAACGAGGTCACGAGGACCCGGTGGACCGCATCGGCCGCGCGGATCTCCCGGGCCGCGGCCTCGGCGGCGCCCCGGCCCTTCACGTCGACGTTGACCCGGGCGTCGGGCAGGGCCGCGAGCAGCTCCCCGAGCGTGGCGACGCGTGTCCCGGATCCGAGGTCGACGGCGCGGAGCTCGGCCAGCGTCACGTCGCGCACGCGCACGCGGCGGCCCGCGACCCGACGGAGGTCGGCGTCGTGCCAGAGGACGCAGGCGCCGTCCGCCGTCGCGTGCACGTCGGTCTCGAGGTGGGTGACGCCGAGGTCCCACGCCGCCCGGAAGGCGCCGAGCGTGTTCTCGACGGCGCCGGATCCCGTCCAGCCGCGGTGCGCGAGCACCCGCGGGCCGTCGCCGTCGAAGTAGCGGACCGCGCTCACGGCGACGTCATCGCGCGCGGCGGCGCCTCACGGGGCGCCCGGTTCGTCGTCGGATCCGGACCTGGGGTCGTCGGCGTGGCGCCGGCGCTCGGAGGAGGGGGAGTCGACCGGGAGGGCGCGCAGGAGCGCGGGGCGGGCACCGCGGAGGAGCGCGACGGCGGCGGCGAGGGCCACGACGACCTGCAGCCACCAGTGCGCGCCGAGGAGGCCCGCGAGGAGGGCGGCCAGGGCGGCGGCCCCGCCGCAGAGGGCGGCCAGGTCGAGTCGGCGCATCTCCACCACGATGAGGCCGAGGATCAGCACGAGCCAGCCGATCCACATGTGGTCGTCGAGGAGGACCGTCACCCGTTGCTCCCTCGGTACGTGGATCGGACGCCCCGAACCTAACGCACCTCGCGGAGCGCGGGCGGTAGGCTCTCAAGGCCGTCAGCGTGGCGCCTCGCCCGCGCGGCCCGTCCCGTCCCTCGCCGGACGACCCGTCACGCGCCCCGACCGGTGCGCATCCCTGGAGGAGTACCGCTGTGAGCACCGTCGACGAGATCCGCCCCTTCGCCCCCGACGAGCTCCGCGGCCGCCGCGCCCTCGTCACCGGCTCCTCGCGCGGCATCGGCGCCGACACCGTCGCGTACCTCGCGGACGCGGGCGCCGACGTCGTCGTCAACTACCGCAACAAGGCCGCGCGCGCCGAGAAGCTCGTCGCGAAGCTGGTCGAGGGCGGCACGAAGGCCATCGCGGTGGGCGCCGACCTCACGGACCCCGCGTCCGTCGACCGTCTGATGGAGACCGTCCGCGCCGAGCTCGGCGGCCTCGACGTGCTCGTGCTCAACGCCTCCGGCGGCATGGAGAGCGGCATGGCCGAGGACTACGCCATGACCCTCAACCGCGACGCGCAGGTCAACGTGCTGCGGAGCGCCCTGCCCCTGATGTCGGAGGGCGGGCGCGTCGTCTTCGTCACGAGCCACCAGGCCCACTTCATCGGCACCACCCCGACCATGCCCGAGTACGAGGGCGTGGCGCGCAGCAAGCGTGCGGGGGAGGACGCCCTCCGCGAGCTCCTTCCCGAGCTCGACGCGCGCGGCATCGGCTTCGTCGTCGTCTCCGGCGACATGATCGAGGGCACCATCACCGCGACCCTCCTCAGTCGGATGAACCCCGAGGCGATCCAGCAGCGCAAGGAGGCGTCCGGCGGCCTCTACAACGTGTCGCAGTTCGCGGCCGAGGTCGCGCGCGCGGTCGTCGACCCGATCCCCGCCGACCACACGCGCCTCGTCGGCGACACGGGCAGCTTCCAGCCCGAGTGAGCGGCGCCGCCCGGGCGGCGTGACGCGCCCGGGCTAGGCTCGATCCGATGAAGACCACGGATCTCGACCTCCTCACCTCCGTCTCCCGCCCCGCCGTCTCGCCCGACGGCCGCCTGGCCGTCGTCTCGGTGACGCGCCCGCGGGTGCATGCCGACGCGTACACCGGCCAGCTGTGGGAGGTGACGACGGACGGATCCGCCCCGCCCCGCCGCATCACGCGCGGCTTCCGCGACACCGCCCCGCGGCTCTCGCCGGACGGCGCGGTCATCGCGTTCCTGCGGGCCGAGCCGAAGGGCCCGCCGCAGCTGCACGTCGTCCGGGCGACCGGAGGCGAGCCCGTCGCGCTGACCGACGAGCTCCTCGGCGTCGGCGCGTTCGACTGGTCGCCCGACGGCACCCGCATCGTCTACGCCGCGCGTGTCGCCGAGCCCGGCCGCTACGGGAGCGTCGAGGGCGTGTCCGCCGCGGCCGAGGCCGCACGCCGGATCCGCACCACGAAGTACCTCGCCAACGGCCTCGGCTGGTCCGTCGACCGGCACGTGCAGCTGTTCCTCGTCGACCTGCCGGCGCTGGACGCCGAGCCCTTCGCGGCGACCGTCCCCTCCGGGTACCCCGACGCCGCGGATCCCGCCGTGCGCGGCGAGGGCGCCGACGCCACGCCGACCGCCGCCGAGCGCGCGGGCGTCGGCCCCGTGATCCGGCTCACCGACGAGCCCGTCGACCACCGGTCCCCGCGGTTCTCCGCGGACGGCACCGAGGTCCTCTTCGTCGCGTCCCGGCACGACGGTCGCGACGACGACCTGCTCGCAGGGGCCTACGCCGTCGCCGTCCCCGCCGCGGGCGACACCCCCTCTGGCGTGCCCGAGGTGCGCACGATCGTGTCGCACGAGGCGGGGCTCGGCGTCGACGCCGTGGCGTCGGTCCCGGGCGGACGCGTCTACCTCCTCGCGCAGGATCTGGGCGAGCGCGGCGTCGACTTCGTCGCCCGCAACACGGCGCTCTACGTGCTCGACGCGGACGACGTCGCGCCGCGCGCGCTCACCGACGCGGAGACCGTCGACCTCGGCGGCAGCGACATCACCGTGGAGGACCGCGACGCCGTCCTCGTCCTCAACGCGTCGCGCGGCACCGTGCAGCTGCTGCGCGTCACCGCGGACGGCGCCGTCGAGGCGCTCGTGGACGACCAGGTCGAGGTCACGGGCGTCGGGCTCGGGGGAGGGGCGGTCGTCGTGGCCCTCACCGACCCGCGCACGCACGGCGACCTCGCGCTCGTCCGGACCGACCGCCCCGCCGACGGGCAATCGGCCCTCGAGCCCCTCACCGACTTCTCGGCGGCGTTGCGCGAGACGGGGATCCGCCCGCTGCACGAGCTCGTCGTGGACGGCCGCGACGGCTACCCGGTGCACGGCTGGGTCGTGCGGCCGGAGGGGGAGGGGCCGCACCCCGTGCTCCTCGTCATCCACGGCGGGCCGTACGCGGCGTACGGCGTGCACCTGTTCGACGAGGCGCAGGTCTACGCCGATGCCGGGTACGCGGTCCTGCTCTGCAACCCGCGCGGCGCAGCCGGGTACGGCCAGGCGCACGGACGGGTGATCAAGGAGCGCATGGGCACGGTCGACATGCACGACGTGCTCGACTTCCTCGACGGCGCGATCGCCGTGCACGACTCCATCGACGGATCCCGCGCCGGCATCATGGGCGGGTCCTACGGCGGGTACCTCACCGCCTGGACCATCGCGCACGAGCACCGATTCCAGGGCGCCATCGTCGAGCGCGGATTCCTCGACCCGGAGCTGTTCACTGGCACCTCCGACATCGGGACGTTCTTCGGCGAGGAGTACACGGGCCACGACGCCGAGACGCGGCTGACGCAGAGCCCGCAGGCGGTCGCCCACCGGGTGCGGACGCCCACGTTCGTCGTGCACTCCGAGGACGACCTCCGCTGCCCGCTGTCGCAGGCGGAGCGGTACCACCTGGCGCTCGTGCGCGCCGGCGTCGAGACCGAGATGCTCGTCTTCCCGGGCGAGGACCACGAGCTCAGCCGCTCCGGTCGGCCGCGCCACCGCGTGCAGCGGTTCGAGGCGATCCTCGACTGGTGGGCGACGCACCTGCCCGTCGACGGCGGCGCCCGATGACCGACGGCGGGCCGGTGCGGCACGTCCGGGACACCGCGCGCATCCTCCTGGTCGATGAGCGCGACCGGCTGCTGCTGTTCCTCACGAACTACTCCACGAACGTCGACCTGCCGCCGCGCTGGCTCACGCCCGGCGGCGGGATCGACCCGGGCGAGACGCCCGCCGTCGCCGCGCGCCGGGAGCTGTTCGAGGAGACCGGGCTCCGGGTCGAATCCGTCGGCGAGCCCGTCTGGGAGCACGACTACGCGCGCCGACGCATCGACGGCGGGCTCGACGTCGGGCACTCGACGTTCTACCTCGTGCGGGTCGACGCGTTCGCGCCCGTGTCGGACAACTGGATGCCCGACGAGTTCGACGACATCCACGCGCACCGCTGGTTCGGGCTCGACGAGCTCGCGACGACGGAGGATCCGATCGAGCCCGCGGAGCTCGTGGAGGTCGCGCGCGGCGTGCTGTCCCGCGACGTCTGACGCGGGGCGGTGCGGCTGCGCGCTCGGCCCCTCTCGGGTCGCCAGTGGTGCGCTGATAATGCACATTATGTCCGATAGCGGATGCTGGGCTCGGATGATGCCCGGCGAGCATGGCTTTGTCGCGCTCCACGACAGCGTCAGGCCACTGTCAGCGCAAGGAGTCGTCGTCGTAGGCGGAGCGGGCATCCAGCACCTCTCTAATGTGACGCTCCGCCCATTCGCCGAGGGCCGTGAGCGGGGCTCGGAGCGTCAATCCGAGTGGAGTGAGCTCGTACTCGACCCGCGGCGGCATCTCGTCGTAGGAGGTGCGTGTGAGGATTCCGTCGCGTCGCAGATCGCGCAGAGTGTCCGCGAGGACCTTGCCGCTGATCCCACCTACCGCGTCCTTGAGGGCGCCGAAACGCAGCGGTCCGTTGCTCAGGGCGATGACGATCATGGCTGTCCACTTGTTCGCGATGCGGGCCAGAGAGGTCCGCGACGGGCACGTCGCCAGCATCACGTTCCAGACAGGTGGCTCGTTCTCCACAGATCCTCCTAGTTACGTTGAAGTAACAGGTTACTGGATGTGACCATCAAGCATTCCATCCACGAAGGAGACAACATGTCCGAGATCACCCCCACCACCGTCGCTACCACCTACTTCAACGCGCTTGCGCAGGGCGACATCCCCACCGTCATGGCGCAGTTCGCGGACGATGTCGTCTGGCACCAGCCCGGCGCGAACCGCTTCTCCGGCGAGCACCACGGCACGAGCGACATCGGGGCTCTCCTCGGCGGAATGATGGAAGCCAGCCAGGGCACCTTCCAGCTCGTCGTCTCCGGTACCCCCATGCTCAACGGCGACGACGTCGCCGTCCCTATCCGCTTCAGCGGGTCCCGCGGCGACGTCGCCATGGACATGAGCGGCATCGACCTGCTCACGGTCCGGGGCGGCCGTATCGTCGAGGTCCGCCTGTTCTCTGAGGACGGCCCCGCAGAGGACGCGTTCTGGGGTACGCAGGCCTAGAACCGACCTGCGCGGCGCGCGGGCCGGGGCCGCGCACCTCACGAGCGAGTACCTCGACCAGGGCAAGCTCGGCGTGGAGTCGGGCGAGGGGTGCTCCGCATACCGGTGAGCGCGACGGGCCCGCCGCCTCAGGCCGACGCGCCGACCACGGGATCCGTCCCGCGGCGGCGCGGCGCGAAGGCTGGGGCCAGGAGCACCGCGACCAGGAACAGCACGGCGACCGGCCGCAGCGCGGGCAGGAGCCCGAACCCCTGGGCCAGCAGGCCGATGAGTGGCGGGCCGATGAAGCTGGCGACGTATCCGACGCTCGCGACGAGCGTCACGCGCGCGGTCGGGTCGTCGCCCTCGGCCGCGGCGGACATGCCGAGCGGGAAGCCCATCGAGACGCCGACGGACCAGAGGACGACGCCGATCACGAGCGGCACCGTGCCGAGGTCGAGGATGAAGAGGATGACGCCCGCGAGGCCGAGCGCGGAGGTCCAGCGGATCATCGCGGCACGGCCGAACCGGTCCACCAGCGGGCCGGCGGCGACCCTCACCACCACCTGGGCCGCGGCGTAGATGCCGATGGCCGCGGCCGCGAAGGCCTCCGGGCGGCCCATGGCGTCGCGGACGGCGACGCTGATCCAGCCGTTCGCGGCCCCCTCGCCGAACTCCGCGGCGAGCATGACGACGCCGATCGCCAGCAGGCGCGCGTCCACGTGCGGGGCCCGTCGCGCCCGCGCCTGGCCGCGTCGTCGCCGCGCGCGACGGGTCCCGCGGCTGCCGGCCGGCACCGCCCGCACCAGCGCGAGCCCGGCGACCGCGATGACCGCGGCCTGCGCGATCAACTGGGCCTCGGCGGCGATCCCCAGCGCCGCGCATCCGGCGCCCACCCCGGCCCCGACGACCGCGCCGGCGGGCCAGGCCGCGTGCATGAGGGGCATGAGGGTGCGGCGCGACAGGCGCTCGATGACGGCGCCGTCGATGTTGATGAGCACGTCGGTGGCGCCGACCCCCGCCCCCGCGATCGCGAACCCGACCAGGAGGACCGGGACGCTCTCGACCGCCACGCCCGCCCCCACGATGCCGACGCCCGCGGCCATCGCGAGGGCCGCGACTGCCAATGACCGCCGGGCTCCCCCTCCGCCGAGCAGCAGGCGCGACGCGACGAGGCCCGCGCCGGATCCCGCGGTCGTCGCCAGCAGGACGAACCCGAGCTCCGCGTCGCTCAGGTCGAGCCCCGCGCGGATGGACGGGAGCCGGGCGGCCCAGCTCGACAGAGTGAAGCCGCCCAGCGCGAACCCGCCCAGGATGGCGAGGAGCCAACGCCGCCGTGCTCGCAAGGGGTCGATCCGGTACATGGAACCTCCGATTACAACGTTGTAAAATTAGCCTAGGGCCCGAGCCGCTTGGCTGTCACTTTCGCCCGGCACCGTGCCTCGAACCGCGACAACCGCCGCTCGTTTGTCGAGTGCTCGCCACTCCCGCGGGGGCGGAAGAACCCGACGGAGCGGAAGGGTCATCGTGGCCCGAGGCGACCAGGTGTCATCGTTTCGTCGCCACCCGTCCGACCCGCCCAGCGGCACAGGAGCTTGGTGGACGGGACATTCCCTCACCAGTGGCCTGCAGCGCCGACGTCCAGGAGATGGCCGCCGATCCGTATTCACGCGTCATCGCGCCATCGTCAGGGCTCGTCGATAGCGGCCCGGCGTCGTCCCGACGACGCGGGCGAAGTGCTCGCGCAGGTTCGAGGCGGAGCCGAGGCCCGATCGCTGGGCGACCTGGTCGATGCCGAGGTCGGTCGTCTCGAGGAGCCGCTGGGCGATGCGGACGCGCGCGCGGATCAGCCAGCGCGTCGGCGGCAGCTTCAGCTCCGCGAGGAAGCGGCGGTTCAGGGTCCGCGTGCTGACCGAGGCGGCTGCCGCGATGTCCGCGACGGTGATCGGCTCCGCGGCGTGGGCGTCGATCCAGCGGAGCGCCGCCGTGAGGCTCGTCGCCCCCAGGGAGTCGTCCTTCACGTACTGCGCCTGGCCGGCCTCCCGCGTGAGCGGGACGACGGCGGCCCGGGCCGCGTCGGCGGCGACAGCGGCGCCGTGGTCCCGGCCGATGAGGTGCAGGCACAGGTCGATGCCGGCCGCCGCTCCCGCGGAGGTGAGGATCTGGCCGTTGTCGACGAACAGCTCGTCGGGCGTCACGTCCACGGCGGGGTGCCGGGCTGCAAGGAGGCCGGCCGCTCGCCAGTGCGTGGTTGCGCGCAGCCCGTCGAGGAGACCCGTGGCGGCGAGGTCGAGCGCTCCGACGCAGATCGACGCGACCCGGGCGCCGCGTCCCGCCGCGCGCCGGACGGCGTCCAGGGCCGCGGCGTCCGCGGGCGCCGTGGGGTCGTAGCGTCCAGGGACGACGACGGTGTCCGCGTCGTCGAGTGCGTCGAGGCCGTGCGGGATGCCGATCCGCAGGGGCCCCGAACCCGCTGACGCCAGGGGGCCGGCGACGCGCACGTCGTACAGGGGCCGTCCCGCGTCGTCGACCGCCCGTCCGAACACCTCGACGGGCGTGGCGAGGTCGAAGGCGATGACGCCATCCAGGGCGAGCACGACGATCCGATGCATGCTCCGACCATAGGGCCGTCCTGGCGAGAATCCGGCGGAAGGAGTCGGATCCGCCACTCGTGGCGGAGTTCCGGCGTCCGTAGCGTCGGCAGGGTCAACGAGAGGACAACGATTGCTCGCCCAGATCATCCTGTTCGACGGGTTCGACCCGCTCGACGTCATCGCCCCCTTCGAGGTGCTCGCCGCCGGATCCGACGCGGCGGGCGGCCGTCTCGACGTCCGCCTCGTCGGGATGGACTCCGCCGGTCCCGTGGTGGGCGGCACGCGCGGCCTCGCACTCACGGCGACGCACGTGCTCGACCCCGAGTCGCCGGGCATCGTGATCCTCCCCGGCGCCGCCGGCCCCGTCGCGGGCGACCCGGACGAGGTGCGGACGATCCCCGTCGTCCTCGCCGGGCTCGCCACCACCGCCCTCCCCCACCTCATGCGCCGCGCGCTGGATGCCCCGGACGTGATCGTCGCGACCGTCTGCGGCGGCGGTCTCGCGCTCGGCATGATGGGCCTCCTCGAGGGAAGGACCGCCGTCACGCACCACCTCGGGAACGACGTGCTCGAGGCCACGGGTGCGCAGGTGGTCCGCGCGCGGGTGGTCGACGACGGCGACCTCGTCACCTCCGGTGGCGTCACCTCCGGGCTCGACCTCGCCCTGCACCTCCTCGAGCGGGAGCTCGGCCCGCGCATCGCGCATGCGGTGGAGGTGCTGTTCGAACACGAGCGCCGCGGCACCGTGTGGGCCGCGCGCGGTCTCGAGGCGGTGCCCGCGTGAACGCCGACCGCTCCCCCGCGGCCGCGCCCGGGGACCCCACGACGCGCGCCCTCCTCGGCACCTGGGAGCTCGCGATGCGCACGCCCGTCGGCACAATGCACGCGACGCTCGCGTTCCGTGACGAGACCGGGACGGTGGTCGGCACCGCCGCAGGCAAGGGGGAGACGGTGCAGCTCCGGGACATCCGGACGGCAGCCACCGACGCAGGCCTACGGGTGACCTGGTCTCAGACCATCACGAAGCCCCTGCGCCTCGATCTCGACTTCGAGGTCGTGGTGGACGGGGACCGGATGTCGGGCCGGTCACGGGCGGGACGGCTCCCCGGCACCGCCGTGACCGGCACGCGCGTGGTCGCCCGATGATCGAGGGCATCCTCCTGGCCGCGCACGTGGTGGCCGGGATCCTGTTCGTCGGGCCCGTCGCCGTGACGACGAGCATGTTCCCCCGCGTCGTGCCGTCGGAGGCGCCGGCAGCGGCGGGCGCCGTGGTCGGCGCTGGCGGCGGCGCCGGCACCGAGACAGGCGGCGTCAGCGGATACCTCCCGCGACAGATGCAGCGGAGGGAGAGCGCACCCGTGGCGGCGACATTGCACCGGATCACCCGCACGTACGCCGTCGCCGCCCTGGCCGTGCCCGTGATCGGGCTGGTCCTCGCGGCGACGCAGGGCCGGCTGACGGAGGTCTGGATCGTCGCGGCGATGGTCCTCACCGCGGTCGCCGGCGGCCTGCTCGCCCTCCGCATCGTTCCGCTCCAGGCCGACACGCTGGATCGGCCGGCGGCCCCGGCCGACCTGCGCGCCCTCCGCTCGCTGACCGGGATCTTCAACCTGCTGTGGGTGACGGTGGTCGTGCTGATGGTCCTCCGGCCGGGGGCGTACGGATGAGGCCTCTCCTCCGGACCCTGGAGGTCCTGTCGATGCTGGAGCTCGTGAGCATCGCGGCCCTGTTCGGGAACCTCGTCACGGTGCACGTCCCGGGGCTCGCGGCCGTCCTCGGGCCGGTGCACGGCGCCCTCTACCTCGCGGTCGCGGTCACGGCCCTCCTCGGACGCGGGCTGCTGCTCCGCACGCGGTTGCTGGCGCTGGTGCCCCTGCTCGGCGGCGTGCTCACCCTCATCAACGTCCGACGTGAACGGGCGCGCACTGCTCTCCCTGGTGCTGAGCGCGGCGCCATCGAGGTACCCCAGCGGCCTGCACGTCGAACGGAGCATGGAGACGCCACGGACGCCAGCTAGCCGGTCGTGTCGATCGTCTCGGGGGTTTTCCCTGCCATCCTTGACCGACGACGGGATCGTCAGGCGCAGCCCGCTGCCGCGCTCATGCCCTTCCGCCGACGATCTGCGAGGGCACCGTGATGACCAGAATCAGTCCGACCATCCGCCAGATGCATCAACGCGACTGGCCGGAGGTGGAGCGCATCTACCGGGAGGGCATCGACTCAGGTGCGGCGACGTTCGAAGCCGAGTCCCCCACATGGGCGCAGTTCGACGCTCACCGTTCACACGAGCATCGCCTGGTAGCGGTGGACCATGCAGAAAAGGCCCTCGGTTGGGCCGCTGTCGCCCCCGTGTCCTCTCGCGCCGTCTACGCCGGCGTCGTCGAGCATTCCGTCTACGTCGGTGCCGCCGCAGCCGGACGCGGCATCGGCTCGGCCCTGCTCGAGGCGCTCATCGCCTCCACCGAGGCTGCGGGAATCTGGACCATCCAAGGGGTCGTCTTTCCCGAGAACCATGCAAGCCTCGCTCTGCACGACCGCTTCGGATTTCGTGTCGTCGGCCGCCGGGAACGCATCGCCGCTGCCCTCGCGGGTCCTCAGGCTGGTGTCTGGCGTGACACGCTTCTCATCGAGCGCCGAGCCGGCAGCATCGACCACAGTGACGTCGAAACGCCGACACCACCGCACATCTGACTCCGCACGTAGGAGACGCGCGTCCGCTCCGGGCACGGCAGTTCTCGGAGACCGTCCAGGACACGACGGCATGGTTCCAACGACCGGCGCACGCAGGCGCAGTCCCGACCCTTCAGTGTCGCGGCCGAGGCTCTGCCCTGAAGCCACGCCTCGTAGACCTCCACCATCTCTCGTGCGTGATCGAAGCTCCGCGCCACGACGAGATGGCGAGTCGCCGATGGACGGCCGTTCCGTAAGAGTCCCTGCCCCACGAGGGGTGCGCGATCGCTCTGCCGCACCTACGCTGTTCTACAGATGATGGAATCAGGGACGCTGGGATCGGCCGGACGGGGCACGCGCGTGGTGCGCGGCACCGTGACGGCAGTGTTCGCGATCCTGGTCGCCATGCTGTCCCACATGGCCGGTGGGGGGCATGCTCCCGGCGCCGTCGGGCTGGTCCTCGCGGCCGCTCTCGCCGTCCCCATGTGCATCCTGCTTGCCGGACGCGCCGTCTCCGCTGTCCGGCTGTCCGTGGCAGTGGCCTGCAGCCAAGCGGTGATGCACCTGCTCTTCTCCGTCGGCACCCCGGCGGCGATGACCGTGCAGGTCCTCGGCGGACATCACGGCCACGGCGGCCACCTGATCACGACCGGCTCCGCCGCTCCCGGGATGGCGGACATGGCCGGCATGCACACCGGCTCCTCCATGTGGGTCGCCCACGCTCTCGCCGCGGTCGTCACCATCGTCGCGCTGCGGTTCGGAGAGCGCGCCTTCTGGGACCTCCTCGCCCTCGCCCGCACGAGCCTCGCGGTCGTGTTCCGCGTCGTCGCGCTCGTGATCGTCCCCCGGGTTGAGCTGCGACACCGGGTCCCCCGCGTCCTGCGGTCGGAGATGCGCGAGCTCGGCGTGTGCGTGGACACGTCCCCGCATCGCGGGCCACCGGCGACCGCCTGACCCGACCTCCACGTCCGGAGCGCTCCCCCGCGCCCCGAGACTGCATGGCGCCTCTGCGTGCGCCGTGCGACTTCCGCGTCGCCTGACGCGGCCTGAACCGGTCCGCGGCCCCGGCCGCGCTCGGCCCTCCGTGCTGCTCGCGCGGCACCCACCTCAGGACGTACCTCCGTGCCCTCGCACTCCCCCCTGCCCTCCGTCGACCCCGGGACCCATCCCGACGATCCCGTCTTCGAGCAGCGGACCCTGGCCCTCCCCCGCGTCCGCCCCCGGGACGTCGCGCTGTGGGCATCCCTGCCGCTCGCGGTCGCCGTGATGCTCGCCGCCGCCGCCCTCACCGGCGCGACGGCCCGGACCCTGCTGGTCTACCCGGGTGACTTCGTCACCTACGCGCTTCCCACCGCGCGCGTCATCCACGACGCAGCGGCGTCGGTGACCATCGGCCTGCTCGTGGTGGCCGCGTTCGCGCTCCCGGGACAACGGAAGCACCCCGGCATGGCGAGCTTCGCGCAGTGGAAGGCGACCCGATGGGCCTCTCACGCCGCCGCCGTGTGGCTGGCCGCCAGCATCGCCGTGCTCGGGCTGTCAGGAGCGAACGTCATCGGGGTGCCGCTGACATCCCCCACCTTCCGCGGACAGTTCGGATACTTCACCCTCCAGCTCGAGCTCGGGCAGACGCTCCTCGCATCGCTGATGTGCGTGGCCGTGGTGTTCGGCATCAGCGTCTGGACTCGGCGCACGTCCGGGACAGGCATCGCCGCCGGCGTGGCCCTCGCCTCGCTGCTGCCGTTGTCCCTCTCCGGGCACGCGGCAGGCACCTACGAGCACGCGAACGCCGTGAACAGCCTCGGGATCCACCTCATCGGCGTCACCGTGTGGGCCGGCGGTCTGGTCGCCGTCATCCTCTGCCAGGGCCTCGCCAAGGCGTCGCTGCCCACCGTCGTCAGCCGCTACTCGATGCTCGCCGGATGGTCGTTCGCCGCCGTCGCCCTGTCGGGGATCGTCAACGCGTCCCTGCGGATCGGGACGCCCCTGGACCTCGTCACCACCGCATACGGGGCGCTCCTGCTGGTGAAGACCGCGTTCCTGATCGCGCTGGGCCTCGCCGGGTTCGCGCATCGCCGCATCGTGATCCCCGGACTCGTCCGGGACGCGACCCGCCGAACCGCGTTCATCCGACTGGCCGTAGGGGAGGTCGTGGTCATGTCCGTCGCCATGGGCATCTCCGTCGCCCTGTCCCGCAGCGAGCCGCCCGTGCCGCAGACGACGATCGCGGACGTCGACCCCCTGGCGTCGCTGATCGGCTTCACCTTCCCCGACCCCGTCACCCCGCTGCGGATGCTCACCGCCTTCCACCCGGACTTCCTCTTCCTCAGCGTCGCCGCGGTGATGGCCGGCCTCTACCTCGTCGGCGTCGCGCGCCTGCGGCGACGCGGTGACGCATGGTCCGCGGCCCGGACCGTCCCGTGGATGCTGGGCTGCGCGATGCTCGTCTACGCCACCAGCGGCGGGCCCGGCGTGTACGGGGCCGTGCACTTCAGCACCCACATGATCCAGCACATGCTGCTGATGATGTACGTACCGCCGCTGCTCGTGCTCGGCGCCCCGATCCTCCTGATCCTGCGGGTGCTGCCCGCCCGACAGGACAGCAGCCGCGGCATCCGCGAATGGGTACTCGCTGGCACCCACTCCCGCTACGCGCAGCTCGTGACGCATCCCGTCGTCGCCGCCGTGGTCTTCGCCGGGAGCCTCGTCGCGTTCTACTACACGCCCTGGTTCGAGTGGTCCCTCTCCACGCACCAGGGGCACATGATCATGAGCGTCCACTTCCTGATCAGCGGGTACCTCTTCTTCTTCGTCCTCATCGGCGTCGACCCCGGACCCCGCCGCCCGGCGTACCCGATCCGCCTGATGCTCCTGCTCGCCACGATGGCGTTCCACGCCTTCTTCGGCCTCGCGATCATGTCGGGCACCGAGATCCTCGCCATCGACTGGTGGCACCAGCTGGGGCTCGAGCCCGACGCGCAGCTGCTCGCCGACCAGGCCGCCGGCGGCGGCATCGCCTGGGGTGCCGGCGAGCTGCCCGTGGTCCTCGTCGCCCTCATGGTGGTGCGCCAGTGGTCCACCTCCGAGACCCGCGCCGCCAAGCGCTACGACCGGGCGGCCGCCCGCGACGGCGACGCCGAGCTCAACGCCTACAACGCCCGCCTCTCCGCCCTCGACGAGCACACCCACGACCCCCGGAGGATCCCATGACACCGCACAACCACCCCCGCCGCCGCTCACGGGTGCGACGAGCCGCCCGCGTACTGCTGCCCGCTGTCGCACTCGCGATCACCAGCGCCGTCGCACCCGGACCGACCAGCGCCGCGTGGGCACACGACAGCATCATCTCCACCACGCCCGCCGACGGCGGTCACGTCGAGACCGCTCCCTCTGAGGTGTCGATGCTCTACACCGACAGTCTCATCGGGGTCGGCGCAGCCGTCGTCGTCGTCGATCAGGACGGCACGGACTGGGCCGATGGGCCGGTCACGCTCGCCGGTACCGACGCCGTCCAACCACTGCGCGCCGGCATGCCGGACGGGATGTACGAAGTCCGCTGGCGCGTCGTCTCCAGCGACGGGCACCCCATCGCCGGCACGTACGCATTCGCCGTCGGAGAGGCAGACTCGGCCGCCGCCCCTGCAGAAGCCGCCGCGGACAGCGCAGCTGCTGCGACCCCGCCCCCTGAAGTCATAGCAGAAGATGCGTCCGCGCCCTCGGCGCCGGCCGACGAGGCCGCTGCCCCGGACGATGCCAGCAGCCGCACCGCGACGACGGTCGGCGTCGGCACCATCGGTGCGCTCCTCGGCATTGGCATCTTCGCCGCCGCCGTCAAGTACGGCCGCCGCCGCCGCACCTCCTAGACCACCTCGATCCATCACCTAGCAAAGGAAGAACACCATGCGCACCACCACCCTCACCACCACGCTCGCGACCAGCGCGATCCTCGTCCTCGCCCTGAGCGGCTGCGGTAGCCCTGCCCAGAGCAGCGGCGCCTCACCCGCTGCGGCCCCGTCCGCCACCGCGGCGGCGGCTGCGCCGGAGCTCGAGGTCGACGACGCGTGGGTCAAATCCGCTGAGAGCGGCATGTCCGCCGCCTTCGGCACGATTGTGAACGACTCCGCCCAGGACGTCACCATCGTCTCCGCGGACTCCCCCGCGTCACCGATGATGGAGCTGCACGAGACCGTCGCGAACGACGCCGGCGAGATGGTGATGCGGCCCCGCGACGGCGGATTCACCATCCCTGCCGGCGATTCCCTCGAGCTCGCCCCGGGGGCGAACCACCTCATGCTGATGGGACTTACCGCTCCCCTGGCCGCCGGCGACGAGATCGACGTCACCCTCACCCTCTCCGACGGCTCCACGTACGACTTCAGTGCCCCCGTCAAGGACTACTCCGGCGCGAACGAGACGTACGAGGGCGGCGACATGGACATGGACATGGACCAGTGACACACGGTGACGAGCAGCCCCCGACCGGTCGCCGGTTCAGCCGGCGGCACCTCCTCCTCGGAGGTGCCGCCGGCACCCTCGGCGCGGCCGGCGCGGTCGGCATCGATCTCCTCGGCCGCGGCCCCGGCGCACCCGCGACCACCCCGGCTGCAGCGCTGACCGGGTCGGAGACCGTGCCCTTCCACGGCACCCACCAGGCCGGGGTCGAGACCGCCCCGCAGGCGCATGCGGTCTACCACGCCCTGGATCTCCGCGACGAGACCGACGGCGCGGCCTTGCGGCGGCTGATGCGGATCCTCACCGATGACGCCGCGAGGCTCAGCCAGGGAACGTCCGCTCTCGCGGACTCCGAGCCGGAGCTCGCCGTCGTCCCCGCGCGCCTGACCGTCACCTTCGGCTTCGGCCCGGGGCTTGTCGCTCGTGCCGCCGGGGACGCGGCGGTCCCATCGTGGCTGCGCCCGCTGCCCGCGTTCACGGTGGATCGGCTCGATCCGGCGTACGGGGACGGGGACCTGCTGCTGCACATCGCGGCCGACGATCCGCTCACCGTCGCCCACGCGAGCCGGATGCTCCTGAAGGACACCCGCTCGTTCGCGACGCTCCGCTGGACCCAGACCGGGTTCCGGCGCGCGACCGGCTCCGAGAAGCCCGGCACCACCATGCGGAACCTGTTCGGGCAGGTCGACGGGACCGTGAACCTCGCCCCCGGCAGCGCTGACTTCGAGCAGCTCGTGTGGCGGGAGACGGGGCCCGCGTGGATGGCCGGTGGCACCGGGTTCGTGCTGCGGCGCATCGCGATGGACCTCGACAAATGGGACGAGCTCGACCGGTCGGGCCGCGAGCAGTCCGTCGGCCGCACCCTCGCCAACGGTGCCCCGCTCACCGGGGTCAACGAGACCGACGAGGCGGACTTCACCGCCACGACCTCCATCGGGTTCCCCGTCATCCCGGAGTTCTCCCACATGCGACGGGCCCGCTCCGACAACCCGGACGAGCGGATCTTCCGCCGCGCGTACAACTACGACGACACCGCGGTGCCGGGTGCGAGCGTGTCCAACTCCGGGCTCCTGTTCGTCTCCTACCAGGCCGACGTCGACGCCCAGTTCGTGCCGCTGCAGAAGCGGCTCGACGAGCTCGACCTCCTCAACCAGTGGGTCACCCCCGTCGGCTCCGCCGTGTTCGCCATCCCGCCCGGATGCGCACCCGACGGGTACATCGGCGACACCCTCCTATGAGCTCCCTCACTGAGCAGAGCCCGAACAGCGTGGCGGCAGTGTCGGCCGGCAACCGCCGGCCGGTGGGGCTCGCCGTGCTGCTCGTGCTCACCGGGGTCCTCGGCTGGCTGGGCTCGTTCGTCCTGGTGCTCGAGCGCATGTCGCTGCTCGAGCACCCCGACCGTGCCCTGTCCTGCGACATCAACCCGCTGGTGTCCTGCGCCACGGTGATGCAGTCCCCGCAAGCCTCGCTACTCGGATTCCCGAACCCGCTCATCGGCGTGGCGGCGTTCATCGCGCCGATCGTCGTCGGGATGGGACTACTCGCCGGCGCCCGCTACGCGCGTTGGTTCTGGACCGTCTTCACCGCGGGGCTGTTCACGGGGTGGGTGTTCATCACGTGGCTGTTCACACAGACCGTCTTCGTCATCGGCGCCCTCTGCCCGTACTGCCTCCTCGTGTGGACCGCGATGATCCCCCTCTGGTGGACCACGTTCGTCCACGCCCTGCAGCACGGACACATCCCCGCGCCCGCCGCAGTCCGCCGCATCGCGACCGCGGTCGCGCCGTACACGTGGGCGGTGGTGGTGCTGAACTACGCGGTCATCGCGATCGCGATCATCACCCAGTTCCCCGCCCTGATCCCCTCTCTCCTCCCCTGACCGACCCCGACAGGAGCACCCGACCATGAGCAAGAAGACCACCGCCGACCGCGACCGCACCCGCGAGATCCAAGAGAAGGCCAACGCCCAACGTCGACTCGACGAGGCCAAGCGGAAGCGCCGACGCCTGTTCACCCAGCTCGGCGTCGCCGCCGCCGTCGTGATCCTCGTAGCCGGCATTTGGGGCGGCGCGAGCCTGCTGCGCGACCAGGCCGCCGCCGGCAGCATGCCGCCCACCGCCGACGCTACCGTCGAGCTGGCCAGCGGCGGCCAGGCGCGGGTGACCGCCGCAGCAGATGCCGTTTCTGTCGGCGCCGCGGACGCCCCGGTGATGCTGGACATCTACGAGGACTACTCCTGCCCCCACTGCCAGGAGTACGAAGCCGCCACCGGGCCGCTCCTGGACCGGCTGGCCGAATCCGGGCAGGTCCGCGTCGTCTACCACCCGATACAGATCGTGACCAACTACGGGCGCGCCGCCGGCAGCACCGCCGCCTGCGTCCTCCAGCACGACCCGGCCGCCTGGCCGGGCGTGCACTCCGCCCTGTTCGCGAACCACTCCGCCGAGACCGACTCGTGGACCGGCGCCGACTTCTCCTCCTGGCTCACCTCCCAGGGCGTCACGGACGCCGACGCCCTGAACTGCACGACGGAGGGCGCCTTCGCCGGATGGATCACCGCCAACACGCAGGCCGCGGCCGCCGCCGACATCACCGGCACCCCGACGCTCCGCATCGACGGGCAGGAGACGGCGACCGTCAGCGGTCAGGACCTCGTCGACGCACTCACCGCCGCCGGCGCGACGCTGCCCACGGGGATCACCGCGGGATGAGCGGCCTCGCATGCTCGAGCACCTACAGGCTCATCGGGAAACGTCTCAGCCACTGCGCGAGCCCGGCGGACAGACGAGCAGAGTGAGTCCTCACAGCCTCAGAGCGTCCGACCACTGCGCGACGGTCCTCACCGCCAGCGCTTCGGCGGCGCTCCACTTCGCATGCCCGAGTTGATCAAGCCACTGGACGCGCTCCTCGGGCCCGTCCGCGCGAACCATGGTCGTGACGACGGCCGGCGATGACGACGCCCATGCCCCGAGCCCCACGAACGCCGAGGTCCTGATGTCTACGGAGACGGAGATGGCGAACCCCAGGCGCGGCTCCCGGCTCATCGATGGTCCGCGCCGAGCTATCGCAAAAGGATGCGACCCGCTTTCCGATGAACCACCGATCTAGCTTCCCCATCGGGACGCTTGCCCGCATAAATCCACGGATCGACTGATCTCCTTCAGGGCTGCAGCCCTCTGCACTACAAGCCGGACTCAAAAGGACGACCCCGTCCAACAGGGGATGATCCAGCGGAATTTTCGTTGGGGAGCGAACTGTGCCCTTGTCCCGGATCCATCATCGCCGCGCTGGCAGCAGGTCGGCGGTAATGCTGTCTCGATCGGCGGCGGAGGGACTAACGCCGGAACACGATGCCGGCACGGGCACTGCGTGCTCGCCGTCGATTCGAGGCACGGTTCCGGCCCAGTCGTTCATGGCGTCGAGCACGCTCCGCAAACCGTGGCCGACCGGGGTCAGCTCGTACTCGACCCTTGGCGGGATCTCCGAGTAGGCGGTGCGGGTGACCAGCCCGTACGCCTCGAAGCGCCGCAGCCGGTTGGTCAGGGTGTGTGCGCTCACTCCCGGTAGCGCCTTCATCAGGTCGCCGAACCGCATCGGGCCGCTGAGGAGCTCGCGGATGACGAGCGTTGCCCAGGGGCCGTCCAAGAGAGTCAGGAAGCGCGCGATCCCGCACTCGGGCCACTGATCTGCGGAAAAAGACATGGAATCGACCTTCATCTCCATTACTGCAGTTGACGTAACTGATGCAGTATATGCAGTAATGGCCTCATGACATACATCATCCACGGAGCAACTGGTGCGCAGGGCGCTCCCGTTGCCGCCGCCCTCCTCCGCTCCGGCAAGACCGTCACCGCGGCCATCCGCACTCCCGGCGCCTACACCGCTGGACCTGCGGTCGCTGTCGACGCCGCCGACGTCGACAGCCTTGTCGCCGCATACATGGGCGCCGAAGGTGTCTTCGTCCACCTGGCACTGGGCTCTCCGACGCAGCAGCTCGAGCACGCTCAGACGATCGTCGCGGCTGTCGACCGCGCCCGCCCCGCACGCGTGGTCTTCTCGACCAGTGGCTATCTGCTCGGGGAGACAGACGACAGCCCGCACGGGGTTCTCGCGCGCGGGCTCGCCGCCACGGGCGTCTCGACTGCGGTACTCGCGCCCCGCCTCTACCTGGAGAATCTCCTCCTTTCGCCCGTCATCGCTTCCGTCCGCGAGCAGGCCGTCCTCCCGTACCCGATCCGGGATGACTTCCGCGTGTCCTGGAGCTCGCACCTCGATGTCGCCGACGCCGCAGTGCGCCTGTTCGAGCGAATCGACGTAACCGGCGTCGTCGCCGTCGGCGCATTGCCTGGGCTGCTGGGCGAGGACCTCGCTGTCGGATTCACCCGATACTTCGGTAAGGACGTGGTCTTCCACGCGCAAACCCCAGACGAGTTCGGTGCCATGACGATCCCCCTCTTCGGCGAACAGGGGATGACCCCCGTGATCGACTCGTATCGCTGGCGCGCCACGCAGCCGGACGAGCTGATCGAGGAGGCGCGCAGTGCACAAGTCCTGCTGGATCTCTCGCCGCGGTCGGTCGAGGAATGGCTGCAGGATCTCGATTCCTAAACCCTCGATCGCTCACTCGTAAACGAAGTGGCAGCGAGAAGCGATCGCCATCTAGCCGCTCCTTTCACGCACCAGCAACCGTCAGCGGCGCAACCAGAGCCGACGCGGCGCGGCGCCGAGCACTATTAGTGCGATGGCAGGGAATGGCAAGGTATGACCTCGCCGACCTCTAATCAGTTGCCAACGCCCGATGTTGCTGCCGACTTATCGGGAGCTCGCGAGCAATAAACGTGAGGGGGGAGCACGTTTGTGCTCCCCCCTCCTCGTGCCTCCGCTAGCGGCTCTGCTGCGTGCGCTCAGTCGAGCGGTTCGCCCCGCGTCCACGCCTGGTCTGCGGGACATCCACGCGATGCCCCTGGGCAGGCGCCTCAGAGGCGGGTCGGCCCTGGGCGATCTCGTGCCGCACGCGGAGGTTGATGGTCTCCTGCGGGATGCCCTGCTCGCTCATCTGCGCAGCCATGCCCGCCCGACGCTCTGTGCTGTCGTACTTCACCTCACCGGCCGTGCGTTCCGCGTTGGCGCGGGCCCTGGTCACTGGCCGCATTCATCTCGGAGTTGGCTTGCGCGGGCTGCTGCGCGGTGTTCGTGTCATGGCTGGTCTCTGCGTCGGTGCGGTGGAGCTGGACCTGTGCGCGGGCGTCGCCGGCGAGTTCACGAAGCTCTCCCGGGTTCTGCGTGGGAGTGCCGAGGGGGACAGCCTCCTGGTCGTACTCGCGGGCCTGGAGCTCGAGCGCATCGGCTTGGTCGATGCGGGCCTGGTCCAGGTTGCCGTCGGTGTTGTCGTCGGTGCTGGCGGAGGTGCCGACCCGCTCGTCTGAGGCACGGGTGTCGAGCCGTTCAGCCTCCCACAACTTGCTCGGCGAGCGTGAACTCGACGGCTTCCCCACCGCGACCACCGCTCTCGGCCTGCGCATTCTGCGACGCCAGGGCGGCCCCGGCATGCTCCACCTCGGCCCGGGCGAGGGCCGCGCGCACGTCGTCCGGGTTCGCCTTCGGATCGGTAATGTCAGTGCCGTAGCGCTGCTGGAACTCGCGTGCAGTCGTCTCGGCCGCTACCCGCGCGGGGGTCGAAGCCCTTCCACTGCTGGGCCGTCTCGCACATCGCGTTCGGCCCGTCACCAAGAGCCGTCCCCGATGCGACAGACCCAGTGAGGTCGCCTCCGGCAGCCGACCGTCGACGCTCACGCCGTCCGCCGTGAGCAGCGCCGCCCCGGTGCGCGTTGGGAGATCCGGGAACCGGAACTCCTGCGGCGGTTCCGGCACGGTCACGGCGTGCGCGTCGAGCTGGCCCTGGCGGCGGTGCACGCTCTGACCCGTGGCGAGCTCCTACGGCGAACTAGCAATCACTATGATCATACGCGTGAAGCATCGGGTTATAGGAGTGACGGTGCTCGTCCCCCTACTGGCGCTGTCCCTCGCTGGATGTATCACCGTCAATCTTCCCACGCAATCGCCGTCGACTTCGCGCCCCTCGGCATCCGCTGATCATTCTGGCGCGGTTACTCAGCTGGGCCTTGCCATCGGCGCATTAGCAGGATCGGCTTCATCGTCCCCAACCTCGGACGACTGCCAATACACGGCATATGTTGCAGCCCAAATGGAAAACACAACTCCTGCACCTGAATGGCAAGGCCAGTACGAAACCATCCGAGCGAACATGCAAACTATTACAGGGCTCTGTGCATCCAATCCCCTCAATCAAGATGCCATCGATCTTGCAGGCCTTACCCGGCCCGACGTCGCTACCATATTGAACGGCGAAAAGTGGCTGGGGCAGACAAACTGGGGCTGAGCTACCAACGGCACTTTCGAGACAGATCACGTGGTCTTCCGGTCGCGGTCTCATCTTGTTCATGTCCGGCCGAGACCGAAACGTCTGAGGAGACGGCATATCTGCTCGATCAGTGCAGCGCCGGGCGCGCGAGGCGTCATGCTCTGGCGGGAGCTCGCGAGCGTCCGGTGAGGGATGGCTACCCGGACACGATGCGGCGCCGTGAATAAGGGCTGCCTGTTCGGCGATCCTCATCAAGAGGTTAGGCCGGCGATGAGGACACGACGGATCGGGGGACGACAATGGGGTGCCCGTCGTCCTCGTCGACGAGCACGCGGCACTCCACCCCGAACACCTCGCGGAGGACCTCGGGGGTGATGACCTCCGCGGGCGGGCCCGTCGCTATCACCCGTCCGTCGCGCATCGCGACGAGGTCGTCCGCGTAGCGCGCCGCGAGGCTGAGGTCGTGCAGCACCATCACGACCGTCACCTCGCGCTCCTGATGCAGGAGCCGCACCGTGTCGAGTACCTCCAGCTGATGCGCGATGTCGAGGTAGGTGGTCGGCTCGTCCAGCAGCAGCACCCCGGTGCGCTGCGCGAGCGCCAGCGCGATCCACGCGCGCTGGCGCTGACCGCCCGAGAGCGACTCGAGCGCCCGATCCGCGAGCTCGACGAGGCCCGTCTGGGCGAGCGCCTCGTGGACCGCGGTCTCGTCCGCCGCCGACCAGCGGTCGCACCAGCGACGATGGGGGTCCCGGCCCCTCGCGACGAGATCGGCGACCGTGAGTGAGGCCGGGGCAATCGGTGCCTGGGGCAGCACGGCGACCCGACGCGCGTACTCCCCCGGCGGGATCCGGTGCACGTCCGCGCCGTCCAGCGTGACGCGGCCTGCATCGGGCACGTGCAGACGCGCGACGGCACGGAGGAGGGTCGACTTGCCGCACCCGTTGGGGCCGATGACCGCGGTGATCCGCCCGGGACGGATCCGCAGGCTCACCCCGTCGACGGCCGCGTGGTCGCCGAAGCGCACCGCCACGTCCTCGACCTCGAACCCGGCGCTCACCTGCTTCCCCCCGGCGCCCGGCGGACGAGGAGGTAGACGAGGAAGGGCGCGCCGACGAGGGCGGTGACGGCCCCGGTCGGGACGGTGAAGGCGGGGATCACGGTGCGCGCGACGAGATCGCCCGCCAACAGGAGGCCGGCTCCGACGAGGCCGGACGCCACGAGGGGCGGGCGGGACGTCCCGCTCACCAGGTGCGCGAGGTGAGGGGCCACGAGCGCGATGAAGCCGATGGGCCCCACGGCCGACACGGTGACGGCCGTCACCAGGACGGCCGACCCCAGCAGCACGGCGACCGTGCGGGGCACGCGCACGCCGATGGACCGGGCGACGTCGAGACCCAGCTGCAGGCCGTCCAGCCCGCGCCGCGCGGGGATCATGAGTGCGGTGGCGACGAGGAGGGCACCCGCCACCGTCAGGACCTCGGGCCAGCTGCGCCCGCCGCCGAGGGATCCGGTGAGCCATGCGGTCGCCCGCTCGACGTCGTCGATGGACGCCTCGATGAGCATCCAGCTGGTGAGGCTGGAGAAGAAGGTCGACACGGCGACTCCCAGCAGCACGGGACGCAGCCCCCGGCCTCCTCCCACCCGCAGGAGGACGCCGACGAGCGCGGCCGCGACGAGCCCGCCGACGAGCGCGGCCCCCGGGAGCGCCAGCGTCCCCAGCACCCCAGGCCCTGCGGCTCCTCCGCCTCCGAGGACGATGGCGGCGACAGCTCCTGCCCCCGCGCCCGCCGTCACCCCGAGGAGGTCGGGACTGGCGAGCGCGTTGCGTGCGGTCGTCTGAGTGACGGCGCCCGCGATGCCGAGGGACGCGCCGGCCACGGCTCCGAGCACGATGCGCGGCAGGCGCAGGTCCTGCACCATCAGGGCCTCCAGCGGGCTCCCGTCGCCCAGGAGGACGGCCGCCACGCGCCACGGGGTGAACGCGACCTCGCCGACGCCGAGGCCCGCGAGCCCGGCCGCGAGGACGCCCGCCGTCGCCCCGAGGAGGGCGAGACGCGCTCGCGCCCGGCCGGGGCGCTGCCGTACGGCGACCGGGTTCACGCGGCACCCGCTCCCCGCGCCCGGAGCCCCAGCACGATGAACGCGGGTGCGCCGAGCACGCCCAGCACGACGCCGACCGGCAGCTCCGCAGGGAGCACGACGAGTCGCCCCACGATGTCCGCGGCGACGGTGAGCGAGGCGCCGAGCGCGGCGCACAGCGGGATCAGCGCACGGTGCCCGTGGCCCACGATCCATCGCGCCATGTGCGGCACCAGAAGCCCGACGAAGCCGAGGGAGCCGAGGATCGCCGTCGCCCCGCCCACCAGCGCGGTCACGATGAGGAGGCCGAGCAGCCGGGTGGGGAGGAGCCGCCGTCCGAGGGCTCGCGCGGAGTCGTCGCCGAGGGCGAGGGCGTCGAGGGCGCGCGCGTGTACGAGGGCGAGCGCGCCCCCGAGGACCCGGGCGGGCGCCACGCTGGCCAGCGTCTCGAGCCCCCGTCCGCCCGCCAGGGACCCCACCGACCAGAAGCGGTACGCGTCGAGGGCGGCGACGTCGACGAGCAGCAGCAGGCCGGTGGCCGCGCCGAGGAACGCCGACACGGCGGCGCCCGCGAGGACGAGCGACGCCGGACCCGCGTCGCTCCGCCGCCCGGCCGCCATGCCCACCGCTACGACGACCGCGGTCCCGGCCGCGGCGCCGCCGAACGCGAACCAGACGTAGCCGGCGGGAGCCGTGATCCCGAGCAACGAGATGGCCGCGACCACCGCCAGGGACGCCCCGCTCGTGACGCCGAGGAGCCCCGGGTCGGCGAGCGGGTTGCGGGTGTGGCCCTGGATCACGGCACCCGCCACCGCGAGGGCGGCGCCTCCCGCGAGGCCCACGAGCGTGCGGGGCAGCCGCTGGCCGACGACGATCGCCGCGGCCTCCGACCCGTCGCGGTCGGTGCCGGCCGCGAGGGCCCGGAGGACGGTCACGGGATCCAGGGACCGGGATCCGAGCAGCAGCCCGAGCGCCGTCACCGCGGCCACCGCGAGGCACGCGCCGAGGACGACGAGGAGCCGGCGACGGACGTCGCCGCCCGTGCGGGCGCGCGCCACCAGCGCGGGCGTAGAGGGCGTCATGTCGAGGGGAGCGGGATCAGAGCGTCTGGAGCAGGTCCTCGATGACGTCCAACGACCACATCGCCGTGAGCGCGGCGCCCTCGTGCGTCCGCTTGTCGGAGCGGACGACGTTCCCCTCCGCGACGGCGGGCAGCTGGAGCCAGAGCGGCGACGTCTGCGTGGAGGCCCACACATCGGGCTCGTTCACGAGCGCGATGACCGCCTCCGCGTCCCCGAACCCGGCGACCAGCTGCTCCGGCCCGTACTCGACGCCCTCGCCCGTGTCGATGGCCTGCTGGAAGGCGGCCGACGGGGTCGCGCCCACGTCGCGCAGCGCGGTGGAGAGCAGCCGCGATGGCCGCACCTGCGAGCCCTCCGAGTCGATGCCGACGGGGGCGATGGTCGTCTCCGCGAGCTGCGTGGCGTACCGGGTCGCGATGTCCGCCACGCGGGCGTCGTATGCGGCCACGAGCTCCGCGGCACGGGCCTGCGTCCCCGTGGCCTCGGCGACCAGCGCCAGGTCCTCCTGCCACGTGCTCGTGTCCTGGTCGCCGATCGCGACGACCGGGGCGATGGCGCTCAGCTCGTCGAGCAGGGGCTCCACGTCCTCCGCGCGGCTGATGATCACGCTGGGCGCCGCGACGGCGATCGCCTCGACGTCGATCTCGTCGGCGAGGAACAGGCCCTCGGCGCCCGCGTCGCTCGCCGCCGCGAGGGGCTCCTCCAGCGGCGACGGCAGATCCAGCGAGCCCTCCTCGTCGTACGGGTGCCCCACGAGCGGCAGGCCGAGCGACAGGACGATGTCCAGGTCGCGGCGCCCCTCGATCACGACCACCGACTCGATCTCCCGAGGCACCGTCACCACGCCGAGCACAGTAGCGACGGTGCGACCACCCGACTCGCCCTCCCGCGAATCGAACGTGCTGCAACCAGCGAAAGCCACAACCACGACCACGGCGGCAAAGTGCACAAGAGGGCGGCTGAGAAACGTCGTCATGGAGGTTAGCCGAACCTAACCGTCTACGCCGCGTGATACAGCGGAGGATCCTGTTAAGTTCGAGCCCGAGGAGCTCCATCGAGGCGGGTTTTGGGGTCGATCGCGAATTCGTTTACCAGCCCCACCAGGCACCGGTCCCGGTCCCGGTCCCGATCCCGATCCCGTAGAAGCAGGAGCGCGTGCCCGAAGACGGGTAAGAGTGTGAGCGTCCCAGCATCACCGTTGTGATGGTTTTGGTCGGCCTACCGGGAGCGCGCCGTAGCCGGTGGTCGCCGCAAAAGCGACGCGACCGGCGGGGTCGTGTTCGTGCTCCCTAGCGGCGGAGAGAGCGAGAGTGCGCAGTCCGTGGCGATGCACGTTTGGAGGCGGCCTTCTACAGATCGCTACCTGTCGGGCAAGCCGACCGTCACGAGCGATGGCTGGGCCCGTCACTCGTCGTTGCTGGGCACTGGTGGCCGTAGTTTGGCTATGCGCATCACAGCGTCAGGCACGGACAGAGCTTCGGCATTCGGCAGGCGCCTTCGCTGTCCGGACGGCTGGCGGAGCGCCCCTCCCCGCCGACGCTTCAATGCCTCTCCTGCCTGACATGGGCGGTTCTGGGGAGAGGGTCGACTCGAGGGGGGAGCTGGCACCACGATCTGCGTGTCATCCGTGAGCAGCCAGGTGCTCGTCGACTTGGTGCCTGCGGCCGGTGCCACGCTGTAGAGCGGGATCGCCGGCGGATGAGCGAGCACCGATCCTGCGGCCTCCGTGGCGCAATTCTCAACCCTTTGCTGCCCCAGTTCGGCTACTTGGCACGAACAGCCTCGTTTATGGGGCGAGGTGGCACGCTGACAGGCAGACGTGACACGAGTCGCGGCCAGAGACGCCCTGCACCCGTGCCCGGTGAGGCCCTTCGTAGTCTTCTCGACGTACCGGCGGTCCACATGCATGCATCGCTCACGAGGGCCGCGCTCACAGACGGGCCGTGAGATGACGACAGCCGCGACGTCGTCGGTCCCCGTTCGCCTAGGGTGAGCGCCATGCCCGAGTCGACATCCGCCAGACAAAAGCGCTTGACTCGCGAGGACGCGGCCAGCCGCACCACGGCTTACGTGTACGGCAACATAGTCACCCTCGCCACGATCGCCCCCATGACCATCGACGCCGCCGAGAGCGGTCAGGGGCTGGCATACGTGCTCGCGACCGCGTTCTCTACCTTCCTCGCGCACACGTTCGCCGAATCCGTCGGCCGTCGAGCGAGGGGTGACCATCGGCTGACCGCGGCGACCATCCGAGCCGAGCTTCGCGACTCGGTGCCTGTGCTGACCTCAAGCCTCCTCCCCGCCGCCATCCTCGCTTACGCATGGCTGACCGACATGCCCGGTTTGGTTGCCGAGATCATCGCCATCGCATACCTCGTGATCCGCCTCGCCCTCCTCGGCCCCGTGGTCTCGCGGCTCCGCGGGGAGCGTCCATCCCTGCGGACCTTCGTAGCAGGTGTCGTGCTCGCTCTCGTGGGGATCGGCGTCGCGCTGGTCAAGGCCGGCCTGCTCTTCTGAACCCGGCTGGCGGTGGGGCCCTCGGCCCGCACAGACGCCGTGCCTCTCGGGTCCTCGAGGATGAAGATGTCGTATGTGATCCACATGGCCGTAGCGCTGGCCGCATCCACCGTCTACCTGCCTGCGCTTCCTGGGGACAGAAAGCCCGACGCGACCTACCGGGATGCCGATCGGTGGGCCGTCCCGGCTGAACGCCCCATAGCTCAGCCCATGAGCGAGCCGGCGCCGCCGATCGCTGGGGGAGGCACGAGGCGGGGCACTGTCGTTCCGTCGCTGTGTCCTCACTATGGGGATACGCCACCGTGTTGGGAGACCCGCACCCACTAGCCTCAGCGCCAGCGCCCGCTCCCGGCGCGTACACCGTACACAGCAAACCGCACGCCGCATTAGAGAGGCAGGCCCATGGACGCCGATCCCGTCATCAGCGTCGTCGTCGTCGACGACGAGGCGCTCGTGCGCTCGGGCATCTCACTCGTGCTCGACTCATCGCCGCGCATCACCGTGTTGGCGGCCACCTCGAGCAAGACCGCGGTCGACACCGTCCGCCAGCATGTGCCCGATGTGGTGCTCGTCGACATCCGGATGCCCGAACCCGACGGGTTGACGATCCTGCGGGGCCTGATGGCCGAGCCCGCTCCACCCGTGATCGCCATGCTCACGACATTCGGCTTGGACGAACACGTCCTCGAGGCACTGCACCGGGGCGCGTCCGGCTTCCTGTTGAAGGACACCGACCCGGAGCAGCTCGTGCGGCATGTGCTGACGCTCGCTGCCGGCGGCACAGTCCTCGCGGCAGGGCTGCCTCCCGAACGGCTGTTCCGTTCCCCCGACGAGTTGGCTCAGGCCGATCTGCTCTCGCATCTCACAGAACGCGAGATCGCCGTGCTGCGCGCCCTCGCCCGCGGCCTCTCCAACGCAGACATCGGCACGGAATGCGGGATGAGGCTGGGAACCGTGAAGGAGACCGTCAGCTCCGTCATCTCGACTCTCGGCGTAGGTTCCCGTGTGGAGGCAGCCATCGTCGCCGCTCGCGCGGGGCTCGTGCCGCGCCCGTGACACTCCTTCGGATGCGCGCGGCGCTCGCGCACATCATCCGAAAACACCCGATCCTCGTCGACGTCGTGATCGTCGCTGCCGCGACCGCCTTCTCCACGCCCTTCCTGCTTCTTGGCCCGGACACACCGGCCGTGGTCGCCGCGGCGGCAGCGTTCCTCGGCTTGTTCCTGCGTCGGCGGCTGCCGTGGGTGTGCCTCGTCCTGGCCGTCCCGGCATTCATGACCGGAATAGCGTTGGTGCCCGTCATGGTGGCGCAGCTCCAGATCGGCTTGGTTAGGCGAAAGCGATGGCACGCCTACGCCGCCAGCCTCGCCGTGGGCGTGGCGTTCGGCACCGTCGGCGGCTCCGTGGCTCCCGAGGCCATCCTCGAACTGGTGCTGTACGCCTCCCCGTTCACCGTCGTACCGACGATGCTCGGCGACATCTTGCGCGAGCGGCGAATCGTTGTAAGGCAGTTCGACGCGCTCCAGGAGGCGCAGGCCCTCGGGCAGAGCCAGGCAGCGGAGATGGCGCTGGCGCGGGAGCGGGCCGTGCTGGCACGGGAGATGCACGACGTGGTGTCGCATCAGGTGAGCCTCATCGCCGTGCAAGCGGGCGCGCTGCAGGTGGCATCCGAGGATCCGAAGGCGAAGGACGTCGCGCGCGTGATCCGAGGGCTGAGCACGGTCACTCTGGACGAGCTCCGGTCGATGGTCGGCGTGCTTCGCAACGCGGGAGGTACCGATCGTCCAATCGCGCCGCAGCCGACTCTTGACGACCTCCCGGCGCTCATCGCGTCGAGCGGCATCGACGTCACGTGCTCCTTGGATCTACCAGCCAGCCTCAGCCCAGCGGTACAGCGCGCCATATACCGGACCGTGCAAGAGGGCCTCACCAACGCGCGCAAGCACTCGACCGGTGGCGCGGTGACAGTGACCGGGTGGCTCGAGGCGGATGTGGTCGTCGTCGACGTCCACGCCGGCGTGGCCACAGAGCCGCTCCTCGATCTCCCGAGCGGCGGCTACGGTCTCACCGGCATGCGAGAGCGGGCGCAGCTCCTCGGCGGCACGCTCACGAGCGGCACTCGCCCGGACGGCTCTCACGACCTGCGGCTCCGTCTCCCGGTCTGATCCGGACCACTCAAGTCCCGACGAAGCCGCACACCGGGACGAGCACGAGTCCGTGCCCGCCTCCTGCTATCTCGAGTTCGAGGGCCTGTCGCCGGATCACATCGCCGACCCGCCTTCCTCTCCGCTGCCGACCCTGATCGGATGGCCGTCAGCCCCTCGGCGGCGGCGGCGTGGACGGCGGATCTCCACGCATCGCGGCGAATATCACGGACTCGCGACATTCGGCGGACGTCGGGACGGCAATCTGGAATGCACGTGGCCCAATCCCGTGTGGGCGTCGGTCCAGCACGGTCGTGACCGGCAAGACGGAGTCGCGGCTGATGGTCGCGGGGAAGACCTAGGTGCCCGACGGACGACGGAGCGCTTCTCGCAGTCCTCGGCAACTCGGTGGTACCCAAGCGGCATGCGGAACCGCATCTCCTCCCGATCAAGGAGACCCTGGGCCCATCGTGAGTGGATGCAGCTGTGCGGGCCTGAGCGGGTCCGAATCCGGAGGCGAGCAATCAGCAGGGCTGTCAGTCCAGCGAACGCGTGGACATCGACATCCCCTACCGTGCAGGTGCGGCGCCGTCGCTCGCATCGGCGCCAACTCACCTCCCGCGCGCCTGCACATCACCGTGGCCACCTCGACGAACAGATGGAGAACAGTCCATGCACGGGACCCGCATCGCAGACGCCTACACCATCGTCCCGGTCGAGTCGGATGTGTTCCTCGTCCAGGGGACGCACGTCAACTGGACCATCCTCACGGAGGGATCGGCCATGACCCTCGTGGACACCGGGTACCCGGGGGACGCCGACGCTGTCCTCGCCAGCCTCGCGGACGTGAGCAGGCGCACAGGGGCACGCGACCTCGAGGCCATCCTGCTCACGCACGGTCACACGGATCACATCGGCGGCCTCGGGCGCGTCCTCGCCGCGATGCCGCAGCCGCCTCGCGTCCTCTGCTCGCCCCTCGAGGTGGGCCACGTCCGGCGCGACTACGTCCAGCAGGTGACTCTGGGCCAGGCACTGCGTCATGCATACGACCCACGTGTGCTCGGGTGGTTGCTCGCCGCAGTGCGGCACGGCGGCCTCGAGGAGGTCGGGTTCCCGAATGTCGGGGAGTTCCGTCTCGATGCAGTGCTCGACGTCCCCGGCCGGCCGACATCGCTCGGGACCGCTGGACACACCACTGGGCACACCTCTTTCTCACTCGAGCGCGCTGCGGTTCTGGTCACGGGTGATGCGCTCATCACCGGTCACGCCACGTCGAGGGAGGCCGGCCCGCAGGTGCTCCACGACATGTTCAATGCGGATGCGGATGCCACTCGATTATCTTTCGAACGACTGGTGGCGTGGCCGCGCCCGGTCCGCTACGTCCCGGGCCACGGGCCCATGGCGACGTCCCGGTACAGCTGATCCAAGATGTGGACGCACGATGGTCGATCGTCCCTGATCCGAGGGTGGCGTGTTCGCGGCCAGGGGCGTGCCTGCCGCGCAGCAGAGGGCATTCGCGCATGATGTCGGCAGGGGATGCCCTCGGCACACCACGGACAGGATCTCGAGCGGGAACGTTGTACGCGGCGGGTACGAGGAGCACCGTCGAGCTTCGCCACCGGGCCAGGCCAGGCCAGGGCTAGCGCGGCGATACCACGTCGGCGAAGGGCACGAAAGCCCGATGCTCAGGAGCCCGCCGAATAGGGGTGGCCGGCGCGCGTAGCGAGGGGCTTGCGCTTGCTGGTGATCACCCTCGCCACGAGCCGGGAGCCAATTGTGGGGGGATGGGCGAGCAGGTCCGCCAGGAACGATTCGTGTACTCCCGCATCCGTCGACTAGGTCGTCGCGGGCCGTACCACCCACGGCCGATCGGCTGGACGGTCACGCCGATCGGTTGCAGAGAACGCTTCTCGGGAAGGACGCGCGACGAGGGACCGTCTTCCGATACTGGTCAAGCCCCGCCGCTCTGAAGCTGACGTTGCGGAGCTCCTCCTGAGGGAGGCACGTCACTCACCCGATGAAGCTCGGAGACAACATGAGAATCGCCACCAGCGGGCTCGCAGCGGCGGCGGCGGCCATCGCCATCACCGGATGCCTGTCGATCGGCTTCATCGCGCCGGCGGCCACTCAGGCCGACGAACGCATACGCGCCTATGCCGCCCCGGCCGCCCATTCCAGTTGGACCGCGTTGCCCACGCCGACGCACCTCACCAGCCCCTCCGAGGACAGGGCCCTGGCGATCGCCCCTCCCTCGATCTGCATCGGCGCGAATGCGTGCACCCCGATCCGCGGCTCCGGCGTCCTCGGCCAGACCGTCATCATCACGTGCACGGCGACAAGGAACCCGTTGTTAAGAGAGCGCGGACCTGCAGAGGTCACCACCGTCTACAAGGGCATGTTCGGGGTGGGCGTCTGGACCTGGTCGCTGCTCACCCAGACACCCGACGCCGGCGATCCCACGGACACCTCGATCAAACGCGGCGCCGAGCACAACGACGTCGAGTCGAAGGACGCCCCCATCATCTCTGCCTAGGCGCGACATGCGGCCCGTGCCGATCCCTCTGTCGGCGCCCGCTCCCCCTCGGGTGCCGCACTGGCCCGGGGCCAAGACGGACGTCGATCATGCCGATCTGCGGCAGGCAGCCCTATTGAAGAAGAGATGGAGACTTGGATGCCGGTTCAGCCCGCCCACCTTGCGTGGGGAGCAACGACTCGGAGGCAGTCTGTCGTTGCACTGACAGAGTCGCCGAGGCACAAAGGGCTCGATGCTCTACGCGCAGTCGCGCTCACGGCCGTGATCCTCTTCCATGCAGCACCGACGGCAGTGCCTGGGGGGTACGCCGGTGTCGATGTGTTCTTCGTCATCAGCGGCTTCCTCATCACGGACTTGATGCTGCGGGAGTGGGGCGCTACCGGCACTATCCGCTATGGAGCCTTTGCAGCCCGGCGCGCCCGACGGCTCCTTCCAGCCGCCACGGTGGTCGTCCTGATCGCAACATCGTGCGCCGTCGCCGTGGGTGGAGACGTGCTGGTCGGTCTGCCAGCTCAGTTGCTGAGCATGGCGCTGTTCGTGACCAACTGGCAGATGCTCCTCGCAGGCGTCGACTACTTCCAACACACGACCGCGGGCCTCTTCGACAACTTCTGGTCCCTCGCGATCGAGGAGCAGTTCTACGTCATCTGGCCTCTCGTGCTGGCGGGGGTCATGCGTGGTAAACGGACGCTCCGTGGCCGGTGGCTCTGGGTGGCAGCGACGGTAGCTGCAGCAGTCCCCCTGCTCCTCACGTTGGCAGGTATGCCGAACGCCGCCTACCTCGCCAGCCCAGCACACGCCTTCGGGCTAATGGCGGGCGCAGCCCTCGCCGTGTCGATTCGGCGACGGCACGTGCCACCTACCCAGAGATCACGGCGCACCCGACGCGTATGGATGGTAGCGGGGTCAATCTCGCTGGTCGGCTTCGGGAGCATGATCCTGGCTCCGATCGCAGCCGATCCGTCCTCCCGCGCCGCGGTGACAGTACTCGGCGCCGCCTTTGGCACGACCATGGTGGTGGCCTGCGTGCAGTCAGGTGAGCGCTTCCTGGCCCGGGTCGACGAGGGGCCCATCGGATGGATCGGCCGACGGTCGTACGGGCTCTACCTCTGGCATCTGCCCATGGTCGTCCTCGTGGCGAACGCTGTGCCCGATGCCGACGGCTGGGAGGCCGCCTTGGGCACGCTGGCCGCCATCGGGGTGTCTGTCATCGCCGCAGCAGCGAGCTACAGGTGGTTGGAGCTTCCCGTCATTCGGCAAGGGTTCCGGCTGACGCTGCAGCGACCAGCTGCTGCCATGCTCGCGGTCGCCCTGGTAATCGGCCTGGGGGCATCGGCTGCTGCCACGGTCCACGCCGATCCCGGTCGAACCGAGGCGCAGCGGCTCGTCGAGGAGGGCAGCACAGGGCTCGCCTCCCCAGGCGACGACGGCATGACAGATCAGACCGCGCCGGGACCTGATGGCGGTATGGAGCTGGCATCACCATCGCCACCCGCCGCGACGCCGCAGACCGCCGCTCCTTCCCCCCAGGCTTCCCCCACGCAACCGGTCGTGCCGCCGAGCGAAGTAGATGGCGCGTCCATGATCGCGGTCGGCGACTCGGTCATGCTCGCTTCGGGGCGCGCTCTCCAGCAGGCCTTCCCCGGTATCGCCATCGATGCGGTCGTGAGCCGCCAGCTACCTCATTCCGCGCGGTACATACGCGCGCTTCTCGCTGACCGGCCTGCGGCGAAGGTGGTGATCATCGGGCTGGGCACGAACGGCGCAGGTACCAGCCGCGACCTCGCCGAGGCGATCGATGCCGCAGGAGCTCGCGAGGTCGTGCTCGTGGATGTCGCGGGTCCTATGTCCTGGACGACGCGAGTCAACGAGATGGTGTATGACGCCGCGAGAGATCGCCGGAATGTCCATGTCGCCAAATGGCAAGCAGAGGCCAGTGCGCATCCCGATCTCCTCGCGAGAGATCGCATCCATCCTGGCCCTCGTGCTGCCGATCTGTATGTGTCTGCAATAAAGGCAGCAATACACTCCGCTTCTTCGGATGACCGACTGGATTGAGTGATGCACGCTGGGCCTCGGAAAGTGCCTTATCGACGGCGGCGCGGCCCATTCGGCTCCGCACGTCGTGCGGCGCCGAAGGACGCGGTGCCGCCTGTGGATGGCTCTCCCACTCATGGCGGCGACAATCTAACATGTACTACATCTCGAGCATGAAACGCTCGAACTCGAACGCCAAAACTGCCCACTATAGATTTGAGATCCAGATGACCCTCGCCCTTTCCTTTCGAATCACCCTCGTGACTGTTGCCGCCAGCGCTCTGGCGGCTCCCGTCATGTTCTCGTCCTCGGGCGCCTTCCCGCCCCCCGAGGTATCCGCGATCAGAACACCACCGTCTGTCTCGTCACCGGCCTGGTCCTGACCTGCCGCGATGCGCGGTGCGGCACATAACGCTTGTTGGCTCGAATCCATTGCATGCTGCTGATTTGGTCCGCCAAGTAGCGCCCGGCTCGGGACGTATCCCCCATCTCGTGCTGACGGGATGGGCCGCGACGCGTTGGATGCATCACGCTGGCCACAGGACAAGATTTCGAAGAATGAACACCAGGCGATGTACATTTGACACTCGCGCCTCTCGGCAGCCGCGAGGCAAGCCAGAGGAGCCGCATCGCGAATACGGCACCGCGGGCAACGTTGCGTTTTACGACAAGCCAGCGAACGCACTGCTCAAATAGTGCCCAACTCCGCCCCTCGGGGCCAATGCCTGCCTCTGACCTCTGGTCGAACTAGCTCAAACTTCCGCCACGACACAAGACACCACCCTCGTCGCGAAGGCACGTGATCTTGTGCGGCGTTTTACGTCCTACTCCCTGCATTCCCGGGTAGAACTCCCATCGCCTGGGCTTCCGCAGGTAGCACATTCCCTTAGAGAGATAGGAAGCACAATGACCGACACCACCCGCACGATCCCCTGGGACGGCTCCCTCGACGACCGCGCCGCCCGGGCCCTCGAGGCACCCGGCGGCCTCGTCGTGGCCGCCACGAAGGTCGGCTACATCCTCATGACCACGGACGGCGCCGGCCTCGAGCGCAAGTTCGACGCGAAGCAGCGCAACCGCGAGAAGCCCGGCGTGGTGCTCTGCACGAGCATCGAGCAGCTGAAGGAGCTCGCGGTGCTGAACGACGAGATCCTCGCGTTCTACCAGGAGCACTGGGACGCCGACGTGCTGCTCGGCTGCATCCTCCCGTGGCGCGAGGACGCGAAGCACCTCATCCCCGACGAGGTCGCCGGCGAGCTCGCCATGGACCGCCGCGGCACGAGCTGCTTCGTGATCAAGTTCGGCCGCCCGTCCGAGCAGATCGCCGAGCACCTCTGGAAGAGCCGCCGGGTCTCGTTCGCAAGTTCCGCGAATCCATCCGGGAAGGGCAACCGCGGCCGGGTCGAGGGCATCGGGGAGCGCATCGAGCGGCAGGCCGACGTGATCGTCGCGGCCGACGACTACGTCGCGTCCATCCAGCCGGGCCTCGACGAGACGAGCCGCTACGAGCAGGGCGTGATGGTGTCCATGGTCGACGCGTCCGGCGCGCTCATCCCCGAGCAGCGCGGTGAGCGCTCGGTCAGCCCGAACCCGACGCTCATCCGCCGCGGCCTCGCGGTGGACACCATCATGTCGGCGCTCGCCCGGTCGTTCCCGTCGTGGGACTACCGCCACGGCCAGTACTACTGACCTGGACTCCCTCCATCGATTCCATGTGCGAGTGCAGAACATCGGCACTGAGCGCCGGCGCACTGACCGATGCACGCGAATACGCGCCGTTCCCCCGCTCTGGATCCATCTACGGCGCTTTGAAGATCACGTCCCACCCCATCTGATTAGGAGTTTCATATGTCTGAGAACACTGCCGCCCACGTGGCCACGACCTACTTCGAGGCGCTCGGCCGCGGAGACATCCCCACCGTGATGGCGCAGTTCGCCGACGACGTCATCTGGCACCAGCCCGGTGCCAACCGCTTCTCCGGGACCCACCGCGGTGCCGACGGAGTCGGAGCCCTCCTCGGAGGGATGATGGAAGCGAGCCGGGGCACCTTCCAGCTCACCGTGACCGGCGCGCCCATGGTGAACGGCGATGACGTCGCCGTACCCATCCGCTTCACCGGATTCTACGGTGAGAAGAGCATGGACATGGCCGGCGTCGACCTCCTCACCGTCCGCGACGGCCACATCGCCGAGGTTCGCCTCTTCTCCGAGGACGGCACCGCCGAAGATGCATTCTGGGGCGACGCCGTCTAGAGGACACCACCGGAATCATGCGGGCAGCGGCTCAGTCGCAGCTCTGATGCTCGCCATTCCCTGTCGAAGTCGCGCTGGCGGATCGATCGAGCTCGGTCCGCCAGCTCGCTTCTCACTAAGAGTCCGGACGCTCGCCAAGGGAAGGGCCCCGTAACGCGTCTGTGCTTCTTCCCCCGACCTGTTGGCGGCGAATGCGCTCCAATCGACTGTCCGGCAGCCGCCGATGCGCCGATGAGTGTCACCCTCCGGGTCGATGTCATGTGAGGCGTGTCCGTCTTCTACTTGTGATGTCTCCCGCGGGCGTCGCCCGCGACGCTTTGCGCCCACACGCACATCATTGATGCGAGTCGATCCGGTCAGACCGAAAGGGACGACTTTTGCCGCCACTTCGGCATGGCTGTCCTTCCCAGACGCTGAGCATCCCGGCTACGCCGCATTTCAGAGTTCGTTCCGAGGCCGACTCCAGCGGCAGCAAGGATCTTCCATGTCAGTCCATCATCAGGCCTCCTCGAAGCGCACGCGACGAGGTGGCAGCACCATCCGCGCCGTCGCCGTCGGGGTCGTCTTTGCGACCGTCGTCCTCTCCACCGGCTCGACCGCATCGGCTGCCGAGGTGGATCACGTCGAAGCGATACCCGCAACCGATGGTCACTACATCGTCACGCTCCGTGACGAGCCAGCGGCGTCGTACGACGGTGACGTGGAGGGGCTCGCGGCCACTCGCGTGGCTCCTGGAGGTCGCCTCGATGCCACATCGGACGATGTGCAGCGCTACAGCTCCCACCTCGAGGATCTGCATGCGACGACGGTGAGCAGCGTCGGGGCGTCCATATCAGAGGACTATTCGCTCACGACGAACGGCTTCTCCACCTCGCTCACCGCTGCCCAAGTGAGACGCCTCCGGAGCTCGCAGGACGTGCTGAGCGTCGAGCCGGATGCGGTGATGCATCCAGCGTCGACACCCTCCATCCGTTCGCTCGGCCTCGACGGCGACGACGGAGTGTGGGCGCAGACGGGCGGCCAGGATCGAGCCGGCGAGGGTACCGTGATCGGCGTCCTGGATACCGGCATAGCACCACATAACCCGTCCTTCGCCGGTGCGCCGCTCGGCTCGAAAGCCGGCGCGGACCCGTGGCGCGACGGAGCCGGCATCTCCTTCCGGAAGTCGGACGGCGGCGTGTTCCACGGCGTCTGCCAGGAAGGCGAGGGCTTCACGTCCGCCGACTGCTCCACAAAGGTGATCGGCGCCCGGTACTTCATCGCCGGCCGAGACGCAGCGGCGGAGGCGAACGGGATGCAGGAGCCCCGCTCTCCACTCGACACGCGCGGCCACGGCTCCCATACGGCCAGTACGGCGGCCGGCAACGCGAACGTCGAGGCGACGGTGGCCGGGCGTGTAATCGACCGGATTTCCGGTGTGGCCCCCGCCGCAAAGATCGCGGCATACAAGGCCTGCTGGGCCGGACCGGACGCGTCGTCCGACGCCGATGACGGATGCGCGCACTCAGACATCATCGCCGCGATCGAGCAGGCGACGAAGGACGGGGTCGACGTCATCAACATGTCGTTCCAGGGCGACACCGATGATGCAGAGACCCGGCGCGCGTTGCTCGGCGCGGCATCTGCGGGGGTATTCGTCGCGGCGTCCGCCGGAAACGGCGGCCCCGACGCCGGTACCGTCGGGAACGCCGAACCTTGGGTGACCACGGTCGCAGCAAGCACCGTGCCGGACAACTACTCCTCAACGCTCGTGTTGGGGGACGGCCACCGTCTGGCTGGGCAGTCCGTCACGGTCGTGTCTCCAGTGTCCGGCTACCTCTCCCTCGCCGCCATGTCAGGCGTCTCCGGTGCCGTCCAGCCGGAGCTCTGCGGGCCGATGACCCTTGACCGCTCGAAGGTGTCAGGCCGGATCGTGGTGTGCGACCGCGGCACCGTGAATCGCGTCGACAAGAGCGCCGAGGTGCGGCGTGCGGGGGGCATCGGGATGGTCCTCGTCAACCCCACGGCCGACTCAGTGGACCTGGACGCGCATTCCGTTCCGACTATCCACTTCGACTCCGGCGCCCGTCAGAAGATCACCGACTACGCCGCGCAGATGGGCGCGACAGCCACCCTGGTACCGGGCAACACAACCGGCACGAGCGAGCCGGCGCCCCAGATCGCCAACTACAGCTCGCGCGGACCGAAGCAGGACGAGGGTGGGGATGTCGTGAAGCCCGACATCGCGGCGCCCGGCAGCGGCATCGTCGCCGCGGTCGCAGACGTGGATGGGAAACCGGCCTTCGGCGCCGAATCCGGGACGTCCATGTCGTCACCGCACATCGCGGGTCTCGGACTCCTCTATCTCGGCGAGCACCCGAAGGCCTCACCCGCGGAGGTGAAGTCCGCCATGATGACCACGGCGTACGACACGCTCGACAACAGGGGCACGGTGGTCACGGATCCATTCGCGCAAGGTGCCGGAGAGGTCCTGCCGAAGCGCTACCTGGACCCCGGTCTGCTGTACCTCAGTGGGCCCAAGGAGTGGGCTGGCTATGCGGCGGCAGTGGGACTACAACTCCCCAGACCAGCGAAGGCCGTACCTGCCTCGCAGCTCAACCTACCCAGCATCGCCGTCAGCAAGCTCCTCGACACCCAGACCGTCATGCGAACCGTCACCTCGACGAGAGCCGGCACATGGAAGCCCTCGGTGCAGGGGCTCGACGGCGTCGATGCGAAGGTGACGCCCAAGACGCTGTCCTTCTCGGCAGCAGGGCAGACGCGCACATTCTCCGTTCGTCTGACCACAAGGAACGGCGCGGACACGGACACGTGGTCCACGGGCTCGCTCACGTGGACCGATGGGACCACTACAGCGCGAATTCCTGTCGCGGTGAACCCGCAGGCCATCGACGCTCCTGCCTCAGCGACGGGGACCGGATCGTCCGGATCGTCCGGATCGACGAGCATCACCGTCACGGGAGGTGTCAGGGGACGCGTCACTCCCGCATTGGCCGGGCTGGCACGGGGCGAGCATCTGACGGGTACCGGACAGGGACCGGGGACGCCGACTGGCAGAGGCGCACGGGGTGAATCGCTCATGTACCCCCTCACCCTGGCCTCATCGCTCCGCACGCTGGTACTCGATGTCGCCCCTGTCGATGGGAAGACGGACATGGACCTTGTGCTCGCTCGTCGCGACGACGACGGCGCACTCGAAGCCGTGCAGATCGCCGAGTCGCCATCGCTGACGGAATGGATCATCGCCTCCGATCTATCGGCGGGCGAGTACACGATCGTGGTCGAGCCCGGCGGGACCGCAGGCACCGCTGCGGCTTTCAACGTCACGCAGTACCGCATCGACAGCGACACACATGAGGGAGCATTCTCCGCGTCGCCGACATCCATCCCTGTGAAGCAGGGGAGGAAGGCGACATTCCGGGCATCTTGGACAGGGCTCGAACCCGATGCGAAGTACGTCGGAGTCGTGTCGTATGCGGGATCTCCTCAGACGACGATCGTCGACGTCGATACCTCTTCAGCCTCCGCGTCCCCGCACTCGAAGCGGGCGCATCCCTCGATCACGCCGACCGCTTCGGAGCCTCCCAACGAACCATGACCCGAGCCCCGAGGCGGAAGTGGCTTGCACGGCGAAGTACTCGAACGGGGGCGGTGGAGGAGTACGACCAGCGGCCGTAGCGGCCCCGGCGGGACAGAGCAGGTGCCCGGCCTGTGGAATCCGTGCTCGCCGCGAGCCCCTCTTGCGCGGCAGTTTCCTTCCCAGCGGAACGAGCGCGCCGTAACGCTCTCGGGACTGACACGCGAGGTCAGCTTGCACGCGCCGGTGTCGCCTCAACCGCTGCCCCCCCCGGGTTTCACACATCGCCGCACAGCAGGATGATGCTCATGCCCAACTTCCGCCGTCTCCTCGGTGCCGCCGCGAGAGCGCTAGGCGACCACTCCTCCTCCAGCCACGACCGGCAGCAGCCGTCTCGCGGCGGTGATACCGAGTGGCGCAGCGTCGTCCGTTCCGCGGCAGACAGGCTCACCGGGGACGAGCGCACTCAGCGCGATCAGGTCCGTGGCGCCGATCCCGGGCAGGGCGACGGGCAGCGGGGCTCGGGACACCCGGAACAGCAACAATACGGCCGGCGCCAGGCCGGCCAGCTGACCGAGGCCGACCGCATCGCGCTCGGCAAGTACGACTACCTCCTCCGCACCGCGGACCCGGAGCAGCTCGAGCAGGTCCACCAGGACGCATTCGAGCGCCTCACCCCCGCGCAGCGCGAGCTCGTCCTCGCACGTCTCACCGAGGAGCTCCCCGCTCACGAACGGCCCCGCAGCGGGAGCGCCGCCGACCTTGCCCGCGCGGCCACCCGAGGGCAGACCAGCCGACCGGGCCTCATGCAGAGGGTGCTGGGCGGCCATAGGACGTCGAACCGCGGGAGCCGCAACGGTGCCGCCATGTTCGCGGGTGGCGCGGCTGCGGGCGTGGGGGTGGCGGCGATCGGGGGCGTGGCGGTCGCGGTCGCGTCCGGCGCCGCGCTCAGCGCGGCGGCCGGCCCGCTCCTGTCGGGGGCCATGGCGGACGGGATCGACTTCGCCGACCTCACAGAGGGCTTCGGGCTCGACGGCCTCCCCGACCTCGGTGGACTGTCCGAGGGCATGGGCGGCATCGCGCAGGGCGGCGAGGAGTACCTCACCGGCATCGGCGACCAGGTCGGCGGGCTCGGCGAGCACTTCCAGATCCCGGGGCTGGGCGACTTCTTCGACCGCTGAGCGCTCGCCTGCCGCGCCTGCTCACCAGCCGGAAGGCTCAAGTGAGGGCCCAAGACGGCCGTGTCCGTTAGCCGGTCCCCATCCGGACGCGTCGATGCATCTCGACCCTCATCTGTCAGGGTCTGTGTATGGCTGGCGAGTTAGAGACTGACCGGGACGGCCAAGAGGAGCGACGGAGCTCAGGGCGCGCATCCGTTGGGCAGGCGATGACCCTCATGGTGATTACTGTCTTCATCGCCGCCGGAGTTCAGGCGTTTTCGAATGTCGAGCTGCTGCCTCGCATGGCGCTGGGAGCAGGCGTCGTCCTCGTCGTCACGTTCGTAGGGCTCCGGATCATTCGACGACGGAACCTCCGTGCCGGTCGACGTCGTCCCTGACGAGTTCGGGTCCGGGTAAGGACGGCTAGCCGGACCATCAAGACGCGTGGTCATGGTCAGACTCATGAAACCTTCGAAACGTCAGCGTGGACTGTATAGTCAGCGCATGCTGACTCTTGCTTCGCGCGTCGACGTGATGAACCGCCTGGGCCGGGCGATGGCCGATCCGACGAGATCTCGAATCCTGCTGCACCTGCTCGACAGCCCGGGCTACCCGAGCCTTCTGGCCGAGGAGCTGAGCCTCACCCGCTCGAACGTCTCGAACCACCTGACGTGCCTGCGCGGCTGCGGGATCGTCGTCGCGGTACCCGAGGGCAGGTCGACGCGGTACGAGATCGCCGACGCGCACCTGACCCGGGCGCTCACCGCGCTTGTCGACGTCGTGCTCGCCGTCGACGACGGCCTGCCCTGCGCCGACGCGGACTGCGACGTGCCCCTGTGCTGCGAGCCGACCCCGTGAGCACCCTCATCAGCCCGACAGCGCTCTCCGCCGCCCGCCGCCTCGTCCTCCAGCGCCGGATCCGGTGGATCGTGGCCGCGACGATCGCTTACAACGTCATCGAGGCGATCGTCGCGATCTCCGCCGGCACCATCGCGTCCTCCACGGCGCTCATCGGCTTCGGCCTCGACTCCATCGTCGAGGTCCTGTCCGCCGCCGCCGTCGCCTGGCAGTTCGCCGCCCCCGACCCGGAGAAGCGCGAACGCGTCGCCCTCCGCGTCATCGCGGTCTCCTTCTTCGGCCTCGCCGCATTCGTGAGCACCGACGCGGTCCTCGCCCTCACCGGCATCCGCGAGCCCGAGCACTCCCCCATCGGCATCGTGCTCGCCGCGGTCAGCCTCGCCGTGATGCCGTTCCTCAGCCTGCTGGAGCGCCGCACCGGCACCGAGCTCGGGTCCGCGTCTGCGATCGCGGACTCGAAGCAGACCCTGATCTGCAGCTACCTGTCCGCGGCCGTGCTCCTCGGCCTGGTCCTGAACCTCACCCTCGGGTGGACCTGGGCCGATCCCGTCGCCGGGCTCGTGATCGTGGTCTTCGCCGTCCGCGAGGGCCTGGAGGCGTGGCGCGGGGATGCGTGCAAGACGCCAGTGTCCGCCCTCACCGGTGAGCGTGAGGTCGAGGCCTGCGACTGCTGTTGACCCCGCACCTCCCCTGACCCCGCATCACCGTACGGAGATCCATGAAGCGCACCACCAAGATCCAGCTGTCTCTCGCCGCCGGCCTCGTCGTCGCGGTCCTCGCGTCCGCGTTCGTCATCAGCCGTGCGCAACCGGAGTCGACCGTGGACGCGGCCACGGTCACGGTCGTGGCGGAGAACAGCCACCGTTTGGACACGGCGCCGGATGGCTCGGTCGTGTTCACCGAGTTCCTCGACTTCGAGTGCGAGGTCTGCCTCGCCGTGCACCCCTACGTCGAGGAGCTCCGCGAGGAGTACGCCGGTCAGGTCACCTTCGTCACCCGGTATTTCCCCATCCCCGCGCACAAGAACTCGATGAACGCCGCCGTCGCCGTCGAGGCCGCCGCCCAGCAGGGACAGTTCGAGGCCATGTACCAGCGCATGTTCGACACCCAGACCCAGTGGGGCGAGCAGCAGGACTCGAAGGCGGACGTGTTCCGCGGCTTCGCCAAGGACCTCGGGCTCGACATGACCGAGTACGACGCGGCGATCGCCGATCCCGCGACCGAAGCCCGCGTGCAGCAGGACTTCGAAGCCGGCATCGCGCTCGGCGTGACAGGAACACCCACGATCTTCCTCGACGACCAGCCCATCGAGCTCACCTCCCCCGACGCCCTCCGCGCCCAGCTCGAAGAGGCGGTAGCGAACAAGTAGTCGCCGGGCCGAACGCAACCACGGGCGACAGGAGATGCCCGCCACTCGCCCTCCTCCATCGATTGACATCTCCGTTGCAACCGTGGTCTTCCGAGGCGATGAGGCCACGCCCATGAGGGTTTCGATGGGATCGTGTGCGAGCCGTAGGAGCCTCGTGAGGATGTGCAGATCCGCCCCCCGAGGCGGCTACACCTGAGGGAATGACCCTGACCGACATCCTCCCGTCACTTCGTCGCTCCCTTCCGGATCCGATGGACCGCGATGCGTGGCCTGCCGGCACGATCGCCAGGGTCGACGACCTGATCGTGGAAGGCGCATCGATGACCGAGGCTGCGCAGATGCACGGGACTCCCCTGCTGCGTGAGGGCGACGCATGCGTGCGCCGCACGCAGGGTCTGCGCATCGCGACGGGGATGCGGGCGACGGTGATCGTGCTGCGCGTGCTCTTCGTCGCTCATCATCCAGGCGGCGCGTTGCTCCTGCACGTCGATGCGGACCTGTCCGGAGTCCCTGCCGCGTTGGAGGAGATGCGGCTGCTCGGTCGCGTCTCGACCGCTCATGACGCGCCGGCGTTCCTCGTCCACGAGGTGCCGTCCGCGCATGGCGCTCCGTTCCTCCGGTTGGGGTCCGGCCTTCCAGCCGACCTGTGCACCGGAGACCTCCTGGCGGTACCGGCGGCAGGGAGCATCCGACGCGAGCACGTGACCGTAGGTCTCCGTGCGGTCCCACTGCCCGTGACCGCGGCATGACGACGCGCGCCGCGACGGCGGCCGACCTCGGCGACGCCTCTCCTGCCGGACCGGGGACAGAAGCCACCCCGACGAAGGATCCCCGCACCCTCCTCCTCGCTCTCGTGGAGCGGGGCGATGAGGGCGCGCTCGTCCTGTCGGAGCGGCGGATCCTGATCGGCGATATGGCGCGTTCGGGTCCGCGCATCCGGGAGACTGCTCGCCTCCTGACCGCATCCGTGTCCACCATCGACGGGTTCATCTCCGACCTCGCCACTCATGCGGATGAAGCCGGTGACGTCGTGCTCGCCCCATCCGAGGACGGGTCGCAGATCATGGGCCGGGTGCTGGATGACATCGCGGTCCTGCAACGGGCGCTCCGTTCCCAGACCCGGGCCGTCGCCGCCATCCACGCCGCGAGCGGGACGCACGGTCGGTCGCAGCTGGACGCCGGCTACCGGCGCCGCACAGAGGATGGCATCGTCGCGCTCACGGGACGCCTCGGCGGCATCCGGCACCAGGTGCGCGAGGACCTCGCGATCCACTCGGCCCTGATGGCGGAGCAGCAGGGCGCGGAGCTGCGTGCCCTCTCGCAAGCGAGCCTGACGCTCAGCCAGGAGACCAGGGACCTCGCCCAGCTCAGCCTTCAGCGTGCCGATGAGAGCAAGAAGGTCTCCTCGTGGGCGGCGATCCTGTTCGCGCCCACCCTCATCGGCACCGTCTACGGGATGAACTTCCGCCACATGCCCGAGCTCGACTTCGTCTACGGGTACCCCCTGGCGGTCGCCGCGATGATCGCGATGGGTGTGACCCTGTGGCTGATCTTCCGCCGACGCGGCTGGCTCTGACCCTCCCCGCGTGACGCCGGAGGATCAGCACCACTCCTCGAGGGCCACGTCCCGGATGTCTCGACGCCGGATATCCGCCCAGCTGACCACGATCCGCGGCACGACGAGCGGGTGGGTCACCAGATGCACGATTCGCGCCTCGAGCAGCTCCGCTGACGGGCATCCCGCCGCCAGGATGCCGGTGACGACGATGCGCCTGCCGACCTCGCGCTCCACCCGCGCCTGGACTGTTCCGACGAAGGCGTCCACGGCACGCCACGCGCCCCGGGTCGGGTCGACGTCGATGACGAACACCAGGTGACGCAGTGGCGAGAGCCCCTGAGGGACGCCAAGGGATCGGAGCCGCTTGCGCAGTCCTCGCTGCCGTGCGTCCACGCCGATGACCACGACTCGCGCCTCGTGCAGCGGCAAGCCGCCTTCGCTCCTCGCGCTGAGGATCCGGAGGGGATCACCGCTGAACGCCACCCGCGGTGTCACGGATGCAGCAGTCATGCGCGTCATGGATGCGACGAGGGCCGCGGATCCGCAGGCGCTCGCACTTCCTCGCCGACGAGATCAGCGCGGAGCAGAGTGCCGTCGCACGGGATCACCAGCAGCTCGCCCACGCCCACGTCGAGGGGCAGGGAGATGCGGTGAGTCGACGACGAGCCCGCGAAGCGGACCCGTGCCCGGACGCGACGCACCCTCGCGGTGCTCCGCCCGATGAGACAAGCCTCGGACAGGATCGCCGCACGCCCCTCAAGCGCCGCATCCACCACGATCACGCGCCGTCCGCGCGCATCACCCTCCACGGCCGTCACGTGCGTGAGCACTGCGCTGATGAACGCGACCGGTGAGGTCACGACACCGTCCGACCAGGGCTCGATCAACGCCCTCACACAGGGGTACGGCGTAGTGGCCTCCGCCGCCAGGGCCGTGAGCGAGACGCCGTCGATGACGACATCGCCATCGACGTGGACAGTCCCCTCAGGCCACGAGCCGATGCCGGCCATCGAGGCCAGGACACGGGAAGACGGCATCGAGCAAGGCACGCCTATCCACGGCATCAAGTCAGAACCGGCGACGTCGACGCGGCGGCACGCGACGGGCGTCAGCCCATGGGCGGGCGTCACGGGGCAGGACGGGGTGCACCTCCTCGGAGAAGCGCACGTCGTGGAGCGTGATGTCATCGCGGCAGGGGATGACGAGGACGTCGCCGACAACGAGGTCCTGCGGGAGCGACGGCCGGCACATGCCTGGACCTGCGTCCGCGCGTCCCGCGACGATCCACGTCGGCGCCGACATCGCTGCCGGGACGCGGCCGAGGACCCGAGCGCGACCCCAGTCGGGCGAGACACGGTCCAGGTGGGCGTCGATGCACACGACGCGACCCGTCTCCTCATCGTCGAACACGGCCGTGACCCGCACTAGGACGGAGCCGCCGACCGGATGCTGTCCGTCCGCGGGCTGGGCCTCTTCACTGTGCACGCACGGGGTGCCGCAGAGCTCCACCAGCCGCAGGAGCGAAAGACCCCGCACCACGACATCCCCACCGACAGGCACCACACGATCCCTCACAGACGACTCCATGACCTCAGGATCACGCTGCGCATGCACTCGAGAAAGGGACCCTCACAAAAGGCGCACGCCTATCGTCGGGATCATCACGACCCGCTCACATGTCCCGCCGCGACGAAGGACTCGGCGTCCGGCAGGGGATCCATACCCGGACACGCACGGCCGTAAATCCAAAGGCAGTGACCGCCATTGGCGTCAGACTGCGGGCGTGCTCGCGGATAGCCAAGTAGAGACGCGAGCGTTGAACCACTCCGCGCACTGAAGGGGCAAGCCGCGCCCGGCACCGTCAACGAGCTCCAGGGCGCTACCGGGCAGCGCCGCCTGGGTCGCCGTCGCAGACTCGCGCATCACGGCCCGCTCCTTCCGCCCGGCCAGAACAAGCGCTACACCGGGGAAGGCTGGCCACTCCGTCGGGATCTGGAAGCGCATGTTCTCCTCGACGGCTTTGAGCAGAGTGGGTCGGGTGATGGCGGCGCTCGTCGCGATGTAGTCCTCCATCAGCTTAGGAGGGATGAAGAGCTCGCGGGCTTGGAGGCGGGCGAACCAGCGGCGTCGCGCTAGAGGCGCCGAGATCGCCAGTGCGTTCAGCGTGAGTCGCGTGAACGGGATCGGGCGCGCTTGGGCACTTACGATCATGGCTCGGCTGACGAGGTGTGGATGTTCGGACGCAAGCTGCATGGCGAGCTGGGCACCCAGAGAGAAGCCGATCACGGCGACCGGTCCCTCGGCGTTACGGCTCAGCATCGTGGCGAGAGCATCCACTGTGGCTGCATGTGCGCGGTAGGGCTCGTCAGCGCTGTTGCCGTGTCCTGGCAGGTCGGGAACGAGCACGAGATGCGTGGACTCGAGGTGCTGCCGCAGCGAGGTCCACATCCAGCCGGCTACTCCACCGCCGTGAAGGAGCAGGACGGCAGCGCTGGTGTCCGTGCCGAACCTGGCGATGTGCATGGTCGTCATGATCGCATCCCGGCAAATCAGGTGGCGGGCGGTCGTCGCCTCCACCAGCCCGGACGGGTATCCCGTATCGGACGTCTCCTCCGGGGCTCCCACCTCTCCCTCATGGGGTGGACCGGGTCGCCCTCCGCGGCCTGTCGCGTGGCTGTCGGGGTGCTGTCGGGTTCATGTCGTGGTGCGCGCGGATGCCCGTCCCTACCGTGGAGAGCATGAACGAGATACGAATCGTCGACCTCCGCACACAGCGCGGCTGGACCCAGGAACGACTCGCCGAGACCAGCGGCATCACCGTCCGTACGGTGCAGCGCCTCGAAGCCGGCAACGACGCCAGCCTCGACACCCTCACCCGCGTCGCCAAGGCACTCGAGGTCCCCGTGCGGGACCTCTTCGCCACCGTCGACCAGAGCGACTACGGACGCTCCGTCACCGCCCTCGACACCCGAGCCGCACGGCAGCAGGAACGCCGCGACACCATCACCGACGGACTCGAGGCCCTCTACTACGGCATCGGCGCGCTGTTCACGATCGCCGTCATCGTCGGCGTCGCCTCGAACACGTTCACGAACCTCGCGATCTTCCTCATCCCCGCCTACTGGATCGCCGGATGGCTGCTCTCGATATTCCTGTTCCTCGTCATCCTCAGCCCACGCCTGGACCGCCGCTACCCGCTGTCGCGCAACCGGAAGCCGCCGACATCCGACGCGCGAACCTGAGCCGGGCACGACGGACCACGTTGCACCGGCGCGTCGGCGAGGGATGCGTGCCGGGACGCCGCGGGAGGAGTGCACCGACGGGCGCGCCTGGAGCGGGAGGAGCGGATTCGTCGTCCCGGCCGGCCCTTCCTAGGCTCGGAAGATGGACGAGGACGTGATCGGACGGATCGTGCTGGGCCTGGTCATGGTCGCCAGCGGGGTACTGGTCATCCGGGTCGCGCACAGCACGGCGAACGGGAGGCTGGGGCGCAACCAGGTCGCGGGCATCCGCACGGCGTCGACGCTCGCGAGCGACGCCGCCTGGCTCGCCGCGCATCAGCGGGCAAAGCGGTCGACCCTCGCGGCGGGCGCGTGCGCGATCGCCTCGGCGGTGCCCACGGTGCTGCCCGTGCCGTTCGGAGCAGTGCTGGCCACGGTTCTCGCCGGGTGCCTCGCGATGCTCGGCTTCGCGATCCATGGGACGGTCGTCGGCGGGCGGGCAGCACGCGAGGCGCAGCAGAGCGAGCACGGGCGGAGGCCGGAGCGCGACCGGGGGCACTGAGCCGGGAAAAGGTACTGACCCGCGTGAGACTTGGACCGCAGAATCTTTTCGCGCCAGGCAAGCGGGCACGGCCAGAAACGGAAATCACGTCGCTGATCCACCTCATCACCAATTGGTCATGCAGTGGCCAACCGCAGATTCCTCAAGATTCCATCAGGTAGACGGTCCCTAAAGATGGGATTCGCCGTGTTCAGTTCAGCGATTGTAGCTTCATCGCCTCACCTAGGCATTGCCAGGTTTTTTGGAGCAACGGCCCAACTGCCTGACGAGAGCCGGATTCATTAGATAGGGGACGTGCGCGGTGGTGGTCGGCTGCTTGTCGAGCTGGACGCACCCTGCGTACGTTCGGTGACACCAATCAGTACTCGATGAAGGAGAATGATGAACGCGCACCGTTATCGCATCCCCACCGCAGTCCTCTTGGCCGGGGGCCTGGTGCTGACGTCGACGTCGATGGCATCCGCCGCCCCGACAGCTACGAATGCCGTCATCGCGCCGGCATCCACCAGCGCACCGACATTGACCGAAGCCGAGCTCGCGGAAGTGGGCCTCACCAGAGAGGACGCTGACGCGATCGTGCGCGAGGCGGAGGCTGCGCTAGCGGCGGCAGAAGCGCGGGGTGAGATCACTGCGGCGGACGCGGCAGCATTCCGCCAGCACCTGCTGACCACCGGCAGCGGCGGTAGTGGCGAGGTGTCGACGCAGGCGCTCCCTGTGTGGGCGGCAGCCGCCATCATCGGATGCGCCGGCAGCGTCATGCTCGGCGAGGGAGCCGACCAGGTCAAGAACGCCCTGCGCACCGGTGGTGTGGACAGTGCCACCGACATCGCCCTCGGCATCGGCGTGGACTGCGTCTTCGGCGCCGTGCCCGGCGGCGCCATCGGCGCTGCAGCGAAGAAGACCTTGACGCAGCCGATCAAGGACACCCTCCGACCGGCGGTCAAGAAGGTCATCGAGACGTTCCAGCGCAACAACGACTGAGTTCCTCGAGGTCGGGGGCGTCATCACGTGCCCCCGACCTCGCCGTCCCGGCCCGTTTGGACGAGATACCCGTTTGGACGAGATAGGAGAGTGGACCGATGAGAGACCTCGCACGGTGGCTGTATCCGCTTCTGCTGGGCGGCGCGTGGGGGAGCCTCTGGGCCGCCGTCACCGCATGGCGCCAGGGCACGGGAGATGCGGCGCCATGGCTCTTGGGTGCAGCAGTCATCGCCGGATTCCTTGCCGTGCCAGCGATCACGATCGCATCCCGACCGCTGGTGGCCTACTTCTTCGGCTCCTCCCGACGCACGTTCGCCATCATCATGCTCGTCGTCCTCACCGTCGGAGGACCACGCCTGCTCCTGTCGCCCGAGGCCGTGATCGACGCCGTGACTCTGCTGGTCATCTCCGTCGTGCTCGCTGCCATCGCCGCGGGCGCGGCACGGTACGCACTGCGGCGTGAGACGCCCGACTCGCCAGAGGGTCTCGACAGCGCTTGATGACGTCACACAGGCCGTGCAGCACCTCGGTGGCACAGAAGCCGTGGCTCGCATTTCTTGAGGCGGGCCCTCTGCGATCTTCTTCGGAGTCGCTCACGGGGTCTTGCACCCCGCGAACCCCTATCCCCGGCTTGGGGTTCTTGCGTTGACCGTGCGGCCTCTTGGCCCGTAGTCCGCCGCCTGCGGCCGCTTCTTCCTACCCGCGTTGCGACCGTACTGGGGTGTCGGTGTCCTCTGAGGTCGCACACCTCAGAGCGCCCATTCCATGTGCACCGACCGGACGTCTGCACCGTGGACGTCAACTGGTTCCTCAGGATGACCGCGAAGGGATCCCTACCCGGACTCGGATGCGCGCCACGACCCGTCACGTGACGGCGAGGACGCCGCCGGCCTCGTCAGACCGTCGCGGCCGCGACGGACACCCCCTGGCGTGGTACCCACGATCCGGGTGAAGGCCCGATGGAAGGCGGCCTCGGAGCGGTAGCCGAGCTCCCCCGCGAGTTGTGACGCCGTGATGTCCTCGGTCGTCAGTCGGTGCCGCGCGACGTCCATCCGCCACCGGGCGATGTAGGCCATGGGGCTCGCGCCCACGAGCTCTGCGAAGCGCGCACTGAACGAGGATCGGGACATGGTGGCGGTGCGCGCGAGGCGCTCGAGATCCCATGCATTCCCCGGCTGGGCATGCACGGCCTCGAGCACGCGGCCGATGCGCTCATCCCGAAGCGCTCGGATCCACCCGGCGGAGCCGGCCTCGTCCCGTCGGATCCAGGAGCGGAGCGCCTGGACCACGAGGACGTCGGCGAGTCGTGTCGCGACCGTGTCGCCGCCGACCTGGACGGTCGAGAGCTCGTCGGCCATCAGCCGCACGGTGTCGTGGATGGAGGCGCCTGCCGAGGCATCAGCGTCCTCCACTCGCAGCACCTCTGGGAGCCCGCGCATCAGCTGCCGGGCAGCGGGACCCTCGAACGCGACGATCCCGCAGATCAACTGCGTCACCGCCCCCTCTCCCCCGTGCTCGAGCACGGAGAAGCGGTCGCTCAGGTACCGCTGCGGCAGCAGGTCCACCCGCGCACCGCGTCCGCCGTCAGGAGCGCTGAGGAGGTGATGGCCGAGCCCATGCGGCACGAGCGCGAGGTCACCCGGGCGGAGCTCGATCGGTTCCGCGCCCGGCAGACGCAGCCAGCACACGCCGCTGGTGAGGACGTGGAAGCTGACGGAGTCGGCGACCGCCGGCATCTCCAGCGCCCATGGGTCCCGGAGCTCGGCGTGGCAGTAGAAGGTTCCCGTCATGCGCAGGGAATGCAGCACCCGGTCCAACCGGCGACGCGGATCAGCGTCCGGGTCCACTGTCATGGCTCGATCCTCCCACCCGTCACGAGAGGATTCGGACGGATGAGCAAGATCAGGCGACGGAGCAGCATCCTGCCGCCGCGCGCGCTCCCTACTGTCGGATCAGGAGTTCGACGACGAGAGGACGAGCCATGCACGTGATCGCCGGAGCGACAGGACGAGTCGGAGGCGCGACCGCGCGCGCCCTGCTGGGACAGGGGGCCGAGATCCGGGTCCTCGTCCGCCGAGCAGCGGACGCCGAGGACTGGCGGGGTCGGGGAGCCGAGGCGCACATCGTCGACCTCGTCGACAGGGACGCGCTCGACTTGGCGTTGCGCGGATGCGCGGGCTTCTTCGTCCTGCTGCCGTTCGACCCGTCCGTCGACGACCTCGACGCGCACGCCGACGCGCTGATCGCCTCGATCGCGGGAGCCGTCGCCGACCAGCGCGTCCCCCACGTCGTCGCCCTCTCCTCCGGCGGCGCCGATCTCCCCACGGACACCGGTCCCATCGCGGGCCTGCACCGGTTGGAGCGGGCACTCCGGTCCACCGGCGCCATCATCACCGCGCTCCGACCCGGGCACTTCCAGGAGAAGGTCGCCGACGTCATCGACACCGCCAGAACCGCGGGCGTGTTCCCCGTCCTCGCGCCCACCGCCGACGCTCCCGTGCCGATGGTGGCCGCCGCTGACGTGGGTCCGATCGCCGCCGGCAGCCTGCTGGATCCGCCGGCGGTCAGCGAAGCCGTCGACATCGTCGGCCCCTCGTGGTCGGAGAGGGAGGTCGCCGCCGTCCTGGGCGCGGCCCTCGGTGGGGAGCTGCACGTGGAGGTGATCGAGGAGGCCGCATGGCTCACCACGCTCATGGACGCCGGCCTCCCGCCGCACGCCTCCCGCAGCCTCGTGGAGCTGCATCACGCGGATGCGCACGGGCTGCTCGCGCCGCGGGGCGACAGGCGCGTGCACGTGAGCACCGGGATCGCAGCCACCATCGAGCAGCTGCTCGCCCGCTGAGGCACGCACCCGGTGAGCCCCTACGCCCCGGACGTGATCCTCCTCGTCGCGATCACCGCGAACGGTCTGCTCGCCGGCGTCTACCTGGCGTTCGCGGTCGCCGTCTCCCCCGCCCTCCGCCGCCTCGACGCACGCACCCACGTGCAGGCATTCGCCAGCATCAACGGCGTCATCGTCAACCCGGTCTTCCTGACCCTGTTCTTCGGGGCGCCGGTCACCGCTGTCGCGGCGGCGGTCATGACCTGGTCGTCAGCGACGTGCCAGGTGACCGGGATCGTCGCGGCAGCGTGCTCCCTGACCGCCTTCGTCATCACCGTGGCCGTCAACGTCCCTCTCAACCGCGCCCTCGAGGAGTCCTACGCGGGCGATGACGCGCGGGCCCTCATCGCCCGCGACCGCTTCGCCGACCGATGGGACCGCGCGAACGCCGCACGCACGGTCGCGTGCCTAGCCGCCGTCCTGACCCTCGGATGGGCCGCCGTCGCATCGTGAACCGCCTACCGACTACGCACGTCTCCCTCGATGCTGCACGGTGCGTGGGGCAGTGTCCGGATGGGGATGGCTTCCCGGATGTCAGTCGTGCGTCGTGCGATCAAGACGAGCTCGTCGCTCGGCGACGCGACGCGCGCGGAGGTCACGGATCAACTTCGGTCCAGAGCTCGCGAAAATCAGCCCCAGCACGCCTTGCAGCCATAGAAAGCTTGGGTTGGGGTCGATGACGATGCTTGCGATAGTGCCGACGACCATCAGCACGCCCACGGCAAACCACATCCACTCCAACCGGTGGAGCCACCGCGGAAACTTCTCGCTGTCCATGCCGCCAACGTAGCCGCCTGTCGTTCATGGCCGATGGGCGGTGGGAATGCAAGGCGATCAGACGGGCCATGCCGGCACGACGCGAGGCGTCCGCTAGGGGACCCTTCACCGGACGCCGCGGACGACTGGCGCCCGGTCGAGGCCCCGACACGGCGCGGTGTCTCAACAGACCAGTCCGCTGAAGAGTCCGGTGAAGGGGGGCTAAGCGAGACACCCTCCGTGGCCTCTCAGCTCGTGATCGCGGCCGCGGCTTCGGCTCTCTGAATGTCCCGACGTCGGCGGTATAGCGTCGCCCTCGACATGCCCATGTCGCGCGCGACCTGGGCGGCCGGCTCGCCGGCATCGATCAGCCGGGCCGCGTTCTTGACCTGGCTATCGGTGAAGGCCTGGCGCCGGCCGCCCAGGTCCTTGCCCGCGGCCCGACGCTTCGACACCGAGTCGGTGATCCTCTCCCGCTTGATCTCGAGCTCCATCTGCGCGAGCGCCGCCATCACGGTGAAGACCATCGACCCCATCGGGGTCGCCGTGTCGACGTCTCCCCCGCCGAGGTTCAGCACCCGAAGCGACGCACCCCTCCCCCGCAGGTCCTCCGCGAGAGCGAGCATGTTCTGCGTGGACCGACCGAGGCGGTCGAGGGTCGTGATGACGAGGGTGTCGCCGTCGTGCAGCGCGCGCAGCGCCTCGTCGAAGGCAGGCCGCGACGCGCGAGCTCCGGAGACGCCGTGGTCGACGTGGAGGTCATCGCGCCGGATGCCGGCGGCGAGGAGGTCGGTGGTCCGTCGATCCGCGTCCTGCTGCCGCGTCGACAGCCGCGCGGACCTGATGAGCTTCCCCCGGCGACCGACCTGTCTCGCACCCGACGGTGGCACAGCCGATCAGGCACCTACGTGGATCACATGGTCGAGCGACACTCCCCCACCAGGAAGCAGCAGCACCCCGAGGGCGGCTCGTGAGGCGTCATGCGACCCGAGGCTCCCGAGTCGCGCCGCCGCTGCCACGCGCCGTCACCGCTCGGTCAGGCCGCCGGTGACCCTTCTCGCGACATGTGGGGGCGGAGTAACCCCTCCCGTCCCGTCGGGGCGCGACCGGACTAGGCGCGCCGCGTCAGCCGCGCGTGAGCTGCGCCCGGTTGGCGGCCAGGATCTCGTCGGACAGGTCGGGGTCCGCGTCGGCCACCGCACGGGACACGATCATCGATCCGACCATCTGGGAGAACATCGCGACGGCCCGCTCACGGGCTTCCGCCGCGGTCACCTCGACGCCGGTCTCGCGTGCACGGTCGAGGACCATGTCGGCGATCGTGCTGATGTGGCCCTCGAGCCCGATCCGGTACTCGCCCTGGGGCAGGACGCCGTGGCGACCGGCGTCCACGGGCAAGGCGGCCGACGGGCAGCCGGTCTCCGGGTGGTCGCGGTGGCGGTCCGTCACGTAGGCGTCCACCATGTCCTCGAGCGCGTCCGCGGCCGAGTCGCGGTGCGCGGCTCGGATGCGGGTGAGGGCGTCGAGGGAGTCGGCGAAGCCGCGCCGGTACACCTCGAGGGCGAGCTCCTCCTTCGAGGCGAAGTGGTTGTAGAACCCTCCGTTGGTCATGCCGGCGGTCTTCATGACGTCCTGGATGCCGACGCCGTCGACGCCATGGAGCTTGAAGCCCTCGCTCGCCGCGCTGACGATCCTCTCGCGGTTGAGCTGCTTCTGCTCCTGGGTGATGCGCGGCACCTCGGCCACCTCCTGCACGTCGACACCCGATCCGGATGGGTGAGGTCGGCCCTCACGAGCTTTCGATGTTACATGACATCAAAGAGGTCGACGAGGGCGCGATCGGGCTTGACTTCCCGCGCTGTCGCTTGTCATCATCACTTTGATGTCGCTCGACATTAAAAGCGGGGTCGGCTCCTGGGCCTCCCCCGACGACCGAGGAGAACACCATGTCCGACACCACCACCAGCGCCCGCATCCCGGCCTACAGCATCACCGAGGTCCTCGAGATCCTCGACCCCGCCGGCGCCCAGCGCTACGCGGAGCTGACCCCCGGTGTCGTCGAGAGGTTCGGCGGTCGCTTCGTCGTCATGGGCGCCTCCCCCGTCGCCGCCGAGGGTGACGCCGGCATCGCGGTGGCCGTCGTCGAGTGGCCCGACATGGAGAGCCTCACCACCTGGTACGACTCCCCCGACTACGCCCCGGCCCGTGAGATCGCCGCGACCGCGATGCGGCGCCGCCTCACCTTCCTCCCCGGCGTCCCCGCCGCGGAGTGACCGCGGCGTCCCCGCGCGGCTCGGCTCCGCGACTCGTGGAGGCGGGTGCAGGAGGCGGCCGCCCGGGCGTCCCCGCGACGACCCGCGCGCTCGTCACGGCGACGGGATTTGACCACTCGTGACTCCGCGCCGTACGGTGATTGAAAGTTCAATAAAACGGGGGGGGGGGAAGTCCGGGTCGCCGTCGGAGGCGATGCTCACGGCAGCGCCGTCCGGCAGGGCGTCATCGCCGGAGCATGCCGCGACGTGTCAGGCGCCCAAGCGCAGGCGCGACGCGGCAGCACCCTCCCCACTGGTGCGCGCCCGGAGATGCTGTCCGGCCTGCCCGTCCGGCGGACGGGATCCGCTCCGGGCCGCGACGTCGGAGCCGCCTTCCGAGCGCGGCGCCATCGCGAGCCCCGGTCCCGGCGGCCGCTCCGGCGCACCTCGACGGGCAGCACCCGGGCCCGCACTCCCCCGCCTCCCGCTCATCACCGAAAAGAGGAGAACCCGCATGCGCACGATGCTCCACCCCGCCCGCACGTCGCCCGTCCTCCAGGACGCCGCACTGCTCATCGCCCGCGTCGCCATCGGCTTCATCCTGATGGCGCACGGGCTGCAGAAGTACCTCGAGTACACCCTCGACGGGACGGCCGCCTCCTTCACGCAGATGGGCGTGCCGGCCCCCGGGTTCTCGGCGGTCTTCGCCGCGACCGTCGAGACCGTCGGCGGGGCGGCGCTGATCCTCGGTCTGCTCACGCCGGTGGCCGCCGCGCTGAACGTCCTCAACCTGATCGGCGCCCTCGTCATCGTGCACGCCGGCAAGGGCGTCTTCGTCGACGGCGGGGGCTACGAGCTCGTGCTCGCCCTGATCGCCGACCTCGTGGTCGTCGCGCTGCTCGGAGCGGGCCGCATCAGCCTCGACCAGCTCGTCAGTCGACGCCGTCGGACCGCCTGAGCGCGAGCGCATCACGAGGATCCCCCGGGACCCGTGAGACGGGCGCGGGCCCAGGGCTCGCGCCCCTCGTCGACGCCGTGAGGATCGACGGGGAGCGCGGGGTCAGGCCGCCTCCGTGCGCGACGCCACCCGGAAGCGGCGAGCGGCGATGCCGGCCGCGATGCCCGTCAGGATCCATGCGGCGACGTGCAGGGGCACGTATCCCCCCTCATCGCCGACCAGCACCTCCCGGCCGGTCTCGAGGACGACGAGCAGGGGGCCGCCGATCCACGCGACGAGGGACCAGCCGTCACGACGGCGCCCGAGGGCGCCGACCGCGCCGAGGACCGGCCCTCCGACAACCGCGGCCGACGACCAGACGGCGACGGGCCACAGGGACGAGCGCGTCCCCGGGGTGCCGAGCCAGAGGACCCCGTAGTAGGACCACACCGCGGCGAGCAGCGTGAGCGCTCCGGCGACGATCGACCCCCGCATCCGCGGCATCAGGCCCCCGCCGACCAGGCCGACGACGGCCCACATCGAGCCCAGGTCGAGGAACGCGAACGCCTGCACGAGGGTCGTCGACCGGATCCCCTCGGGCGAGACCGCGACGGCGAACACGCCCACCTGCAGGAGCGCGAAGGTGCTCCCCAGCGCCGCGGCAGCGAGGAGCCGCCTCATCCGACCTGCCGGCCCGACGCCACCGGAGGGCGCGCCCTCATCGGCCACCTCTCCCCCACCGCCTCCGCGCGCCGGCCAGGAGGACGATCACGCCCACCAGCGCCATGAGGACGGCGACCGACATCACGGCCGCGTCGCCGGGGAGCATCCCGCAGCCGGCGGCGCTGTCGTCGGAGGGGCACGTGCGCCAGGGCTGGAACGCGTAGAGCGCCGTGACCGCCGTCCCGAGCGCTGCGAGGGCGGCGCCGAGGGCCAGCGGGGCGTTCCTCCGCATCATGTGCATGGTCCGACGGTACGGGCGAGGCGCCGGGCGCGGATCCATCGCGGGGAGGATCCCGCGGAGCGCTCACGCGGCCGGCGGACGACCGAGCAGCATCGTGAGGAAGCCGAGAGTGCCGCGGTACCCCTCCAGCCAGGCCCGGCGGTGCTCGAGCGACGCGGTCGCCACCTGCTCGCTGTCCGGGTCGCCGGGGTTCTCCAGCGCCCAACGTGCGAGCGCCCCCGTCCACGACCACTCGTAGTCGTCCCACTCCTGCAGGGTGCTGACGTGCCCCTGCAGCGGCACCCATCCGCTCGCGGCGGCGACCTCCACGGTGGCCGCCAGGTCGCCGTAGTCGTCCGGCCGAGCGCCGAGCACATCCAGCACCTGCGGCGACGGCGGACGCTCCCAGAAGCACTCGCCGACGAGGGCTCGACCGCCGGGACGCAGGTGCCCCTCCACCGCGGCGAGCGTCGGCTCGAGCCCGCCGAACGCGTGCGTCGCCCCCACGCTGAGCACGACGTCGAACCGCTCGTCATGGGTCCACGAGCGTGCGTCGGCGCGGACGAGCTCCAGGCGCGAGGACAGGCCCTCGCGCGCGGCCGCCTCCCGGACCCGGTCGAAGCCCGCGTCGGAGCGGTCCACCCCGACCGCGGTGAGCGACGGCTCGCGACGCAGCGCGCGCAGCAGCCAGCTGCCGTCGCCGCAGCCGAGGTCGAGGACCGTGCCGCGCCCGGCGACCGCGAGGGCCAGGAGGCGATCGACGCTGTCGTCGCCCAGCGGCGAGGCGATGGGGTGGTCCGCGTGGGCGAGGTCGCTGATCCGGTCCCTGTCCACGGGGTCAGCCTAGGGCGGTCCGACGTGCGTCCGGGTCCCGCCGCGGCGGATCGACGCGCTGCGTCCCGCGCACGACGCGGCCCCCGCCCCGCGAGGGACGAGGGCCGCGTCGTGCGGTGCGGTGCCGTGCGTCAGCGCGTCACGAGCCGGCGCGGGTCACGATCACGTCGAAGTCGCTCGTCCGGACGTTGCCGGCGCGGTCCTTCGCGGTGCAGGTGACCGTGGTGGTGCCGACCGGGAAGATCCCGCTGCGGGGCGGCGCGCACACCACGCGGACGTTCCCGTCGCGCGTGTCGATGGCGGACGGCAGCGCGTACGCGACGCGCACGCCGGTGGCCTTCGTCGCGACCGCCGTGATGTCGTCGACGTCCGCGATGCGCGGCGCCGACAGGTCGGCCGGTCGGGCCGGGAGCTGCCTCGGATCCACGATGCCCCAGTAGGCGGGCGCGGCCTGCAGGTCGTCGTCGAACGGCAGCGGCTGCTCCCAGGGCCGCGCGATCGGCCACGTGCGCAGCCAGCTGCGCGCGTTGCTCACGCCCCAGAAGGTGACCGAGTCGATGGACGCCGACTGCTGGCGGATCATCTGGAACAGGTCGCGGTAGTAGTAGCCGACCTCGGCCGCCGCCTGGGCGTCGTCCGCGTAGACCGGCGTGTACGGATCCTGCGGCGCGCCGCTCACGTCGGCGCCCTCGTTCTGGTTCGACGCGTTCACGTCGAGCTCCGTGATCGCCTGCAGCAGGCGCGTGTCGATGCGCTCCACCGCCCGGATGGAGTCGCGCAGCCACTGCACGGGCCGGGCGAAGTCGACGTGCGCCTGATGCCCGACGCCGTCGACGGGCACGCCGCGGGCGACGAGCGCGGAGATCAGCTCGAGGTAGTCGGCGCGCTTCGTCGGCAGCTCGGTGTTGTAGTCGTTGATGAACAGCTTCACGTCCGGGAAGTAGGCGCGCGCCAGGCGGAAGCCCTCGTCGACGAAGCCCTCCCCCAGCACCTGGTACCAGCGGCTGTCGCGCATGTCGTGCGCGTTGTCGTTGGGGCCGTCGTCGATGACCTCGTTCACGACGTCCATCGCCCAGATCGGGCTGTCCCCGTCGGGGTACCGCGCCGCGATGTGATCGGCGATCCCCTTCACGTGCGCCTCCATGCGCGCCTTCAGCAGCGCCTGGTCGGCGGGGCTGTCGGTGAGCGGGCGCTCGCCGTCGAGGAAGAACCACGCGGGCGTCTGGGAGTGCCAGAACAGCACGTGGTAGTAGACCTGCGTGCCCGTCCGGTCGGCGTAGTCGAGGAGCTGGTCGATCTGCCCGAAGGTGAAGCGGCCCTCCTCCGGCTGGATGCTCTCGGGCTTGCCGGCGTTCTCGGGGGTGAAGGCGTCGAACTGCCGGGTCACGAGGTCGGCTCCCGCGCCGACGGTCTCGCGACCGTCGATGGCGACGCCCACGTGCTCGATGCCGCGGGCGCCGAGGACGTCGTCCAGCGCGGGGATGTCGGTCTGCACGGGGGTCCCCACGGCGTCGCCGAGCTGGAAGTCGTCGATGAGGAAGTCGGCGCCGACCGTCCCCTCGACGTAGACCTGCGCCTTGTCGACCGGGCCGCCGAGCGTGTACGTGCCGGTGAGCTCGGTCCACGTGTCCGCGGTGACGCGCGCGGCTGCCCCCGCGACGCCGTCGTACCCGCTGCCGCCGCCGAGGTCCCGCTGCACGGAGAGCTTGAGCGACGCCGGCTCCTCGCCGGGCGCGAGCCGCGCCCACACGGTGACCTCGACCTGCTGGCCGACGGCGAGGGACGACGTGACGTCGAGCGCGGCGCCGTGCCACTCCTGCGTGCGGTCGGTGACGAGGAGGCTGCCGGATCCGGTGTGCGCGGTCGTGCTCGGCGCGATGCGGACGCCGTCGCCGCGCGGCGCCCACGCGCCGGTGCCGGACTCGAAGTCGGAGCCGACGCCCGCGGGTGCGGCGACGGCGGCCTGCGCGGCCGGGGTGGCGAGGGCGCCGGCGGCGACCACGAGGCCGAGGGCGGTGAGGGCGGCCACTCCCCCTCGGCGGACGCGACGGGTGCCGCCGGGGAGTGCGCTTGCGGACCTGCTGCGGTCCGGGCGCGGAGGGCTGACGTCCGCGAGCGCGGACGGGGTGGTGCGGGGAATGCTCATCGTCGAACACCTTCCATGTGGTCCGACGTCGATGTCGGATGCTCGCACCGTAGGCACCCTCCCCCTTCCGGGGGTGGGGTTTCGAAAACCTTTGTTGCGTGAGGCAACGAACGCGGAGCGGCCCCCGTCCTCCAGGAGGACGGGGGCCGCGGGGAGCGTCGGGCGGGGATCAGCCCTTCGGGAGGGGCGGACGCGCCGGGAGCAGGCCGGGGTTCACGATGCCCCAGTACGCGGGCATGGCCTCCTGGTGGATCCCGAACGGCAGCGGCTGCTCCCAGGGCTGGTCGATCGCGGGACCGTGCAGCCAGGTGCGCGAGTCGTCCGATCCCCAGAAGGTGACCGAGTCGAGGTCGCCGGCCTCCTGCCGGATCATCGTGAACAGGTCCTTGTAGAACCAGCCGACGGCCGCGGCGGTGTCGTCCGGGTTCGAGTAGATCGGCGCCGTGTGGTTGCGGTTCTCGCTGTCACCGGTCGCCGCCGCCTGCGATGCGCCGACGTCGAGCTCGGAGATGGCCTCGAGGAGGTCCGGGTCGAGCGCCTTCACCGCCTTGATCGACGTGCGGAGCTCCTCGATGTCGCTGCGGATGCCGACGTGGCTCTGGTGCGACACGCCCTCGACGGGGATGCCCCGACCGAGGAGGTCGGAGATCAGCCCGAGGTAGTCGGCGCGCTTGCTCGGCACGTCGGTGTTGTACTCGTTGATGAAGAGCTTGACGCCCGGGAAGTACCTCTTCGCGAGCCGGAAGCCCTCGTCGACGAAGCCCTCGCCCAGCACCTGGGTCCAGCGCGTGTCCTTCAGGTCGTGCGGGTTGCCGGTGGGGCCGTCGCCGATGACCTCGTTGACGACGTCCATCGCCCAGATCGGGCTGCCGCCGTTCGGGTAGCGGGACGCGATGTGGTCGGAGATCGCCTTGACGTGGGCCTCCATGCGGGCCTTGAGCAGCGCCTGGTCGGCCGGGCTGTCCGTGAGCGGACGACCGTGGTCGAGGAAGAACCAGTCGGGCGTCTGCGGCATCCAGAAGTCGACGTGGAAGTACATCTTCATGCCGTGGGCATCGGCGAAGTCAAGCAGCCTGTCGATGCCGGTGAAGTCGAAGCGGCCCTCGACGGGCTGGATGGCGTCCGCCTTGCCCTCGTTCTCCGGGGTCATCGCGTTGAAGTGGCGGGCGATGAGGTCGGCCGAGGTGCCCTGCACCTCCCCGCTGCCCATGGCCACGCCGACGTGCTCGATCCCGGCGTCGCCGAGGACGTCCTTGAGCGCGGGGACCTCCATGCCGGGGACCGGGGAGCTCGGCGCCGCGGCGGACGCGGAGGCGACCGGGACGCCGACGGCCGCGGCGGTGACCACGGCGGCGGCGGAGGCGAGGACCGCGACGCCCAGGCGGGGGCGGCGGCGCGGGTCGCGCGGGGGAAGGGACGGGCACGCGTCGGTACGGGGTGGGGACGGGGTCATGGATTCCTCTCGAGGGGTGGACGGGACACGGCGACCCTACGGAGGGTCGTCACGGCGGCGAGCCGATTGTGGACAGGGAGCCACCATCTGCGCGACGCGTCCGCGCAAGCGGCGCTCCACACCAGCACCGCTGCCGGTCCGCGGCGCGGGACCCCGGGTCCACGGCTCAGCGTGCGGGGCGGCCCGACACGACGCGCGTGCCGTCGTCCTCGTCCTCGCTCTCCGCGCGCGGATCCACGCGCGCCTCCAGCCCGGCCGCCGCGAGGGCCTGCCGGGCCGCGGGCACCTGCGCGTCGGCCACCTCGAGGAGGACGACGCCGGCCGGCGCGAGCCACGATCCGCCGTCCCGGGCCACCCGGCGCAGCACGTCGAGCCCGTCGTCGCCGCCGTCGCGCGTGGCCGCCGGCTCGTGCAGGCGCGCCTCGGGCGGCATGAGGTCGAGGCCCGCGTGCGGCACGTAGGGCACGTTCGCGACGAGGACGTCGATGCGGCCGCGCAGCTCGTCCGGCAGCGCGTCGAGCAGGTCGCCCCGGTGCACGGCGACGCCGCGCGGCGCGAGGTTGCGGGCGGCGCAGGCGACGGCGACGGGATCCACGTCGGCGGCGTGCACGACGGCGCCCGGCACGTCGTCCGCGAGGACGGCCCCGATGGCTCCGGACCCGCAGCAGAGGTCGACGACGACGGGGTGCACGACGGCGCTCGCCGCCTGCACGGCGGCACGGGCGAGGCGTTCGGTGCGGCGCCGCGGCACGAAGACGCCCGGGTCGACGAGGATCCGCCGCCCGGCGAACTGAGCCCAGCCCAGCACGGTCTCGAGCGGCTCCCCCGCGACGCGGGCGGCGGTCATCGCCTCGAGCACGGCGGCTCGGGCGCGCGTCACGTCGCGGCCGGCGTGAGCCGGCTGACGATCGGCGGCCTCCGCGACGAGCAGGGCCGCCTCCTCCTCGGCGAAGACGCAACCCGCGGCGCGCAGGCGACGGACCAGTCCGTCGAGCCCCGCCTCGCCGCTCACGCCGCTGCGCTCACTCGAGTCCCGCGCTGCCGAGGTGCTCGAGCAGCGCGGCGGCCCGCACCAGGTCGTCGCCGCGCACCGGCGGCTCCGCCTGGGCGGCGGCGCGCTCCATCCAGGCCGCGCGCGCCACGCCGACGCCCGTCAGCAGTGCGCGTCCGCCGTCGGTGAGGCGCAGGTAGGAGCCCGCGGCGTCCTGGGACTCCACGACGAGGCCCTTCTGCATCAGCGACGCGAGGCTCGGGACCGTCGCCGCGCGCGCGGTGCGGGTGTCGAGGGAGAGCGAGGCGCGGTCCATGCGCTCGACGCCGGAGAGGCGACGCAGGATGAGGATCTGCACCCCGGTGAGACCGTCCCAGCTCGCGTCCACCGAGGTGTCGATGCGCTCCGCGATGGCGACGAGCGCGTCCGAGAGGCGGGCGTGCGGGGAGGTGGGATCGGTCACGGTGCTCCTGACGGTGGCACCCCCGGATCGGTCCGGACGCAGGGTCCCGGCCCTCGGGAGCGTCGTGCCGCTCACGCTAGCCCTGTCGGGGATCCGCGTCCGCGGCACCGCGGACGGGCCTCCGGGTGGCAAGGCGACGCCCGCCGCGGCGTGTGCCGGGCGGGCGTCGTCGTGCCGGCGGACCGGCGGGTGGATCAGGACGGGAACTGCGTGAAGTCCGCCGTCGCCGGGTCGGCGCCGAGGCGCGTGCCGGTCTCGAGGGTGTCGATCTCGGCGAGCTCCTCGACGGACAGCTCGACCTCGATGCTCTGGAAGTTCTGCACGATGCGCTCGGGCGTGACCGACTTGGGGATCACGATGCGGCCCTGCGCCAGGTGCCACGCGAGCACGATCTGGGCGGGGGTGGCGTCGTGCTCCTTCGCGAGGCGCGTGACGATCTCCGACTCGAGGTCGGCGCCCTGGCCGAGCGGGCTGTACGCCTCGACCTCGATGCCGCGCTCGACCGAGAAGGTCGAGAGGTCGTGCTGCTGGAACGTCGGGTGCACCTCGATCTGGTTGACCGCGGGCACGACGTCGCTCTCGGCCGCCAGCGTCTCCAGGTGCTCCGGGAGGAAGTTGGAGACGCCGATGGCGCGGATGAGGCCCTCGGCGTGCAGCGCCTCGAACGTCTTCCAGGTCTCGACGTACAGGCCGTGCTTGGGGTAGGGCCAGTGGATGAGGTAGAGGTCCACCGCGTCGACGCCGAGCTTGCGGCGGCTGTCCTCGAAGGCTGTGCGGGCGCTGTCGGCGCCCTGGTCGCCGTTGCGGAGCTTCGTGGTGATGAAGAGCTCCTCGCGCGGGATGCCCGTCGCCTTGATGGCGGCGCCCACGCCCTCCTCGTTGTAGTAGCCGGCCGCGGTGTCGATGTGGCGGTAGCCCGCCTCGAACGCGCGCTCGACGGCCTGCTGGGTCTCGGCGGGCGGGGTCTGGAAGACTCCGAATCCCAGCTGCGGGATGGTGACGCCGTTGTTCAGGGTGATGAGGGGGGATGCCATGTGCTCTCGTCTTCTTCGTCTCGATGGTCACGGTGGTGCGGGAGGCGCCGTCGTGCGCACCTCACCGCATCCGTCCACCGTACGCCCGGCCCGCACCCGGGCGGCAGCCCGGGGCGCTCGCTCCGCGCTGGGCGAACACACCCCCAGCCGCGGCCTCGTCCGGCGGACGGGCGCCCCGGACACGACGACGGGCGCCGCCCTCTCGCGAGGTGCGGCGCCCGTGGTGCCCGTCGGTGGATCGGGTCAGCGGCCGGAGGTCTCCAGCACGTAGCCCTCCTCGCCGTGCACGATCGTGTCGATGCCCGCGATCTCGTCCTCGTTCTTCACCCGGAAGCCCATGGTCTTCTGGATGATCGTGCCGATGAGGTACGACAGCACGAACGAGTACACGAGCACGGCGCCGGCGGCGAGGGCCTGCTTCCCGAGCTGCGCGAGCGAGCCCGAGTAGATGAGGCCGACGTTCGTGGCGAAGAAGCCGATGTAGAGCGTGCCGATGAGTCCGCCGATGAGGTGGATGCCCACCACGTCGAGCGAGTCGTCGAAGCCCAGCTTGAACTTCAGCTCGATGGCCACGGCGCAGACGGCGCCGGCGACGAGGCCGAGCACGATCGCCCAGATCGGCGAGAGCGCGGCGCAGGCCGGGGTGATGGCGACCAGGCCCGCGACCGCTCCGGACGCGGCACCCACGGAGGTGGGCTTGCCGTCGCGGATCTTCTCGACCACGAGCCAGCCGAGGATGGCCGCGGCGGGCGCCGCGATGGTGTTGAGGAACGCGATGGCCGCGATGCCGTCGGCCGCGAGCTCGGAGCCCGCGTTGAAGCCGAACCAGCCGAACCACAGGAGGCCGGCGCCGAGGAGGACGAACGGCGGGTTGTGCGGCACGTGCATGCCCTTCGCGAACCCGACGCGCTTGCCGAGGACGAGGGACAGCGCGAGGGCGGCGGCGCCGGCGTTGATGTGGACGGCCGTGCCGCCGGCGAAGTCGATGGCGCCCACGTTGTAGGCGATCCAGCCGCCGTCGACGGTGGCGCCGTCGGCGAGCGTGAAGTTGAAGACCCAGCTGGCGACCGGGAAGTAGACGACCGTGGCCCACACGCCGGCGAAGACCATCCACGCGCCGAACTTCGCGCGGTCGGCGATGGCGCCGGAGATGAGGGCGACCGTGATGATCGCGAAGGTCGCCTGGAAGGCGGCGAACGCGAGCGTGGGGTAGGCCGAGGTCTGCTCGCCGAGGGCCGCCGTGTACGCGTCGCCGAGGCCGAGCTGGCCGAGGTCGACGCCGAGGACGCCGTCGATGCCGACGAAGCGCGGGTTGCCCGCGGCGCCGTCCGGTCCGTTGCCGAACGTGACCGCATAGCCGTAGAGCACCCAGAGGAGCCCGATGAGGCCCATGGCCCCGAAGCTCATCATCATCATGCTGATGACGCTCTTGGCCTTGACGAGCCCGCCGTAGAAGAACGCCAGACCCGGCGTCATCAGGAGGACCAGCGCCGCGGCGATCAGGAGGAAGGCGGTGTTGCCTTGATCCATGGTGTTTCACCTCTCGTAGATCGTGCAGGGGTCGGACCGACGGAGGCGAGCGGCCGCCCGTGTGGTCGGGGGGTTCGGCGCGAGCCGGGTGCCGGGTACGCGTCCAGTGTCCGGGGACGAGGTTTCGCCGGCTCGCCGGACGTGTTTCGAGCGCGTTACACGGACGCCGGCCGTGTGAACATCGTGTTTCCGCGGGCCTCGGGGATCCTCCCGGGCGAGCGCCCGACCTGGCGCGGCGGGCGCCGCGCGGCTAGAGGTCGCGTCCGGCCGCGGTGAGCGAGATGAGCCGCGAGATCGCCCGCAGGTACTTCTTCCGGTAGCCGCCGGCGAGCATCTCCGCGGAGAACGCCTCGTCGAAGGGCGTACCCGAGGCGAGCAGCGGGATCTGCGCGTCGTACACGCGGTCCACGAACGCCACGAAGCGCAGCGCGTCGGTCTGGCCCGTCAGCTCGGTCACGTCGCGGAGCGCGATGGCGTCCACGCCCTCGATGACCTTGACGTACTTGGAGGGGTGCAGCCGGGACAGGTGCGCGACGAGCTCGGCGAAGCCGTCCAGCGTCACCGCGCGGCCGGCCGCCTGCGCCGCGTCGGCGCGCGCGGCGAGGTCGGCGTCGTCGACCGTGACCGCGTGGCCCTCGAAGGCGCGGCGGCGGTAGTCGAGGCCGTCGATGCGGATCGTGTCGAACCGGTCGCTCATCGCCTGGATCTCCCGCAGGAAGTCCGCCGCGGCGAAGCGCCCCTCGCCCAGGGCGTTCGGCGGGGTGTTGCTCGTCGCGGCGATGCGCGTGCCGTCGGCCACGAGGTCGGACAGCAGGCGCGTCATCATCATGGTGTCGCCCGGGTCGTCGAGCTCGAACTCGTCGATGGCCACGAGCGTCGCCCCGCGGAGGATCCCGACGGCGCCCTGGTAGCCGAGCGCGCCGACGAGCGCCGTGTACTCGATGAAGGTGCCGAAGTACTTCGGCCCCGGCATGGCGTGCCAGAGCGACGCGAGGAGGTGGGTCTTGCCCACGCCGAACCCGCCGTCGAGGTACACGCCGGGCTTCGGCGCCGGGGCCTTCCGCCGGGAGAACAGCCCGCCGCGGGATCCCGCCCGGTCGCCCGAGAACGCGCGCAGCAGCTCCACGGCCTGCGCCTGCGTGTCGTACTCCGGGTCGGGCCGGTAGGTGTCGAAGCGCGCCTCGTCGAACTGGCGCGGGGGCACGAGGTGCGCCGCGATCTCCGCGCCCGAGATGCTCGGCGAGCGCCCGACGAGCGCGCCCGGTCCCGCCCCGCGCTCGTCGTGGCTCCGCGATCCGATGTCGGCGTTGGTCACAGGTGGATCTCCGGCTGTCATGGGAAGGTCCCGCGCAGCGTGAACCGTTACCGTGGATGGTGGTCGTCGCGGTGCGCCGAGCGCCCGCGGAAGACCCCCAGACTAATCGCGTCCCACCCAGCGCGGCCCCCGCGGCCGCGAGATCAGGAGAGCCCCATGGCCGTCGAGCCGGACACCACCCCCAGGTTCGCCGAGTACGCCCACCCGGAGCGGCTCGTGAGCGGCGACTGGCTGCAGGAGCGCCTCGCGGACGGCGCGCTCACGCCCGGCCTCGTGGTCGTCGAGTCAGACGAGGACGTGCTCCTCTACGAGACCGGCCACATCCCGGGCGCCGTGAAGCTCGACTGGCACACCGACCTCAACGACCCGGTCCAGCGCGACTACGTCGACGGCGAGCGGTTCGCCCAGCTCATGTCCGAGCGCGGCATCGCCCGGGACAGCACCGTCGTCATCTACGGCGACAAGAGCAACTGGTGGGCGGCGTACGCCCTGTGGGTGTTCACGCTGTTCGGCCACGAGGACGTCCGCCTCCTCGACGGAGGCCGCGACAAGTGGATCGCCGAGGGCCGTCCCATGACCACCGACCAGCCCGAGGTCGCGCCCGTCGAGTACCCCGTGGTCGAGCGCCGCGACGAGGAGATCCGCGCGTTCAAGGACGACGTCCTCGCCCACCTCGGCAACCCGCTCATCGACGTCCGCAGCCCCGAGGAGTACACGGGCCAGCGCACCACCGCGCCCGCCTACCCCGAGGAGGGCTCGCTCCGCGCCGGCCACATCCCCACGTCGCGCAACGTGCCGTGGGCCAAGGCCGCGGCCGAGGACGGCTCCTTCAGGTCCCGCGCCGAGCTCGACGCGGTCTACCGCGAAGGCGCGGGCCTCGGCGACGGCGACGACGTCGTGGTCCTCTGCCGCATCGGCGAGCGCTCGAGCCACACGTGGTTCGTGCTCACGCACCTCCTCGGCTTCGAGGGCGTCCGCAACTACGACGGCTCCTGGACCGAGTGGGGCTCCGCCGTGCGCGTCCCCATCGTGCAGGGCGCCGAGCCCGGGGAGCTGCCCGCTCGATGACCGGCTCCCCCGCCCTGCCCGCCGCGCTGGCCGAGATCCGCGACGACTTCCTCGCGCTCGGCCAGCGCGACCGGCTCCTGCTCCTGCTCGACTTCAGCAACGAGCTGCCCGAGCTGCCCCCGCGCTACGCCGAGCACCCGGACCTCCTCGAGCGCGTGGAGGAGTGCCAGTCGCCGGTGTTCATGTTCGTCGAGGTCGTCGACGGCGACGTGCACGTGCACGCGCAGGCGCCCGCCGAGGCGCCGACCAGCCGCGGCTTCGCGTCGATCCTCGCGCAGGGGCTCGACGGGCTGCCGGCGGACGAGGTGCTGGCCGTGCCCGACGACTACCCCTCCACCATCGGCCTCGACGCCGCCGTCTCGCCGCTGCGCATGCGCGGGATGACGGCGATGCTCGGCCGGGTCAAGCGCCAGGTGCGCGAGCGGCTCGCGGGGTGAGGATCACGCGGATCCTCCCCGTGGCCGGGGTCGGCGAGCCCGAAGCCTCCCGGGCCTTGGACGACGACCGCACGCGCGACTGGCTCGAGGACCTGTACCGGCCGGCATCCGCCACGCATGTGCGCCTGAACTTCGTGGCGTCGGTCGACGGCAGCGTCACCGGTGCCGACGGCTCGTCGGACAGCCTGAGCAGCGCCGTCGACCGACGGATCCTCGGGGTGATCCGCGAGCTGGCCGACGTCGTGCTCGTGGGCGCCGGCACGGTGCGCGCCGAGCGCTACGTGCTGCCCCGCCGCACGCCGCTGGCCGTCGCCACCTCCACCGGCGACCTCGACGGCCACCGCTTCGATCCCGACGCCGCGGACGGCCGACTCCTCGTGCTGTGCCCGCCGGAGGCGCGCGACCGGGCCGTCGCGACGCTCGGGGGCGTGCCCGCCGAGATCGTGCCGGTCCCCCTGGGCGCCGCGGCCGACGGACGGCTCGGCGGCGACGACGTGATCGCGGCCCTGGCCGGTCGCGGTCTCGCGCACGTGGTCTGCGAGGGCGGGCCCGCGCTCGCGGCGTCGCTGCTCGCGGCGGGGCGCGTCGACGAGCTCTGCCTCACCACGTCGCCGGAGCTGGTGACGCCGCTCACGCCCCTCGTCCCCGCCGGGTCCGGCGTGCACGCGGCCATGTCGCTCGAGCAGCTGCTCGTCGACGACGACCACCGCACGTACGCGCGCTGGGCGGTCCGCCGGGCCTGATCCCCCGGTCAGCGGGCCGTCCGCCGCGTCGTCGCGCGCGTCCGTCGGCCGGATGCGTCCCGGCGTGGCTCCCGGGACGCGGCGCGCCGGACCCTAGTCTGCACACGTGGTAGAGACCCGTGACAGTCCCGAGGATCCGCCCGAGTTCCGCGCGGCGTTGGACGCGCTGCGACGCGCGACGACGCGGTCGGAGCTCGTGCTGACGGAGATCCCCTCGCCGTCGAGCGGCCTCGCGCCCTACGCGGTCGCCCTCGCCGCCGACGTCTCGCCGTCCGGCCACGCGTCCGACTCGGAGCTCGGCACGGGCCGCTTCATCCTCCTCCACGACCCCGAGGAGCCGGACGCCTGGGGCGGTTCCTTCCGCATCGTCTGCTTCGCGCAGGCCCCGCTCGAGACCGACATGGGCACGGATCCGTTCCTCGCCGACGTGGCCTGGTCGTGGCTCGTCGACGGCCTCGCCTCGCGCGGCGCCCGCTACTCGGCGCCCTCGGGCACCGCGACCCGGATAATCAGCACCGGCTACGGCGAGCTCGCCCGCCAGGGCAGCGGCGCGAAGATCGAGCTGCGCGCCTCGTGGACCCCCGCGGACGCGGACGTGACCGCCCATGTGGAAGGCTGGGGGGAACTACTGTGCATGCTCGCCGGGCTGCCTCCCGCGGGCGAAGGAGTGACACTGCTATCAGCGCGACGCACCCGGACGTGAACGCCCCGTCCGACATCCCCGACCCCGAGTCCGCGGCACCCGTCCGCGACTCCCCTGCCGCGGCCCCGCCCGCCGTCCCGCTCGGCCGCCCGGCCATGGGCGCGTCGCTCTTCTCGGACGTCCCCGGTTCCACCGCCACCGACGCGGTCGCCGCGCGGTCCCGCACCCGCACCCGCACGCGGCGCGAGCCGGTCGAGGATGTCCAGCCGGCGCCGGCGCCGGCGGACGGCGCCCCGGCCGCGGATCCGACGGTCGACAGCCCGCGCGCCCCGCGGTCCGCGCGCCGCGCGTCCACCGCGCCCGCCGCGGCGACCCCGCGGGAGGAGCAGGCCGCCGCCGCGTCATCGGACGCCGCCGCGCCCCCGCGCGCGCCCCTCCGCGAGGCGGCCGCCACCGGCGACCTCACGGTCATCGACACCCGCGAGGAGTACCTGCGCGCCGTCGAGGCGATCGCGGGGGGCACCGGTCCCGTCGCCGTCGACGCCGAGCGCGCGTCCGGCTTCCGCTACAGCCAGCGCGCCTACCTCATCCAGGTCTTCCGCCGCGGCGCCGGCACCTTCCTCTTCGACCCGCCGGCGGTGGGCGACTTCTCCGAGCTCGACGACGTGATCCGCGACGTCGAGTGGGTGCTGCACGCCGCCAGCCAGGACCTCGCGTGCCTGCGCGAGGTCGGCCTCGACCCGCAGCGCATCTTCGACACCGAGCTCGCCTCCCGCCTGCTGGGTCTCCCGCGCGTGGGGCTCGGCACCGTGGTGGAGGAGCTGCTCGGGATCCACCTGGCCAAGGAGCACTCCGCGGCCGACTGGTCGACCCGCCCCCTCCCCCGCGCCTGGCTCGTCTACGCCGCGCTCGACGTGGAGCTGCTCGTCGACGTGCGCGACGAGATCGCGCGCCGGCTCGAGGAGCAGGGCAAGTCGGGCATCGCCGAGCAGGAGTTCCAGGCGACGATCGCCAAGGAGGCGAAGCCCGCGCGGGTCGAGCCGTGGCGTCGCCTGAGCGGCCTGCACGGCGTGCGCGGGGGTCGCAACCTCGCCGTCGCCAAGGAGCTGTGGGAGGCGCGCGACGCCTACGCCCGCGAGGTCGACACCAGCCCCGGCCGGCTCGTGCCGGACGGCTCGCTCGTCGCCGTCGCGCGCGTCCTCCCGCAGTCCAAGCGCGACCTCGCCGCCGTCCGGGAGTTCTCGGGCCGCGCGAGCCGCAGCGAGATCGACCGCTGGTGGGCCGCCGTCGAGCGCGGGCTCGCCGCGACCGAGTTCCCGCAGCTGCGCGGCACGGGCGAGACCATGCCGCCGCCCAAGGCCTGGGCCGACAAGGACCCGGCGGCCGACCGCCGCCTCAAGCGCGCCCGCGTGGCCGTGCAGGAGGTCGCGTCCTCGATGTCCGTCCCGCAGGAGAACCTGCTCACGCCCGAGGTCCTGCGCCGTGTCGCCTGGACGCCGCCCGCCGACCTCGCGCCGGAGGCCGTCGCCGAGGCGCTCGCGTCCTGGGGCGCGCGTCCCTGGCAGATCGAGGCGACCGCCGCTCCCGTGGCCGCGGCCTTTGTGGATGCGGACCAAGCCGACGACGCGACCGACGACGGGGCCTCGTAGGAACAGTCAACGGATTCGGCTCCCCACCGGCCTCTCCCTAGGGTGGGGGAAAGCGATGCGAGGAGGCGTCAGTGGTCGAGAGAGCCGAAGTCCATTTCGTGGACGGGGTCCGCACCCCGTTCGGACGAGCGGGTGAGAAGGGCATGTACTGGCGGACCCGCGCCGACGACCTGGTGGTCAAGGCCATGATCGGGTTGCTCGAGCGGAACCCGCAGGTGCCGAAGGACCGCATCGACGAGGTCGCCATCGCCGCCACCACGCAGACGGGCGACCAGGGCCTCACGCTCGGCCGCACGGCCGCGCTCCTCGCCGGGCTCCCCCGCTCGGTACCCGGCTTCGCCATCGACCGCATGTGCGCGGGCGCCATGACGAGCGTCACCGCCACCGCCGGCGGCATCGCGTTCGGCGCCTACGACCTCGCGATCGCCGGCGGCGTCGAGCACATGGGCCGCCACCCGATGGGCTTCGACGCCGACCCGAACCCCCGGTTCCTCGCCGAGCGGATCGTGAGCCAGGACGCGCTCAACATGGGGAGCACGGCGGAGCGGATCCACGACCGCTTCCCCGCGCTCACCCGGGAGCGCGCCGACCGCTACGCCCTCGCCAGCCAGCAGAAGACGGCGCTCGCCTACGCCAACGGCCACATCCAGCCGGACCTCGTGCCCGTCGCCACCCGCTCCGAGGAGGGCTGGGGTCTCGCCACGCGCGACGAGGCGATGCGCCCGGAGACGACGCTCGAGGGCCTCGCCGGCCTCCGCACCCCGTTCCGCCCGCACGGCCGCGTCACGGCCGGCAACTCGTCGGGCCTCAACGACGGCGCGACCGCCGCCCTGCTCGCGAGCGGCGACGCCGTGAAGGAGCTCGGCCTCGCGCCGAAGATGACGCTGGTGTCCTTCGCGTTCGCGGGCGTCGAGCCCGAGATCATGGGCATCGGACCCGTGCCGAGCACCGAGAAGGCGCTCCGCAAGGCCGGCCTCACCATCGACGACATCGGGCTGTTCGAGCTGAACGAGGCGTTCGCCATCCAGGTCCTCAGCCTCCTCGACCACTTCGGCATCGACGACGCGGATCCGCGCGTCAACGAGTACGGCGGCGCCATCGCCGTCGGCCACCCGCTCGCCTCCAGCGGCGTCCGGCTGATGAACCAGCTCGCGCGCCAGTTCGAGCAGCACCCCGAGGTCCGCTACGGCCTCACGGCGATGTGCGTGGGCCTCGGCCAGGGCGGCAGCGTCATCTGGGAGAACCCGCACTTCACCGGCAAGAGGAAGAAGAGGAACAAGTGACCGACACCAGCCGCTTCCGGGAGCTCGTGGCGCTCGATCCCGACGAGGTCGTCACCCACTCGTTCGTCCGCGACGTGCCCCTGCCCTCCGGCGGGGTGCTCGCGCTCCTCACGCTCGACAACGGTCGGGACCACACGCGGCCGTCCACGCTCGGCCCGGCCACGCTGATCGAGCTGGCGGACGTGCTCGACCGGCTCGCGGCGCGCGCCGCCGCCGGGGAGGTCCGCGGCGTCGCGATCACCGGCAAGCCGTTCATCCTCGCCGCCGGCGCCGACCTCAGCAAGGTCGGCGAGATCCCGAGCCGCGAGGTCGGGCGCCAGATGGCGCAGCTCGGCCACGACACGCTCGGCCGCCTGCACCGCCTCGGCGTGCCCTCGTTCACGTTCATCAACGGTCTCGCGCTCGGAGGCGGGCTCGAGATCGGCCTCAACTCCGACTACCGCACGGTCGACGAGTCCGTGCCCGCGGTCGCGCTGCCCGAGGTCTTCCTCGGCATCATCCCCGGCTGGGGCGGCGCGTGGCTGCTGCCGAACCTCATCGGCATCGAGAACGCCCTCAAGGTGATCATCGAGAACCCGCTCAAGAACAACCGCACGCTGAAGGCCGCCGACGTGATGGAGCTCGGCATCGCCGACGCGTCCTTCCCGTCCGCGTCGTTCCTCGAGCAGTCGATCCTCTGGGCCGACGGCGTCCTCTCCGGCGCCGTCGAGGTGAAGCGCCCGAACGCGCCGGGCCGCCTCGAGCGCCTCGCCAAGTGGGACATCGCCATCGGCATCGCGCGGAAGTCGCTCGAGCAGCGCATCGGCACGGTGGCGCTCTCGCCGTACCGCGCGCTCGACCTGCTGCAGGCCGCCAAGCGGAGCACGCGCGAGGAGGGCTTCGCCGCCGAGGACGAGGCCCTCGCGGACCTCATCTCCGGCGACCAGTTCCGCGCGAGCATCTACGCGTTCGACCTCGTGCAGAAGCGGGCCAAGCGCCCGGCCGGCGCTCCGGACAAGGACCTCGCGCGTCCCGTCACCAAGGTCGGCGTCGTGGGCGCCGGGCTCATGGCGTCGCAGTTCGCGCTGCTGTTCGTCCGCCGCCTCCAGGTGCCCGTGGTCATCACCGACCTCGACCAGGCGCGCGTCGACGCGGGCGTCGCGGGGATCCACGGCGAGATCCGGAAGCTCGCCGAGAAGGGGCGCGTCTCCCCCGACGAGGCCAACCGGCTCGCCGCGCTCGTCACCGGCACGACCGACAAGGCCGACTTCGCGGACGCGGACTGGGTCATCGAGGCCGTGTTCGAGGAGCTGGGCGTCAAGCAGGCGGTGTTCGCCGAGATCGAGCAGCACGTCTCCGAGACCGCGATCCTCGCCACGAACACGTCGAGCCTGTCGGTCGAGCGCATCGCCGAGCGGCTGGCGCACCCCGAGCGCGTCGTCGGCTTCCACTTCTTCAACCCCGTGGCGGTCATGCCGCTCATCGAGGTCGTGCGCACCCCGCGGACGACCGACGCGACGCTCTCGACGGCCATGCAGGTTGCCCGGAAGCTGAAGAAGAACGCGGTCATCACACGGGACACCCCGGGCTTCGTGGTGAACCGGATCCTCGCGAAGGTGCTCGGCGAGGCCATGCACGCGGTCGACACGGGCACGCCCTTCGAGGTCGTGGACCGGTCGCTCGCCCCGTTCGGCCTGCCCATGACCCCCTTCGAGCTGCTCGAGCTCGTGGGGCTCAAGGTGGGCGCGCACGTGCTCGACACGCACCACGCCGCCTTCCCCGACCGGTTCTTCGAGAGCCCCAACCTGCACCGGCTGGCGGACCTCGGGCGGATCTACGCGCGCGACGCCAAGGGCCGGCCCACGGGCTTCGACAAGGAGGCCGTGCGCATCGTGAAGGGCGGGGACTCGCCCATGACGGCCGAGGGGATCCGCGAGCGGGTGGAGACGGGCCTCGCCGACGAGGTGCACCGCATGCTCGAGGACGACGTCGTGCACGCGGCGGAGGACATCGACCTGTGCCTCATCCTCGGCGCCGGCTACCCGTTCCAGATGGGCGGCCTCACGCCGTACCTCGACCGGGTCGGGGCGAGCGAGCGCGCCTTCGGCGACACGTTCCACCACCCGGTGATCCGCGGCGTCGAGTAGGGCCGCAGCGCACGACGAAGGGCCCGGCCGTCATGGCCGGGCCCTTCGTCGTCGCCCGGGCTAGACCTGGTCGTCGTCCTCGTGGGCGATGGAGACGCGGTCGGCGTCCTCCGGCAGGGGCCGCGCGGACGGCACGCGGCTGCCGAGCACCTGCGCCACCACGTCGCGCGCGATGTGCTGCGGGGTGAGGCCGACGCGCTCGAGGATCTGCGAACGCGACCCGTGGTCGAGGAACTCGTCCGGGAGCCCCAGCTCGGTGACGCCCGTGTCGATGCCGGCCGCGCGCAGGTCCTGGCGGATGCGCGTGCCGATGCCGCCGACGACGACGCCGTCCTCGATGGTGACGACGAGCCGGTGGGTGCCGCCGAGCTCGACGACGCTCCGGGGCACGGGGACGACCCACCGGGGATCCACGACGGTCGCGCCGATGCCCTGGGCGGCCAGCCGCTCCGCGACCTCGATGCCCATGGCCGCCATGGGTCCGACCGTGACGATGAGCACGTCCTTCGACGCCGACTCGAGCAGCACGTCGACGCCGTCGTCGAGCCGTCGCACGGCCTCGATCTCGTCGCCGACCGTGCCCTTGGAGAACCGGACGACCGTGGGCCCGTCGTCGACCCTGACCGCCTCGCCCAGCTCCTCGCGGAGGCGCGTGGCGTCCCGCGGGGCGCTCAGGCGGATGTGCGGCACGATCTGCAGCAGCGCGAGGTCCCACATGCCGTGGTGGCTCGGGCCGTCGGGGCCGGTGACGCCCGCGCGGTCGAGCACGAAGGTCACGCCCGCGCGGTGCAGGGCGACGTCCATGAGCACCTGGTCGAAGGCGCGGTTGACGAAGGTGGCGTAGAGGGCGACGACCGGGTGCAGGCCGCCGAACGCGAGGCCGGCCGCGCTCGTCACGGCGTGCTGCTCGGCGATTCCGACGTCGTGCACGCGCTCGGGGTGCTTCTCGGCGAAGCGGTGGAGGCCCACGGGGCGGAGCATGGCGGCCGTGATCCCGACGATGCGCGGATCCTCGTCGGCCAGGGCGAGGATCTCGTCCGCGAAGACGCTGGTCCAGCTGACCGCGTGCGACGCGTCGATGGGCTCACCCGTCTCCGGGTCGATCTGCCCCACGGCGTGGAACTGGTCGGCGACGTCGCGGCGGGCCGGCTCGTAGCCCCGGCCCTTCTCCGTGATGGCGTGCACGATGACGGGCGCGCCGTAGTCGCGCGCCTGCTCGAGGGCCTCCTCCATCGCCTGCTGGTCGTGCCCGTCGATGGGCCCCAGGTACTTGATGTCGAGGTTCGAGTACAGCGCCTCGTTGTCGGTGACGCGGGTGAGGAAGCCGTGGAGGCCGCCGCGGAGCCCGCGGTAGAGGCTGTCGCCCGGCGCGCCGAAGACGCCGAAGACCCGCTGGCTCGTCTCGTACAGGCCGCGGTACGAGCGGCGCGTGCGCACGGTGTTGAGGAAGCGCGCCATGCCGCCGATGGTCGGCGCGTAGGAGCGGCCGTTGTCGTTGACGACGATGATCAGCTTCCGCGTGTTGTCGTCGGAGATGTTGTTGAGCGCCTCCCACGTCATCCCGCCCGTGAGCGCCCCGTCGCCGACGACCGCGACCACGTGGCGGTCGGTCTGCCCGGTGATCTCGAACGCGCGGGAGATCCCGTCGGCCCAGCTCAGCGAGCTGGACGCGTGCGAGCTCTCGACGATGTCGTGCTCGGACTCGGAGCGCTGCGGGTACCCGGCGAGGCCGTCGGACTCCCGGAGCCGGGAGAAGTCCTGCCTGCCCGTGAGGAGCTTGTGGACGTACGACTGGTGGCCCGTGTCGAAGACGATCGGGTCCTTGGGCGAGTCGAAGACCCGGTGGATCGCCAGGGTCGTCTCCACGACGCCGAGGTTCGGCCCCAGGTGGCCACCCGTCTTGGAGACCTCCGCGACGAGGAACTGCCGGATCTCCGCGGCCAGCTCGAGCATCTGCTCGCCGCTCAGCCGGTCGAGGTCCCGGGGTCCCGTGATCGTCTCGAGGATTCCCATGCTGACCGCCTTCCATCGGACGCCATGTCGCGACGTCCGCCTCATCGAGTGTACGCAGGGCCCTGCATGCACGAAGGAGGCCGGGCGTCGCCGCCCGGCCTCCTCAGCCTCCTGTTACGCGACCAGGCTGCGCAGCACGTACTGCAGGATGCCGCCGTTGCGGTAGTAGTCCGCCTCGCCGGGGGTGTCGATGCGCACGAGCGCGTCGAACTCCACCGTCTGCTTGCCCGCGGGCGAGTCGGCGGTGGGGGCGGCGACCACGCGCACGGTGCGCGGCGTGGTGCCCGAGTTCAGCTCCTCGAGACCGGTGATGCTGATCTCCTCGGTGCCGTCGAGCCCGAGCGTGTCCCAGGTCTCGCCCGCCGGGAACTGCAGAGGGACGACGCCCATGCCGATGAGGTTGGAGCGGTGGATCCGCTCGAAGCTCTCGGTGATGACCGCCTTGACGCCCAGCAGGCTCGTGCCCTTGGCCGCCCAGTCGCGCGACGAGCCGGAGCCGTACTCCTTGCCCGCGAGGATCACCAGCGGGGTGCTCGAGGCCGCGTAGTTCTGCGCGGCGTCGTAGATGAACGACTGCGGGCCGTCGGGCTGCGTGAAGTCGCGCGTGTAGCCGCCCTCGACGCCGTCCAGCAGCTGGTTGCGGAGGCGGATGTTCGCGAACGTGCCGCGGATCATGACCTCGTGGTTGCCGCGACGCGAGCCGTAGGAGTTGTAGTCCTTGCGGCCCACCCCGTGCTCGTCGAGGTAGCGGCCGGCGGGGCTGTCCGCCTTGATCGAGCCGGCCGGGCTGATGTGGTCGGTCGTGACCGAGTCGCCCAGCTTGGCGAGCACGCGCGCGCCCGTGATGTCCGAGACCGGCGTGGTCTCCATCGTCAGGCCCTCGAAGTACGGGGGCTTCCGGACGTAGGTCGACTCCGCGTCCCACTCGAACGTGGCGCCCGTGGGAGTGGGGAGCGAGCGCCAGCGCTCGTCGCCGTCGAAGACGCCGGCGTACTGGTGCGTGAACATGCCCGTGTCGATGGAGCTGTCGATCGTCGACTGGACCTCGGCCGCGTCGGGCCAGATGTCCTTCAGGAACACCTCGTTGCCCTCGGTGTCGGTGCCGAGCGCGTCGGCGTCGAAGTCGAAGTTCATCGACCCGGCCAGCGCGTAGGCGATGACGAGCGGCGGGCTCGCGAGGTAGTTCATCTTCACGTCGGGGTTGATGCGGCCCTCGAAGTTGCGGTTGCCCGAGAGGACGGCCGTGACGGCGAGGTCGTTGTCCTGCACGGCGGTGGAGATCTCGTCGAGCAGCGGTCCGGAGTTGCCGATGCAGGTGGTGCAGCCGTAGCCGACCGTGTAGAAGCCGAGGTCCTCGAGGTACGTGGTGAGGCCGGACTTCTCGTAGTAGTCCGTGACGACCTTGGATCCCGGCGCCAGCGTGGTCTTCACCCACGGCTTGGCCTTGAGGCCCTTCTTGCTGGCGTTGCGGGCGAGGAGCCCGGCGGCGAGCATGACCGACGGGTTCGACGTGTTGGTGCACGACGTGATCGCCGCGATGGCCACGGCGCCGTGGTCGAGCGTGAAGTCGCGCCCGTCCTCGAGGGTGACGCGCGTCGGCTTGGTGACGCTCGCGGGGCTGTTCGACGCGTGGTGCGTCTCGTGCGTGGAGTGCTCGTCCTCCGGCTGCAGCTCGCCCGGGTCGGACGCGGGGAAGCTCATGGCCGACGCGAGGTCGACGATGTCGTGGTCGACCTTCGCGTAGTCGTTGAGGTCGCGCTCGAACTGCGACTTGGCGTCGGTGAGCTCGATGCGGTCCTGCGGGCGCTTCGGGCCGGCGATGGAGGGGACGACCGTGGAGAGGTCCAGCTCGAGGTACTCGCTGAAGGTGGGCTCCACCGCGGCGTCGTGCCAGAGGCCCTGCTCCTTGGCGTAGGCCTCGACGAGCGCGACCTGCTCCTCGCTGCGGCCCGTGAGGCGCAGGTACTCGAGCGTGACGTCGTCGATGGGGAAGACCGCGGCGGTCGAGCCGAACTCGGGGCTCATGTTGCCGATGGTGGCGCGGTTGGCGAGCGGGACGGCGCCGACGCCGGATCCGTAGAACTCGACGAACTTGCCGACGACGCCGTGCTTGCGCAGCATCTGCGTGATGGTGAGCACCACGTCGGTGGCGGTGACGCCCGTGGGGATCTCCCCCGCGAGCTTGAAGCCGACGACCTTGGGGATGAGCATCGAGACCGGCTGGCCGAGCATGGCCGCCTCCGCCTCGATGCCGCCGACGCCCCAGCCCAGCACGCCCAGGCCGTTGACCATGGTGGTGTGCGAGTCGGTGCCGACGCACGTGTCGGGGTAGGCCTGCAGGACGCCGCCGACCTCGCGCGTCATGGTGACGCGGGCGAGGTGCTCGATGTTGACCTGGTGGACGATGCCGGTGCCGGGCGGGACGACCTTGAAGTCCTCGAACGCCGTCTGGCCCCAGCGGAGGAACTGGTACCGCTCGCCGTTGCGCTCGTACTCGATGTCGACGTTGCGCTCGAGCGCGTCCTCGGAGCCGAAGAGGTCGGCGATGACGGAGTGGTCGATGACGAGCTCCGCGGGCGCCAGCGGGTTGATCCGGGTCGGGTCGCCGCCCAGCTCGCCGACGGCCTCGCGCATGGTGGCGAGGTCGACGATGCAGGGCACGCCGGTGAAGTCCTGCATCACGACGCGGCCCGGCGTGAACTGGATCTCGGTGTCGGGCTCGGACTCGGGCACCCAGTCGCCGAGGGCGCTGATCTGCGTCCCGGTGACGTTCTTGCCGTCCTCGGTGCGGAGGAGGTTCTCCAGCAGCACCTTGAGGCTGAACGGGAGACGCTCGTGGCCCGGCACGGTGTCGATGCGGTAGATCTCGTAGTCGGTGTCCCCGACGCGGAGTGTGTCCTTCGCGCCGAAGCTGTTGATTGCAGACACGTGGCCCTCTTCCCTCGTTGGATGGGCGCGGAATCCCGTTCCGCCCGTCACCCGATCTTGGTCGCCCGCCGCGGCCGGGTCCAGTAAGGCGACCCTGAACGGGCGCGCCGACGCGGGGCGGGACGGCGCCGATGTATCTCGACGTCGAGATGAATCTACCACCGCGCCGCGGGGATCACGCCCCGCCGCGCGGTCGGCCCGTCGGGCTCACGCCGTCGGTGCGGCGGGGTCCTTCGCGTAGACGGCGCGGACGAAGAGCCAGGAGAGCACGAGCAGCACGCCGTAGAGGGGCGTGCCCATCACCAGGCGGGCGACGCCGAGCGCGTCGATGGCGTCGGCGAGGTAGAGCGGGAGCTGCACCGCGAGGCGCAGCGCGAAGAAGCCGACCCAGACGAGCGTGAGGAGCCGCAGGGCGCGGGCCTTCCGGCGGTCCTGCCGCCAGGCCGTGCCGTCGCCCATGAGGAACCCCACGGCCACGCCCACGAGCGGCCAGCCGACGACGACGGAGACGAGCAGCACCGCGAAGTACGCGCCGTTGGTCCAGAGCCCGAGGGCGTAGAAGTCCCGGCCCTCCCCCGACCGGAGGGCGAGGAACGCGGAGATGACGATGCCCACCAGGCCGCCCACGGCGGGCGCGACGGCGGAGCGCTGGAGGAGCCGGGCGACGACGGCCACGACCGCGACCGCCACCGGTACCGCGACCGAGAGGACGACGTCGCGCGTGATGGTGAAGGCCACGAGGAAGAGGAGCCCGGGCACGATGGCCTCGAGCACGCCGCGGACGCCGCCCATCGCCGTGAGGAGCGCGGAGGCGGTCATGGTCTCGCCGCGAGCGGCCTGGCCGAGGCCGGCGCGCTCGGCGGCCTGCGCCATGCTCGCGCCGAGGGCCTCGCCAGGCGCGGTCGCGGGCGCCGGTGGGCGGGGTCCGCCGTCCGCGTGGTCGGCGGCGGACGAGGGGGTCGCCTCCGCCCGTCGTGCGGCCGTCTCGTCCTCGGCCCGCGCGGGATCGCGGTCGAGCGGGCCGTCGCCCGTCACGCTCAGGAGCCCAGGGCCGGGGCGGGGCTCTCGCCGAGGGGCGCGGCGCCGGGCGTCGTGCCGACCTGCGCGGCCGGCATCTTCAGCGGGATGAGGTCGCGCGGCGGCATGGGCGACGTGCCGCGCACGACGACGACGCTGCGGAACAGGTCCTCGACCGCGGCGGCGGCGTCCGCGTCGGAGACGGCACGGCCGGTGATGACGCCGCGCAGGAACCAGCGCGGGCCGTCGACGCCGATGAAGCGCGCCTCGCGCGTGCTCGCCGCCGGCTGTCCCGGCTGCTGCACCACGGGGATCACGGCGTGGAGCTCCGGGCCGAACGGGCCGTCGGCCAGGCGGGTCGTGCCGCCCTGCCGCTGGATCTGCTCACCGATGGTGGTGCGGATCTCGTGCCAGAGGCCGCTGGAACGGGGCGCCGCGAACGGCTGCACCTGGAGGCTGGACTCGGCGTAGTCGAGGCCGACGGCCACGACCTGCTGCGTGCCCTCCGCGACCTCGAGCCGGAGGTGCAGACCCTCGCGGGGCAGGATCTTGATCCCGCCGAGGTCGACGTAGGGCCGGACCGGGTTCGCCTCGGTCTCGTCGAGCGGGCCCTCGTCGGCGCGGTCGTCGGGAGCGGACTTGGCGTCCAGGACGTGCTCGGCGTCCTCGTCGACGGCGGCGTCCGGCTGGGGGAGGTTCTCGTCGGTCATGTCAGGTCTCCTGGTTCTCGGGCGGGGAGGGCGCCGCTGCCCGTCGAGCCGAAGCCCCCCGAGCCGCGGTGGCTCCCGGGCAGCTTCTCCACGGGCACGAAGCGCACGCGGCTGACCGGCATGACGACGACCTGCGCGATGCGGTCGCCGACCGCGACATCGTACGCGGCGTCGGCGTCCGTGTTGAGCAGGGTCACGCGGATCTCGCCGCGGTAGCCCGCGTCGACGGTCCCGGGCGCGTTCACGATCGTGATGCCGTGCTCGGCCGCGAGGCCGCTGCGCGGGAGCACGAAGGCGGCGTACCCGTCGGGGAGGGCGATGGACACGCCCGTGCCCACGGTCGCCCGCTGGCCGGGATCGAGGCGGAGGGACTCCGCGCTCGTGAGATCCGCTCCCGCGTCACCGGGGTGCGCGTAGGCCGGGATCGGGGCGTCGCCCGCGATGAGGACGTCGACGGGATCGGGCACGGTCCGAGGCTAGTGCAGGAATCTGATCGAATAGGCGCATGCACCCCTCCCCCTACCGGGAGCGGCTGTGGCCGGCTCCCTGGCTGTTCGTCGCGACCGCCCTCGTCATCCCCGCGAGCCTGCTCGTGTTCCTCCCCATCAGCGTGCTGGCCGGGGTGGTCGTCGCGATCGTGCTGTACGCGGGCGTCGTGGCGATCCTCGTCATGACGAGCCCCGTGCTCGAGGTGGCCGACGGCCGGCTGCGGGCGGGCCGCGCGTCGATCGACGTCGACCAGCTCGGCGAGCCGGAGGGCTTCCGCGGGGCGGAGGCGACGGCGGAACGCGGCACGCGGCTGCACGCGCGGGCCCACCTCGTCATCCGCGGCTGGGTGGATCCGGTCGTGCGGGTTCCGCTCCTCGACGCGTCGGATCCCGCTCCGTACTGGCTGCTCTCCACCCGCACCCCGGAACGACTGATCGCCGCGATCCGGGGATCGCGGCGATCATGACGTGCGGTGAGGTCGGGGACCTCTGCGGGGCTCTCGCCCGGCGTCGCTCTACGCGGCGCACTCCTGGCAGATGGGTCCGAGCTTCTCCTGGTGGTCGATCTGCGAGCGGTGCTTCACCAGGAAGCAGCTCACGCAGGTGAACTCGTCGGCCTGCGGAGGCAGCACCACCGTCTCGAGCTCGAGGTCCGAGAGGTCGGCTCCGGCGAGGTCGAAGCTCCCGGGGTTGTCGGCATCGTCGACGTCCACGACCCCGGACATGCGGTCCGGGACGCGCTCCTTCAGAGCCTCGATCGAGTCGGAGTCGTCCTCCGTCTTGCGCGGGGCGTCGTAATCAGTTGCCATTCCTGTCCACTTCTCGAATAACCGCCGAACGGAATCGGCGGGCACAGTTTGCATGAATCGCATCCGGATAGCAAACCGTCCTCCGAGCCCCTGACGGGGCTCCTGATCGGCGGTTTGGATGCGGGGAGCCGGCCCGTCCCCGAGCCGTGGATGCGGACTCACACGGTACACCGTTCGCGCACTAACTGAGTGCCGTCCGGGGCCGTGATCCCGCCTCCCGGCGCTCTCGTCGGACACAAGTCGCGGCGCGCCACGCGTATTCCCCGGAAGAGGGGCCGACTCGTGTCATCGTGAATCGTCCAGTGAGCGCGAGAGGCGTGGAACACATGCAGGATCTGAAGATCGTCGGAGTCGAGGACGGCGCCCTCGTCGTCGAGACGGCGGGCGGTGAACGGCACCGCCTCGTCATGGACGACTCGTTCCGCCAGGCGCTGCGCCGCCAGTCCGGGGACGGAGCCGCCACGCGCAAGGCCGCCCCGCGCATCATCCAGTCCTTCATCCGGCAGGGCATGAGCGCCGAGGACGTCGCGCGGGAGACCGGCGCGTCCGTCGAGTACGTCCGCAAGTTCGAGGGTCCGGTCGTCGCCGAGCGCGAGCACGTCGTCCGCAGCGCGATGAAGGTGCCCGTGCACACGGCCATCGAGGTCGACCCCATGGGCCAGGGCACGCTCTTCGGCCAGGTCATCGAGGAGCGCCTGGAGTCACTCGGCGCGACCGAGGTGCGCTGGAGCAGCTGGAAGGAGCAGCTGGGCGGATGGGTCGTGAAGGTCGCCTTCACGAGCGAGGAGATCGACCACGACGCGCGCTGGTCCTACGACGCGAAGAAGCACGCGCTCTCCCCCGGCAACAACGAGGCCATCACGCTCTCGCAGCAGGGCGAGATCCGCGGAGCCCTCATCCCGCGTCTCCGGGCCCTGCCGCCCGAGGCCGTGGCGACGCACCAGGAGGACGGGGTGACCCGCTTCGACAGCGGCGCGTTCCGTCTCCCTGAGTCCACCGCGTCCGCGACCGAGGACACGGCCCCGCAGCAGTGGGAGGCGCCCCGCCGGGACGAGGGTGCGTCCGTCGCGCACCTCGGCCGCCAGGGCAACCACCCGGCCGGCACGCAGCAGCCCGCGCGGGTCGCGCAGGCGGAGCTGAACGAGACCGCCGACCTGCTCGAGGCGCTGCGCCGCCGCCGCGGGGAGCGCGAGTCCGTGCCCCGCGACGACGAGGGCGACGACGCCGTCGACGAGGCGCCCGCGCCCGCGGCGTCCCCCGCGCCCGCCGCCCGCCGCGACGAGCCGCTGTCCCGCCCGCGCGGGGGCCAGCGCTCGGTGCCGCCGCTGCGCTCCGCCGTCATCCCCGGCATCGGCCGCGTGGACAGCGGTCGGGACCGCGCCCGCGACGACGCCGAGGACGAGGGCCTGCGCACGCCCGGGGCCGGCGAGGGACGGGGATCCGGGAAGCCGTCCGGTCGTCGGGGCCGCACGGCCATGCCGAGCTGGGACGAGATCGTCTTCGGCGCGCGCAGCGACGACGACCACCTGGCCTGATCGGCGGGGCGGCGGGGCGCCCCTCCGCGGGCCGTCCCGCCGCCGTCGAGCCGGCCCCGGGGTCGGCTCAGCCCCGGGTGAAGGCGCCCGCGCGGATGAGCGGGACCAGCCGCTCGTCGTCGGAGAAGGAGCCGTGCTGCCCGACCATGCGTCGTGCGCCCTGGTCGCGGGGTCGCCCGTCGTAGTACGCGATGAGCGAGCGCGTCGCGACGACCACGTCGCCGATGCGCTCCGCGACCCCGTCGCGGACCGGGCCGTACCAGTCGGCGGCGATCGCCTCGGCGCGCGTGGCGACGTGCGCGCGGGCCCCCTCGGACGCGCGCCAGGCCTCCGCCAGGCCGTCGGCGTCGACGCCGGGCTCGAGGTGCAGGTGGAGGCAGCGCGGCTCGCCCGCGACGTGGCGCACGCCCGCCACGAGCTCCGGCACGCGGTCGAACAGGACCTGGGATGCGGCGGGGACGTCGACGATGCCGTGGTCGGCGGTGATGAGAGCGCCCTCGCGGGGGCCGAGCCGGTCGAGGAACGGCCCGGCGGCCGCGTCCAGCTCCTCGAGGCCGCGGAGCCAGCGGTCCGACTGCCAGCCGTGGGAGTGCGCGGCCTGGTCGAGCTCGGGGACGTACAGGTAGACGAGCGCTCGGGGCTCCCGGTCCATCAGCGCGCGCGTCGCGGCGAAGCGGTCGGCGATCGACGCAGCGGGCACGTAGGTGGCGCCGCGGAGCGCGGCGCGCGAGAAGCCGGAGCCGGAGTAGCGGGCGGCGCCCACGACGAAGGCGGGCACGCCCGCGGCGGTCGCGCGCTCGAAGACGGTGGGCACGGGCTGCCACTCCTCCGGCACGCTCATCGCGTCCCAGCCCGACAGGAGCTTGACGACGCGGTCGTGCGCGGGATCCAGCGCGCTGTAGCCGACGAGGCCGTGCTCGCCCGCGCGCACGCCCGTGGTGAGCGAGGTGATGCTCGCGGCCGTCGTGGTGGGGAAGCCGACGTCGACGACGTCCTTCTTGCGCCAGCCCCGCACCAGGTGGCGGGCGTGTCCGGCGCGCGCGCGGAGGGCGGCGGATCCGAGGCCGTCGACGAGGACGACGACCGCCCGGTCGACGGCCGGGAGGCCGGCCTCCGACTCCTCCCCGGCGAGGGCGGCGAGGCAGCCGGGCATCACGGCGGTGAGGCTCATCCGGCCGGATCCGGGCGCCGGTAGCATGGGGGCCATCCGGCCCAGTCTGCCACAGCAGCCCGGCGCGCATCCGCGTTACGACGCCGATCGTCGCAGCGCCGATCCCGACCCAGAGAGTCCATGAGTCCCTCCACCACGAACACCACGCCCGACGAGCCCGCCGAGCGGATCGAGGACGTCGACGTCTCCACCGAGATGGAGAACTCGTTCCTCGAGTACGCCTACTCGGTCATCTACTCCCGGGCACTGCCCGACGCGCGCGACGGGCTGAAGCCCGTGCAGCGCCGCATCCTCTACCAGATGAGCGAGATGGGCCTCCGCCCCGACCGCGGGCACGTGAAGAGCGCGCGCGTCACGGGCGAGGTGATGGGCAAGCTCCACCCGCACGGCGACTCGGCCATCTACGACGCGATGGTGCGCATGGCGCAGCCGTTCACGCTGCGCGTGCCGCTCATCGACGGGCACGGCAACTTCGGGTCGCTCGACGACGGGCCGGCCGCCCCCCGGTACACGGAGGCCCGGCTCGCGGCGTCGGCGCTCGCGATGGTCGAGGGCCTCGACGAGGACGTCGTGGACTTCGTGCCCAACTACGACAACGCCTTCATGCAGCCCGCCGTGCTGCCCGCGGCGTTCCCGAACCTGCTCGTCAACGGCGCCAGCGGGATCGCGGTCGGCATGGCGACCAACATGGTGCCGCACAACCTCATCGAGGTCGTCGGCGCCGCCCGCCACCTCATCGACCACCCGGACGCCACGCTCGACGACCTCATGGCCTTCGTCCCCGGGCCGGACCTCCCCACCGGCGGCACGATCATCGGGCTGTCGGGCGTCAAGGACGCCTATGCCACCGGGCGCGGCAGCTTCAAGACGCGCGCCCGCGTCTCCGTCGAGAGCCTCACGCCGCGCAAGTCGGGCCTCGTCGTCACCGAGCTGCCGTACCTCGTGGGCCCCGAGAAGGTCATCGAGAAGATCAAGGACGGCGTCCAGAACAAGAAGCTGTCCGGCATCACGAACGTCACCGACCTCACGGACCGCACACACGGGCTGCGGCTCGTCATCGAGATCAAGACGGGCTTCAACCCCGAGGCCGTGCTCGAGCAGCTCTACCGCTACACGCCGCTCGAGGACGGCTTCAGCATCAACAACGTGGCGCTCGTCGACGGCAGCCCGCAGACGCTGGGGCTGAAGGAGCTGCTGCAGGTCTACGTGGCGCACCGGCTCGACGTCGTCACGCGGCGCACGCGCTACCGCCTCGCCCGGCGGCAGGAGCGGCTGCACCTCGTGCTCGGCCTGCTCATCGCGATCCTCGACATCGACGAGGTCATCCAGGTCATCCGCGGCAGCGACGACACGGAGCAGGCGCGCGCCCGCCTCATGGACGTGTTCGACCTCTCTACGCTGCAGGCCGACTACATCCTCGAGCTCCGCCTCCGCCGCCTCACGCGGTTCAGCCGCATCGAGCTCGAGGAGGAGCGCGACCGTCTCGCGGCGGAGATCGCCGAGCTCGAGGCGATCCTGGCCGATCCGCGGCGCCTCCGCGCCCTCGTCTCGAGCGAGCTGCAGGAGGTCGCCGACCGCTTCGGCACGCCGCGTCGGACGCTCCTCACCGAGGCCGCGCCGAGCGTCGCCGGGGCGTCGAGCCGCCGGGCCGCGCCCGTGCTCGAGATCGCCGACGTGCCCTGCCGGGTGCTGCTGTCCACCACGGGACGCGCGGTGCGCGTCGACCTGCCGACGGACGCGCCGGGCACGCCCCTGCAGACCGTCCGCCGCAGCTCGCACGACGCCGTCCTCACGGCCATCGAGACCACGAGCCGCACCCGCATCGGCGCCATCACCAACACGGGCCGCCTCGTCACCATGACGCCGGTGGACCTGCCCGTCGTGCCGGTCGCGAGCGTGCAGCTGGGCGCGGGCGTGCGGATCCGCGACTACCTCGGGCTCACGGACAAGAGGGAGCGCGTCGTCGCGCTCGTCGCGCTGGGCACCGAGGAGGCCATCGCCCTCGGCACGCGCCAGGGCGTCGTCAAGCGCGTCGCGCCGTCCGCCCTGCCCGCGAAGCCCGAGTTCGAGGTCATCGCGCTACGGAAGGGCGACGAGGTCGTCGGAGCCCGCCAGGGCGCCGAGACGGACGAGCTCGTCTTCGTCACGAGCGAGGCGCAGCTGCTGCACTTCCCGGCGGTCTCCGTCCGGCCCCAGGGCATCCAGGCGGGAGGCGTCGCCGGGGTCAACCTCGGTGAGGGCGCCCGCGTGCTGTTCTTCTCGTCCGTGGCGCCGGAGGGGGCGCACGTCGTCACGATCTCTGCCTCGTCGGCGACCATCACGGGCGTGGACCCCGGCCGTGCCAAGGTGTCCGCCTTCGGCGACTTCCCCCGCAAGGGCCGCGCCACGGGCGGCGTCCGGGCGCACGCCTACCTCAAGGGCGAGGACCACCTGGCGCTCGCCTGGGTCGGGCCCGGCCCGGCGCTGGCGGTGGGCCCCGCCGGCGAGGTCCGGCAGCTCCCGCCCACGGGCATGAAGCGCGACGGATCGGGCATCCCGCTCGAGAAGGCCGTCGGCAGCGTCGGGCACGCGGTCACGCCCGACGAGGTGCCCGACGCCGCGTCGGGCGCCGCGGTCGGCGTGGTCGAGGCTCCCGCGGAGGACGGGTCGGCGCCGCTCGACACCTGATCCCGCACGACGCACGGCGACGGCCGCGGACCCCTCGGGTTCCGCGGCCGTCGCCGTATCAGCGCCCGTGCGTCACACGTCGATGCGATCCCGCACGGATCCGGCGCCGTCGATGATGAACTCCTTGCGCGGCGCCACGTCGTTGCCCATGAGCAGCTCGAACATGCGCGCGGCGGCCTCGGCGTCGTCCACCCGCACGCGGCGGAGCGTGCGGTTGCGCCGGTCCATCGTCGTGGTCGCGAGCTGGTCGGCGTCCATCTCCCCCAGCCCCTTGTAGCGCTGGATGGGGTCCTGGTAGCGCTTGCCCTGCCGCTTCGCCTGCGCCAGCACCGCGGCCAGCTCGCGCTCCGAGTAGGTGTAGATCACGTCGTTCGGCTTCGACCCCGGGTTCATCACCACCACGCGGTGCAGCGGCGGCACGGCGGCGAACACGCGGCCCTCGTCGATCATCGGCCGCATGTAGCGGAAGAACAGCGTGAGCAGGAGCGTGCGGATGTGGGCGCCGTCGACGTCGGCGTCGCTCATGATGATGATCTTCCCGTAGCGCGCCGCCGACAGGTCGAAGGTGCGGCCGGACCCGGCGCCGAGCACCTGGATGATGGACGCGCACTCGGTGTTGGAGAGCATGTCCGGCAGCGAGGCCTTCTGCACGTTGAGGATCTTGCCGCGGATGGGAAGCAGCGCCTGGTACTCGCTGTCGCGCGCGAGCTTCGCCGTCCCGAGGGCGGAGTCGCCCTCCACGATGAACAGCTCGCTGTTGGCGACGTCGTTCGACCGGCAGTCCACGAGCTTCGCGGGCAGGGACGAGCTCTCCAGCGCGTTCTTGCGGCGCTGCGTCTCCTTGTGGGTGCGGGCCGAGATGCGCGACTTCATCTCGCCGACGACCTTCTCCAGCAGCACGGCCGTCTGCGCCTTGTCCTCGCGGCGGGTCGACTCGAAGCGCTCGGCCATGGCTTTCTGCACGACCTGCGAGACGATCTGGCGGACCGCCGGCGTGCCGAGCACCTCCTTGGTCTGCCCCTCGAACTGCGGCTCCGGGAAGCGCACCGTGAGCACGGCCGTGAGGCCCGCGAGCACGTCGTCCTTCTCGAGCTTGTCGGTGCCGACCTTGAGCTTGCGGGCGTTCGCGTCGACCTGCGCGCGCACGAACTTGAGCAGGCCCGCCTCGAAGCCGGCCTGGTGGGTGCCGCCCTTCGGCGTCGCGATGATGTTGACGAAGGACTTGAACCGGGTGTCGTAGCCGGTCCCCCAGCGCAGCGCGACGTCGACCTGGCACTCGCGCGTGAGCTCGGTGGGGACCATCGCCCCGCCGTCGGTGAGGACGGGCACCGTCTCCGTGAACGTGCCCGAGCCGGTGAGCCGCCAGGTGTCCGTGAGCGGGGCGTCGAGCGCCAGGTGGTCGACGAACTCGGTGATGCCGCCGTCGAAGCGGAAGGACTCGCGCACGGGCTGCTCGCCGCGCAGGTCCTCGATGTCGATGCTGAGCCCCGGCACGAGGAACGCCGTCTGCCGTGCCCGGCCGAGGAGCTCCTCGGTGAGGAAGGACGCGCCGCGCGTGAAGATCTGGCGGTCGGCCCAGTAGCGGATCCGCGTACCGGTGACGCCCTTGCGCACCTTGCCGACGACCCGCAGCTCGCTGCCCGACGTGAACGGGCGGAAGGGCGCGTCGGGGCTGGGCTCCCCCTGGTCGTCGAAGATGCCGGGCTCGCCGCGGCGGAAGCTCATGGCGTGCGTCCTCCCGCCGCGGTCGACCTCGACGTCGAGGCGCTCGGAGAGGGCGTTGACGACGGACGCGCCGACGCCGTGCAGGCCGCCGGAGGACGCGTAGGACCCGGAGCCGAACTTGCCGCCGGCGTGCAGCTTGGTGAAGACGACCTCGACGCCCGACAGCCCGGTCTTCGGCTCGATGTCGACGGGCACCCCGCGCGCGGTGTCGCGCACCTCGACGCTGCCGTCGGGGTGCAGGCGCACGTCGATCAGGTCGCCGTGTCCGCCCAGGGCCTCGTCGACGCTGTTGTCGATGATCTCCCACAGGCAGTGCATGAGGCCGCGGGAGTCGGTGGATCCGATGTACATGCCGGGCCGCTTGCGCACCGCCTCGAGGCCCTCGAGGACGGAGAGATGGCGGGCGGAATAATCGGATGCTGCCACGTGCTGTCCTCCATGTGCGTCCGGCGTTCGCCGGACGCGAGCCGGTGTCGATCTTAACCGCCGCCCGGCGTCTCCCCCTCCGACCCGCCGTCCCCGCTCATGCCTACGCGCAGAGCGAAACGACGGGCCCGGATGGGCCGACTGCCGGGAGCACGTGGTCTACTTGACGCATTCGGCTCGACCCACGACCCGACCCGGAGGGGAGCATCACATGACACCGACCGCGACCGAGCGTCCCGTGGACGAGCTCGACAACCACCAGCTCACCGCCAACGACCGCTGCGACAGCTGCGGCGCCCAGGCCTACATCCGAGTCGAGGTCAACAGCTCCGAGCTCCTCTTCTGCGCCCACCACGGCAAGAAGTACCAGGAGAAGCTGTCGGCCATCGCGACGAGCTGGCACGACGAGTCGAGCCGCCTGCTCGACGAGCGCGCCTAGGCACGTTCCGCGTCGGCTCCGGCCGACGTACGAAGGGCGCATCCCCACGGGGATGCGCCCTTCTCCATGTCCGGCGGCGTCCGACGGCGCCGTGCCGGCTAGTAGTGCGCGGGTCGCGCCATGACGGTGGCCCGCGCCTCGCGCGCCCAGCCGTCGAGGCGGTCGAGCGTCCCGGAGATGTCGGCGGGCAGCTCCCGGCCGTGACGCGTGAGCGCGGCCGCGAGCAGCTCGTCCGCGAGGCGCGGGTTGAGCGCGAGAACGGGGCCGCCGAGGTGGGTGCCGATGGAGGCGCCGAGGCGGACGCCCTCGCCGCCGCCGGCGCCCGTGTTGCCGAAGCCCGCCCGCACGGATCCGAGCGCGGACGCGTCGCCGATGTCGAGCGTCGAGCCGTGGTTCTCGTAGCCCACGAGCTCGCCGTCGGGGGTGTCGAGCACGAGGTCGCCCACCCGGCGCTCGGCCGTCAGCGTGGTGCGGACCGGCAGCACGCCGGCGCCCACGAGCTCGCCGCCGTCGACGAGCCGCACGGACTCCCCCAGCAGCTGCAGGCCGCCGCCCACCGCCAGGAGCGGGACGCCCGCTGCCTGCAGCGCGATGAGGTGCCCGGCGAGCGAGACGAGGTCGGGGAGCACGGAGCGCTGGGCCGTGAGCGGGCCGGATCCGACGACGACGAGGTCGGCCTCGCCGGGGTGGCCGCCGCCCGGTGCGTGCCGGACGACCTCGGTGCGGATGCCGCGGATGCGCGCGCGCTCGACGAGCACGGTCACGTTGCCGCGGTCGCCGTTGATGCCGAGCTCCTCCGGATAGAGGTGCAGGATGCGCAGGGCGTCGCTCACGCGGGTCCTCCCTCGAGGTCCGTGTAGCCGAGGATGCGGCGGATCGCCATCATCTGCTCGTAGTTGACGATCATGGTCTTGACGCCGCGGGTGGGCTTCTCCAGGGCGAGGAACGCCTGGACGGCGCGACGCAGGTCGGGTTCGACGCGCCCGACCTCGAGGCCCTCGTAGCCGAAGCGGACGGCGAGCTGGTAGCCCTTCGTGCCGGAGACGACGTCGGCGTGCGTGAGTGCGGAGAGGTCGGTGTCGTAGATCCACGAGGGGTCGGGCGTGCCGTCGTCGACCGCGAGCAGGACCTGCTCGGGCGGGTCGCCCAGCGCGTCGAGGTTCATCTGCAGGCTCGCGGGGTTCTTCATCATGATGATCTCGATGTCCTCGCCGCCCGCGCGCAGCATCTCGCCCCGCCCGTAGACCGCGGCGACGGAGCCGAGGCCCTGGGCCGCGAGGGCCGGGTCGAAGCGGTCGCCGAGGACGCGCCGCGCGGTCGCGAGGGCACCCGCGGCGTCGACCGCGTAGTGGAGGCCGCGCGACGGGAGCGTCACCGGGACGTCGCCGGCCGGCAGGCGGAAGACCGCCTCGCGACCCGAGAGCGCCACGGCCTCGACGTCGGCCGTGACGTGCACGGGGTCGGGATCCTCGGATCCGAACCGCGGGGCGGAGGCCAGGCCGTGCTTGCTGTCGCCGAGGAGCTCCTCGGAGACGCCGAACCAGTCCACCGCGGCGCGACCCGCACGCGCGGCATCCGCGGCGATGGCATTGACGTGCGCGTCGTCGCGGTTGGCGACGACCGCCTCCGTGGCCGTCGCGGCGATCCGCTCCAGCATGCCGACGACGCGGTCCGGCTCGTGGAACCGGTTGAGCTGGTCGATCTGGATGTTGAGCAGCAGCACCGTGCGCGGCGTCAGGAGCGCGGAGAGCGCGACGCCGTACGCCTCGTCGATCTCCAGGACGGCGACGTCGGCGTCGAGGCGCCCGGAGGCGTCGGCGTCCGCCAGCACCGCGGAGGCGATCCCCTGCGGGAGGTTCCCGCCCGACGGGTTCGTGAAGACGCGGAGCCCGTGCGCGCGGAGCACGGCGGTGAGCATGTGGGTGGTCGTCGACTTGCCGTTCGACCCGGTGACGGCGACCACGCCGTGGGGCAGGTCGGCGATCGTCCGCTCGAGGAAGCGGGGCTCGAGGCGGAGGGCGACGACGCCGGGCACGGCGGAACCGCCGCCGCGGAGACGGGCGGCCCAGCGGGCGGCGCGTCCGGCGGCGACGGCGAGGCGCAGGGGCACGGCCTACTCGAGGTAGTCGCGCAGCGACTGCGAGCGCGACGGGTGGCGGAGCTTGGCCATGGTCTTCGACTCGATCTGGCGGATCCGCTCGCGGGTGACGCCGAACGTGTCGCCGATCTGGTCGAGCGTCTTCGGCATGCCGTCGCCGAGACCGAAGCGCATGCGGATGACGCCCGCCTCGCGCTCGGACAGCGAGTCGAGGAGCGACTCGAGCTGCTTCTGCAGCATCGTGAAGCCCACGGCGTCGGCCGGGACGACCGCCTCGGTGTCCTCGATCAGGTCGCCGAACTCGCTGTCGCCGTCCTCGCCGAGGGGCGTGTGCAGGGAGATGGGCTCGCGGCCGTACTTCTGCACCTCGATGACCTTCTCGGGCGTCATGTCGAGCTCGCGCGACAGCTCCTCGGGCGTGGGCTCGCGGCCCAGGTCCTGGAGCATCTGCCGCTGGACGCGGGCGAGCTTGTTGATGACCTCCACCATGTGCACCGGGATGCGGATGGTGCGCGCCTGGTCGGCCATGGCTCGGGTGATGGCCTGGCGGATCCACCACGTGGCGTACGTGGAGAACTTGAAGCCCTTCGTGTAGTCGAACTTCTCGACCGCGCGGATGAGGCCCAGGTTGCCCTCCTGGATCAGGTCGAGGAACTGCATCCCGCGACCCGTGTATCGCTTGGCGAGGCTGACCACGAGGCGGAGGTTGGCGCCGAGCAGGTGGCTCTTCGCGCGCTGGCCGTCGCGTGCGACCCAGCGCAGCTCGCGCTCGAGCTCGCGCGAGATGCCGGGCGTGTTCGCCAGCTTGTCCTCGGCGAAGAGGCCTGCCTCGATGCGCATGGCGAGCTCGACCTCCTCTGCGGCGTTGAGCAGCGCGACCTTGCCGATCTGCTTGAGGTAGTCCTTGACGGGGTCGGCCGTGGCGCCCGTGATGGTCGTCGAGTAGACGGGGACGTCCTCGTCCTCCTCCTTGTTCGACAGCACCATGGCGCCGGTGGGGAGGGGCTCGAGCACGACGGGGGGCTTCGCGGCGCCGTCCTCGACGACCTCGTCCTCGGTGTCGTCCTCCGCGACGGGGACCACGACCTCCTCGGCCTCCTCCTCGGCGGGGTCGGCGGGACCGTCCGCGGCGGCGGTGGTCTTCTTGGCGGCGGTCTTGCGGGGTGCCTTCGCGGGAGCGGCGTCGCCTGACGCGGCTGCGGCCTTCTTGGCGGCGGCGGCCTTGGCCCGGGCGGTGGGCTCCTTGACGACCGCGGGTGCGTCGGCCTCATCGGCGGCGGCGGCAGCGGCGGCCTTCGCGGCCGCGGCCTTCGTGGGCGCCTTGGTCGCCGTGCCGGCTGCGCTCTTGGCGGCGGCCGGCTTGCGGGCCGGCGCGCGCTTGGCGGGGGCCTTCGCCTCACCCGTCGCGGCGGCGTCGGCCGTGCCGGTCGCGGCGGCCGCGTCCAGGGTGGCGGACGGGGTGGAGGGGGTGGCCATGCGAACACCTTTCGTCCCCACGACGACCGGTCGCGCGCTCCGCGGTGCTGCTGCGGGGAGACCTGCCGGAGGTGGGTCGGGGTTGTTTTCGGACATTGCTAGGACCCATGTCAAGTCCGCTGCTCGTGCACCACCGGGGCGGCGCGAGACGCGGGACATGAACGGGTCCGTATCTGATTATTGCACGGATGGGCGCGCGGACGAGCCAATCCGTGCGGGACTGCGGCCGGCGTCAGGCGCGGCGCCGGCGTCGCCTGTCGAGGTAGGCAACCCACAGCGGCCCCACGCGTATTCCCTCGTCGGCGAGCACGCGCCGGGTCCGGCGCCTCGTGCGGACGAGCATGACCGCGCCGAAGCCGACCACGAGGTACTGCACGGCGAAGGCGATCCGGAACGAGTCGAAGGAGTACAGGTCGCTCGCCGCTCCCTGGGCCACGCGGATGCCGTCCTGCACGTCGAGCGCGATCCCGATGAGCAGCATCATCGTGAAGCTCGCCGCGAAGCCGGCCACGTTCACGATGCCGGACGCCGCGCCCAGGCTCCGCGGCGGGTTGAAGGTGCGCGCGAAGTCGAGGCCCACCTGCGAACCGGGCCCGCCGATCCCGATCGCCACCACCACGACCACCACGACGGCGAGCGGGGGCGTGCCCGGCCAGAGCAGGAGGATGCCCCAGGCGGCCCCCATCATCACCACGATGCCGAGCACCAGGTTGGAGCGGCGGAAGGGGAAGCGGCCCGTGAGGATCCCGATGGCGGGGCCCACGACCATGCCGGACGCGACTATCGCGATGAGGAGGCCGGAGGCGAGCGCCGGGCTGTACCCGAGGCCGCCGACCAGGAACGGGAACCCCCACAGGAGGCTGAACACCACCCCGGACGACTGCGTCACGAAGTGCGACCAGAAGCCCAGCTGCGTCCCGGGTCGGCGCAGGCTCCGGGCCAGCTCTCGCATCGACTCGCCCCACGGGACCCGGGGCGGCGGCGCGTCGCCGGTCGGACGGTCCCGCACGGCGACGACCACCGCGACGAGCGCCACGACCGCCACCGACGCGGAGCCGAGGAACGCGGGCGTCCACCCCGCCGTGTGCAGCACGAGCGAGAGGGGGACGGCCGACAGCACCTGGCCGAGCTGACCCACGTTCGCGAACCACTGCGAGAGCACCGGCACCCGGGGACCGGAGAACCACGTGTTGATGAGGCGCAGGCCGGACACGAAGGTCATGGCGTCGCCGGCGCCGACGAGCATCCGCCCGACCACCGCCACCTCGAGGGACGTCGAGAGCGCGAGCGTGACCTGCCCCGCCACCATGAGCAGGGCGCCGCTCGCGAGCAGCGCCCGCGGACCCACCCGGTCGATGAGCACGCCCACCGGGATCTGCAGCGCGGCGTAGACCACGAGCTGGGTGACCGCGAGCGTGGACAGGAGGGACGCCGAGGCGTGGAACCGTTCCCCCGCCTCGACCGAGGCCACGCCGAGCGATCCGCGCTGGAGGACGGAGGAGAGGTACGCCGCCATCGCGACGCCGAGGACGATGCGGGCGCGGCGGGTGCTCATCGGCACGAGGATACCGGCGGTCGCGGACCCGGCCGGCGTCGCGCGGCGTCGGCGGGGACGGGACGCGGGCGCGTCAGGCCAGGTCGCCGTCGCCCGGGCGGCGCCGGGCGAGGAACTTCTCGAGCTCCGCGGCGATCTCGTCCGCGCTCGGCAGGGCGCCGTCCTCGTCGGTCAGCGGGGACTTGAGGGGCGTGTCCTCCATGTAGCTGTCGTACCGCTCCTCCAGCGTGGTGACCAGGCGCGCGAGCTCCTGGTTGCCCGCGACCTGCTCGTCGATGCGCCCGACGAAGTCGCGGCCCTCCTCGCGGAGGCGGTCCGTCGGGAAGATGAGCCCCGTGGCCGCGCTGATGCTCTCGAGCGCCGCGACCGCGGCGAGGGGGAACTCGGTGTCGGCGAGGTAGTGCGGGACGAGCAGCACGAAGCCGGCCACCGGGTGCCCGACGTCGTGCAGGCGGTGCTCCACCAGGTGCAGGGCGTTGGCGGGCACCTGCGTGTGCGGCTTCCACACGCTCAGGGCGTCGATGAGCTCGGTGCGGTTGCCGCTCACCGTGACGTTGATGTCGCGCGTGTGCGGGACGGGCATGGGGATGGCGTGCACCCACGTGGTGGTCGAGACCCGGTAGCGGTCGACGATGCCGAGCACGGCGGCCGTGAACGCCTCCCACCGGAAGTCTGGCTCGAATCCCGTGAGCAGGAGGAACGGCTGGCCGATCTCGTCGTGCGCCAGGTACAGCGCGAGCCGGGCGGGACGGTAGTCGGCCAGGTGGTCCTGGTCGAAGTAGATGGTGGGACGCCGTGCCCGGTAGTCGAGCAGGGTGTCGGTGTCGAAGCGCAGGACGTCGCGGTGGCTCAGGGTGCTCAGCAGGTACTCGCTCACCTGCGACACCCCGGATCCGGCGTCGGAGAACCCGGTGAGGCCGGCGACGAGGGGCAGGCCGGTCGGGACCTCGCCGATGTCGGAATCGATCTCGTACAGTCCGTCCGCGTCAGCCATGGATCCACTCTAGGCCGCGCCCCCGACGCGACCTCCCGGCGGAGGGCCCGCTCGTGCCGCCGAGAGCGAACACGGCCGGCGAGGCGTCGGGCGCGGGCTCCGGCGGCGGATCGTCGCGCGTCGGTAGGCTCGTGCCCCATGACCGCTCCCCTCCTCTCCGTGTCCTCCGACCGCGCCATCGACGCGGAGGCCGACGTCCTCGTCGTCGCCGTCTCCAGCGAGAAGGAGGGGATCCGCGTGCACGCCCCCGAGGGCCTCGAGCTCGACGCGGCCGGTCTCGTCGGCCTCGGCGTCACGGGAGGACGCGACGAGGTCGTCCGCATCGCCGGCGTCGGCACCGCCGCGCCCGTCATCGCCCTCGTCGGCCTCGGCTCCGCCCCTCTCGACGCCGTGGCCCTCCGCTACGCCGTCGGCAGCGCGACCCGGCAGCTGCGCGGCGTGGACCGCGTCGCGGTGGCCGTGCCGGTCACCTCCCTCGACGAGCTCACCGCGGTGCTCGAGGGCGCCGCCCTCGGCGTCTACGCGTTCGACGCGTACCGCCATGACTCCCGTGCGGGGCAGAAGCCGCGGGCGTCCGCCGTCACCGTCCTCGCGCGCGGCAGCTCGTGGACCGCCGAGGACGCGGACGAGGCCGTCGTCCGCGCGACCGCCGTCGCCGGCGCCGTCGCCGGGACCAAGGACCTCGTGAACACGCCGCCGCTCGACCTCTACCCCGCGACGTTCGTGGACGCCGTCCACGAGCGCACCGCCGGCCTGCCCGTCGACGTCCGCGTCTGGGACGAGGACGCGCTCGCGGCCGACGGCTTCGGCGGGATCCTCGGCGTCGGCCAGGGCTCGACCCGCCCGCCCCGCCTCGTGCGGGTCGACTACTCCCCCGCCGGGGCGACGCGCCACCTCGCCCTCGTGGGCAAGGGGATCACCTACGACACCGGCGGCATCTCGCTGAAGCCCGCCGTGCCCATGATCGGCATGAAGTACGACATGACCGGCGCCGCGACGATCCTCGAGGTCGTGGTGGCGGCCGCCCGCCTCGAGCTGCCCGTGCGCCTGACGGCCTGGCTCTGCATCGCGGAGAACATGCCCTCCGGGTCCGCCATCCGCCCCGACGACGTGCTCCGCATGCGCGGCGGCACCACGGTCGAGGTCCTCAACACCGACGCCGAGGGCCGTCTGGTCATGGCGGACGGCATCGTCGCCGCGAGCGAGGAGCACCCCGACGCGATCATCGACATCGCGACGCTCACCGGCGCGCAGGTGGTGGCGCTCGGCGAGCGGTACTCGGCCGTCATGGGCGAGGACGCGCTCGTCGCGCGTCTCCTCGAGACCGCGCGGGAGCAGGGCGAGAGCATGTGGGGCATGCCCCTCCCCGAGGAGATGCGCGCGCTCCTCAACTCGGACATCGCGGACATCGCGAACGTCAAGCCGGGCAACCCCGCCGGCGGCATGCTCGTCGCGGGCGTCTTCCTCAAGGAGTTCGTCGGCCGGGCGAGCGACGCCGAGGACGCGCCGCGGATCCCCTGGGCCCACATCGACATCGCCGGGCCGTCGCACAACAAGGGCGGCGGGCACGGCTTCACGGGCAAGGGACCGACCGGCGTGGCGGTCCGGACGCTCCTGGCCCTGGCCGCCGGTTTTTCGCGCGCGTAGTAGGCTCGGAGAGGCCTCCTGAGGGGGTCCCGCGCCTGCCCGGTCGGGCGGTCGCATGAGACGACCTGATGCATACGAGGGAGATCCTGGGTGTCGGAACAGAACTTTGACGTGGTGGTGCTCGGCGGCGGGAGCGGCGGCTACGCGGCAGCGCTCCGCGCGGTGCAGCTGGGCAAGACCGTGGGCCTCGTGGAGAAGGGCAAGCTGGGCGGCACGTGCCTCCACCGCGGCTGCATCCCCACCAAGGCCCTCCTGCACTCGGCCGAGGTGGCCGACGTCTCGCGGGAGTCGGAGAAGTACGGCGTCAACGTCACGTTCGACGGGGTCGACATCGCGCGCGTCACGGCGTACCGCGAGGCCATCGTCGCCAGCAAGTACAAGGGGCTCCAGGGCCTCATCAAGGCACGCGGCATCACCGTCATCGAGGGCGAGGGCCGCCTGACCTCCGGGACCACCGTGCAGGTCGGCGACCGGACCATCACCGGCACGAGCGTCGTCCTGGCGACGGGCTCCTACTCCCGCACCCTCCCCGGCCTCGAGATCGGCGGCCGCGTCATCACGAGCGAGCAGGCCCTCGAGCTCGACTACATCCCCAAGAAGGTCGCGATCCTCGGCGGCGGCGTCATCGGCGTGGAGTTCGCCTCCGTCTGGCGCTCCTTCGGCGTCGACGTGCAGATCATCGAGGCCCTCCCCCACCTCGTCCCGAACGAGGAGGAGTCGATCAGCAAGCAGTTCGAGCGCGCCTTCCGCAAGCGCGGCATCGCGTTCTCGCTCGGCGTGCGGTTCAAGTCGGTCACGCAGGACGACCAGGGCGTGCAGGTCACCCTCGAGGACGGCACCGCGTTCGACGCGGACATCCTGCTCGTCGCCGTCGGCCGCGGGCCGGCGACGCAGGGCCTCGGCTTCGAGGAGGCCGGCGTGAAGACCGATCGCGGCTTCGTGCTGACGGACGAGCGACTCCAGACCAGCGTCCCCGGCGTCTACGCCGTCGGCGACATCGTCCCCGGCCTGCAGCTCGCGCACCGCGGCTTCCAGCAGGGCATCTTCGTCGCCGAGGAGATCGCGGGCAACAAGCCCGTCGTCGTCGAGGACATCAACATCCCCAAGGTCACCTACTCCGACCCCGAGGTCGCGAGCGTCGGCTACAGCGAGGCGAAGGCCGTCGAGAAGTTCGGCGCCGACAAGGTCTCCAGCTACGAGTACAACCTCGGTGGCAACGGCAAGAGCTCGATCATCGGCACCGCGGGATCCGTCAAGGTCGTGCGCGTGCAGGACGGACCGGTCGTCGGCATCCACATGATCGGCGCGCGCGTCGGCGAGCTCATCGGCGAGGGCCAGCTCATCGTGAACTGGGAGGCCTACCCCGAGGACGTCGCCAACCTGGTGCATGCCCACCCCACTCAGAACGAGGCGCTCGGGGAGGCCCACCTGGCCCTCGCCGGGACTCCTCTGCACGCCCTGTAGCACCCTGCCAACACCGACACACAAGCTGGGTCCGGAGTCGGGCCTGAAGGAGACAACCCCATGAGCGAATCCGTCAACCTCCCCGCACTCGGCGAGAGCGTCACCGAGGGCACGGTGACCCGCTGGCTCAAGAACGTCGGCGACCACGTCGAGGTCGACGAGCCCCTGCTCGAGGTGTCGACCGACAAGGTCGACACCGAGATCCCCTCCCCGGTCGCCGGTGTGATCGAGGAGATCCTGGTCCAGGAGGACGAGACCGTCGAGGTCGGCGCCGTCCTCGTGAGGATCGGCGACGGCTCCGGCGGCGGCGACGCGCCCGCCGAGGAGCCCGCCGCCGAGGAGACGAAGCAGGACGCTCCGGTCGAGGAGGCCGTGGAGGACACCGTCACGCCGTCGACCGAGGCCGACGACGACTCCGAGGCCCCCGCTCCCGTCGAGCCGGAGCCGGCTCCCGCCGTCCAGCAGGAGGCGCCCGCGCCGGCCGGGACCCCCGCTCCCGCGCCCGCGGCCCCCGCGCCGGCTCCCGTCGCGGCCGCCCCCGCGCCGGCTCCTGCAGCGCCTGCTGCCGCTCCGGCTCCCGCAGCCTCCGGCAACGCGGGGTACGTCACCCCGCTCGTGCGCAAGCTCGCCAACGAGCGCGGCGTCGACATCGCCTCGGTCACCGGCACGGGTGTCGGCGGTCGCATCCGCAAGGAGGACGTGCTCGCCGCGGCGGAGGCTGCCGCGTCGGCCGCCAGCGCCGCGCCCGCGTCGGCTCCGGTCGCTCCCGCGACCGCCCCGCTGGAGACGTCGCCGCTGCGCGGCACCACGGCGAAGATGTCGCGGATGCGCAAGCTGATCGCGGACCGGGCCGTCGTGTCCATGCAGTCCACCGCGCAGCTCACGTCCGTCGTCGAGGTCGACGTCACCAAGGTGGCGCGCTTCCGCGACCGCGTGAAGGCGGACTTCGTCGAGAAGACCGGCGTCAAGCTCTCGTTCCTCCCCTTCTTCGCCCTGGCGGCGGCCGAGGCCCTGAAGGCCTACCCGGTCGTCAACGCGACGGTCGACGGGGACAGCATCGTCTACCCGGACCACGAGAACATCAGCATCGCCGTCGACACCGAGCGCGGTCTGCTCACCCCCGTGGTGAAGAACGCCGAGGGCAAGAACCTGGCGCAGTTCGCGACGGAGATCGCGGACCTCGCCGCCCGCACGCGCGACAACAAGCTGTCGCCCGACGAGCTGGCCGGTGGCACGTTCACGCTGACCAACACGGGCTCGCGCGGCGCGCTGTTCGACACCCCCGTGGTGTTCCTGCCCCAGTCGGCCATCCTCGGAACCGGCATCGTCACCAAGCGCCCCGTGGTCATCACGGCGGACGGCCAGGACACGATCGCCATCCGGTCGACGGTGTACCTCGCGCTCTCCTACGACCACCGGATCGTCGACGGCGCGGACGCGTCGCGCTTCCTCGTGGCCGTGAAGAACCGCCTCGAGGCCGGCGCCTTCGACGCCGACCTGGGCATCTAGCCCGACCGGGCTCCTGGCGACGACCGTCACCGGTCGTCCATCAGGTCCCTGATCCGCCACCCGGCCTCCCCCCTGACCATCAGGAGGGAGGCCGTTCGGCGTCCGGGTGACGACGGCCCTGCGACCCCGACGGCTGTGCCGTCGTCGATCGGGCTCAGCTCGAGGAGCGCGCTGTCGCCGAGCAGGCGCGCGGGTCCGATCGCGTCCGCGAGGTGCGCCTCCCCGTCGTCGAGCCACCCACCTGTGGGGCCGGAGACGCGAGAGCGGTCGGCGTCGTCGGCGGCGGATCCCGCCTGGTCGACCCCGTCGAGGCAGCGGGCGTCGCGCCGGCGCAGGCAGTCGGCCCGGAGCCGGAGGAGTGCCGGAGCCGCGACGTCGGGATCCTCCGATCCGGCCATGGCGGCATCGGCGACGAGGTCGTGGTCGTGCTCGTGCTCCGACGAGGAGGGCGGTTCGGCTGCCGAGGCGTCCGCGTCGGTCCCCTCCCCCGCGGAGCCCGGAGCAGTGGCGTCCACCGACTCCCCACGTGCGGCACCGGCGAGCATCGGCAGGGCCACGGCGCCGGCGCTCACCGCGACGAGCGCCACCAGCCCGAGGGCCCAGACCCGGGGACGGACGACGGCGAGCTCCCGCCGCACGGCGCTCCTCGCACCCCGGATGCGCGCGGCCGTCGAGCCTCGGCCGTCCTCTCGCACCGCACGGTGCCGACGAGCCGTCCCCGGATGTGCGCGGGACGTCCGGCGCGCACGGCGCGATCTCGGCTCGGGACCCGCGGCCTCGTCGTCCGCCTCCTGGCGCGTCCGTCCCAGGGCGGTCGTCGGGGCCGTGTCGACGGTGCCGGCCTCCGCCAGCGGGGCCGCGTCTGCGACCTCGAGCAGCTGGTCGGCGAGATCGTGCGCGGTGAGGTCGGTCTCGCCGTGCACGGTCGCGTCGAGGAGGTCGAGCCATTCGCCCCAGCGATCATCGGAGGCCGATCCGCGGGAGCCGACGGGATCGCGCAGCGCGGCGACGATCCGGGCGACCCGGATGAGGTCCTGCTCCACGGGATCCGCACCGCGCGGCGACTCGCCCGCCGGGTCGCCGTCGAACGGGCACGCGGAACCCAGCCCTCCCAGCACAGGGCAGCCCGTCGCGTCGATGAGGACGTGCGTGAGATCCAGCGCTCCGTGCGCGATGCCGGCGTCGTGCATGTCGCCCAGGCCTCGGAGGATCGACGCCACGAGGGTCACGATCTCGCCGGGGGTGAGGCCTCCTCGTCGTGCGAGCAGTCCCGCGGCGGTGCCGCGCGCGGCGAGCGACTGCACGATGCACAGGCTGCCGTCCGCGAGGCTCGCGACGTCGCGGAGGCCGACGACGTGCTCGGACGCGACCGACTGGAGCGCGAGCGCCTCCGCGTCGCCGCGGCTGCGCTCGGTGGGCGGCACGATCTTCACCGCCACGTTGCCGGCACCTTCGCCACGTCCGGTCCGACCCGCCTCCTGCATCGGATGCGCGAGGTACACCTCGGCGCGCGCACCGCGTCCGATGAGGCGCACGAGGCGGTAGCCCGCGACCGTCGCCCCCTGCTCGGGCGCACCGCGGCGGCGCGGGCGCAACCCCTCGCGGGGGCCGGGCGCCGATGCGCTCCCGCGGGACGGCGCCCCTGTCCGTCGTCCGCCGTCGCGCCCCCGTCCAGTCGATCGCGGCATCCCCGTCCCCTGGAGTCCGTCGTGCATCGGCCTCGCGTCCTTCCCCGTCGATGCCCGTGCCCTCCCCGCGGCGTGCGGGTGCGAGGGGCGCGAGCGGCGCCAGTGTCGAGCGCTCCGGGGCGGCACGACCCGCCACGCGCGCTGATCTGGGGATGGAGGACCGGCTGGCCCGGTGTGGGGGAAGATTGCGCGTCGCCGCCGTTCGGGGATCCGTCCGCGCACCGGTATCCTGAGCACCATGGCCCGCAAGACAGCCTCTCCGAAGGCGCCCAAGGAACCCGGCCGCATCAAGCAGATGTGGCAGGTCTTCCAGATGACCCGGCGGTACGACAAGAGCTCGGTCTGGTGGATGCTCCTGGCGCTGCTGGCCCCGATCGTCGTCGGCGTGCTGCTCGCCGTCTTCGCGACCGGCGGGAACTGGCTGACGGCCATCCTCTTCGTCATCGCCGGCGTGTTCGCCGGCATCCTCGCGTTCCTCATCGTCCTCGGGCGCAAGGCCGAGCGAGCCGCGTACCTGCAGATCAAGGGACAGCCGGGCGCCGTGGGCGTCGTCCTCCGCAGCTCGCTGAAGCGCGGATGGGTCGGCAGCGAGATGCCCGTCGCCGTCAACGGCAAGTCGCAGGACGCGGTCTACCGCGCCGTCGGCCGCTCGGGCGTCGCGCTCATCGGCGAGGGACCGAAGAGCCGCACGACGCGCATGCTGGAGGACGAGCGCCGCAAGATCGCGCGCGTGCTGCCCAACGTGCCCGTCCACTTCGTGTTCGTGGGCCCGGACGCCGACTCCGTCGAGCTGCACAAGCTCGCCGGACGTCTCCAGCGCTTCCCGCGCACCATCACCAAGGCCGAGGTCCTCGCGGTCAACAACCGCCTCACCTCGCTCGGCCAGAACAGCATGCCGATCCCGAAGGGCGTCGACCCGTTCAAGGTCCGTCCGTCGCGGGCGCGCTGATCCCCGTCACCGGCGTCGTTTGCACGGGTGCCACGCCCGGCGCAGACTGAGCCCATGGATCCGGCCTCCGCTGCGGCGCTGCTCGGCGTCGACGTGGACGCCGACCGGGCGACCATCAGCCGTGCCTACGCCCGGCGTGCCCGCGCGACGCACCCGGACCGCCTGCCCGACGCGACGCCCCAGCAGCTGCGCGTGGCGCACGAGAGCTTCGTCCAGATGACCCTGGCGCGCGACGCCCTGCTCCTGCGCCAGCGCACGGCCGGCGACGCCGGTCCGGCCGCGGCTCGCAGACCGGCGGGGGACGAGCCACGAGCCCCGCAGGCCGCGCGGCCCGCCGCGTCGGCATCGGAGCGCAGGTCGCCCTACGGGCGTTCCCGACGCGAGCGCGCCCGCCGCGGGCTCGGCCCGTCCATCGCCGCCGTGTGCGCGCTGGCCGGGGTGCTCGTCGTCCTCGTGAGCTTCCAGGACTCGACGCGCGCGCAGTTCACGACCGTCGGCGCGGATCTGACCGAGGGCGCCACCGTGGTGCGGGTCGACGACGCGGCCGCCCGCGCGAGCGAGTGCGTCGACGCGCGCTCCTGCACCCTCCTCGACATGACCGCGCCGGCGGACTGCAGCGCGGCGCTCGTGCGCTTCGAGGTCACGACGGGACGGTCCGCCGACGGGCGGGAGATGGAGAGCCGCGAGCTCGGCGCCGTGCGGGCGGGCTCGCCGGCGCGCGTTGTGCTCGGCGGCGTGGATCCCGAGCTCGTCTACCTCGGCTGCGAGCCGGGCTGACGATCTCCGCGACGCAGGGGCGCGCGTCAGCTCGTGCGGACCAGCACCGTGCCGGAGAAGACGTCGTGGAGCCCGCGCTGGTCGGCGTTCCAGACGACCGCCGGGAGTACGAGGCAGATGAGCAGGGTCCGCAGCGCCGGACGCCAGAGCGAGACGTACCCGCCGGCGAGGGGCCGGACCCGCATCCCCAGCACGATGTGCCCGACGCTGCCGCCGAGGGTGACGGTCAGGACGTACTGCATGACGGCGAAGATCACGAGCGTCGCCGTGGCGTCGTACGCGAAGAAGGCCCAGGAGACGAGCACGGCGAGGGCCCAGTCGATGCAGACGCCCACGATGCGGCGGCCGGCCCGGGCGACGGATCCCCGGCCGCGCTCGGGCAGGCCGAGACGCTCTCCCGGCCAGCGGTTCCGACCCGGGTCGCCGAGGTCGGGGGTCGTGGGAGTCGCGGGCACCCTGCGATCCTAGGCGGGCTCCCCGGGAGCGCCGGGCGGACGGGGCCGCATGACGCACACGACGCGCCCGGGCCGGCCTGCGTAACATCGCGGAAACACGTCGGTTATGGCGGGGTAACCCCGTCCCCCTAGGCTCCTAGGGGCTGAAACCGTCAGTCTCATCCGCTCCGGCCCCCCTTTTGGAGACACCACATGTTCAGAGACTCATCCGAGGTGCTCGCGTTCATCAAGGACACCGACGTCAAGTTCCTCGATATCCGGTTCACCGACCTGCCCGGGGTGCAGCAGCACTTCAACATCCCCGCGTCCACCGTCGACGAGGAGTTCTTCTCGGTCGGCCAGCTCTTCGACGGGTCGTCCATCCGCGGCTTCGCGAGCATCCACGAGTCGGACATGCAGCTCATCCCCGACGTCACGACGGCGTACGTCGACCCGTTCCGCATCGAGCGCACGCTCATCATGGTCTTCGACATCTACAACCCCCGCAACGGCGAGATCTACGCCCGCGACCCGCGCCAGGTGGCCAAGAAGGCCGAGAAGTTCCTCGCCGCGTCCGGCATCGCCGACACCGCGTTCTTCGCCCCCGAGGCCGAGTTCTACATCTTCGACGACGTCCGCTACGAGGTGAACCAGCACACGAGCTTCTACTCGGTCGACTCCGAGGAGGGCGCCTGGAACTCCGGACGCGAGGAGGAGGGCGGCAACCTCGGCAACAAGACGCCCTACAAGGGCGGCTACTTCCCCGTCAGCCCGGTCGACAAGCAGGCGGACCTCCGCGACGACATCAGCCTCAAGCTGATCGACGCCGGCCTCATCCTCGAGCGCGCGCACCACGAGGTGGGCACCGGCGGCCAGGCGGAGATCAACTACCGCTTCGACACGATGGTCCACGCGGCCGACGACATCCTCAAGTTCAAGTACATCGTCAAGAACACGGCCGAGCAGTGGGGCAAGACCGCCACGTTCATGCCGAAGCCGCTCTTCGGCGACAACGGCTCGGGCATGCATACGCACCAGTCGCTGTGGAACGACGGCAAGCCGCTGTTCTACGACGAGGCCGGCTACGGCGGCCTCTCGGACGTCGCGCGCTGGTACATCGGCGGCATCCTCAAGCACGCGCCGGCCATCCTCGCCTTCACGAACCCGACGGTGAACTCGTACCACCGCCTGGTGCCCGGCTTCGAGGCGCCCGTCAACCTGGTCTACTCGGCGGGCAACCGCTCCGCGTCGATCCGCATCCCCATCACGGGCACGAACCCGAAGGCCAAGCGCATCGAGTTCCGCGCGCCGGACGCCTCGAGCAACCCGTACCTCGCGTTCGCGGCCCAGCTCATGGCCGGCGTCGACGGCATCAAGAACCGCATCGAGCCGCACGAGCCCGTCGACAAGGACCTCTACGAGCTGCCGCCCGAGGAGGCGAAGAACATCCCGCAGGTGCCGGCGTCGCTCGGCGCGGCCCTCGACGCGCTCGAGGCCGACCACGACTTCCTCACCGCGGGCAACGTGTTCACGCCCGACCTCATCGAGACGTGGATCGAGTACAAGCGCGAGAAGGAGATCAAGCCCCTCGCGCAGCGCCCGCACCCGTTCGAGTTCGAGCTGTACTACGGCGTCTGATCCCGCCGGCGCCCCGCTCCGGGGTGCGTGACCCACGGGCCGTCCTCCTCCGGGAGGGCGGCCCGTCGTCGTGCCGGCCCTCCCCGCGCAGAGATCAGGCGCCGCGCGGCTCCGGACGCTCGTCGAGCCCGTAGAAGAGCCGCTCGAAGACGGCCCGCGAGCGGCGCGTCACGCCCAGGTACTCCTCCTCGAGCACGCTCGCGGATCCGGGCGGGTACTCCAGCAGGCGCGCGATCGCGTCGAGGGCGGCGCGGTCGGCCGGCAGCACGTCGGCGGTGCGGTTCGTCCAGAGGGTCATCGCGGAACGGACCCGGGAGGCGAGGAGCCAGGCCTCGCGCAGGCGCTCGGCGTCATCGGCCGAGAGGAGCCCGGCGTCGGCGGCCGCGAGCGCGCCGAGCGTGGTCGGCGTCCGGAGGGCCGGGTGGGCATGTGCGTGCTGCAGCTGGATCAGCTGGACGAGCCACTCCACGTCGCTCAGCGAGCCGCGCCCGAGCTTGAGGTGCCGGGTGGGATCGGCGCCCTGCGGCAGCCGCTCGGCCTCCACCCGCGCCTTGATCCGCTTGATCTCCCGCACGTCCGCGTCCCCGATGCCCTCCGGGTAGCGGAACCGGTCGGCGAGCTCCGTGAAGTCCGCGATGAGGCCGCTGTCGCCCACGACGCCGCGGGCCCGCAGGAGCGCCTGCGCCTCCCACGTGAGCGACCAGCGCTCGTAGTACGCGCGGTACGACGCGAAGGAGCGGACGACCGGCCCGTTGCGGCCCTCGGGACGCAGGCCGGTGTCGAGGTCGAGCGGCAGCCGCGTGTCGTCCGTGAGGCGGGTCAGCTCGGCGACGATGAGCTGGGCCCGCCGCTGGGCGAGCTCGGGGTCCATGCCGGCGATGGGACGGTAGACGTGCATCACATCGGCGTCGGATCCGAAGCCGAGCTCCGCGCCGCCGTACCGGCCCATCGCCACGACGGCGAACTCGGGCCAGGGCCCGTCCTCGCGGCGGATGGCGCGCATCACGCCGCGCAGCGTCGCCGTGGTGATGTCGGCGAGCGACGGGCCGAGCGTCTCGACGTGCGTGACGCCCACGATCGCGCCGATGGCGAGCCGCAGGATCTCGCGGCGGCGCAGGGTGCGGAGGGCCGCCGCCGCGGCATCCGCGGTCGGGTGCCGGTTGACCGTCGCGACGGCCTCCTCCTCGAGCGCCGCCCAGGTGCGCGGCCGGAGGTCCTCGTCGCGCGCGAGCCACGCGGCCGCCTCGGGCACGCGGTCGAGCAGCTCGGAGACGTAGCGGGACCCGGAGAGCACCTGCGCCAGCCGTTGCGCCGCGCCCGAGGAGTCGCGCAGCATGCGGAGGAACCACGTCGCCTCCCCCAGCGCCTCGCTGAGCCGGCGGAACGCGAGCAGTCCGTGGTCGGGATCCGGGCCGTCCGCGAACCACTGCAGCAGGACGGGCAGCAGGTGGCGCTGGATGGCGGAGCTGCGGGAGACCCCCTGCGTCAGCGCCCGGATGTGCCCGAGGGCCCCGCGCGCGTCGACGAACCCGATGGCGGACAGGCGGGCGGCGGCCTGGTCGCTCGTCAGCGCGAGCGTCTCCTCGGGGAGCGACGCCACGGCCGCCAGCAGCGGCCGGTAGAAGAGGCGCTCGTGCAGGGAGCGCACCCGCGCCTTGGTGGCGGTCCAGCGCGCGACGAGCTCCTCGGCCCGGGCGTCGAGCCCGGTGCTCCGGGCGAGCACGCGCAGCCGCTCCTCGTCTGTGGGCATGAGGTGCGTGCGGTGCAGCCGGTCGAGCTGCAGACGGTGCTCGAGCAGCCGCAGGTACCGGTAGTCGCGCGCGAAGTCGCCGGCCTCGGTCCGGCCGATGTAGCCCGCGTCGGCGAGGGCCACGAGGGCGGGCAGGGTGCCGCGGTGCCGGACCTCCTCGTCGGTCTGGCCGTGGACCAGCTGCAGGAGCTGCACGGTGAACTCGATGTCGCGGATCCCGCCGGGTCCGAGCTTGATCTGCTGGTGCAGCTGCTCGACGGGGATGTTGTCCGTGACGCGCGTGCGCATCCGCTGCACCTGGCCGACGAAGCCCTCGCGGGACGCGCTCGACCAGACGAGCGGCGACACGGCGTTGGCGTAGCGCTCCCCCAGCTCGGCGTCGCCGGCCAGCGGCCGCGCCTTCAGCAGCGCCTGGAACTCCCAGTCCTTCGCCCAGCGGTCGTAGTACGCGAGGTGCGAGTCGAGCGTGCGGACGAGCGCGCCGGCCTTGCCCTCGGGGCGCAGGTTCGCGTCCACCTCCCACAGGGCCGGCTCGATCTCGTGCTCGTCGATGCCGCGCATCGTGAGGACGGCGAGGCGCGTCGCGAGCTCGACCGCGCGGTGCGCCTCGATGAGCGGTTCGCCCTCGGCGTCGGTGGCGGCCTCGGCCACGAAGATCACGTCGACGTCGCTCACGTAGTTGAGCTCGCGGGCGCCCGCCTTGCCCATGCCGATGACCGCGAGGCGCGTCGCCCGGATCTCCTCCGGTCGCGCCCGCCCGAACGTGCCGGGGACGGAGAGCTCGGCGCGCGCGACGGCGAGCGAGGCCTCGAGCGCCGCGCCGGCGAGGTCGGCGAGGGCGGCGGTCACCGGGCGGACGGCGACGAGCGGATCCGGGTGCACGAGGTCCCAGGCCGCCACCCGGGCGACGAGGGCGCGGTAGCGGATGCGCAGCGCGGCGCGCGCCTCCGTACCCGTGACGCCGGCCACGCCGTCGACCGCACCCACGGCGTCGAGCATGCGCTCCCGGACGTCGTCGGGCGCCGGGAGGTGCGACAGGGGCTGCGCGAACGCGTCGAGCTCCTCCGGGTGCCGGACGAGGAAGTCGGCCAGGCCGTGCGACGAGCCGAGGACGCGCGCGAGGCGGTGCCGTGCGTCGTCGTCGGCGAGGACGGCCCGCGTGCGCTCCGGGTCGACGCGCAGCAGGGACACGAGCGCGTCGAGGGCCGCATCGGGATCCGCGCTCGGCGTGAGCGCGTCGACTACGTCGGACTCGGCCCAGCCCGACAGCCCGGCGACCTCCGCGAGGGTGGCGCCGACCTCGCTCAGCCGGGCGAAGCCGGCGCGCGCGAGCGCGCCGGTCAGGGTCTGTCCGCGTCTCATCGGGGGCTCCGGCCTCGTCGTCGGATGTCGGTGCGGGGGCGTCGGACGGGGATCCGCGTCAGAGCATCTCGAGGTTCGAGCGCAGCTCGTACGGCGTCACCTGGGCGCGGTAGTCGCGCCATTCCTGCCGCTTGTTGAGCAGGACGTAGTTGAACACCTGCTCCCCGAGCGTCTCGGCGACGAGCTCGGACCGCTCCATCAGCTGGATGGCGTGGTCGAGGCTCGAGGGCAGCGGCGCGTAGCCGAGGGCACGACGCTCGGCGTCGCTGAGGCTCCAGACGTTGTCCTCGGCCTCGGGCGGGAGCTCGTAGCCCTCCTCGATGCCCTTGAGGCCGGCGGCCAGCATGAGCGAGAACGAGAGGTACGGGTTGGCCGCCGAGTCGATGGCGCGGTACTCGACGCGGGAGCTGTTGCCCTTGTTGGGCTTGTACAGCGGCACGCGCACGAGCGCGGAGCGGTTGTTGTGGCCCCACGTGACGAAGCTCGGCGCCTCGCCGCCGCCCCAGAGCCGCTTGTACGAGTTCACGAACTGGTTCGTGACGGCCGTGATCTCGGGCGCGTGCCGGAGCAGCCCCGCGATGAACTGGCGGCCGATGGTGGAGAGCTGGTACTCGGCGCCGGACGCGTAGAACGCGTTTACGTCGCCCTCGAAGAGCGACATGTGGGTGTGCATCCCGCTGCCGGGCTTCGCCGCGAGGGGCTTCGGCATGAAGGTCGCGTAGACGCCCTGCTCGATCGCCACCTCCTTGATGACCGTGCGGAACGTCATGATGTTGTCCGCGGTGGTCAGCGCGTCGGCGTACCGGAGGTCGATCTCGTTCTGGCCGGGGCCCGCCTCGTGGTGGCTGAACTCCACGGAGATGCCGAGGTCCTCGAGCATGCGCACCGAGCGGCGGCGGAAGTCGTGCGCCGTGCCGCCCGGGACGTTGTCGAAGTAGCCCGCCGCGTCGACCGGCTCCGGGCCGTCGACGCCGAACTCGCTCGACTTGAGGAGGTAGAACTCGATCTCGGGGTGCGTGTAGAACGTGAAGCCGCGGTCGGCCGCCTTCTCCAGCGTGCGCTTGAGCACGTTGCGCGGATCCGCGATGGCGGGCTGGCCGTCGGGCGTGGAGATGTCGCAGAACATGCGCGCCGTGGGGTCGATCTCGCCGCGCCACGGGAGGATCTGGAACGTCGTCGGATCCGGGTGGGCCAGCATGTCGGCCTCGTACGAGCGGGTGAGGCCCTCGATGGCGGAGCCGTCGAACCCGAGGCCCTCCGCGAACGCCCCCTCCACCTCGGCCGGGGCGATCGCCACCGACTTCAGGGTGCCGGTCACGTCGGTGAACCACAGGCGCACGAACTTGATCCCGCGCTCCTCGATCGTCCGCAGGACGAAGTCACGCTGCTTGTCCATCCACCACCCTCTCGTCGGAGTCCAACCTACCGGCTGGCCAGGGGTCGGACCGAGCCCCGACGGGGCCCGCCGTAGACTCCGTGACATGCAGAGCCCCGACGCTGCCGTCACCCCGCCCGAGCCCGCCCGCCTGCCGTCGGAGCCCGCGGCGCCGCCCAAGCGCGTGCGCATCCGGCACTTCGCCCGGGCCAAGGAGCAGGGGCTGCGGATCACGGGCCTCACGAGCTACGACATGCTCACGGCCGGCGTCTTCGACGAGGCCGGCATCGACTTCCTGCTCGTCGGCGACTCCGCCGGCAACACCGTGCTCGGCTACGACACGACCGTCCCCGTCACGGTCGACGAGCTGATCCCGCTCGCGCGCGCCGTCGCCGCGTCCGCCCAGCGCGCGCTCGTCGTGGCGGACCTGCCGTTCGGCTCCTACGAGTCGGGCCCCGACCAGGCGCTCGCCACCTCCGTGCGCTTCATGAAGGAGGCGCGCGCCCACGCGGTCAAGCTCGAGGGCGGGGTGCGCAGCGCCGAGCAGATTCGCCGGGTCGTCTCCTCCGGCATCCCCGTGATGGGCCACGTGGGCTTCACCCCGCAGAGCGAGCACGGGCTGGGGGGCCACATCATCCAGGGCCGCGGCGACGCCGCCGAGGCGCTGCTCGCCGATGCGCGCGCCGTCGAGGACGCGGGCGCCTTCGCCGTCGTGCTGGAGATGGTGCCGCAGGAGATCGCGCGCCGCGTCACCGCGGAGCTGCGGATCCCCACGATCGGCATCGGCGCGGGGAACGGCACCGACGGCCAGATCCTCGTCTGGACCGACTTCGCCGGCCTCACCTCGGGTCGCGTGCCGCGCTTCGTGCGTCGCTACGCGGACATGCGCGCGGTCCTGCTCGACGCCGCCACCCGCTACCGGGACGACGTCGTCTCCGGCGCGTTCCCGTCCGAGGCGGAGAGCTACTCCGACTGACGCGCGGTCGCCAGGGGCCGCGCCGCCTCAGTCCTCGCCGCGCTCCTCCGCGGCCCACTGCTCGGCGCGCTCGCGCAGCCGCTGGGGTGCCCTCGCCGCCTCCTCCGCCGTGGCGAACGGGCCGATCCGGTGGGCTCCCGGGGACAGCATCCCCTTCTCGACCTCGCCCGTGCGGTCGTCGTACCAGTACTTCTCGTCGCTGTCGCTCATGCTGCCGATGCTAGGCCCGTCCGCCTCGCGCGCGCGGGCCGGGACGGGGCGGACGAGCCGGTAGGGTCGCTTGCATGAGCGACGACGCGACGACCGCAATCGGCATCGACATCGGCGGGACCGGCATCAAGGGCGCCATCGTGGACGTCGCGACGGGCGAGCTGCGCAGCGAGCGCGTCAAGCTGCCGACGCCCCAGGGCGGCGAGCCCGAGGACATCGTGGCCACGGTGAAGCAGATCATCGAGGCGCTCGGCGACGTCCCGGCGGGCACCCCCCTCGGCGTGTGCTTCCCCGCGGCGATCGTCCACGGCACGACCATGTCGGCCGCGAACGTCTCCCCCACGTGGATCGGTCTCGAGGCCGAGAAGCTGTTCGAGGAGCGGCTCGGCCTCGGCATCACCTTCGTCAACGACGCCGACGCCGCCGGCTACGCCGAGGCGCGCTACGGCGCCGCCAAGGACGTGCGCGGCCTCGTGATCATGACGACGCTCGGCACGGGCATCGGCACCGCCCTCATCCACGACGGCGTGCTCATCCCCAACGCCGAGCTCGGCCACATGGACGTCGCAGGCCGCCGCGACTTCGAGCGCCGCGCGTCGTACGCCGCCAAGGAGCGGGCGCACCTCAACTGGAAGCGCTGGGCCGCGCGGCTGCAGGTGTACTACGGCCAGCTCGAGAAGCTCATGTGGCCGGAGCTGTTCATCGTGGGCGGCGGCGTGTCGAAGAACCACAAGCACTTCCTGCCGCTGCTCCGCCTGCGCACGCCCATCGTGCCCGCCGAGCTGCGGAACAACGCCGGCATCATGGGCGCCGCGGCCCTCGCCGCCCACGCGGCCGGCGTGAGCCCGCACGATCCCGCCGCCGAGCTCGTCGACAAGGCGAAGCCCGAGGACTGAACCCGCGCCGACGGCGCACGACGAAGCGGCCGGATCCCCGAGGGGATCCGGCCGCTTCGTCGTGCGGATGCGGATGGGCCGGCTGATACGCCGGGTTCTGTCCCGGTGCCGGAGCACCTTGGACGGCCATCTATCTCGGAGCTGCGTCACCGCAGCCCTCCAGCGGTCTACCCGGGGACTGGACGAGCAGCCTGTGCGTCCCCTGTTCGACCTTGCTCCGGGCGAGGTTTGCATAGCCGACCCGATCACTCGGGCCGCTGGTGGTCTCTTACACCGCCGTTTCACCCTCACCCGCCGCTCGCGCGGCGGGCGGTCTGCTCTCTGTTGCACTGTCTCGCGGGTCGCCCCGGGTGGGTGTTACCCACCGCCCTGCTCTGCGGAGCCCGGACGTTCCTCGACGCGGTCTCCCCCTCTCGGGATCCTCCGCGGCGCGACCGTCTTGCCGACCCATCCGCGGGGACGAGTCTAGGGCAGGCGCCCGGGCGGTCCTCCCGCTAGAGGCCGGACTCGTCCGTGCGCACGAGGATGGCGTTGCTCTCGGGGTCGATCACGACGTCGTCGGGCGCCCGCTTCCGAAGCGCGTCGAGGTCGCTCTGGTGGAGCGCGATGTTGCTGCCGAGCGAGATGCCGCGCTGCAGCATGGCGGCGCCCACGCCATAGCGGGCGCGCTGCTTCTCGTACAGGGCGAGGAGGTCCTCGGGGAACCGGGGCGCGAGCGCGTCGCGGTCCTTCTGCGCCTGCTCCGCCTGGACGCGCAGCTCGACGGCGGCGGCGTCGCGCTCCGCCTCGGCCGCGGCGAGCCGCTGCGCCAGGCCGTCGCGCTCGACGACCACCTCGGCCTGCGCCGCCTGCGCCTCCTCGAGCCGCTGCATCACCTCGAGCTCGACCTCCTCGAGGGTGCCGCGTCGGCGGAGGAGCGACTCGAGCTCGCGCTCGAGCGCCTGCACGTCCTTGGAGCTGCCGCCGGCCTCGATGCGGGTCCGGTCGCGGTCCATGCGGGCCTGCACCACGGCCACGTCGGACTCGATGCGGGCGAGCTCGGTCTGCGCGTCCTCGACGACGCCCGTCCGCTCGCCGAGGCGGCGTCGGACGAGCTCCATCTCGCGCTGGAGGGCGTCGATTTCCTTCAGCTGCGGGAGCTGGCCGAGCTGGCGCTTCAGGTGCGTGAGCCGGGTGTCGATCTCCTGCAGGTCGAGGAGCTCCTTCTGGATGCTCGGATCGGCTTTCATGCTCTCCCTCTCGTGGTGCGGGCGGCGCGGCGGGCGCGCCTGCCGGTGGTGCGGGTGCGGCCGGGGCCGCGGGTCGTCACTGCGTGACGACGAAGTCCCAGGGGTCGGTGCGGATGTCGCTCACCGTCACCTCGACGTCCGGCAGCGCCTGCCGCAAGGTGTCGGCGGCGGCGTCGAGCCAGAGCCACTCGCTGGCCCAGTGCGACGTGTCGATGAGGCAGGGTCCGCCTCCCCGCTGGACGGCGGCCTCGCGGGCCTCGCTCGCCGGGTGGTGACGGAGGTCGGAGGTGATGTAGACGTCGGCCGCCTGGACCTCGGGGGCGCCGAGGAGCGAGTCACCGGCGCCGCCGCAGAGCGCGACGCGGGTGACCGGGGCGTCGTAGGGGCCGGCCGCGCGGATCCCCGTGGCGGTCGGCGGGAGGATCCGCGCGAGCTCGCCGGCCAGCCGCCCGAGCGTGGTGGGGGCGGGGAGGTCGCCCACGCGGCCGATGCCGCGGACGCCGCCCTCGGCGGGCTCGAGGGGCCGCAGCGTCTCCGGGAGCAGGCCGAGCAGGGCCGCGAGGCGGCCGGAGGTGCCGTCCTCGACGACGTCGGCCGTGGTGTGGGCCGCGTACAGCGCGCAGTCGGCGCGCACGAGGTCGGCGAGGAGCGCGCCCTTGTAGCCGGTCTCGGCGATGGTCGTCACGCCGCGCAGGAGCAGCGGGTGGTGCACGAGCAGGAGGTCGGCGTCAGCGGCGACCGCCTCGTCGACCGTCGCGCGGACCGCGTCGACGGCCAGGTGGATCCGCCGCACGGGACGACGGGGATCGCCGCTCACGAGGCCCGAGGAGTCCCAGTCGGACGCGCCGGCGGGAGGCCAGGCGTCCTCGACGGCTCGGACGGCGTCGGCGAGGATGGGGATCACGTCGCCCATCGTAACGAAGCGCCGGTGGCGGCCCGGCGCGCGCGGGTGCGGATCAGCGTCCGCTGGAGCGGGCGGCGCGAGGGTCGTCGTCGTCGCCCATCGAGGGGACGAGGGGCTCGAGGGGCCAGAGCGCGCGCTGGGCCGATCCGGGGTGGGTGCTCGACCCGTGGGTCGCGGCGTCGACCACGGACCAGGAGGCCGCGTCCTCGACCTTCTCGGGGCTCATGACTGCACAGTAGCGGCAACGGACCGTGAGTGCGCGAACGCATGCGTGAGCGGATGCGCGGCCACCGCGGTCGCCCGGGGCGGGCCGCGGTCAGCGGACGCCGCGTGCGGTCAGGGCGTCGCCGAGGTCGTCCGCGTGCTTGAGGGCGACGACGAGGAACGGCACGACGAAGGTCCGCAGGTCGGCGCGTCCGCCGCGGGCGCGCTGCGCGTCGCGCACGTCCCCGGCGAGGCGCGCCAGGACGGGGACGGTCGAGACCGTGACGGTCATGAGCAGCGCGACGCGCTCGGTGTCGACCCCCAGCCGGGCCAGCGGACGCAGGCCGCGCTCGACGGCGTCGAGGAGCGCGGTCGTCGGCGTCGTGAGCACGAGGAGTCCGGGGATCGCGATCGCCGTCGCGACGCGTGCCGTGTTCGCGACCGCCGGCTCCGGGCCCAGCAGCACTCCCTGGCAGACGAGCGTGAACAGGAGGAGGAACCGCACCGCCCGCAGCTGCGACGCCAGGGCGCGGAGCCCGAGCCGGCCGTCGCCGAGGCCCGCGGAGGCGTAGGCGAGCACCGCCGCCCCGGTCGCCAGGGCCGCGCCCGCCCACGTGGACGGCAGGAGGGAGACCGCCAGCACGACGACGGCGAGGAGGAGCGCCTTCGGCCCCGTCCGCATGCGGGCCAGGCGACCCGGTGCCCGCCCTGCCATCGTCATCGGAGCAGCGCCTCGTACTCGGCGACGACCTCGGCGGGCGTGCCGACGCGCGTCAGCCGGCCGCCGGCGAACAGCACGGCGGCGTCGCAGCGACGGGCGACGGCGAGGTCGTGCGTGACGAGCACGAGGCGGTGGCCCTCCTCGAAGAGGTGGTCGGCGACACGGCGCGCGTTGCGGGCGTCGAGGTAGGCGGTGGGCTCGTCGGCGATCACGAGCTCGGGCCGGCGCACGAACGCGCCCGCGAGCGCGAGCAGCTGCTTCTGCCCGCCGGACAGGTCGTGCGACGGGCGGTCGGCGAGGTCGGAGAGCCCGAAGCGGGCGAGGGCGTCCGCCACCCGGGCGGCGGTGCGATCCCGCGCCAGGCGCTCGGACCGCAGCGAGAAGGCGACGTCCTCGCGGACGGTGGGCATCACGATCTGCGCGTCCGGGTTGCTGAACACCAGCGCGACCCGCCGTCGCAGCTCCCGGGCGTCGCGCGCGGGATCCAGCCCCAGCACCCGGACGTCGCCGGACGAGCGCGCCACGAGCCCGCCGACCAGCCGCGCGAAGGTGCTCTTGCCGGATCCGTTCTCGCCGATGACGGCGACGGTGCGGGCGTCGAGGTCCAGCGTGACGTCGGTCAGGACGTCCACGTCGCCGAGGCGCACGCCGACGGCGTCCAGGCGGAGGGCGGCGCCGGTCACGCGCCGGATGCCGCGGAGGTCCGGGACGGGGTGCGGGTCCATCCGGCCCGCCGCCGGAAGGCCCGCGGGTAGCCGCGCACGAGGGTCATCACGATGCCCGTGGCGATGGCGGCCTTGATGAGGTCGCCCGGGAGGAACACGAGGCTCGTGGTGGCGGTCTCGACGAGCGGGAGGCGCGTGACGGCGCTCTGCACGGGGATCCCGAGGGCGTAGATCGCCAGGATGCCCCCGGCCACCATGGCGACGGCGGTGCGGACGAGGGCGGGCTTCCGCCCGCCGAGGTGGACGAGGGCCCCGACGACGAGCGCGCCGAGGATCCAGCCCAGGAGGTACCCGGCGGTCGGTCCGGCGAAGACGCCGATGCCGCCCGTGCCGCCCGCGAGGAGGGGCAGGCCGACGGCGACGAGCGCGAGCAGCACCAGGATGCACAGCGCGCCGAGCCATGGTCCGAGGATCGCCCCGGCGAGCATCACCCCGAGGGTCTGGGCCGTGATGGGCACGCCGCCGAGGACGCTGATGCCGCCCGGCAGGCCGAGCACCGCGATGACCGCGGCGAGGACGGCGACGCGGGCGAGGTCGGTGGCGTCGACGCGCGAGGCGCGGTCCTCGGGGACGGACGGCGACGTGGTCATGCTGCTCCTCGGCCTCGGGACGCTCCTGAACGGCGTTCACCTGAACGCCGTTCACTATAGTGGCGGCATGGCGGGGGCGCGCGGCGGCAGGGGGCACACCCGCGACGACGTGGCCCGGGCTGCCCTCGGGATCCTCGACGAGCACGGCCTCCCCGACCTCACCATGCGCCGCCTGGCCGCCGCGCTGCAGGTGCAGCCGAGCGCGCTCTACTGGCACTTCCCCGACAAGCAGGGGCTCCTCGCCGAGGTGGCCGACCGGATCGTCGCCGAGTCCGCCGCGCACCGTCCGCGCCGCCCGCGGGGGCAGCGCCCGTGGGACGAGCGGGTGCAGGACGAGGCGGGTGCGTTGCGGGCCGCGCTCCTCGCGCACCGCGACGGCGCGGAGGTGGTCGCGAGCACGACGGTCCTCGGGCTCGGCTCGTCGGCCGCGCGTCGCGCGCTGGCCGACGCCGTGGCCGCGGCGGGCATCGGGGAGGCGGACACCGCGCGCGCCGCCGCGGCGCTCCTCCACTTCGTGCTCGGCCACGTGGCGCACGAGCAGCAGCGGGACCAGCTCGCACGGCTCGGCGTCGTGCAGCCGGCGCCGTCCGCACGCGCGCGGCGCGAGTCGGCCGAGGGCTTCCGCTTCGGGGTGGACCTGCTGGTGCGCGGGCTCGCGGACCTGCGCGGCACGACGCCGGTCGCCGTGGGGACGACACGTGAGGTGGGCCCTGCCGGGCTCGAACCGACGACATCCACGGTGTAAACGTGGCGCTCTACCAACTGAGCTAAAGGCCCCTGACGGCCGGGGATCCGGCGCCCCGCCATGCTAGCCGACCGCGTCGGCGCGTCCCGGCGCCGCCGTCGGGGATCGCCGTAGCCTCTCCCCCGTGCCCACCCACCCCTCGCGCCGCACGGTCGCCGAGTCCCGCTGGCCCGCCGCGGTCGGCCTGCTCGCCGCGGTCGCGCTGTACGGCGTCGCGCCGACCGCCGTGCCCGCCGGCGCGCGGATCGCGGTGGTCGCCGTCGCCGTCGCCCTCCTCGTGCCGCTGGTCGCCCTCAACCCGCGGCGCCTCGACCGGGAGACGGCCTGGTCGCGCGGGCTCGGCCTCGCCCTCGGCGGGCTCCTGCTGGTCGCGAACCAGGTCAGCCTCGTCGCCCTGGTGGTCGCGCTGGTCGACGCCTCGGAGGCGGGTGCGGAGCTCCTGCTCACGGCGCTGCAGGTGTGGACGACGAACGTGCTGGCCTTCGCGCTCGTCTACTGGGAGCTGGATCGCGGCGGTCCGGTGGCCCGTCGGACGCACGCCCGCGCGGCGCTCGCGCCCGCCGACTTCCGCTTCCCCCAGGATGAGGACGGGGGCGCCGTGTCCGAGGTCGCCCGCCGCTCGTCCGAGCACGCGGACTGGGTGCCCGGCTTCGTCGACTACGCGTACTTCTCGCTCACGAACTCGATGGCGTACAGCCCGACCGACACCATGCCGCTCAGCCACCGGGCCAAGGGCCTCATGTCGTTGCAGGCGTTCGCCGGCTTCGTGATCCTCGCGCTCGTCATCGCGCGCGCCGTCAACATCCTCGACTGAAGCCGCCCCGGCGGGACGCGCGGGGACGCGCGCCGGTCAGGCCGGGACGAGGGCCAGGTCGCGGATCGCCGAGCGGTACGCCTCGAGCTCGCGCGCCTCGCCGGGTGCCGTGATGAAGCTGCCGCGGATGATGCCCCGGGTGTCGATGAGGAAGGTCGCGCGGTTCGCGAAGCCCTTCTCCTCGAGGAACACGCCGTACTCCTTGGCCACCTGGCCGTGCGGCCAGAAGTCGGCGAGGAGCTGGAAGTCGATGCCCTGCTGCTGGGCCCAGGCGCGCAGCGTGTGCTTGCTGTCGACGCTGATGCCGATGAGCTCCACGCGGCTGTCGGCGAAGAGGCCGAGGTTCTCCTCGAGCTGGCACATCTCCCCCGTGCAGGTGCCGGAGAAGGCCAGCGGGAAGAAGACGAGGGCGACCGCGCGGTGCCCGCGGTACTCGCTCAACCGGACCCGCTCGCCGAACTGGTTGGCGAGCTCGAAGTCGGGAGCCTGTGTGTCGTTGGCCAGGGCCATGGGGTGCGGATCCTTCCGTGCCGGCAGATGTCCCCTGTCTGGCACGAGGGTCGATCCTACGCCGGGGGACAGGGATGTCCAGCTCCGCCCGCCGCGTCCTGACCCGACGGGCCGCGGCCCGCGGCAGCCCGGCGGGCCCCGTCCGTCACCGTCGGTCCGCATGGGTAGGCTGGCTCCTGGCGTACGCGCGGTCTCGCACCCTTCGAGCCCCGTGGCACCGAAGACGATGTCTGCACACCACAGGAAGAGGTCGAGGGTGACTGTCAACGACCAGGATCCGTACTCGGTGAACCACACCGACCAGGATCCGGAAGAGACCGCCGAATGGAACGAGTCCCTCGACGGGCTCGTCGAGACGCAGGGCCGGGGTCGCGCACGCGACGTCATGCTCAGCCTCCTCAAGCGCTCGAAGGAGCTGCACCTGGGTGTGCCGATGGTCCCGACCACGGACTACATCAACACCATCGCGCCGGAGAACGAGCCCGACTTCCCCGGTGACGAGGAGCTCGAGCGCCGGTACCGCGCGTGGATCCGCTGGAACGCGGCAGTCACGGTGCACCGGGCCCAGCGCCCCGGCATCGCGGTCGGCGGCCACATCGCCACGTACGCCTCCTCGGCCGCCCTCTACGAGGTCGGCTACAACCACTTCTTCCGCGGCCAGGACCACCCCGGCGGCGGCGACCAGGTCTTCGTGCAGGGCCACGCGTCGCCCGGCACCTACGCGCGCGCCTTCCTCGAGGGCCGCCTGAGCGAGCACCAGCTCGACGGCTTCCGCCAGGAGAAGAGCCACGAGGGCGGCGGCCTGTCGTCGTACCCGCACCCCCGCCTCATGCCGGAGTTTTGGCAGTTCCCCACGGTCTCGATGGGCCTCGGCCCCATCAACGCGATCTACCAGGCTCAGGCGAACAAGTACCTCACCAACCGCGGCATCAAGGACGCGTCCGACCAGCAGGTCTGGGCCTTCCTCGGCGACGGCGAGATGGACGAGGTCGAGAGCCGCGGCCAGCTCCAGGTGGCGGCGAACGAGAAGCTCGACAACCTGAACTTCGTCATCAACTGCAACCTGCAGCGACTCGACGGGCCCGTCCGCGGCAACGGCAAGATCATCCAGGAGCTCGAGAGCTTCTTCCGCGGCGCCGGCTGGAACGTCATCAAGGTCGTCTGGGGCCGCGAGTGGGACGACCTGCTCGCCCGCGACACCGAGGGCGCGCTCCTCGACCTGATGAACCGCACGCCCGACGGCGACTACCAGACCTTCAAGGCCGAGAGCGGCGCTTACATCCGCGAGAACTTCTTCGGGCGCGACGAGCGCACCGCGAAGCTCGTCGAGGGCTACACCGACGACCAGATCTGGAACCTCAAGCGCGGCGGGCACGACTACCGCAAGGTCTACGCGGCGTTCAAGGCGGCGAGCGAGCACACGGGCCAGCCCACGGTCATCCTCGCGAAGACCGTCAAGGGCTACGGCCTCGGCCCGAGCTTCGAGGGCCGCAACGCGACCCACCAGATGAAGAAGCTCACGCTCGACAACCTCAAGCAGTTCCGCGACGAGATGCGGGTGCCGATCACGGACGCGCAGCTCGAGGAGAACCCGTACCTGCCGCCGTACTACCACCCCGGCCAGGACGACGAGGCGATCCAGTACATGCAGGAGCGCCGTCGCGCCCTCGGCGGGTACTCCCCCGAGCGCCGCACGGCCCACACGGCCATCTCGCTGCCCGACGACTCCGCGTACCGGATCTCGAAGAAGGGCTCCGGCACCCAGGAGATCGCCACGACCATGGCGTTCGTGCGTCTGCTGAAGGACCTCATCCGCGCCAAGGACTTCGGCAACCGCGTCGTCCCGATCATCCCGGACGAGGCCCGCACGTTCGGCATCGACGCCTTCTTCCCGACGGCGAAGATCTACAACCCGAACGGCCAGCACTACACGTCGGTCGACCGCGAGCTGCTGCTCTCCTACAAGGAGAGCCCGCAGGGCCAGATCGTGCACGTGGGCATCAACGAGGCGGGCGCCCTGGCGGCGTTCACCAACCTCGGCACCACGTACTCGACGCAGGGCGAGCCGCTCATCCCGATCTACGTCTTCTACTCGATGTTCGGGTTCCAGCGCACGGGCGACGCGATCTGGGCGGCCGGCGACCAGATGGCGCGCGGCTTCCTCATCGGCGCCACCGCCGGTCGCACCACGCTCACGGGCGAGGGCCTCCAGCACGCGGACGGGCACTCGCTGGTCCTGTCGGCGACGAACCCCGCGGTCGTCTCGTACGACCCGGCGTACGCCTACGAGATCGGCCACATCGTGCGCACCGGCCTCGAGCGGATGTACGGCGGCGAGCACGAGGACCCGAACGTCATGTACTACCTCACGGTGTACAACGAGCCGATCATCCACCCGGCCGAGCCCGAGGGCGTGGACGTGGACGGCATCGTCCGCGGCGTGTACAAGCTCAAGGACGGCTGGATCGACGGCCCGAAGGCGCAGCTCATGGCGTCCGGCGTCGCGGTCCCGTGGGCGCTCGAGGCGCAGAAGCTCCTCGCCGACGACTGGGGCGTCTCCGCCGACGTCTGGTCCGTCACCTCGTGGGGCGAGCTGCGACGTGACGGCCTGGCCGCGGAGGAGCACAACCTGCTGCACCCGCACTCCGAGATCCGGGTCCCGTACCTGGAGGAGAAGTTGCGCGGAGCCGAGGGCCCGTTCGTGGCGGTCACCGACTTCTCGCACGCGGTCCCCGACCAGATCCGGCAGTTCGTCCCGGGCGACTACTCGACGCTCGGCGCCGACGGCTTCGGCTTCTCGGACACCCGTCCGGCCGCCCGCCGCTTCTTCGCCATCGACGGTCCGTCCATGGTCGTGAAGACGCTGCAGCGCCTCGCCAAGCAGGGGAAGGTCGACCAGGACGCGCCGAAGTGGGCGATCGACAAGTACCGCCTCCTCGACGTGAACGCCGGCACCACCGGGTCGGCCGGCGGCGAGGCGTGAGCTGCGCCGACCTGACGTGACCCCGAGCGACCGGCACGACACCGACGTGGAGACCGGGGAGACGAAGGCGGAGACGCTGACGTGGCTCCGGTCCCTGTCGGGCGAGCTCGCGAGCGCGACGCTCAAGCGGCTGGAGGACACGCTGCCCTGGTACGGCGACATGCCGCCGGGGCGGCGGTCCGCCGTGGGCCTCGTCGCCCAGGCCGGCATCACGTCGTTCATCCACTGGTACGACGACCCCGACTCCACGCCGTGGATCGCCGCCGACGTGTTCGGCGCGGCCCCGCGGGAGCTCCTCCGCTCGGTGAGCCTGCAGCAGACGCTGCAGCTCATCCGGGTCACGGTGGAGGTCGTCGAGGACCGCGTGCGGGACCGCCACCGCACGGTGCGGGATGCGATCCTGCTCTACTCGCGGGAGATCGCCTTCGCGGCGGCCGACGTCTACGCGCGCGCCGCCGAGGCCCGCGGGCTCTGGGACGCGCGGCTCGAGGCCCTCGTGGTCGACAGCATCCTCTCGGGCGAGTACGACGACGAGCTGCCGTCGCGCATCGCGGCCCTCGGCTGGCACGGGCACGGCGAGGTGTCGGTCCTCGTGGGCACGGCGCCCGCGGTGCTCGACGTCGACCAGCTGCGCCGCACGGCCCGGCACCTCGACGCGGACGTCCTCATCGGCGTCCAGGGGAGCCGGCTCGTCCTGGTCATCGGGCGCGCCTCCCCCGCGCAGGCGGATCCCGACGCGCCCGCCCCCGAGACGCCGCCCGTGGCGTTCCTCGAGATCGCGACGCAGCTGGAGCCGGGCTTCGGCTCCGGCCACCTGGTCCTCGGCCACGAGGTGCCGAGCCTCGTCGAGGCGTCGCGCAGCGCTCGCGCCGCCCTCGCCGGATTCGCGGTCGCGCGCTCGTGGCGGAACGCGCCGCGTCCGACGCTCGCCGACGACCTGCTGCCCGAGCGCGCCCTCGCCGGCGACCCGCTGGCGCGCTCCACCCTCATCAACCGCATCTACAAGCCGCTGCAGGCGCACTCCACGGAGCTGCTCGCGACGCTGTGGTGCTACCTCGACACCGGCCGCTCCCTCGAGGCGACGGCGCGCGAGCTGTTCGTGCACCCCAACACCGTCCGGTACCGTCTGAAGCGGGTCTCCGACGTCATCGGCTGGGACGCCACCGGCGCGCGTGAGGCGCTCATCCTCCAGGCGGCGCTCATCATCGGCAGCATCGCCGAGGCCGGCACCGCCGTGCCGAAGCAGCAGGGCTCGGGGCGCGCGCGGCCGAAGCGGCAGGCGGCCCGGTGACGCTCATCGCGTGTGGAGCCCTCACAACGTCGTCGCGGATCCTCTGTAGGACGTCGACTCCGGCCTCCCCCTCCGCGAGCGGGAGGATGGACGGATGATCATCGTCGTCTGCCCGGGTCAGGGCTCGCAGAAGCCCGGCTTCCTCTCCCCTTGGCTCGAGCACCCGGAGCACGCGCGACGTCTGGGGGAGCTCGGCGACGCCGCCGGCCTCGACCTCGTCACGCACGGCACGACGTCGGACGCCCACACCATCCGCGACACCGCCGTCGCGCAGCCCCTCATCGTGGCGGCGGGCATCGTCGCCCTGCACGCGCTCCTGGCGGAGGGGCGTGACGCCTACGTCGCCGGCATCGCCGGGCACTCGGTCGGCGAGATCACCGCGGCCGCCGGGGCTGGCATCCTCACGGACGACGAGGCGATGCGCGTCGTGCGCACCCGCGGCGACGCCATGGCCGAGGCCGCGGCGATCACCCGCACGGGCATGAGCGCGGTCGTCGGCGGCGACCAGGACGCCGTCCTCGCCCGCCTCGCCGAGCTCGACCTGGAGCCCGCCAACTTCAACGGCGGCGGCCAGATCGTCGTGGCCGGCGCACCCGAGGCCCTCGCCGCGCTGCAGGCCGAGCCGCTCCGCGGCACGCGCGTCATCCCCCTCCAGGTCGCCGGCGCGTTCCACACGCACCACATGGCCCCCGCCGTGGACGCGCTGCGTGCCGCCGTCGCGCCGCTCGCCCCGCGCGACCCGCGGTTCCCCGTCTGGACGAACCGCGACGGCAGCCGGGTCGAGTCGGGCGCCGCGTACCTCGACCTCATCGTCGGCCAGGTGGCGAGCCCCGTGCGCTGGGACCTCTGCATGGAGGCGTTCGACGCGGCCGGCGTCACCGGCCTCATCGAGGTCGCCCCCGCCGGTGCGCTGACGGGCCTCGCCAAGCGCGGCCTCAAGGGCCTGCCGACGCTCGCGCTCTCCACGCCCGACGACCTCCCGGCGGCAATCGACATGCTCGACGCGCACGCCTGATCCCGCCTCACCCGACACCGAACAGGCAGACATGACCGCCCAGCCCCGCCCCACCATCCAGACCGCGCCCGTGGTCGAGCGCTTCACCCGCATCTGGGGCCTCGGCGCCGCCCGCGGCGAGCTCGACGTGCCGAACGACGACCTCGTGGGCCCGATCGACTCCTCCGACGAGTGGATCCGCCAGCGCACCGGCATCATCACCCGGAAGCGCGCGGGCGCCGACGTCGACGCCGTCGACCTGGCGACCACCGCGTCGCTCGAGGCCATCGCGAAGGCGGGCATCCGCCCCGAGCAGATCGGCATCGTCCTGGTCAGCACCGTGAGCAACACCGTGCAGACGCCGTCGATGGCCGCGCTCCTCGCCGACCGCATCGGCGCGAACCCGGCGCCCGCCTACGACATCTCGGCCGCGTGCGCCGGCTACACGTACGGCATCGCGCAGGCCGACTCCTTCATCCGGTCGGGCCTCGCCGAGTACGTGCTCGTCGTCGGCGCGGAGAAGCTCTCCGACATCGTCGACCCCACCGACCGCTCCATCTCGTTCCTGCTGGGCGACGGAGCCGGCGCCGCGATCGTCGGCCCGAGCGACACCCCCGGCATCTCGCCCACCGTCTGGGGCTCCGACGGCTCCAACTGGGACGCGGTCGGCATGAGCGGCACGCTGAAGAGCATGCGCGACGGATCCGCGTGGCCCACGCTCCGCCAGGACGGCCAGAAGGTCTTCCGCTGGGCGGTCTGGGAGATGGTGAAGGTCGCCAAGGATGCCCTCGACCGCGCGGGCGTGGCACCCGAGCAGCTCGCCGCGTTCATCCCCCACCAGGCCAACATGCGCATCGTCGACGAGTTCGCCAAGCAGCTCGGCCTGCCCGAGTCCGTCGCCATCGCGCGCGACATCGCGACCACCGGCAACACGTCCGCCGCGTCGATCCCGCTCGCCACCCACCGCCTGCTCGAGGAGGACCCGTCGCTCTCCGGCGGCCTCGCCCTGCAGATCGGGTTCGGCGCCGGGCTCGTCTTCGGCGCGCAGGTCGTCGTCCTGCCCTGAGCCCCACCGCCCCATAAGCTGTTCCGGTCATCACGAACAACGAGGAGATACACATGGCACTGTCCACCGAAGAAGTCCTGGCCGGCCTGGCCGAGCTCGTCAACGACGAGACCGGGATCGCCACCGACACCGTCGAGATGGACAAGTCGTTCACCGACGACCTGGACATCGACTCGATCTCGATGATGACGATCGTCGTCAACGCCGAGGAGAAGTTCGACGTGAAGATCCCGGACGAGGAAGTCAAGAACCTCAAGACCGTCGGCGACGCGGTCACGTTCATCACCAACGCGCAGTCCTGATCGCGCGGACGACGGCCGGTCCCGCATCCGGGGCCGGCCGTCTCCCTCTCCCGTTCCCCCTGACGTCGAGGAGACGCCACGCATGACCACCCCCAAGAAGATCGTCGTCACCGGCATCGGCGCCACGTCGCCCCTCGGTGGCATGGCCGAGGACACCTGGCAGGCGCTCCTCCGCGGCGAGTCGGGCATCAGCACCCTCGAGCAGGACTGGGTCGCGAAGTGGGAGATCCCCGTCACGTTCGCCGGACAGGCCAAGGTGCCGTCCTCCGAGGTGATGCAGCGCATCGAGACCAAGCGCCTCGATCCCTCCAGCCAGTTCGCCCTGACGGCCGCCCGCGAGGCGTGGGCCGACGCGGGTTCCCCCGATGTCGACCCGCTGCGCTTCGCCGTGGACTGGGCGACCGGCATCGGCGGCGTGTGGACCCTGCTCGACGCGTGGGACACGCTGCGCGAGAAGGGCCCCCGCCGGGTCCTCCCCATGACCGTCCCGATGCTCATGCCGAACGGCCCCGCGGCCGCGGTCGGCATGGACCTCGGCGCCCGCGCCGGCATCCAGACCGTCGTGTCGGCCTGCGCCTCCAGCACCGAGTCCATCGCCAGCGCCTACGAGCACCTCCAGGCAGGCCGGGCCGACATCATCGTCGCCGGCGGCTCCGAGGCCTCGATCCACCCGCTCCCCATCGCGTCCTTCGCCGCGATGCAGGCGCTCTCCAAGCGCAACGACGATCCCACCCGCGCCTCGCGCCCGTACGACATCGCACGGGACGGCTTCGTCCTCGGCGAGGGCGGCGCCGCGCTCGTCCTGGAGACCGAGGAGCACGCCAAGGCCCGTGGCGCCCGCATCTACGCCGAGCTCGTCGGCGGCTCGGTCACGAGCGACGCCTTCCACATCACCGCGCCGGACCCGGAGGGCACGGCCGCGGCCCGCGCCATGATCCAGACCATCGAGGGCGCCGGCTACTCGCGCTCCGACGTGTCGCACATCAACGTGCACGCGACGAGCACGCCCGTCGGCGACATCGCCGAGTACAAGGCGCTCGAGCGCGTCTTCGGCGAGTCCGTTCACGGGATCCCCGTGAGCGCCACGAAGGCGTCGACCGGCCACCTGCTCGGCGGCGCCGGCGCCATCGAGGCCGTCTTCACCGTGAAGGCCCTGGCGGAGCGCACCGCTCCCCCGACCATCAACCTCACGGAGCAGGACCCCGCCATCCCGCTCGACGTGGTCACGTCGCCCCGCCCCCTCGGCGACGGCGACCTGCTCGCGATCAGCAACTCGTTCGGCTTCGGCGGGCACAACGCGGTCATCGCCTTCCGCAGCGTCTAGTCGCACGCACGACGAGAGGCCCCGACCGGATGGTCGGGGCCTCTCGTCGTGCGGGGCGGAGCGGGAGGAGCCGTCCGCGGGGAGCGGAGCGGGTCAGCCGACCTTATGAAGCCAGACGACCGGGCTGAAGTCGCTCGCGTGGCGGAAGGCCTCGAGCTCGTCGTCCCACGCCTGCCCCATGGCGAGGCGCAGCTCGCGGTGCAGCTCGAGGGTGTTCGAGCCAGCGACGTCGAGGGCGTAGCGGATGCGGTCCTCGGGGATGACCGTGTTGCCGGCCGTGTCCGTCTGCGCGAAGAAGACGCCGAGGTCGGGCGTGTGCATCCACCTTCCGCCGTCGCGGCCCGGGCCGGCGTCCTCGGTGACCTCGTAGCGGAGGTGCTCCCAGCCGCGGAGGCCGCTGGCGATGGCGGCGCCGGATCCCTCCGGGCCCTCCCAGTAGTACTCCGCGCGCATGGCGCCCTTCAGCACCGGCTGCGGGTTCCACGTGAAGTTCACGGCGTGACCGAGCGCGCGACCCGCTGCCCATTCGACATGGGGGCAGAGCGCGCGAGGGGAGGAGTGCACGTAGAGCACTCCTCGAGCCGGTCTTGAGTTGGCGACGGGTGCTTCCATGGGTCTCCTCCATCCGATCAGATGCGTCTTCCCCAACGATCTGCGTGCGATGGACGAGCTCCACACCTGCCGGTGCGACCGGCGCGAGCGCCGACGGGTCTCATCATGCCGGGTGATCCTGTGCGTCGGCAACATCGCGGGCGCGACGCGCCGCAGCGGGTCGGTTCGGCGAATCGGCGGTCTCGGCGGGTCCCCCCGGGATGCATGCCGGGAATGCCTAGGCTGCGGGTGTCGGCCCGTTGGGGCCGGGAGACGGGGCGGGGATGTCGGTGCGGCATGCGCTCCTCGCCGTCCTGACCGAGGGCACCTGCTACGGCTACCAGCTCCGCACCGAGTTCTCGCGGCGCACCGGGACCGCCGTGCCGCTCAACGTCGGCCAGATCTACAACACCCTCGACCGGCTCGAACGGGACGGGCTCGTCGTCAAGGGCGCGACCGACGAGGCGGGTCACGTCCCGTACACGATCACCGAGGCCGGCAGCGCCGAGGTGGCCGCATGGCTCGGAGGCGCGGTCGCCGGGGTCGGCGGGCGCGACGAGCTGCTCGTCAAGGTCGCGCTCGCGCTGTCGCTCCCGGGCGCGGACGCCGGCGAGGTGGTGCGGATCCAGCGGGCCAGCTCGCAGGACGAGGCCGCGGCGCTGGCTCGGCTCCGCGAGGATCTGGAGGCGGATGCCGACGACGTCCAGCTGGAGCGCCTGCTCGCCGTCGAGGCGCAGGAGGCGCAGGTCGCGGCGCGACTCGCCTTCCTCGACGCGGCGGAACGGCGCATCCGGGCGGCACGGGCCGGGGGGTCGCGGCCCGCCGGGCTCGGCGCGGCGCCGCGCCGCGGACGACCGGCACGCCGCGAGGACGCGCCGCGCTGACCCCTAGTGGAGCAGGCCGCCGCCCGTGGCGAGCACGTTCTTCTCCCCCGCCTCGATGGGCACGGTGAAGCGGTTCTGCTTCGGCGGCATCGGGCAGTTGAAGTTGTAGCTGAACGCGCACGGCGGCAGGTAGGCGCGGTTGAAGTCGAGGGTGATCGTGCCGTCGGGCGAGGGCGCGACCATCAGGAAGCGGCCGACGCCGTAGGTGGAGTCGCCGCTCGTCGCGTCGGAGAACACCAGCAGGAGCGCGCGGCCCTCGCGGAACGCGGCGAGCTCGTAGTCGACGCCGTCCTTCGTGAAGGTGATCTCCCCGGGAACGACCTTGTCCTTGGTGGCGCCGTCGTCCTTGAGGTGCTCGAAGCCCATGGCCCGGCCGCCCTCGATGGGGGTGAAGTCGGCCTCGACCACCCACTCCTCGGAGTACGGGAACGCGTCGATCCCGCCGAAGTCGCGGATCGCGTCGGACTGCGCGTCCCAGACGCGCAACGCGTACATGCCGTCCTCGTCCGCGATGACGAAGGCGGACACGGTGTCGCTCGCGACGACCGCGGACGGGTTCGGGTCGTCACGGCCGCGCACGATGGCCTCGCCGTCGACGAGGACCCCGTCCACGCGGATCCCGTCGGCGGCCGACGCCTGCACCCGGAGGCCGGAGACGCCGGGTTCGAGGGGCGACCAGGTGCCCGCGATGCCGTGCACGGGCTGCGGCGCCGCGTCGTGGGCGAGCCACTGCGTGTTGACGAGCGCCAGGTTGCCCTGCGGCATGACCACCATCTGCTCGCGGCGGGAGCGGTAGAGGGCGAGCACCTCAGCCGGATCGGTGGGAGCGGAGGGGGCGGACGCGGCGGGATCGGTCATCCCCCCATCCTCGCCGCCCACGGGGCCGCGGCCAAGTCGGCCGCCGCGCGCGTGTCCTCCGCCCGGCGGGGTTCCGTGGCGGGGACGGCGAGCGTACGGTCGGACCATGAGCACAGATCACGAGAGCACCTCGACCGACGACGACGGCACGACGACCCACACCGAGGAGCACGCCGAGTCGTCCTCCTCCTCGATCACGACGGAGAGCGGCTCCGACGAGTCCGCGCCCGACGGCTCCGGCAGCAACACGAGCGAGGGCGACGACCACGAGGGCGACGTCGGCTCCGGCGGCTGATCCTCCCCACGACCGTGCGACGCCCGGCCCCCTCGGGGGCCGGGCGTCGCGTCCGGGCTCGGGTCACTTGGCCTGGGCGTAGTCGTCGACCACCGCGATCGTGACGGGGAAGTCGACCGGGGCGTCGCCGAACAGCAGGCGCCCGGCCTCCGCGGCCGCGTCCGCGACCGCCGTCCGGACCTCGTCCACGCGGTCATCCGGTGCGTGCACCATCACCTCGTCGTGCAGGAAGAAGACGAGGTGCGGCCGCGATCCCGGGCGCTCCATCGCGGCGAGCCGGCGACGGAGCCCCGCGAGCCAGCAGAGGGCCCACTCGGCGGCGCTGCCCTGCACCACGAAGTTGCGGGTGAACCGCCCCTGGTCGCGCGCGGCGGTGCGGGCACGCGCGGCGTCGGCCGCCGACGCCTCGCCCGCCCGTCCGCTCTGCTGGACGTCGCGCCAGGCGTCGCCGGGCGGCGGCGAGGAGCGTCCGAGGCGCGTGCTGACGACCCCGCCGCTCTCCCCCGTGCGCGCCGCCAGCTCGACGTAGCCTGTCGCCTTCGGGTACGCCCGGACGAGCCGGGGCATGAGCCGGCCGCTCTCCCCGGAGGTAGCGCCGTACATGGCGCCGAGCATCGCCACCTTCGCGTGCGCGCGGGTGTCCACGACGCCCGCGTCGACGAGCCCCTGGTAGAGGTCGGTGCCGCGACCGGCATCCGCCATGGCGCGGTCCTCGGCCAGCGCGGCGAGGACGCGCGGCTCGAGCTGCGCGGCGTCCGCGACCACGAGCCGCCAGCCGGGGTCCGCCCGCACGGCCGACCGGATCTGGCGCGGGAGCTGCAGCGCCCCGCCGCCGCTCGCCGCCCACCGCCCCGTGACGACGCCGCCCGGGACGTACTCGGGATGGAAGCGGCCGTCGCGGATCCACGTCTCCATCCACGTCCAGCCGTTCGCGGTCAGCAGCCGCGACAGCTTCTTGTGCTCGAGCAGCGGCGGGATGACCGGGTGGTCGATCTCCTGCAGCTCCCACTGCCGGGTGCTCGCCGCGTCGATGCCGGCGCGTCGGAGCGCGCGCAGGACCTCCGGCGGGCTGTCCACGTTGAGGTCGGGCGCGTGCAGGAGCTCGCGGATCCGCGCGGCCAGCCGGACGAGGGCAGGCGGCGCGCCGCCGTGCGCCGGGCGGCCGCCGAGCGCGTCGACGAGGAGCGCGTCGTGGACGGCGGTGTCCCAGGGCAGCCCGTCGGCGGACATCTCGGCGGCGACGAGCGCACCCGCGGACTCCGCGGCGAGCAGCAGGCGGAGGCGTCCGGGCTCCGTGCTGCCCGCGACGGCCTCGAGCTGGAGCCGCAGCTCGGCGACCAGCTCCTCCGTCGACCGGCCCTCCGGCGCGTCGAGGTCGTCGAAGAGCGTCGCGGCCGCGGACGGCTCGCGCTCCGCCGGCCGGCCGGTGTCCCAAGGGCCGAGCGGCGCGCGGGCGAGCGTGCTGCCGGAGCTCTGGACGGAGAGCCGCAGGATGGCGTGGCAGAGCCGGAGGTCGTGGCAGCGCGCGACGCGGACGCCGGCGGGCAGCAGCGTGCGGGCCCAGGCGGACGTGTCGTCCCACACCCAGCGCGGGGACGGATCCGCGCGCTCACGCTCGGCGGCGACCGCCGGCCAGTCCGCGGAGGCGACGACCCGCTCCGCCGTGACGCGTCCGGCGGCATCGAGGTCGACGAGCCGCACGCCCTCGGGCGTCCTCGCGACCAGGATGTGCACTCCCCCATCATCGCCCCACCCTCCGACGCGCCCTGCCGTCGCGATCCCCCCACAGGGCGTCATCGGAGGAAATGCCGGATGCGAATGTGCTGGCATCCCCCAAGATGCGGCTCCCACCCGCTAGGGTTGCTCACAAGTCGTCAGGTCCTCACGATCCACCCGGTCCGCCGGGAGATCACGAGGGGCTTCCGACCCGCGGTCCCGGGTCCCGGGATCGATGCATCTCTTTTGAAGGAAATTTCGTCATGGCAACAGGCACCGTCAAGTGGTTCAACGCTGAAAAGGGCTTCGGCTTCATCGCTCCCGACAACGGAACCGCGGATGTGTTCGCTCACTACTCCGCGATCGCGACGGGCGGCTACAAGTCGCTCGACGAGAACCAGAAGGTCGAGTTCGAGGTCGCCCAGGGCCCCAAGGGTCCCCAGGCTGAGAACATCCGCCCGCTCTAACGCCACCCGCTCACCACTGGTGAGCGACGCACGCTGAGCTTCCGAGAACGGCTCCGACCATGTGGTCGGGGCCGTTCTCCAGTTAACGCAGGGCCCGCGATGCGAGACCATCGACCGTGCCCTCCTACCGCATCACCATGACCGTCGGCGCGCTCCGACCCGGCGCCGAGCCCGCGGAGGTCCTGCCGGCGGCCGCCGCCGAGGCCGCCCGCGTCGCGACGCTCGAGGCGAACGACCTCCAGGTCGTCCGCGGCGAGCCGCGTCTCACCGTGCGCTTCACCGCGGAGGACGATCCCGCCGCCGAGCGGATCGCCGGAGCCGTGCGCGCCCGCACCGCGCAGCTCGTCGACGTGGAGCGCGCGACCGTCACCCGTCGCGACGGCGGCGCCTGGACCCGCATCTGACTCCCCCGCGGCTGTCCGCTGCCGGTGTCCCGCGGCGCCTCGAAGGCCGGGCCGACGGGGATCGGCGGGATCGCCTGTAGTCTCATGACCGAGAGCCGACGGTGACTCTGGGGGACGCACCATCGGCTTGGGGGGACGATGATCGAACAGCAGGCGACGCACGACGACGCACGGACCGCAGCCGCTCCGCGGGCACGCACGCGAGGCCGGAACGCCGAGCCGTCCGGCGTGATGTCGGGGCCGGAGACCGAGCTCAGCCACGCCAAGGCGCACGAGTGGCGCCGCACCTACGCCTTCGGGCTCGTCATCACCGACCTGCTCGTGCTCATCTGGGTCGTGTTCGGCGTGCAGATCGCCTGGTTCGGGGTCTCGACCTCGGACGTCGCCTTCAACGGCGACATCGAGGGCGTGACCGTGAGCTACTCGCTCATCTCGATCATCATCATCGCCAGCTGGATGCTCGCCCTCGGCCTCTACGGCACGCGCAGCTACCGCGTGCTCGGGACCGGCCCCCAGGAGTACCGGCTCATCCTCAGCGCGACCGTCCGCCTGTTCGGCCTCGTCGCCATCGTCGCGTTCCTCGGCCGCATCGAGTTCGCGCGCGGCTACATCATCATCGCCCTGCCGCTCGGCCTCGTGACCCTCGTGCTCAGTCGCTGGATGTGGCGGCAGTGGCTCAACGTCCAGCGCACCAAGGGCCGCTACTCCTCCCGCGTCCTGCTCATCGGATCCGAGGCGTCCACCGGCTTCCTCGCCCGCGAGCTCGCGCGCCAGCCGTACGCCGGCTACCTCGTGGTGGGCGCGTGCATCCCATCCGGCGTCATCGCGGCCACGCTGCCGGGAACCGGCATCCCCGTCCTCGGCAAGCTCGACGACCTCCAGGCCGCCATGCGCGCCGTCGACGCCGACACCATCGTCATCGCCAGCAACGACGAGCTCTCGGCCGAGCGGATCCGGGAGCTGAGCTGGTCGCTCGAGCCCGGACGCCAGCACCTGGTCGTCGCGCCGAGCCTCACCGACATCGGCGGGCCGCGGATCCACACGCGTCCGGTGGCCGGCCTCCCCCTCATCCACGTCGAGACGCCGCGCTACGAGGGCACCAAGCTCTTCGCGAAGCGCGCCTTCGACATCCTCGCGAGCGCCCTGATCCTGGTCCTCTCCTCTCCCCTGCTCCTCGCGATCGCCATGACGATCCGGCTGAGCACGCCGGGCCCCGTGCTGTTCCGGCAGGAGCGAGTGGGCATCAACGGGCGACCGTTCCTCATGCTCAAGTTCCGCACCATGGTGACCGACGCCGAGGCGCGGCTCCTCGAGCTCGAGAAGCAGTCCCGGGACGCTGGCAACTCGGTGCTGTTCAAGATGAAGGACGACCCGCGCGTGACGCCGGTCGGCCGGTTCCTCCGGCGCTACAGCCTCGACGAGCTGATGCAGCTGGTGAACGTGCTGAACGGGTCGATGTCGCTCGTGGGCCCACGCCCGCCGCTCGCCCGTGAGGTCGAGTCGTACGAGACCAAGGTGCACCGCCGCTTCCTCGTGAAGCCGGGCATCACGGGCCTCTGGCAGGTCAGCGGCCGGTCGAACCTCTCGTGGGAGGACAGCGTGCGGCTCGACCTCTACTACGTGGAGAACTGGTCGATCGTGGGGGATCTCGTGATCCTGTGGAAGACGGCACGTGCCGTGCTGCGGCGTGAGGGGGCGTATTGATGGGCGCACGTGGTGACCGGCGGCGGGGAACGGGAGCGACCGGAGCAGACCCCATGGGCGACCTCGGCGTCCTCGTAGTCCTCGGACTCCCGGGGGGCATCCTCTGATGGCGCAGCTCGTCCTCCTGGTCTCGGCCGTCCTGCTCGTGCTCCTGCCGACGGCGGGTCCGCGCTTCCGCGAGGCCTGGCGGTCGCCGTACTACCTGTGGGTCGTCTCCGGGTTCGGCCTCACGGGGATCCTGCGCGTCACCGAGCTCTCGCAGGACAGCGCCGGCGGTGCCAACGAGCTGCTGTCCATCGCGCGCTTCGTGCCCATGCTCGTCGCGGGTGCCGTCATCGGTGCTCGGAGCCTCAGCCGGGGGAAGGTCTACGGGGGTCACCTGCTCCTCCTCCTCCTGCTGTGCATCCCCATGGCGTTCGCGGCGGGCGAGCTGTCCCTGACGCCGTTCATCGCGGCCTTCGCCTTCCTCCCCGCTCTGGCGGTCGATCGCCAGCCCGTGGACGTCCGGCTCGTCCTGCTCGGACTGGTGCACTCGCTCAAGGCGATGGCCGTCATGATCGCGCTCTACGGCGCGGTGGGATCGATCGTGGGCGCATGCCGCCTCGACAAGTGCTCCCTCTGGGGTCAGCAGCTCGGGGAGCTGGGATCCGGCAACGCGCTCGGCGTGGCGATCGCGATCCTCTCCTTCCCCATCATCCTGACCGCGCGGAAGACGGCATGGGCGCTCATCGCGGTCGTCGCGTCCGGGCTGCTCGTCGACCTCTGCAGCAGCCGCTCCGCCCTCATCATGTGGTCCCTGGCCCTCGTCGCGGCGCTCCTCATCCGCACGACGACGAGGATGCGCATCCAGGTGCGGACGCGCCTCATGGCAGCGCTCACGATCACCACGGCGCTCCTCGTGGGCGCGGTGGCGGTCACGACGTGGCAGCCGGACGCGTTCACCTACCGCGGCGTCCTCTGGCTGAAGGCGCAGGAGCTCATCCAGCAGAACCCCCTGCTCGGCGTGGGATCCACGTACTGGGTCCGGCAGCCCATCACGACGGCTCTCACCGCCAACTACAGCGCGCACAACCTCGCGCTGGAGGTGCTCGTGTCCACCGGACTGCTGGGCGCGCTGGCCCTCGTCGGAGCAATCATCCTGTGCGCCCGACGGACCGATCCCGAGGCGCGGATCATCGCGCTCGGGATGGCGGTGGTGTGGCTGGCGGCCGGCATGACGGAGGTCACGAGCGCACCGGGGCGGCTCTACCTGGTCCCGGCCCTCCTGCCCCTGGTGTTCGTGCTGTTCAACGCGCGGAGCGGGTCCCTGGTGGAGCTGCCGACGGACGAGCGCGGACGGGCGGATGTGCGGTCGTCGTCCCCCGGCCCGAGGTCGCCGGCTGTGGCCACGGCTGCTCCCGCGCACACGGGGTAGCGGGCGGGCGCTCCCCCTCCCGCTGTGCGCCGGAGGGCCGGGCCGTCCCCCGACCCTGCCTCGCCTCTCCGCGGCGCGTGACCGTCGACGATATGAGGCGGCCGATCTCCCGCTGTCGCGCCAGGTGACCTGCCGCCCCTACGACGTGGAGCGGCCGTCCACCCCCGCGACCCGGAGGTACGCGATCGCGGTCGCCGAGATGCTGAACTCGGCCCGGACGCGCTCGGCGGTCCCCTGTGCCGCGCCGAGGACGGCCGGGTAGTCGTCGACCACGGCCCGGACGGCGGCGACGGCGGACGACGGGTCCCCCGAGGCGAACGTCGCGGCGGGGACGTAGGACTGCAGCGTGGCCGCCACGTCCTCGCTGCAGACGACGGGGAGACCGACCGCCGCCGCCTCGAGGACGCCGATGCTGTGCGCCTCCCTGCTCGACGGGTGGAAGCAGATGTCCGCGGCGGCGAGGTCGGCGCCCACGTCCGCCGACGGGCCGGTGAGGAGATGCGCGAACCCCCGCGTCCGGGCGTCCGAGCGGAACCGGGCGATGCGCGGGTCCGAGTCGAGGACGGGACCGGCCCACGAGAACTCGAGGGCGGGATCCAGCGAGGAGAGGCGCTCGACCACGTCGAGCCACAGCTCCGGCTCCTTCTGACCCGCCACGCGCGCCATCGTGATCACGCGGACGGGCCGCGACGGGGCGCCGGCCTTCCGCGGCAGGTCGTCGCTGATGCCGTTGGGGATGAGGACGGGGCGTGGCCTCCGCGGGAAGTGCGCCACGTACTCGTCCACCTGCTTCCGACTCACCGCGATGACGGTCCTCCCCCGGCGACGGCTTGGAGCCTCCGCCGTCCGCAGCAGGGAGGAGGCGAAGTCGTCGGTGGCGCTGTGCAGCACGGACAGGAGCGGGGTGCGACGCGGCGTCACGAGGCTCGAGTAGAGGTTCGGGAGGGCGGAGTGGGAGACGACGAGGTCGGGTGCGATCGCGCGGATCGTCCGGTGCAGCCGTCGTCCGCGTGCCAGCCTCCCCGTGGGCTCCCCTTCGGGATCGAGGTAGGCCAGCTCGCTGTCGTGCCCCATCCGGCGCCACTCGGTCGCGAGACCGGCCACCAGGGTCTCGGCGCCGCCGATCTGGGGGCGGAGCAGCAGCTGCAGGATCTTCATCGACGGCCTCTCCTGCCGGTCCGGGTGAGCATGAGCAGCAACAGGAGCATGAGCGCCTGCGCCACGAGGAAGGCGAACGCGGCGCCGACGGATCCGTAGACGGAGGCGAGGACTGCGACGAGCGCCAGCTGGACGGCGACGAGGCCGAGGGTGACGAACGAGACGGCCCTGTCCCGCCCGAGGCTCTGCAGGAAGACGGCGACGGGCTGGTTGACGATGGCGAAGAGCGTGCCGAAGGCCAGGACGCGGAGGACCGTCGCGGACTCCGCGTATGCGTCCCCCACCAGGATGTCGACGAACGTCGGGGCGCCGATGATCACGACCACGCACGCGGCCAGTGCGGCGGCCGGGAGCCACAGGGCCCGCTTGACCTGCGGCCACGCGGCGCTCCAGGACTGCGCGCGGGCGACGACCGGGACGGCCGCGGCCGCGAAGGCCGACACGGCCAGCCCCATGGGCTGCGTCCACCGGTTGACCGCTCCGTAGATGCCGGCCGCCGCCGGACCGGCCACCGCCGACATGATGGCGACGTCGAGGACCTGGGAGGTCGCGGCCATGGAGCTGAGCCCGTAGTAGCCCGAGCCGCGCCACGGGAGGTGGCCGAGCTCCGGGGCGACCAGGAGGCGGCGGCGGCCGGGCATCTGCGACACGAGGAGGAGGGTGCCGCCGATGGAGCCGCAGACGAGGGCCAGCCAGAGCGAGGCGGCGCCGTCCGCGCCGAGGAGCATCCCGGCGAACAGCACCACCATCCCGACCAGGCGATCCACGATGAGTGAGAGAGCGACGACGCCGATGCGGGAGTGCGCGCGGAGCGGGACCTGCGCGGTCTGCGACACGAGCAGGAACATGCCGATGGGTGCGGCGGTCCACAGCCACGGGTTCGGGGCGACCGCGTGGAGGACGGCGCCGCCGACGGAGAAGACGACGAGCGCGATGAGGATCTTGGCCAGGGCGCGACGGGCCAGGTCGTGGGTGGTCAGCGCCCCCTTGGCCGTCTCCCGGATCCAGAGCGAGTTGGTGCCGAAGTCGAGGACGCCCACCGCGCTCGTGGCGATGGCGATCGCCGTGACCACCTGGCCGAACGCGGTCGGGCCGCTGACCCGGGCGGCGAACAGGTAGATCAGGGCCGTGAGGATCTGGGCGACCGCGGTGGACGCGGCGAGGAAGGTGGCCTGCCGGCCGAGCCCGCCGGACGACGCGGGCGCGGCCGCCGTCACAGCAGGGCCGAGGTGAAGCGCGCGGTGCCCATGTCCGACACGGCGGCGGGGCGGTCGGCCGCGGCGGCCTCCTCCATCGCCCGCGCCATCGCGTCGGCGGACAGGGGCGTCCAGACGGCGTGCGTCGGCACGGCGTGAGCGTCGCCCCGCAGGCTCGCCGCCCCGGAGGCGATCAGCCGCGTGCCGGACATGACGGCCTTGCCGAAGATGCCGCTCGGGCCCTCGTTGGAGTGCGCGAGGACCACGCAGTCCACCGCGGCGATGGCGGCGTCGAGCTCCACGTCCTCGAGCATGCGGTCGACGATCACCACGCCCGCACCACGGCGACGCGCCTCCGCGAGGTGGGGTCCGGCCTCGGCGAGCTGGTCGTCGAAGACGGCACCGCCGACGAGCAGGCCCATGCCCGGGCCGGCGACGCGCGCGAACGCCGCCGCCACCAGCGGCAGGTTCTTGCGCGCCGAGATGGCGCCGACGACGGCGAACCACCGGCGGTCCGCGTCGAGGCCCCAGCGCGCACGGAGGGCGACGACGTCGTTCGGACCGGCCGCGAGCGTCACGGGATCCTGGGCGACGGGGAAGCGGGATCGGCCCGCCCACACCGAGGACTTGAGGACGGTGACGGTGGTGGACCGGCGGAGGCCCGCGAGGGTCATGGTCGCGCGCTTCGCCCACTGGCGGGCCGACGACCGGACGGCCTGGCGACGCAGGTCGGGCTCCCGCATGATGAGCGCGGTGACGTGCGGCAGGTCGGCTCCCCGGCGGGTGACGAGGTCGACGAGGTGGCGGTCCCCGTCGGGGATGACGATGCGTCGCGCCCCCGTCTCCCGGGCGACGCGCGACGCCGTGGCGACGTCCGCGTCGGGGACCTCGACGACGGTGAAGCCCGACGGGAGGTCGCGGAGGAACTCGGCGGCGTGCGCGCCGTCCATCTCGCCGGGCCTCGTGACCAGCACGGCCCGACCTCCATCGGCCAGGATCGCGTCGGCGAGGAGCCGCACGAAGTAGAAGCGGTGCCCGTCGCCGTTCCCCTCGAGGATCAGCACGGGCGCCGGGCCCGCGGCGGTGGCGGGATGCGGTCGCTCGGCGCTCATGCGCGGGATCCGACGGCGGGGATCGGGGCGGGCGAGGCGGTGCACGGTGCGGTCAGCACGCGCGTCCCGGCTGTGTCGTCCCCGTGCTCCGGGTCCCGGCGGCTGGTGCCGGCATGCCCGATCCGCGTCCCGTCGGCAGCACCGGACGTCCCCGTTCCCCCATGCGACTCCGTCCCCTCCTGACGTCGACCTCGGGGACGTGCCCCGTGTCGCCACCAGTATGCCGGACCGCATCCGGTCGGCCCGACGTCCGCGCGACGGGTGCCGTGGGCGCCGAGCAGCGTGCCTGCTTCGTACTACGCTCGTCTGACGGGGGTGTCATCGCACGATGACGAGCACGACTTCCGCCGCACCGCGCGCATGCTGACGCCGGTGGGCGGCTGTGCCTGGCATCCCCGATCGTCGAAGGGGGAGAGACGATGGGGGATCGTCATGTCAGAAGGGCCGGACAGCGGGAGCACGGGCGGGAGCGCCGTGTGGACCGCCGCGTGGCCGTCACGCAGCCGTACATACCGGGCTACCGGGAGCGCCTCTGGTCGCTGGTCATCGACGAGCTGCGGGAGGCCGACGTCGAGTGCCGGATCTTCTACGGCGGCGACCGGGACCAGGAACGGGACGTCGCCGCGCGGGGCGACGGCATCGAACCGCGATGGGCCAGTCGCGTCTCCGCGCTGACCGTCCGGCCCGTCCGCTCCATCCCGAAGTTCGTCTTCCGGCGCCTCCCGCGCACCTGGCGCGGGCGACGGGTGCTGCTCGTGACCGAGATGCAGGGCACCAACCTCAACGCGTGGCTGCGCGCCGGCCTGCGGCAGCCGTTCGTCACCCTCGGGCACGGCATCTCCGCGACGACGACCCAGTCGCCGCTCGCCGACGCGGCGGAGAACCTCCTGAACTCCTCGGCGACGAGGGCCCTCACCTACACGGAGACGGGTCGGCGTCACGTGCTCGCGTCCACGCGGCTGCGGGAGGACCAGGTGGCGGCGTTCCGGAACTCCACCGACACCTCGCGCCTCCAGCGGGCGATGGCCGAGGTCGCTCCGGCGGACGAGGCCGCGTTCCGCGCGCGTCACGGCATCCCGGCTGACGCGCGCGTCTCCCTCTTCCTGGGCGCCCTGAACCGGTTCAAGGCCGTCGACCTCCTGGTGGAGGCCGCGCGCCTGGTGTTCGCGGAGGATCCGTCGCAGTGGCTCGTCGTCGCGGGCGACGGGGAGTCCCGCGGGCTGGTGGAGGAGCTTGCTCGGGAGACGCGGCGCGTCGTGGTCCTGGGGCAGTCGGGTCCGCAGGACTTCGCCCCCGCCGCCGCGATGTCGCACTCGCTCCTGAACCCGGGTCGGGTCGGGCTCGTCGCGGTGGACGCGCTCGTCATGGGCCTGCGGGTCGTCACGACGACGGGGGCCGCGCACGCCCCCGAGTTCGAGTACCTGCGACCCGGCGTCGACGTCGTCGAGGTGACGCCGACGCCCGAGGCGTACGCCCGAGCCTGGATGGCCGACCGCGAGCGGGCCGACGCGCCCGCCGCCGACCATCCGACCATCGAGGCGGCGGCGCACACCATCAGCGCCACGATCCTGGACGCCATGGGGCCGGCCTAGCGCCGGCCGACGCGCCGCCCGCGCCGCTCCCCCAGGTGGGGGGACGCGGCCCCCGTCCGCGCGCCCGCACCCCTAAGCTGCGAGCACCGCGCGCCGATGGCCGCCGCGGACGACGCAGGACCTGCCCGAGGTCCTCGACCAGGGAGACCAGTGGAGCAGCACGACGCCCGAGTCCGTGTACCACCCACCGCGGACGGCCCGACGGCCGGCTCCGCGCCCGCTGACGCCGAGGTCGAGCCGGGGTCCGGCGTCCGCCACCCCGCCGACGGCGCCGCTCGCCGTCCGTCGCGTCGGCGCTTCGCGTTCCTCAGGAGGGGCGCGGCACGGCAGCAGGTCACCGCGCGCCGACCGTCGATCGTCTGGATGACGAACCTCGCTCCGCCGTACCGCGTCCCGGTGTGGGACGCGATCGCGCGGGAGGCCGACCTCGAGGTCTGGCTCCTCGAGAGCGACGAGCGCCTGCGTCGCGACGACAACAACCGCGGCGAGGACTGGACCACCGGCGACCGCGGATCCCCCTACGCGACGCGGTTCCTCCCGAACCGCGTCGTCCACCGGGGCGAGGCCCGGCACTACGTGACGGGGTGGATCCGGCCGTCGTCGCTGCGCGGGAAGGACGCGATCCTCCTCGGCGGGTGGGACTCCCCCGCCTACTGGGTGGCGTCGTGGTCGGCGAAGCTCGCCGGAGTGCGGCGCGTGGGCTTCTACGAGTCGCACCGGCTCTCGCAGCAGCACCACGGGGGTCCCGTCGCGCGCGTCCGGCGCGCGTTCTTCGCGAGCATGGACGAGACCGTCGTGCCGGGGGTCGCCGCGCGCGACGCGCTCGTCGCGGAGGGCATCGATCCCGCGCGCATCCGCGTGGGTTTCAACGCCGTCGACGTCGAGGGGATCCACGCGCGCACCCTGGCGGCGCGGCGGACGGCGGACGCGTCGACGTCCGCGGCCGGGCACCGCCTGCTGTGCGTCGGCCAGCTCATCCCCCGCAAGAACGTCGCGAGCCTCATCGAGGCGCTGGCCGCGCCCGAGCTCGCCGACTGCACCCTGACGGTCGTCGGCACGGGCCCGGAGCGGGCGTCGCTGGAGGCCCTGGCGGGACGGCTCGGCCTCGCGGAGCGCGTCTCCTTCCTCGGGTACGTCGCGTCGTCCGACCTGCCGGGCTGCTTCGCCGGCCACGATGTCCTCGTGCACCCCGCCCTGCAGGAGGTCTGGGGCCTGACGGTCAACGAGGCGCTGGCGGCGGGCATGGCCGTGCTCGTCGGCGAGCACGCCGGCGTCACCCCGTCCGTGCGCGGCATGCGCGGCGTCTCCACGACTGACGTGTCCGTCGAGGGGCTGCGCCGGGGGATCCTCGCGGCGGTCCCGGCGGAGCGCATCGACGCCCCGGAGATCCTCACGCGCACGCCCGCGGCCTTCGCCGCCACGTTCCTCGAGGCGATGCTGCCCGAGCTCGCCGCGCGGGACTGACGCGGGCCGGGTCCTCCGACGCGCCGTCGCCCGGAGTCTGGACCGACGCGAGGCCGTTCAGCATCCCCGGACCCAGCTCACGGACCGGCCGTCGATCCCGAGCCCGCCGCCCCGCCGCCCCCTGAGGAGGCGGGGCCCACCTCAGGGCTGCAGCGCCGTCTCCTTCGAGGCGAGGGGGCTCCTCCCCCGGCCCCGGAGGCGTCGCTCGAAGGGCACCTCGACGAACCGGTGCACGAGGTACGACGCGACCAGTGCGAGGGCGAGGGCGAGCGCGAACGCCGGGATGCCGTCGAGCCCCAGGTCCCGGATGCCCGGCTGCGCGAGCCGGACGATGAAGATGTGGTGGAGCAGGTAGAAGCAGTAGGACGCCTCTCCCAGCCGGACGGGCAGCCGACCGCGCAGGACGCCCGGCGTGCGGGCGACGTCGCGCTGCGCTGCCGCGACGATGAGCAGCCCGAAGGGCAGGACCACCAGCGCGGACACGCCGTAGGTCGAGGGCCACACCCCGACCGCGAGGTAGGCGACGGCGGCGACGGCGATGGCCGTCCTCCAGCCGACGGCCGGGAGGGCACCTCGCTTGCACAGCACGCCGAGGATCATGCCGACCACGAACTCGGGCAGGCGCGACGGCGGGAAGTAGTACGCGAGCCAGATCCAGACGGAGTCCTGGTCGAGTTCCGTCGGGGCGACCCGGGTCGAGACGACGGCGGCCAGGACGACGGACAGGCCCACCATCACCAGCAGCGTGGCCGTGAGCCCCCGTGTCCCGAGCCGGCGGAGGCCGAGGATGATGAGCGGGAACGCGAGGTAGAAGAAGGCCTCGACGGACAGCGACCACGCCGGGACGTTGATCGCGAAGTAGGAGTCCGAGGTCGGCATCCACGCCTGCAGGAGGAACGGGGTGAGGATCCCGCGGCGCAGCGCAGCCGGGTCGAGGATCGCCCAGAGGCCGGCCGCGAAGAGCAGCGAGGCCAGGTACGCCGGGTAGATGCGCGCGAAGCGCCGCCGGTAGAAGGGGAGGGCGCGATCCCCCGGCCGGGCGGACCACGCGAGCAGGAAGCCGCTGAGGACGAAGAAGAACGTCACCCCGCTCCGTCCCTGCCCCAGCAGGTAGCCGAGGGCCTGCCGGGTCGGTTCGTCGAAGAACACGAGACCGTGGAACCCGAAGACCACGAGCGCCGCGATGAAGCGGAGGCTCGTGAGCCGGTGCAGACGCGGCGGGGCGGCGGGAGCGGCGACGACGGCGCCCATCCCCGCGCCGGGGGCGCTCATCGTCGCTCCGCGGAATAGATCGCCATCAGGTCGTCCGTCACGCGCTCGATACCGAACGATCCCGTGAGGGCGGCACGCATGCCGTCGAGGAGCCCGTCGCACGTCGCGTCGTCGGAGAGGATCGAGGACACCGCGTCGGCGAGGGACGGGGCCGAGCCGTCGGTGACCAGCGCGGCGCCCGCGGCGTCGAGCTCGTCGGCAAGGCCGCAGTCCTCCGTCAGGACCACGGGGGTCCCTACCGACATCGACTCGAGCACCGTCATGGGGAACACCTCGCGGACGCTCGGCAGGACGTAGACGTCCGCCGCCGCGAGCCGCGCGGTGGACGCGCCGGGGGCGATGCTGCCCTCGTGCGCGAGAGGGAGCCCGGGATGGGCGGCGATGAAGGCCGTGAGGGCCGGGAGGTCGCCCTCGTCGGGACCGATGACCGCGTAGCGCGCCCGGACGCCCCGCCCGTGCAGCAGGGCCGCCATCTCGGCGAACGCGAGCACGCGCTTGCGCGGGTGCAGCCGCGCGAGGAAGAGCACCTCGGGGTCAGCCTCGGGATCCCGCGGCCGGGCGATCGAGACCGGGGCCACCCCGTTGCGGATGCGGGAGACGTGCGCGCCACCCCGGGAGACGTCGTGCAGGGCCCGCTCCTCCGCGTCGGTCAGCGCGAGCACGGCACGTGCCCCGGCCAGCAGGCGACGGACCGCGACGGCGTCGAGGACCCGCGAGCGGGCGCGCTGGTCGGGGATGACCATGCCGTGCGTCTGCACCACGTACGGCACCCCCGCTCGCCGGCAGACGTCCGCAGCCGAGAGCGCGATGAGGTGCCGGCCCAGGTGGAGGTGGACCACGTCGAACTCGCGCACGTGCCGGCGGAGCGCACGCGCCAAGGCGGGCGAGAGCATGCCGCTGAAGCCGAGGCCCGGGATCGGGCGCGCGCGGAACAGCCGGACGTCGACGCCCTCGACGCGGAGGTCGACGTCGCCGTCCCAGCCCGCGATGAGCACCACGTGGTGCCCCTGGCGCGCGAGCTCGCGGCACTGCTCGACCGCGACGGCGACGGGTCCGCCGAAGGCGCCGTCCGCGGAGACGTACGGCAGGACGTGCGCGATGCGCAGCGGACGCGTCACGATGCGCGGAAGCGCGACCCGACGAGCGCGCAATCCGGGCCGGACACGATCGCGTCGGCGGGCACGTCGCCCGCGACCACGGTCATCGGGCGCGCGAGCGCCGACCGGCCGACGTGGGCGCCGCCGAGCACGAGGCACCGGGAGGTGATCCACGCCCCGGGCTCGATCACGATCGGGCGTGTGAGGAGCGCCATGTCCCGCCGGTGCGCATGGCTGCCGGTGGTGAGCATGGTCTCTTGCGAGAGCACGACGTCGTGGCCGACCGTGATGAGGTCCTGGTTGTGGAACCAGACGCCCTCGCCGATCCAGGAGCGGTCGCCGATGCGCAGCTTCCACGGGAACTTGACGCGCGTGCGCGGCCGGAAGACCACGCCCTCGCCGATCTCGGCGCCGAACGCGCGGAGGGCCCGCACGCGGAGCGACGAGCTGATCTGCCACGGGTTGGTGACGAGCAGGAGCTCCACGGCGGCCCAGAGGTAGACCGTGCGCTTCGGGCGATCCCACGCCTGGCGTTCGCCGGGCGCGCGGGACAGGTCGATCACGGGGACGTCGGTCGACGCGTCGTGCGCCGCCGTCACGCGGGGACCCCGGCGCGGAGCGCGGCGAGCGACTGCGCGAACCGCACGTAGCGGGCGTGCGCGCTGACGGGCGAGTAGCGGTTCTGGAACATGCGCTGCGCCGCCGTGGTGAGGACCGCGGCGCCCTCGACGTCGCAGCGCAGGTCCTGGGCCGCCTGCAGGAGCCGCTCCGGGTCGCCCGGCGGGATGATCGCCGCCGCGCCGTGCTCCCGCACCACGCTCTCCGTGATGCCGCCGTCCTCGACGGCCGCGATGATGGGGCGCTTGCTGCTCGTGTAGGAGGTGAGCTTCGACGGCATGCTCATCTCGCGCACGCCGGGCTTCTCGTTGAGGAGGAGCGCGTCGGCCGCGGCCAGCGCGTACGGGTAGTCGTCGCCGTCGAGCGGCGGCACGAAGCGGATCGAGCGGATCCCCGCGGCCTGCGCCTCGAGCGCGACGCGCTGGTTGCCGTCCCCGACGAGGACGAACTCGATGCCGAGGTCGCGGATGTCGGACAGGCGGGCCGCCTCGACGACCGAGTCGAGCCCCTGCTTCATGCCCATGTTGCCGGTGTGGACCACGGTGAACGCGTCGCGCGTCCAGCCCAGCCGCGCCCGGGCGGCGGCGGCGGAGACGTCCACGGGCGTGATGTGGGTGAAGTTCGGCAGCGCCACCATCGCCTCGTCGGGCAGGCCCTGCGCGATGAGCAGGTCGCCGAAGCGCGGGGTGATGACGCCGATGCGGTCGGCGCGGCGGAGCAGCGCGTACTCCCCCGAGGCGATGAGCCGTGACGCGCGGCCGCCCGTGGTGCCGGACTCGCCGGCCGCGTTGCCGGTGAGGTCCTGCACGAGCACGCCCAGCGGACGGCGGCCGTGGCCGAGCGCGCCGGCGGCGAGGCCGGCCAGCGACGGCGTGACCGCGATGACGATGTCGCTCGTGTCACGGCGCACCTCGCGCAGGGCCCCGGCCAGGAAGCTCGCCTCGAGCTTCGCGCGGCCCGCGAGGTCGGGGGTCTCCGGGATGGAGTGGCGGACGCGGGTGATGCGGACGCCGTCGCGCATCTCCTCCCAGCGCCGGCCCCGGGCGTACGCCTCGTCCTGCAGCTTCCACTGCGGGTAGTGCGGGATGCCGGTGATGACGTGCACCGACGCCCCGGCGTCCGTGAGCGCCTCGGCCATCGCGGTCGTGTACGGGGCGATGCCCGTGGTCTCCGGCCAGTAGTTGATGCCGATCAGGCAGACGGTCAAGCCCCCCAGATCCGGCGCCGCCTGCGTGCGCGCAGCGTCGGTCGTACGTGATTCCCCCATGGGGCCATTCTGGTGCCTCGACGTTTCCATGTCGTTAACGCCCCGCGCGGCGGCGTACCCCGATTGCCGTGCGACGCCCCGCTCGCGTTAGATTCGTGCGGACGGTCGCGCCGGGCCACTGCCCCGCGTCGTCGACATCGCATGAGAATCTGGGGGGATCCATGGCCAAGAAGGCCTTCATCACGGGCATCACGGGCCAGGACGGCTCGTACCTCGCCGAGCTGCTGCTCGGCAAGGGGTACGAGGTCCACGGCCTCATCCGCCGCTCGTCGACGTTCAACACGTCGCGCATCGACCACCTGTACCAGGACCCGCACGAGCAGGGCGCGAAGCTGTTCCTGCACTACGGCGACCTGAGCGACGGCTCGCGCCTCACCACGCTGATGATGCAGATCCAGCCCGACGAGGTCTACAACCTCGCCGCCCAGTCGCACGTGCGCGTCTCCTTCGACGAGCCCGAGCACACCGCCGACACGACGGGCACCGGCACGATCCGCCTGCTCGAGGCCGTGCGCCTCTCCGGCATCGACACGCGCTTCTACCAGGCCTCCTCGAGCGAGCTGTACGGGGCCACTCCCCCGCCGCAGAACGAGACCACGCCCTTCTACCCGCGCTCGCCCTACGGCGCCGCCAAGCTCTACAGCTTCTGGATCACGAAGAACTACCGCGAGGCGTACGACATGTACGCGGTGAACGGCATCCTCTTCAACCACGAGTCCCCCCGCCGCGGCGAGACCTTCGTCACGCGCAAGATCACGCGCGCGGTCGCCGCCATCCAGGCCGGCAAGCAGGACCACGTCTACCTCGGCAACCTCGACAGCATCCGCGACTGGGGCTACGCCGCCGAGTACGTCGAGGGCATGTGGCGCATGCTGCAGGCCGACGAGCCCGACGACTTCGTCCTCGCCACCGGCGGGAACTTCACCGTGCGCGACTTCCTCGAGACCGCGTTCTCGCACGCCGGGCTCGACTGGTCCGAGCACGTGCGCTTCGACCCGCGCTACCTCCGCCCCACCGAGGTCGACGCGCTCGTCGGCGACGCCTCGAAGGCCCGAGAGAAGCTCGGCTGGGAGGCTACCGTCGACACCACGATGCTCGCCCGCATCATGGTCGACGCCGACATCGCCGCGCTGGCCGCCGAGGGCAGCCCGTGGATCGACACCGTGCGCCTCGCGAGCTGGGGCACGGCCGAGCCGACCGCGGTCCAGGCGTGACGGCGGCGTCCGCCCCGGCGTCCGACGAGCGCGACGCCGTGGCCTTCGAGCCGGCGCCGCTCGACCGCTCCGCGCGCATCTACGTCGCCGGGCACCGCGGGCTCGTGGGCTCGGCGATCGTCCGCCGGCTCGAGGCCGAGGGCTTCACCGACGTGATCGGCCGCACCTCCGCCGAGCTCGACCTCAAGGACCGGGACGCGGTCTTCGCGTTCTTCGCCGCCGAGAAGCCCGTGCACGTGGTGCTCGCGGCGGCCAAGGTCGGCGGGATCCTCGCGAACAGCACCTACCCCGTGGACTTCCTCAGCGACAACCTGCGGATCCAGGTCAACGTGCTCGACGCGGCCCTCGCGCACGACGTGCAGCGGCTCCTGTTCCTCGGCTCCTCGTGCATCTACCCGAAGCTCGCGCCGCAGCCCATCACCGAGGACACCCTGCTCACCGGGCACCTCGAGCCGACCAACGACGCCTACGCGATCGCGAAGATCGCCGGCATCATGCAGATCCAGGCGGTGCGGCGCCAGTACGGCCTGCCGTGGATCTCGGCGATGCCGACGAACCTCTACGGCCCCGGCGACAACTTCTCGCCGCAGGGGTCGCACGTGCTGCCGGCGCTCATCCGCCGCTACGACGAGGCGCGCGCATCGGGCGCCGAGTCGGTGACGAACTGGGGCACGGGCACGCCGCGCCGCGAGTTCCTGCACGTCGACGACATGGCCGCGGCCTGCCTGCACCTGATGGAGCACTACGACGGGCCCGAGCAGGTCAACGTGGGCACGGGCAGCGACGTCACCATCCGCGAGATCGCGGAGACCATCGCGCACGTGGTCGGCTACGAGGGCCGCACGGAGTGGGACACCTCGAAGCCCGACGGCACGCCCCAGAAGCTGCTCGACGTGTCGAAGCTGGCCGCCGCCGGCTGGACCTCGTCCATCGGCCTCGACGAGGGCCTGCGCACCACGGTCGAGTGGTACCGCGAGCACATCACGACGCTGCGGGAGTAGGCCCGCCTCTCCCTGACGACGACGGCCGCCGCGAATCCGCGCGGCGGCCGTCGTCGTCCCCGTGCGCTGCCGCCGCTCGCGACCGGGTGCCGGATCAGGCGGGCACGGCCGCCAGGGCCTCGTCGAGCATCTGCCGGAACGCCGGCGTGATCGTCGTCGCGTACTGCGGCGTCGTGTGCACGCTGTCGCGCTTCGTGGGGGTGCTGCCGACGAACGACGGGCACGCGTCCTCCCAGCAGAACAGCGACGACGTGTCGAGGTACGCGATGCCGAGCGCGGTCGCCGCGTCCCGCTGGGCGCGGTCGCCCACCTTCCAGGCGCCGGGGATCGAGGACTGGCAGTCGGCCGGGGTCGACACCTTGGTGGCGCACGTCTCCAGCGGCTGCCCGACGGGCGGCGACGAGACGAGCACCACCTGGCCGACGCTGTCGCGGACCTTCCCGACGGTGCTCTGCACGCCCGCCGACCACTCCGCGACGGCGTCGTCGCCGGTGGCCTTCGAGGCGAGCTTGAGGACCTGGCCGTAGCTGTTGCTGACGAACAGGATCTCCGGCTCCTCCTCCTGGATCGCCGCGACCGCCTGGTCGCGGAAGTCGAGGCAGCTCCCCTTCGTCGACCGGTCCGGGAACTCCCACTCGACGTCCATGACAGCGCAGCCGGCGGACGTGAGGCCGCGGATGTGGTGGGTCGCCTCGAAGAGCTGGCGCACGGTCGGCAGGAGCGTGATGCCCGTCGAGTCGCCGAGCACCATGATCGTGGGCTTGCGGGCGTCGCCGAAGGAGCAGGATCGCGGGTTCGACACGTCCGTGCGGCCGCAGCCCTGGCCGTCCTCGACGGGGACGGCTGACTCCTCCAGGCCGTCGATGGCGGGGTCGAGCGCGGGCCAGCTGGTCGCGGACAGGGCGTCGCGGATCTGGCCCTGGAGCGCGCCGAGGTCGCCGCCGGCGAGCTCGGCGGTGCCGGCGGGATCCTGCTGCTCCCCCTCCGTGGCCGCGGGGCCCGTGGCGAGGCGCGACGCCTCCTGGATCTCCTGCTGGCGGACGACCGCGAGGCTGATGAACGTGACCGTGAGCAGCGCGGCCGTGCCGAGCGCCGCGACCTTCGTGCCCGTCGACGCGCCGAAGCCGGGGCGGCGTCGCGCGCGCCTCTTCTTGCGCCGCGCCGCCGCGCCGGGCTCGAGCCAGTGCGAGCGGCGGATCGGGTCCTCGAGCCCGTGGTACGAGAGCACGGAGAGCCCGAGGGTCAGCACCAGCACGATGACCGGGTAGCCGAGGCCGGCCGTGTCGCTGACGGCGGCGAGGATCACGATGACCGGGAAGTGCCACAGGTACAGCGAGTACGAGATGTCGCCGAGGTAGCGGGAGACCGGGTTCGTGAGCGGCCAGAGGAAGCGCTGGGCGCCGCCGGTGCCGCCCGCGATCACGAGCGCGGCGCCGAGGACCGGGATCGCGGATCCGGGCGCCGGGATGGGCGACACGCTGCTGAGCGCGAACAGGCCGTACGCGATGACCGCGAGGCCCGCGTAGGCGATGACGGGGCGCGCGGCGTCCGGGATGCGGCGCAGCAGCGGCGTCGCCACCGCGAGGAGCGCGCCGATGCCGAGCTCCCACGCGCGGGAGAGGGTCGAGAAGTAGGCGACCGCGGCGTCGCCCGCCGTGTCGGCCATGGCCCATGCGAAGGAGCCGACCGTGACGACGAGCAGGATCGCGGTGAGGATCCCGCGGTAGCGGCCCGGCCCGCGGAAGCGGAGCGAGAGCGCCAGGCCGAGCGTGAGGAGGATCGGCCAGACGACGTAGAACTGCTCCTCGACGCCGAGCGACCAGTAGTGCTGCACGGGCGAGACGGCGCTGTCGGCGGCCCAGTAGTCGGTGTCGGTCGCGGCGAAGCGCCAGTTGGCGACGAAGAAGAACGCGGCGATGCTGTCCCAGGCGATGGCGGACGCGCGGCCGGACAGGAACACCATCCAGCTCGCGAGGACCGTGACGAGGAGCACGGCGGTCGAGGCCGGGAGGATGCGCTTCACGCGCTTGCGGTAGAAGTCGGCGAACGAGATCCGGCCCAGCTTGTCGTGCTGGCGCAGCAGCAGCGACGTGATGATGAAGCCCGAGATCACGAAGAAGACGTCGACGCCGAGGAAGCCGCCGGACGGCCAGGCCAGCAGGTGGTCGAGGATCACCGCGACAACCGCGAGCGCGCGCAGCCCCTGGATGTCGCCGCGGAACGAGCTCGTGCGGGAGCCCTCGGGCGCGACCGTGGTGGGCTGTCGGCTGCTGCGTGAGCGGGTGCTGGTCATCGTGTCCTCGGGTGGGCGGCGGTGCGCGCGCGTGCGCACGGCGCGGCAGGGGCGGCCGGCGACGGGCGGCCGGCTGCGGTCGACGGCACCCGCAGGGCCCCGCGACCGGGAGATTTCTCCGCCCATGGTAATCCAGCGGACATCCCGATGGCGGTGCCGGCGGCGCCGTGGTATGCCCGGCGCGCACCCCAGTCCGAGGGGGATGCCGCGCGCGGCGTCGCCGCGGGATCCGCACGGGGACCGCGACGCGGGAGGAGGGGGAAAAGGAGTAGGGCGGATGGGACTTGAACCCATGACCGACGGAGTATGAGCGCGTCGGGCCCGAGACGGACCGTCGCTACCTCTCTGCTGCGGACCGAACCGGATCGCACTTCCCCGCATCATTCTAACCGCTAGAACACCGGCTTCTGCAGGTCCGCCTGGTCGTCTGCGGCAAGCCGCGATGGTGCTGAGCGGTCGGTAACTGATCGGTGCGGAGTAGCACAGCTCGACAGGTTTGCGACGGGTTGCGGGACACGCGGGCCCGTCGCCCCGCGCTCAGTCGCGGCGCTCAGAAGGACCCCGCGTAACGAGCGAACGCCCCGCTCACGGCCGTTGGGCTGGGTCGGGGCGTCGCCGAGCCGGCTACGTGGCCTCCTGGGGCTCGGTTAGAGAAAAGCGTGCAGACATGGCACGACGGTTTTCAGTGCCAGGCGCGACCGCTGCACTTGTCAGACAGGTGCCCTGTTCCTCAGCAAGCGCGTCCTGCAGAAACATCTCAAATCCGTACCGAAGATGAAGTGAAGCTGCCGTGCCGCACCCGTCATTCCGCCACGAGTTGTGGGCTGCGGCCGTACACGCAAGTACTGCGCCGAGGATGCCCGCCGCCACGAAGCTTCGCTCGTAAGGAGCACCACCCGTCTGCACTGCCGTCAGCACGCAGTGTCCAGGTTTTCGCGCTTGGACCGAGACACTAACGGTGCGACGACTTAGCCGCCACGGTGGGGCACGAGGCGGCGGTTTCCACCGTGCTTTCCCGACCCTCGCGGCACTTGCTGCAAGCGCGGCCACAGGCAGCTTGTGCATAGTGATCGGCTGAATGCCCCTGATGCCCGACGCGCTTGTGCCACAAGAAGTAGCATCGATCCGTCCCACGCCGCGCGCTACCCTACATAACGTTGCTCATCCTCAGCCGATGACGCCCGGGCCGCGCTGAAGCGGCGGTGACCCGTCGCGGCAACGTACGCCAGCGAGCAAGACACAGGATTACTAGGAGGCATCATTGGATGAGTCAGATCGCGAAAGCCCCGTTGGGTTCGAGGAGCTTTACGATGAACTGTTATCGACCAGCGACGGGGACGCAGACAGTCATCTGACGGACAGCTCGCTGCTCGATGAAGAGGACGTTGCGCCCGGTCAAGTAATGAACAACGAACAAGCGACCGATGATAGCGACCAAAGCGGCTCAGTCAGGAGAGCCGAGGTCGGTAATGCCGCTTCGTATTCCTGGGTGAATAGAGGCTCCTCCAGCGGTACTGAGATGCTGCGCTTCAATAGAGACACTGAACTGTTGCATATATACCCGATGATAAGTCGCGGATCTACCCATGAGAACCCCTTTGATCAGATCGTCGAACTACAGATTGAGGCTCCAGGCTGGGATCCCGATCGTCATTCGGTCGAAAGTGACCGATACGGCCTTCTCCGAGTCCTCGGACTACCTAAGGGATTTAGTGCTGTTTGGCTGTTTGGACTTGGTATCCAGCGAATTTACCGTGGTATCGTAGAAACGATTGAAGAACAAACCGCCTGCTCCATTGTACGCTTCGTGACTTCCGAAGCGGAGGGCCCTGACCGAGACGTTTTTTGTATTTCGCTCGAACGGTTTGATGCGTACAGGGCTACTGTCGACCGCAACCGCGGCCGTGGCAACACCGCAGTGCGGCGCGTGATTGAGGCCGAACGTCACAATGCAGTTGCTGACCTATTTGGCTTAACGCCTACACAGCCTCGTTATGGCCGGAATCCGGTAATCCAGGCTTTGACGGAGGAGGTCGAGACCGGGCATGTAACAAGCCCTGAAGATCGGTTGACCATGGTCAATGAGACGGTACTCGCCGCACCTCAAGTCGCACAAGAATCACCCCAACAATTTGGACGCCTTCGCGAAGACATAGAGCTAGTCTCACTACAGGTCCTAATAGAGCAGTTTGAGCGGAGTTTGATCGGCAGGAGCAATGAAGGTTTCTGGCAACGATTCTTTACTACTAACCCATTCGCGTTACAACAGCTTTTTTCTGCCCCACTCTTAGTCCTCGGCGGACTCGTGCACGTGAGAGGCGCCGATGCACTTGGGCAGGGCGGTCGTATTGCTGACTTCCTATGCGTTAACACCGTAACAAGAAGCGCCATAGTCGTGGAAATTAAGACTCCTGCTACCAGGCTCATGAGTGCTAGTGCGTATCGGGGCAGCGGGATGGCTACGGTCTATGCCACCTCTACCGAACTAAGCGGTGCCGTGAGTCAAATACAAGCTCAAATGGAGTCGGTTAGTCGTGACCTAAAGGAAGTGCCGCAGTTTGGGGCAATTGATAAGTGGCACGTGCGCGGCGCTGTAGTCATCGGCAATGTGTCTACTCTGAATGACGAGCAGCGCGCTTCCTTTCTCCGATACCGCGAGGGCCTAACTGCAGTGAGCATTCTCGGGTATGACGAAGTCGGCGAACGGCTTAAGGGTCTACGCGACATGCTCGAGTCTCCGCCAACGCAAGAGAACGCATTCGGCGACGACGACGACAGCGAGGACTCCTAGGTTCACGCATTTGCAGGCCTAATCAGCAGCTCTAGTCGGTAGTAAACGCTTGAATCCTTGAATACCAAGCCAAAACGCCGCCTGGGGCGTTGAGAACAACGTGAGGCAAAACTATCAGCCAAAGAACGGCGTTTTGAGCACGGACGCGCCGGGAAGAACTCTGCGTCTCTGAGCAGCCTCAGCTGGGAGAAGGGCCAACCGTCATACGACCTAGGTGCTAACCCTTGCGATACACCTAGCTGCAGAGGTGCGTGACAAACACGAGACTATTGAAGGCCGCGCAGCCACGAAACACCTTAGAATATATGCCCGGTTTCAAAACGGAGTGTTTGGGTCCCAAGGCGGCGACCCGTAAACGCCGGCAGGCCCATCTAGCCCCGCAGGCTTGCCCATTCCTGCTGGGCCTGGCCAAAGTGCGCTGTCCATTTCAGCAAGGAGATCTTGCACCAGCTGAGGCCCGCCTAGGGCCATGCGATGCGCAAGGGTGTAAAGGTCGACCAAGGCCTGTGATGTATGTACATCGTCACGCTGATCGTCTAGGGGACCCGACTCCAAACGTGCAAGGTCTCGCCATGTTCCCCGCTCCTCCCTTCGAACGACCAAGGCGTAGGGCTGCCGACCATCGGAATCAACGGAGAACATTAAGTACTCAGTTCTCGCGATCGTGGTCACCACATCGCCGATGCCGCTGACCTCCCACTTAGCTACCTGTTTCATCGTCAGTTGAGTCAACCTGTCGATCAGGGCCAGCCACTCAGAGTCCTCAAACACCTGGAGCTCCAATCTTGTTGCGAATGGTCGAAACTACGCCGGACATGCCAACCGACACTTCGTCTATTTCCTTTGCTACACGCTTACTGATGGCCCGCACGTCAGGCTCTGCCGTTTGCACGAGCTTTTCCTTTGTATTTAGGGCACGCGTCGTAGTATCAATAAGTTGCTGGCAAAGTTCGCTATGCTCGTCAGTTGGTGACTGTAAGAGAGCGATAGTTTCTTGAGCTAAGTGACCGTATCGGACTAGCGTTCTAATAGCCATGTCTCCCTGGTTCAGTCTGATTGCATGATCAAGTTCTGAGACAATGAGGCTATATTGACCTGGTAGAGCGATAAGCATGTTAGCCGTGAGGACAGTCTGTGCTTTTTCAAGAGCATCTGTAGCGGTTTTGGCCGCCGAGCGTGTTCGGACAACCTGAAAGATCGTCACCGCGAATCCGACTAACGCCACTGCCATTCCGAGCCAGTCAAACCAGCCCGGGTTGACGGTCGAGTCGAACCACTGCACGCGCCCCTCCTCCGTCAATCCAGCGGGACAATTGCGTCCTCACGCACAACGTACTGCATCAGAGCCCGTGCGATGAGGACATGTAACTGGCTGCTGTGGCCTGAGCGTCCTAGCCCCTGTGCGGAGGGTGGGGTCCCCTGAGTAATGTGAGGTGTCTACTCGAAGGAGCGTCATGCAGGTCTTCATCAGCTGGTCCGGTCCGCAGGCCAACGCCGTGGCCGAGGGTCTGAAGGACTGGCTTCCGCGCGTGCTGGCGCGGACGGTCAGCTGCTTCGTGTCGTCGTCAGACATTGAGAGTGGGCAACGAGGCCTCAACGTCATTGCTCAACAGCTTGAGCAGTGCGAGTTCGGCATCGTCGTTGTCACGCCAGACAACTTGGAAAAGCCCTGGATCAACTTCGAAGCTGGGGCGCTCTCGAAAGCCTTCAAGGACCACGCGCAAGTCACACCGTTGCTCGTGGGTCTGGCCGAGCAGGAAGTCAAGCCGCCACTTTCGCAGTTCCAGATGCGTTCCGCAACCAGCAAGGAGTCGGTGCTGCAGCTGGTTCTGTCCGTCAACCGGGCTCAGCCTGACCCGGTCGATGAGGAGACGGTCAAGGACCTCTTCGGCCTCAACTGGTCCGCGTTTCAGGAGCTTGTTGCAGCCGCAAGAGCCACGAACACGGACGAGACTCCTCGTCGTGGCACGGAGGACATCCTTGAGGAAGTTCTTGGCACAGTACGCGGCCTACAGCGCCAGGTAGATGACCTTCGCTTTGAGGTTGCTGGGCCAGGACCGATTCCTCTCAGCGAACAGAAGGTAAGCGATGCCGCGCGCCGAGCCTTGGACTACATCAAGATGATGAAGCTGGACCTCAAAGAGGGCCTGTCCGCACATCGTGTCGGTCAGAGCCTCGTGCTGCAGCTTCCCGCCTCCGTACCTGACCTGGGCCCTGAGTACATCTGGGCGTTCCAGAGCCTGGCCATCGGGTCAGAGCTCGTGTTCCGCCTGCAATGGGATGACGAGCACTGGTACGAGTTCGAGCCCGGCGGGCGGTACCGGACGGGTCCCGACGGACAACTGGCGCCCCGGGACTGAGCAGATGCCCCTGAGCACGACGGGTTCCGGACGGGTTTACTTCTGTCCAGGCTGCCGGCTGAGGTCGTAGATTCCTGTGCTTTATTGGTAGGGCGGATGGGACTTGAACCCATGACCGACGGATTATGAGTCCGCTGCTCTGACCAGCTGAGCTACCGCCCCGAGGCGCGGGTCAGGCGGCGCCTGAGCCGTCCGTCACGCCGCGTGCCTCGTCCGTGACCGGCGCGGCCACGGACTCGCCACGATACAGGCTCTCGAACGTGGAGATCGTGCGCTGGATGTCGTGCGACGCGACCACCGCGAGGCTCTCGCGCTTCATGCGCTGGAACTCCTCGTCGGGCAGCTCGAGCACCCTCTGGAGCTTCGCGGCGAGGTCGTCGACGTCGCCGGGGCGGAACAGGTAGCCGTTCTCGCCGTCGTGCACGAGGTGCGGGAGCGCCATGGCGTCGGCCGCCACGACGGGCAGCGCCGAGGCCATCGCCTCCATCGTGACGATGGACTGCAGCTCGGCGATGCTCGGCATGGCCAGCACCGTGGATCGCGTGTAGGCGCGGCGCAGCTCCTCGTCGGAGACGTAGCCGGTGAAGGTGGTGCGGTCGGCGATGCCGAGCTCGGCGGCGAGTCGCTCGAGCGCCGTCCGCTGGTCTCCCCCGCCGACGATCTCGAGCTCGGCGTCGAGCGAGGCCGGCAGCTTCGCGAAGGCGCGCAGCAGCACGTCGATCTGCTTCTCGCCCGTGACCCGGCCGACGAACACGACCCGGTTGCGCGTGCGCGGCGTGAAGTCGGGCGTGTAGTTGGCGGCGTCGATGCCGCAGGAGATCGCGATGACGCCCGACAGGCCCGTGTACCGCTCGAGGAACTGGGCGGCGCGGCGCGTGGGCGTCGTGACGGCCTCGGCGCGGCCGAAGGTGCGGCGCGCGGCCCGCCAGGCGGCCTTGATCGCCTTGTCCTGCCATGCGACGGGCAGCAGCGTGTGCTGGAGCATGTTCTCCGGCATGAAGTGGTTGGTGCCGATGATGCGGATGCCGCGCTTCGCGGCCTCGATGCTGAGGCCGCGGCCGGTGACGATGTGCGACTGGAAGTGCACGACGTCGGGCTGCACGGCGTCGAGGATCCGCGCGCTGTTCTGGTTGATCGTCCACGGCAGCGCGAACCGGAGCCAGTCGTGCGGGTACCAGCGCCAGCTGCGGAGGCGGTGCGCCGTGACCTCCTGGCCGTCGTGCACCTCCTTCCACGTGCCGTGCTTGCGGCTGGCGGCGGGGGCGACGATGTGGACCTCGTGGCCGCGGCGCACGAGACCGCCCGCGAGCCGTTCGGCGAAGCGGGCGGCCCCGTTGACGTCGGGCGGGAACGTGTCCGCGCCGATGAGGATGCGCATCGGTCGACCGTCGGTCGAGGGATGGTGCGGGACGGGGTCCGAGGTGTTCGGCACGAAGTGTCTCTCCAGGGGTGTCGGCGTCCGACGCGCGACGCGGAGTGGGCGGCGCGGGGTCGGGAGTCGCCGAGCAACGTATCGCACGGGTCCGGCGGGCGGCCGACGGCGCACCGGAGCGAGCCGAGGCCGCCCGGGCCGGATCGCGCCGCGCGGGACGGGATCGGTCAGACGACGTGCGGGTGGTGCTTCGCCAGCTGGAACACGCCGGCCACGGCCACGGCGCCCGCGACGAGAAAAGCCACGCCCGCGTAGAAGGGCGCGTCGGCCGCCTCGCCGAGGACCGTGACGCCGATGCACACGGCGACCAGCGGATCCACCACGGTGAGGCCCGCGATGACGAGGTCGGGCGGGCCGGAGGAGTAGGCCGTCTGCACGAAGTAGGCGCCGAGGAGCGTCGCCGCGACGAGGGCCACGATGCACACGGCGGTGAGGACGTCGAAGTCGCCCGTGGTGAGCCGGTTGATGACGACCTTCGCCAGCGTCGCGACGAAGCCGTAGAGCACGCCCGCGCTGATGATGTAGAAGATCGCGCGCACGTGCCGGCGGAAGTAGAGGAACAGGCCGCCGAGCAGCGCGAGGACGACGGCGAGGATCACGAGGATCGTGATGAGCTCGGGCGTGCGGATGGGGGTCTCCTTGGCGAAGACCGCCGCGAACACCACGAAGAGCCCGACGCCGCCGATGCAGAGGGCCACCGCGCGCTTGGCCTTGAGGTCGAGGCGGACGCCCGTGGCGCGCGAGTTGAGGACGGCCGTGACGACGAGGGCCACGGCGCCGAGGGGCTGCACGACGATGAGCGGCGCGAGGCGCAGGCTCGCGAGCTGGAACACGATGGCGAGGCCGAGCATCACGGTGCCGGCGACCCACGACGGCCGGCCGAGGAGCGCGCCCAGCTGGCGGAGGCTGAGGCCCGACGTGCTCTTCTTCCCCCGCGCCTCCATCTTCGCGACGCCCTGCGACTGCAGCTGCGCGCCCAGCGAGAGGAACACGGCGCCGACGAGCGCGATCGGGATCCCGAGCGCCTGGTACGGGGTCAGCGATGCGGCCTGGATCACGGGGCTGGCGTCGAAGGGCACGCCCCGACCCTACCCGGCGGCCCGCCTATGCTCGGCAGCATGGCCGTCCTCCCGATCCGGATCACCGGAGACCCCGTCCTGCACGAGCGAGCCCGCGAGGTCGAGTCGTTCGACGACGACCTGCGGACCCTCGTGGCGGACATGCTCGAGACCATGGACGAGGCTCCCGGCGTGGGTCTCGCGGCCCCGCAGGTGGGCGTCCCGCTGCGCGTGTTCGTCTACTCCTACGAGACCGACGAGGGCGAGCCGCTGCGCGGGGTCGCCGTGAACCCGGACCTCTTCATCACGCCCGTGCCGGTGCGCGAGGCGGACGAGGACACCGAGGAGGAGGGCTGCCTGTCCTTCCCGGGCGAGCGCTTCCCGCTGGTGCGCGCCGAGCGCGCGATCCTCCGCGCGCAGGACCTCGACGGCCGGCCGTTCGAGATGGAGGCCTTCGGCTGGTTCGCGCGGATCCTGCAGCACGAGTTCGACCACCTCGACGGGTACCTCTACACGGACCGGCTCGAGCACGAGCACCGGAAGCCGGTCGCCAAGGTCATCCGCAGGAGCGGCTGGGGCGTGCCCGGCGTCTCGTGGCTGCCGGGGCGCGACCGGCTCGAGGACTGAGGGGACGCGCCCGGGCGACGCGCGGGTGCGGGGGGCGCCCAGCTGGGCGTGCGGCACCTCCGGCTGCCCGCGTCCGGGCAAAGGAAAAGGCCCCGCGGGTGGAGCCGCGAGGCCTTCGCTCCCCGAGTTGGACTCGAACCAACAACCTGCCGGTTAACAGCCGGCTGCTCTGCCAATTGAGCTATCGAGGATCGTGTGGAGCAACCTGGAAAGCGTAGCAAAGAATCCGGGCGCCTCCGATCACCTAGCGCGCGACGGGCGCGTCCCCGGTGTCCGGCACCGGCAGATCGGCGAGTCGCGGCGCCCTCCCGAGGCCCGACGCGACGGCGCCGACGAGGCCGACGAGCGCGCCGAGGCCCGTGACGAGGACGGCCGCGCGGATCCCGCAGGCGCCGGCGATCGCCCCGCCGAGGGCCGCGCCCACGGGCTGCCCGCCCCACGCGATCATGCGCGCGGTCGTGTTCACGCGGCCCTGGAGGTGCGCGGGCGTGACGGTCTGGCGCACGACGATCCCCGACAGCGCGACCGTGGACGCCGCGGCCTGCCAGGCCGCGAGCACGAGGACGGCGGCGACGAGCGATCCGACGGCCGCCCACGCCGCCGTGAGCGCGGTCTGCATCGCGAGCCCGCAGATCGCGACGGCGCCCACGCCGACGCGGCGCTGGATGGGGGCGAGGGCGCGCGAGGCGACGAGGGTCCCGCACGCGGCGGCCGCCGCCAGCACGCCGAGCGCCGGTCCGTCGGCGGGCTCGTGGAGGCCGCGGGCGACCATCACGACGAGCGTGCCCGTGACCGCTCCCCCGGTGAGGCTGCTGGCGGATCCGACGAGGGTCAGGTCGCGGACGAGCGGCGCGCGTCGGATGTGCTGCAGACCCTCCAGGACCTCCGCCGCGATGCGGCGCCGGACGCGGGGCCCCGGGCGCGGGACGGGCGTCCAGGTCACCCGCGCGAGGAGCAGGGCCGCGGCGACGTAGCTGGCCGCGTCGAGCGCGAGGACCGCCGGCGCGCCGAGCCCCGATACCGCCGCGGCGCCCGCGAGCGGGCCGGCGATGCCGATCACCGTGTACACGGTCGTCATGCGCGTGGTGGCCGCTCCCACGCGGTCGCGCCCCACGAGGGCGGGCAGAGCGGAGAAGCTCGCGGCGTCGAAGAAGACGAACAGCGACGAGACGGCCGCCGCCACGGCGACGAGGAGCGCCGGATGCGGGGGGCCGGCGAGCGCGGCGAGCGGGACCGAGGCGGTCGCGGCGGCGCTCAGCCACGTCGTGGCGAGCATCGTGCGACGGGCGTCCCACCCGTCGACGAGCGCGCCGACCGGGAGGGCGAGCACCAGGTACGGCAGCGCCTCCATCATGGCGACGAGGCCGAGCAGGGCCGCGTCGCCCGTGGTCGTGTAGACGAGCACCGGCAGCGCCACCGCCGTGAGCGCGTTGCCCGCCCACGAAACCGCCCGCGAGAGGACGAACCGGTCGGCGTCGCGCAGGGCCGGCGCGCGCGCCGTCGCGTCAGCCATGGAGGAGCGCGTCGAGGGCGACGACCCCGTCGACCGCGCGTGACCCGATGAAGTCGGTCGACGGCAGGGCGAGCATCCGCCCCTCACGCACGGCCCGGACGCCGGGGAGGCGGGCCTCGAGGTCGGCGCGCACGCTGTCGCGCTCGGCGTCGGTCGAGTAGAGGTAGACGATCGTGCCGGGATCGCGGCGGGCCACGTCCTCGACGCTGACCTCCGTGTAGTACTGGTCGGCGGGGAGCGCGTCCTCGTACACGTCGCGTCCGCCCGCGCGGGCGACGACGTCGCTGTAGAGGCCGCGGGCGTCGGCGTAGACGGAGCCGTCGAAGACCTGCAGCACGGCGAGGTCGACGGGAGCCGCGTCCGCCACGCGCGCGTCGACCGCCGCCAGCCGGGAGCGCTCGTCGGCGATCGCGCGGTCGGCCGCGGATTCGGCGCCGAGGAGCGTCCCGAGCGCGGCGAGGTCGGTGGCGGCGTCGTCGACGTGCCCGGTCGTGACCTGCCCGTGGCAGAACGAACTGATCACGTACACGCGGATGCCGAGGGCGGCGAGGTCGTCGATCGTGGGCAGCTCCGTGCCGTCGAAGTGGTACTCGCCGTCGGCGACGATGAGGTCCGGGTGCGATGCGAGCAGCGTCTCCCGGTCGACGGCGCCGGTCGCGAGCACGGGGATGCGGTCGTAGGCGTCCCGGTAGCGGTCGAGCGGCGGCGACTGGTCGGTGAACGCCTGGCCGACGAGGCGGTCGCCCGCTCCCAGCTCGAGCAGCATCTCGGTGACGGCCGGCCACAGCGAGACGATGCGCTGCGGGCCGGCGGGGAAGGACAGCGTGCGGTCGCACGAGTCCACCGAGACGGGGGCCGCGTCGGCGGCGGGCGGGGCCGCGGGGGCGTCGGCCGCGCAGCCCGCGAGGACGAGCACGGCGGCGAGGGCCGCGGCGAGGGTGGGGAGGCGCGCGGCGGCGCGGGGGCGTGCGGGAGGTGCGGGGGTCATGGTCGTCCGTCCTGGGGGGTGGTGGGCGTGCTGAAGAAGAGGTGGCGGCGGCCGGTGACGGGGTGCTCGCCCAGGTGGACGTCGACGCCGAAGACGTCGCGCAGGATCCCGGGGCGGAGCACCTCGTCGGGCGTGCCGCCCGCGACGATGCGGCCGTGGTGCACGACGTGGATGCGGTCGCAGTACGCGGCGGCCAGGTTGAGGTCGTGCAGGGCGACGACCACGGTGATCCCGAGCCCGCGCACGAGGTCGAGCAGCTCGAGCTGGGTGGCGACGTCGAGGTGGTTCGTCGGCTCGTCGAGCACCAGGATGCGGGGACGCTGCGCGAGCGCCGCGGCGAGCATGACGCGCTGGCGCTCCCCGCCGGACAGGGACCGGACGGCGCGGTCGGCGAGGCCGGCCGCTCCCGTGCGGGCGAGGCACGCGTCGACGGTCGCGCGGTCGTCGGCGGTGTCGCGGTCGAGCGCGCCCTTGTGCGGAGTGAGGCCCGTCGCGACGACGGCGCGCACGTCGAGCGCTCCGTCGTCCCCGTGGTCCTGCGTGAGGGCGGCGACGATCCGGGCGGAGTCGCGCGGGCGCATCCCGCGGAGGTCGCGGTCGCCGAGGAGGACGGTGCCCTGCGCGACGGGCAGGGCGCGGTACAGGGCCTTGAGCAGGGTGGACTTGCCGCTGCCGTTCGGGCCCACGAGGCCCACGAGCTCCCCGTCGCGCGCCTCGAGCGTCGCCTCGGTGACGGGCGTGGCGCGGCCGATGCGGACGGCGACGTCGCGGATCGCGAGCCTCATCGGGTCCGTCCCCCGTCCGCGCGGAGCAGGACCGCCAGGAAGACGGGCACGCCGACGAGCGCGGTCACGATGGAGAGCGGCAGCTCGCGCGGCGCGGTGAGCGTCCGGCCGGCCAGGTCGGCGAGGACGAGGAACAGGCCGCCGACGAGCGCGGCGAGCGGCAGGAGCCGCCGGTGTCCGGGCCCGACGACGAGCCGGACCAGGTGCGGCGCGATGAGCCCGACGAAGCCGACGCCGCCGGCGACGGACACCGCGGCGGCCGTGAGGAGCGCGGAGACCGCGAAGAGGATCGTGCGCGAGCGCGACAGGTCGACGCCGAGCGACGCCGCGCGGTCGTCGCCGAGGAGCAGCGCGTCGAGGGTGCGCGCGCCGCCGAGGAGCCCCACGAGGCCGAGCGCCAGCGCGGAGGCGGGCAGGGCGAGCGACGCCCAGGAGGCGCCCGAGACGCTGCCGAGCAGCCAGAAGAGCACGCCGGCGATCTGGTCGGGCGACGCCTGGAGCTGCAGCCAGCTGGTGAGCGCCTGCAGGAGGGACGAGATCGAGACGCCCACGAGGACGAGCCGCGCCGGATCGACGCGGCCGCCCCGACGGCCGAGCGCCAGCACGAGCGCGAGGGTCCCGAGGGCGCCCGCGAAGGCGGCGCCGGTGACCCCGAGGGTCGCGAGGATCCCCGCCGCCGACGCCCCCACGACGAGCGCCGCCACCGCGCCGAGCGAGGCGCCGGACGCGATGCCGAGGACGAAGGGGTCGGCGAGCGGGTTCCGGATCAGGGTCTGCAGCACGGTCCCCGCCAGGGCGAGCGCGGCGCCCGTGACGAGCGCGAGCAGGACCCGCGGCGCACGGTACTCCCACACGATCTGGTCGTCGATCGGGTCGACGCCCGGGCCGAGCGGGTCCGCGCCGAGCGCGTGGTGCAGGACGACCTGCGCGACGTGCAGCGGCGACACGGACACCGATCCGACGCCCATCGCGATCGCGAGGACCAGCGGGGCGGCGAGGACGAGGGCGGGCACGAGGGCCCGCCGGGCGAGGCGCGCGCAATGCGGCGGCGGCGGCGGGGGCGCCGGGTGGCGCGGCGAGGAGCCGTCGGGTGCGGGCGGGGCGGGCGCGTCGGGCGCGGGGGCGGTCGTGGGATCCATGTCGCTCTCCGTCGGGAGGGTGGGGCGCCGGCGGGCCGGCGGATGGTCGTGGGGCGGCGGGTCGGGGTGCGGCGGGCCGCCGGAGCTCAGTGCGGCAGCGGCACGGGCCGCGCGGGTCGCGGCCTCGCGGGTCCCGGCCCGCCGAGGAACGGCAGCGCGTGCGGCGCGTTCGAGCGGAGGCCCGGCACGATCACGCGCACCACGTGCAGGCCCGCGCGTCGGATCTCCGGCAGGGTCACGTCGACCGCGAGCACCTCGCGGCCGCCCGCCCGCAGCGCGTCGACGAGCTCCGGCAGGCGGTCGGGTCCGTCGAACCGGTCGTCGAGGTCGGCGAGGGCCCGGCGCCCGGTGATCGACCGGTCGAGCTCGTCGAGGAACGTGCGCTGGATCACCGGGTCGAGGTGCAGCTGCAGGTGGCAGCCGTAGTCGACGACGTCGGAGAGGTCCGCGCGGTACGACAGGCGGTGGGCGCGGTCGGCGCGCCACGGCTTCAGCGGGCTGCCGGGCTCGCGGGCCGCGGCCATGTAGGGGCCGGTCGGATCGTCGAGGTCGGCCTGGAACAGCTGCAGCTGCAGGGCCTCCCCCAGCGCCTTGCGGGCGGCGCGCACGGGTCGGCCGCCGCTCGCCATGCCGAGGGTGAGGTACCCGGTGCGTGCGTCGCGCAGCAGCGCCCCCAGCACGGGCAGTCCGCCCTCCGCGGGGAGGAGGAGCCAGCGGCAGGACAGGGCGTCGGCGGGCCCGCGCGCCAGGTCGTGCAGCTCGCGCGGCACGTCGAGCTCGACGAAGCCGGCGCCGTCCGTCCACGCGCGCGTCATCGCCTCCCGCTCGAGCACCTCCCCGAGGCCGCCCCAGAGCGCCTCGCGCTCGGACCGGCCGGTCGCGAGCCCCGCCTGCATGATCGGGTGCACCGCCGGGGGCACGAGGAGCGCGTGCGACACCCACACCAGCGATGCGGGCACGAGCACGCGCCCGTCCGTGCCGAGGCGCGCGGCCTCCGTCCAGTCGACGATGGCGTCCCGGTCGAGGACCGCGACGGGCAGCCGGCCCGACGCGTGCTGGGCGGCGGAGTAGAGCGCGAGCTCGCGCGGGTCCAGCACGTCACGGCCAGCGGCGGCGAGCTCGCGGGCGGACGCGCGGACGAGGCCCGACGGCACGACGTTGCCGCAGTAGCGCTCCACCGCCTCGCCCACGGCGGCGCCGAGCACGGCGTCGGGATCCGCGAAGGCGTGGCCGGCCCCGGACGCGTCGGAGGCCCAGCCGCAGGACGCGGTCGAGTCGGCGAGCACGGCGTGCGCGAGCGCGAAGGCGGGCGGGAAGTGGGCCGGGATCCGGCGCTGCTCGATGCGGCGGACGACGCCCGTGCGCGCGTCCACGAGGTCGGCCGGCGTCGAGGTCGGGGCGGGGTAGGGGTCGGCGTCCATGCGGCCTCTCATGCCAGGGGGATCGGGTCGGGGACGAGGTCGTCGGCGGTCGCGGGGATGCGGTCGAGCCCGAGGCGCCGCGGCACCTCCAGGTAGCGGGCGGATCCGCGGAGCGGGTACGCGGGCGGCCCGTTGCCCACGAGCCCCGGCACGACGACGCGCACCACCTCGAGCCCGGCGAGCCGGACGTCGGGCGTGGTGAGGTCCACCGACACCGCGCGGAGGCCCTGCCGGGCCAGCTCCTGGAGGTGCGCCTGCCGGGGGTCGGCGGCGGCGATGCGCGGGAGGTCGTCGAGCGGCACGGACGCGTCCGGTCGCAGCCGGTCGAGGTGCGCGCCGTTCATCCGCGGGTCGAGGTGCAGCTGCGCGACGGACGGCAGGTCGACGAGCCGCGCGTACCCGGGACCCGCGTCGTCGAGGTAGCGGCGATCCGCGCGGTACGGCAGGAACACGTGCTCCTCGATGCCGCCCGCGCGGACGGCCCGCCACACCTCGCTCGCCGGGTCGACGAGCTGGCGGGTGAGCTGCAGCAGGCCGAGCGCCTCGACGAGGGCCTTCGTCGCGGCGCCCGCGGGTGTGCTCCGGCAGGCGCTGCCGAAGGCGACCAGCCGGGATCCGTCGTCGTGCTCCTCCTCGAGGAACGCGGCGACGACGGGCGCGGGCGACTCCGACGGCACCTCGAGCAGGCGCACGCGCACGGGCGGTGTCGTGGCGTCCTCCGCCCAGCCGAGGGCCCCGGTGATCCGGCCGCCGTCGTCGATCGCGCGCGTCGACGCGCCGCTCGCCCACCAGACGGCGGTGGCGTCGCGCTCCCACAGCTCCTCGAGGGCGTTGCGCTCCGCCATGCGGCGGTCGGATCCCGTGGCGATGCCGGAGTAGGCGAGCGAGTGCCGCGGCACCTCGCCGGCGCGGGAGCCGTGCACGACGTCGAGCCAGGCGAGCGTGGCGGGCACGAGCACGGGCCCGCCGTCATGGAGGTCGACCCCCGGAGTCCAGAGCGCCTCGGAGCGGCGCGTGAACGGGCGGAACGGGAAGCCGGGCGCGGCGTGCTGCGCGGGCGAGTACAGGGCGAGCGACTCGGGATCCAGCACCCTCGCGCCTCCCGCGGTGAGGGACGCGTGCGAGCCGCGGACGAGGCGCTCCGGCACGGCGTTGCCGCAGTACCGCTCGACGGCCTCCCCGCACGCGGCGAGGCGCGCGGGGACCGGATCGCCCGAGGACGCGCCGAATCCGAAGCCGTCCGCGCGCCACGGCGAGAAGCGGTCGGCGCGGGAGACGGTCGCGCCGTGGCCCACCCAGGCGAACGGGAGGCGGGGATCCGCGGGCTGGCGCGCGAGCGACGTGATGAGTCCCGTGCGCGCGTCCACCAGGTCGGCGACGTTCACGGGGCCTCCTCCCCGCCGGCCCGCACGCCGTCGGGCGGCGGGACGCATCCCGACGCGACCGGCAGCGTGAGCGCGAGCGGCGCGTCCGGGTCGATGCGCACGCCCTGCCGCACCGTCGCCTGCCGCGTGGAGGTGCACCGCTCCCCCGGCGGCCCGCCGAGGTTCCGCGCGAGCCGGGGCGCGTCGGCGCCGGCCAGCTCGAGCACGAGCACGGTGCCCGCCGCGAGGACGACCGCGACGGGTCCGAGCGGGACGGCGACGCGGAGGCCGTCGTGGGGTCCGGCGACGGTCGTCTCCCCGACCGCGAGCTCCTGCTCGGCGCCGTCGGGGGTGCGGGCGAGGAGCCGGGCGACCCAGTCCACGCCGGGCGCGTCGGAGCAGCTCACGAGCTCCACCGCGACGTCGCCGGTGAGGCGCAGGGGCGCGGTGATCGGGAGGGCGGTGGCGCGCACCGCGTCCGGCCGGGACGCGAGGGCGCGCCGGTCGACGCCCGGGTGGCGGGACGGACGCGGATCGCGCGGGTCGTGCACGATGCCGACCGGGCCGCCCGCCGCCCACTCCACGCGGGTGAGCGCATGCGGCGGCGGCCAGTGCTCGTGCTGCTCCCAGCCGGATCCGCGGACGTGCACCTGCGCGCGCCGGGGCGGCAGGGCGGCGTCGAGGGCGTCGCGGATCCAGTCGACGAGCATCCGGCCCCACGGGAGGACGGCGTCGTCCCCGTGGTCGAGGTCGCCGATCCGACCCGAGCCGCTGCTCGCGAGGTCGTGCTCCCACGGTCCGACGAGGAGGTGCGCGGGGGTGCCGGGCACGGCGGATCCGGCCAGGCGATGGTGCTCGAGCGTCTCCGGGAGCAGCAGGTCGTGCCAGCCGCCGACGTGCAGGGTCGCGGCGTCGAGGGCGGCGAGCTCGTCGGGCGTGATCTCCTCCCCCGTCCGCGCGTCGGGTCCGTCCTCCACGATCCGCCGCCACGACGGCAGGTGCGCGCCGAGCGCGTCCGGCAGGTCGACGACGGGCAGGTGCCGCAGGATCCCGGGCCGCTCCCCGAAGACGAGCGCCGCGAGGCCGTCGCGGCTCGTGCGGGCGTCGCCGCGCTCGAGCCACCAGGCCGCGTGCTCGGCGAGCCGCAGGATCCCCCCGCCGCCGAACTTGGTGCGGCCGAGCGACATCGACGGGCCGAGGGACACGACGGCGCGTACCGCCGCGGGACGCTCGACCGCCATCGCCCACGCGGTGCAGCCGGAGTACGAGCCGCCGTACGCGACGACGCGTCCGTCGCTCCAGGGCTGCGCGACGACCCAGTCGACGAGGGCCGCCCCGTCGGAGCGCTCCCCGCGGTAGGGGACCCACGTCCCGTCCGAGTCGTGACGGCCGCGGACGTCCTGCGCCACGTACGCGAAGCCGCGCTCGCGCCAGGCGCGGCCCTCGGCGAGGTGCCGGGAGCGGCCGTAGGGGGTGCGCGTCACGATGCAGGGCACGGTCGGCCCGTCGGCCCCGGCGCCCTCCGGCACGTGCGCGTCGTGCACGAGGACGACGCCGTCGGACGCGCGGAGCGGCAGGGCGAAGCCCGAGGTGCCGGTCATCGGTCGACCGCGACGGGGAGGTGGGGCGCGGTGGGGAGGCCGTCGGCGGTCGCGAGCGCGACCGGCGGGTCGGCGAGGTCGACGGGCAGCGGCAGCACGGGGTGGCGCTCGACGAGGCCGGTGGCGAGGGCGATCGTGTGCTCGTGCCGCACGCCGGGCGAGCCCCCGCCGGAGGGGTCGAGGTGCGCCTCGAGCTCGTCGACGACGATGCCCGCGGCGATGGCCGCCGCGCCGACACCCACACCGTGCCACGCCCATGGCGCCGTGATCCCCGCAGCGGCGCGCGCGTCCGCCTCCCGCCACAACCGGTCGAGCTCCTCCACCACGCGGTGCGCGGCACGGCGACGGCCGCGGTAGTCGGCGTAGGCGACGGCGCCCGGGCCGCCCGGCGCCTGCAGCGGCCCGACGACGAGGAGCTCGCCCTCCTGGTGCACCCGATGCCAGGGCAGTCCGGTGCGGGCGAGCTCGCGCCCCCGGGCGGACCACGCGGCGTCGGGCTGCTCGGGGGCGATGGAGACGAGCGCGCATGCGGCCGCGGGCACGGCGGCGTCCGAGGCGAGCGGCGTCGCGCGGTCGCCGAGCAGGGCGAGGAGCGCCCGCGCGACCGGGCCGTCGCCCTCGACGGACACGGGGGCGTTCCCGGGCAGCGGGCGGGAGGGGTCGGGGACGCCCTCGATCGCCGCGCCGCGGTCCCGCAGGAGCCGCACGAGCGGGGTGCCCGGGTCGTCGGACGACGCCGGGGCCGGGGCGTCGGGATCCGCGATGCCGTCGCCCGCGAGGCGCCGGGCGACGTCGGCGACGAGGGCGTCGGGTCCGCTCACGCGGTGGAACTCGCGGGCGGGGGTCACGTGCCGCCACTCGTCGGCGGCGACGCGGTACAGGAGGTGGTGCGGGGCGAGGCGGAGCATCGGGTCTCACGATCGGTGGGCGGCGGCGGGGCCGGGCGGCGGATGCGGGGGCGTCGGACGCGGGCGGGCGTCGTCCCGGCCGGCGCGCCGTCGCGCGCCGGCCGGCTTCCCTCTCCTAGTGCTGGAGAGCGAAGGGGTTGTGGACGAGGGCGTTCGTGCCCGGTCCCTGCGGCGCGCTGAGCACGTCGTCGCCGGCGATCGCCTCGACGGCGAACGGATTGTGGACGAGCGCGTTCGTGCCCGGTCCCTGCGGCGCGCTCAGCACGTCGTCGCCGGCGATCCTGGTGATGGTGACGTCGATCATGTCGGCATCCTCCCTGTCAGTTACTGAGAACGGTTCTCAGTACGGGCACGGTAGAGGAGCGGTAGGTCGGGACGCGCACGCCGTCCACAGGTAGCGTCGCGGCATGGGGATGTTCGAGGTCGTGGTCGCCCGGCCGAACGACGTGGACCGGCTGTGGCCGCTGCTCGCGGAGGACCTGCGGGAGCGCGACGCGTCCGACGCGGATCCGGTGTCCGCCGCCCTCCGCCCGCGGCCGGGCGACGCACCGGACGAGACGCTGCCGCTCCTGGAGGCGCGCCGGGAGCGCATCGTGCGCCTGGTGTCCGATCCGGAGGCGCCCGTGCTCCTGGCCTACTCGGGGATCCGCGCGGTCGGCTTCGCGCTCATGGACCGCAACGGCGTCGGCGGTCGGGCGTTCACCGCGTCGGGCTGGCGCGGCCTCGGCGTCGAGGAGGAGATCCGCGCCGCGGCGCCCCTGCTGCTGCGCTGACGGCCGTGCGCCGATCGCGCGTCGAGCGGCGCATCGCGCGGGGGCCCCGTCAGACGACGGGCAGCAGGTACGTCGGGCTGGGCACGGCGATGACGGCGGGCGCCGCGGTCGGCAGCCCCGTCGCCGGGTCGAGACGGAAGGACGCGACGGTGCCGGACTCCTGGTTCGCCACGTGCAGCCGGTCGTCGACGAGGACGTGGTGGCGCGGCATGGCGCCGCCGCAGGCGAAGGCCGCGAGGGGCGCGAGCGCACCGTCGGCGGCGATGCCGACCACGGCGATGCGGTCGGATCCGCGGAGGCCGACGTACGCGCGCCGCCCGTCCGCGGACACCCGCACCTCGGCCGCGGAGTCCCGCGCGTCGGGCTCGGCCGCGCACGGGGTGGAGGCCGCGATGCGCCAGGACGCGCCGGCGCCCTCGAGCGCGTGCAGGGTGCCGTCGAGCTCGCCGACCACGAGCACGCGCCCTGAGTCGAGCAGGGCGAGGTGACGCGGCCCGGTGCCGGGCGGGAGGACGACCCCGGCGATCCGGTCGAGCCGGCCGTCGCGCAGGGCGTGGACGAACACGGCGTCGGAGCCGAGGTCGGCGCTCAGCACGACTCCCCCGCCGACGTGCAGCGTGCTGTGCGCGTGCGGGCCGTCCTGCTGGGGAAGGGGGCCGGACCCCTCGGCCGTCAGCAGCTGCACCGCCTCGCCGATGCCGCCGTCGTCCTGGAGCGGGTGGACGGCGACCGTGCCGTCGCCGTAGTGCGAGGTGAGGAGGAGCCCGTCGACGACGTGGAGGTGGCACGGGCCGGATCCGCCGCTCGCCTGCCCGCCCGCCCAGCGCAGCGAGCCGCCGGGTCCCCGGCGGAACGCCTCGACGCGGTCCGCCGCCTCCCCCACCGCGTAGACCATGCCACCGTGCGCGAGGAGGAACGAGGGCGACGGGGTCTCGACCGCGGTGCCGACGACGGCGAGGTCGCCCGTGATGGCGTCGAGCGCGAGGCCCGTGATGCCGATGCCGGATCCGCCGCTGTCGGCGGTGTACCCGCCCGCCCAGATCGAGACCTCGGGCAGGGCGGCTTCCTCGGGCGTCATCACGCTGCCCACACTAGGGGGCGCCCCCGACGTGCGGCGGGCGCCCGGGTCAGTACCCGGAGGACGGCTCCACGATGCCGACGAAGTCGCCGGTGCGCAGGAAGGCCTCCGTGTTGAGGCGGATCCGCTCGGCGAGCAGGGGCCGCACCATGTCCGGGGTGTCGGCGGTGTGCGGCGTGATGACGCAGCGCGGCTCCGAGAACAGCGGGTGCCCGTCCGGCAGCGGCTCGGGCGACGTGACGTCGAGGCCCGCGCCGAAGAGGGTTCCCGCGCGGAGGGCCGCGAGCAGCGCGTCGGAGTCGACGAGCGCGCCCCGGGCGATGTTCACGAGGACGGCCGTGTCCTTCATGATGTCGAGCTGCGCGGCGCCGATGAGGCGGGCGGTGTCGTCGGTGCTGGCAGCGGCGAGCATCACGACGTCCGCGTCGGCCAGGACCTCGTCCAGCCGGTCGGCCGTGACCGTGCGGTCGGCGCCCTCCACGGGGTCGCCGCTGCGGCGCACGACCGTGACGGTGCAGTCGAACGGGGCGAGCAGCCGGATGTACTCCAGCGCGATGCCGCCGGCGCCCACCACGACGACCTCGGCGCCGTAGAGCGAGAGGCCGGCCGAGGATCCCCACGACGTGGCGCGGGCGCGCTCGGGCAGCTGGCGCAGGGTCGCGAGGGTCAGCGCGAGCGCGTGCTCGGCGACGGGCTGCGAGTACGCGCCCTTCGCGCTCGTCCACACGAGGTCGGGCCGGTCGCACTCGCGGAGCGTGTCGGCGAAGGCGTCGACGCCCGCGAACGGCAGCTGGACCCACTGCACCTGGGGGTTCGCGGCGAGCGTGTCGGTCAGCTCGGCGGCGCGGCGGATGGAGAGCCAGACGATCCCGCGGGTCTCCTCCGAGAGCTCGGCGACCTCGCCGCCGCCCGCGCGGACGGCCTCGAGGTAGGCGTCCTCGGTGCGCGGCAGCATGGCGACGGGGCCGGGCGCGGGGCGCGCGTCGCCCGTGAGGCGATGCGGCGTGGCGCCGTCGACCGCGCGGTGGACGCGGCGCGGGGCGGGGGCGGATGCGGCGGTGTCGGTCATGTGCGGGGCCTCCGGGGGTGCGGGATGCGGACGGGGGGTGCGGGGTCGCGGAGCACGACGGGCGGGTCGGCGGGCTCGGGCTCCTGCGCGGGATCGGCGGCGTCGCGTCGCGGGTCGGGCGCCGCAGCCGACGCCCCGTCGGTCGTCGTCTCCGCGTGCTCGTCGTCGGGCCGGGCCTCGCGCGTCACGCCTCGCCCGCCGTCGTCTCGCCGGTCGCGGGGACCCGCCCGGGGTCGGCGGCGGCGCGGGACTCCGCGAGCCCCCGCACGTAGGGGTGCGTCGGGTCCCGGAGCACGTCGTCGATGTCGCCGTAGCCGACGAGCGTGCCGCGGTGCAGCACGGCCAGCCGGTCGGTGAGCCGCTCGACGACCGCGAGGTCGTGGCTGACGACGAGGGCGGAGAAGCCGCCGCGGGACTGGAGGTCGCGGAGGAGGTCGAGGACCGCGACGCGGCTCATCACGTCGACGCCGGAGGTCGGCTCGTCGGCGATGAGGAGGCGCGGCCCGAGCACGAGCGCGCGGGCGAGCGCGACACGCTGGCGCTGGCCGCTGGAGAGCTCGTGCGGGTAGCGGTCCTGCGTGCCGGGCGGCAGGTCGAGCGCCGCCAGCAGCGTGACGACGCGGCGGGCGGCGACCTGGCTGTCGAAGCGGCGGTCGCGGGAGAAGATCGGCTCGGCGATGGCCTCGCTCGCCGTGAGCTGCGGGTGCAGCGTGGTGCCGGCGTCCTGCGGCACGTAGCCGATGCCGTACGTGGTGCGCGTGCGGGCGCGGCGCCCCATGCGGCGGAGGCCCTGGCCGAGCACGGAGGCGTCGCCGCCCGTGATGCGTGGCACGGCGGCAGCCTCGTCGCCGGACGGGACGAGGCCCGCGAGGACCCGTGCGAGGGACGACTTGCCGGATCCGCTCGCGCCCACCACGCCGAGCACCTCGCCGGGCTGGAGCCGCAGCGTCACGCCGTCGACGGCGGGCGGCGTCTCGGCGCCGCGGCGGGAGGGGTAGGCGAGCCGGAGGTCCCGCGCGTCGAGGACCGGCTCGGCCGGCCCGCCGCCCGCGTCGGCGTCTCGGGGGGTGTGCGTCATGCGCTGCTCCGTCCTCGGCGTGGTCGTCCGGCCGGACGGGTGCCGGCCGGACGACGGATGCGGGTCGTGTCCCATCATGCCCGGCGTCGGCCGGGCCCCGCTCGCGGCTCCCTAGCCGGCGGTGCGCTCGGCGGCTCGGAGCGCGTGCAGCCGGGCGCGGCGCTCGGCCTGCTCGGCCGGGTCCGGCACGGGCAGCGACGCCAGCAGGCGCTGCGTGTAGGGGTGCTGCGGGTCGCCGAGCACCTCGGCGCCCGTGCCCTCCTCCACCAGCTCGCCGCGGTACAGCACGGCGATCCGGTCGGCGAGGAGGTCGACGACGGCGAGGTCGTGGCTGATGAACAGCGCCGCGAACCCGAGCTCGCGCTGCAGCTCGGCGAAGAGCTCCAGCACGCGCGCCTGCACGGACACGTCGAGCGCGCTCGTCGGCTCGTCGGCGACGAGGAGCGACGGCTCGAGCGCGAGGCCGCGGGCCAGGCTCGCCCGCTGGCGCTGGCCGCCGGAGAGCTCGTGCGGGTAGCGGTCGCCGAACGCCTTCGGCAGCTGGACCGCCTCCATCAGCTCGTCGACGCGCCCGCGCGCGGCCTGCGGGCTCTTCGCCCGGCCGTGCACGATGAGCGGCTCTGCCACGCACTCCGCGATGGTGAGGCGCGGGTTGAAGCTCGTCGCCGGGTCCTGGAACACGAAGCCGATGTCGGCGCGCTGCTTCCGGAAGTCGCGCTCCCGGACGCCGAGCATCTCGGTGCCGAGGACCCGCAGGGATCCGCCGGTCACGTTCGTGAGGCCCGCGATGGCGCGCCCGATGGTGGTCTTGCCGGAGCCCGACTCCCCCACGAGCCCGAGGACCTCGCCGGCCTCGATGTGGAGGTCGACGCCCTTGACCGCGCGGAACGCGGGGCTCCCGAGGCGACCCGGGTACTCGATCTCGAGCCCGCGCGCGACGACGACGGGCGCCGCCTTCGTGGCCGAGGCCTCGCGCGCCCGCGAGCGCACGGCCGCGCGCTCGACGGTGGCGGCGACGCCCTCGCCGAGCTTCGGCACGGAGGCGAGCAGGTTCCGCGTGTACTCCTCCTTCGGCGACGCGAACAGCGTCGCCACGTCGGCCTGCTCGACGAGGCGCGAGCGGTACATGACGGCCACGCGGTCGGCGAGGTCGGCGACGACGCCCATGTTGTGGGTGATGAGGATCACGGCCGCGCCGAACTCGTCGCGGCAGCGGCGCAGCAGGTCGAGGATCTCAGCCTGCACCGTCACGTCGAGGGCGGTGGTCGGCTCGTCGGCGACGATGAGGCCGGGGTCGAGCACGAGCGCCATGGCGATGACGACGCGCTGCTTCTGCCCGCCCGAGAACTGGTGCGGGTAGTGGTCGACCCGGGTCTCGGGGTCGGGGATGCCCACGCGGCGGAGGATGTCGATCGCCTTCGCGCGCGCCTCCTTCTTCGAGACGCGACCGTGGGCGCGGAGGCCCTCAATGATCTGCCAGCCGATGGTGTGCACGGGGTTCAGGGCAGTGGACGGCTCCTGGAACACCATCGCGACGTCGCGGCCGCGCACCCGGCGCAGCTCGTCCGCCGAGAGCGAGAGCACGTCGACCGCGCCCTGGCCCGTCCGGTCGCTGAGGAGCACGGCGCCGTCGGTGACGGCGGTGTCGGGCAGGAGCCCGAGCACCGTGCGGGCGGTGACGGACTTGCCCGACCCCGACTCCCCCACGATGGCGAGGATCTCGCCGGGCGAGACCGTGAGCGAGACCCCGTCGACCGCGCGGACGTCGCCGCCGTCGGTCGCGAAGGTCACCCCGAGGTCGCGGATGGAGACGACGTCGCTCATGCGGCCACCTTCTTCGTCGAGGCGCGCTTGCGGGCGCGCAGCTTGGGATCGGAGATGTCGTTCACGCTCTCGCCGACGAGCGTGAGCCCGAGGACGAGCAGCACGATGGCGACGCCGGGGAAGACGCCCGTCCACCAGACGCCGCTCGCCGTGTCGGCGAGGGCGCGGTTGAGGTCGTAGCCCCACTCGGCGGCCGACGTCGGCGAGATGCCGAAGCCGAGGAAGCCGAGCCCGGCCAGGGTGAGGATCGCCTCGGACGCGTTGAGCGTGAGGATCAGCGGCAGCGTGCGGGTGGAGTTCCGCAGCACGTGCACGAACATGATGCGCGGGGTCGACGTGCCGATGACCTTGGCGCTCTCGACGAACGCCTCCGCCTTCAGCCGCACGACCTCCGCGCGGATCACGCGGAAGTACTGCGGGATGTAGACGACCGTGATGCTCACCGCGGCCGACAGGATGCCGCCCCAGAGGCTCGACTGCCCGCCGTTCAGCACGATGCTCACCACGATGGCGAGCAGCAGCGTCGGGAACGGGTAGATGGCGTCGGCGACGACCACGAGGATCCGGTCGAGCCAGCCGCCCAGGTAGCCGGAGACGACGCCGAGCAGGACGCCCGCGAACAGCGACAGGATCACGGCGATGACGACGACGGACAGCGCGGTCTGCGTGCCCCAGACGACGCGCGAGAACACGTCGTAGCCGCCGACCGTGGTGCCCCAGATGTGCGTGGCGTCGGGCGCGGACTGGCGCGGGAAGGACCCGCTGTCGTCGCGGCCCTGCGCGAAGCCGAAGGGCGCGATGAGCGGCGCGAGCGCCGCGAGCAGGAGGAAGGCGCCGGTGATGACCATGCCGGCGACGAGCATGCCGCGCTGGAGGCCGACGCTCTGCCGCACGTGCGAGACGAGCGGGAGGCGCTGCCAGAGCGTGCGGCGGGCGGGCCCGGACGCGACGGCGGCGGGCGTGGTGGTGGTCTCGCTCATGTCAGTACCTCACTCGCGGGTCGATGAGCGCCGCGACGACGTCGACGATGAAGTTGGTCACGGCCACGATCACGGCCAGCAGCGCCACGATCCCCTGCACGGCGACGAAGTCGCGCGCCGCGAGGTACTGCGCGAGCTGGAAGCCGAGGCCCCGCCACTCGAAGGTGGTCTCCGTGAGGACCGCGCCGCCGAGCATGACGGCGATCTGCAGGCCCACGACCGTGATGATCGGGATGAGCGCCGGCTTCAGCGCGTGCCGCGTCGTGAGCCGGAACTCGCCGACGCCGCGGGAGCGCGCGGCGTCCACGTACTCGGTGCCGAGGGTGGAGATCACGTTGGTGCGCACGAGGCGCAGGAAGATGCCGGCCGTCAGGAGGCCGAGCGCGAGCGCCGGGAGCACCGCGTGCTCGAGCACGTCGCTCACGGCGGTGGGGCTGCCGAGGCGGAGGGCGTCGATGAGGTAGATGCCGGTCGGGTTCTCGAGGCGACCCAGGGCGACCTCCACGCGCGTGTCCGCGCGGCCCGACAGCGGGAGGATCCCGAGCCACACCGAGAAGACCAGCTTGAGCAGCAGGCCCGCGAAGAACACGGGCGTGGCGTAGGCGAGGATCGCGAGGATGCGGAGCACGGCGTCGGGCGTGCGGTCCTTGTAGTACGCGGCGACGAGGCCGAGCGGGATCCCGATGAGGAACGCGACGATGAGCGAGTAGACGACGAGCTCGAGCGTGGCGGAGCCGTACTGCAGCAGCACCTCGCTGATGAGCCGGTTGTCGGTGAGCGAGCGGCCGAAGTTGCCGGTGGCGATCTGGCCGAGGTACTCGAGGTACTGCACGATGATCGGCCGGTCGAACCCGGCCGTCGCGAGGCGCTCCTGGAGCTGCTCGGGGGTGAGCCGGTCGCCGACGGCGGCGGAGATCGGGTCGCCGACGATGCGCATGAGGAAGAAGACCAGCGTCACGAGGATGAACACGGTCGGGATGATGAGCACGGCGCGGATGAGGATGTACTGGCCGAGCCCGATCCCCTGCTTCCGGGCCTTGGGCTGCTGCGCCCCGGGGGGCGCGGACGCGGGTACGGCGTCCGGGATGACGGTCACGGCGGGTGGGCCTCTCAGGTCGTCGGTGTGCGGGCGGTGCGGCGCGGACGGGCGGTGCCACCTCGGGTGGCACAGGAGTGGGGCGTCCCGCCGCAGCGGGACGCCCCATCCGTGGAGGGAGTCAGCCTATCGAGCGGCCTCCTCCCGGTCGGCTCAGCCCTTGGTGATCGGGGCGTAGCGGAACTTGAAGGACGCGTCGAGCGTGACGCCCTCGACGTCCTCGCCGGCGACCGCGACCTGCGAGCCCTGGAGCAGGGGCAGGGTCGGCAGGTCGGCCGCGACCTCGTCCTGGATCTGGCCGATGAGGTCGGCGCGCTTCGAGGTGTCCGCCTCCGACAGCTGCTGCGTGATCAGGTCGGTCACGGCCGGGTTGTCGTAGTGGTTCTTGACGAAGGACTGCGGGGAGAAGAACGGCGTCAGGTAGTTGTCCGCGTCCGAGTAGTCGGGGAACCAGCCGAGCTGGTACGCCGGGTACTCGTCGTTGACGCGGGCCTTGCTGTACTGGTCCCAGATGGTGGACTGCAGGTTCACCTGGAAAAGGCCGGTCGCCTCGAGCTGCTGCTTGACGAGCGCGTACTCGTCGTCGGATCCGGCGCCGTAGTGGTCCGGGTTGAACTGCAGCTGCAGCGCGACGGGCGTCTGGACGCCCGCGTCGGCGAGGGCCTTCGCGGCCTTGTCCGCATCCGGCCCGCCGTCGCCGTCGCCGTAGAGGCCCTTGAGCGCCTCGTTCGCACCCGAGAGGCCGTCGGCCACGTAGGAGTAGAGCGGCGTGTAGGTGCTGTTGTAGACCTCGGTCGACAGCTCCTCGCGGTCGATGAGGTCGGCGGCCGCCTGGCGCACGGCGAGGGCCTTGGCCTCGTCGGCCTCGCCCGTCGTCTTGCCGAAGGGCTGCGTGTTGAGGTTGAACGTGATGTAGCGGATCTCGCCGCCCGGACCCTCGACGACCTTCACGCTGTCGTCCTTCTTGAGGTCCGCGATGTCGGTCGCGCCGAGCGAGCGGCCCGCGACGTCGATCTCGCCGTTCTGCACGGCGAGCTTCATCGTGGTCTCGTCCGCGTAGTAGCGCGCGGTCACGCCGCCGTTCGCGGCCTTCGGCAGGACGCCCTGGTAGTCGGCGTTCGGCGCGTAGGCGACGAGCTGGTTGAGGTCGAAGTCGGTGATGACGTACTGGCCCGCGAAGGCGTTCGCCGCGACGATGTCGGCGGGGTCCGCGAGCGCGTCGGCCGGGAAGACCTCCTCGTCGACGATGGGGCCGGCGGGGCTGGAGAGCACCTGCTCGAACGTCTGGTCGTTGGCGGTCTTCAGCGTGAACACGACGGTGGTGTCGTCGGGCGCCGCGACGGACTCGACGTTCGCGAGGAGCGAGGACGGGCCGTTGCCGTTGTCCGCGCCGTTGGCCGCGATGGCCGCGACGCGGTCGAACGTGAACTTGACGTCGCTCGCGGTGAGCGCGTGGCCGTTCGCGAACTTCAGGTCGGGCTTCAGCATGACCGTGAACTCGTTGTCCGAGGTGTACTCGCCGGAGACGGCGAGGTCGGGCTCGACGTCCGGGCTGCCATAGGGGCTGTTGAACAGGAACGGGAAGACCTGGTTCTGCACGGCGAAGGAGCCGTTGTCGTAGGAGCCCGCGGGGTCGAGCGACAGGACCTTGTCGGTCGTGCCGACGACGATGGAGCCGCCGCCGGACGCGCCGTCCTCGGCGAGGGGGTCACCGGAGCCGCCGGAGCAGCCGGCGAGGACGAGGGCCGCGGCGGAGAATCCCGCTGTGGCGAGCAGGACGCGTGAGCGCCGGGAGAATGCGGACGTCATGTTCCGAGTGCCTCTTTCATGAAGGGGATTCGCGCCCGCGCATCGAGAGACACGGACGCTGTGCTGTGAATGATTTCTAACACACGGGAAACAGCAGCCCCGACCCCGGGGTCGTGCGGCGGCGCTTCTTCACACGACCGAAACATGCGGGCGCGGCGCGGGGGCCGACGCCCCGAGCGTCATTCCCGGAGGGCGCGGCGCTCGGCCTCGACCTGCATCAGCTCGCGCTGGATCTCCTGGTAGCGCTCGCGCTCGTGCGTCGCGTCGGTGCGCTGCAGCCGTCCGATGAGGTCGGCCTTCCGGCGGAGCAGATCGCGCCCCACGAGCTCCGCCGTGACGCCCTTGACGTAGACGGCGAGCTTGTCCGCGTCGCCGCGGTTCGGCAGCGGCGCGACGCCCAGCTGCTTCACGAGCGTCGCGAACGACTCGGGCACCTCGAGCGCCACGCGCGACAGCCAGTCGGCGCCGCCGAGCGCGTCCATGCTCCCGATGACCCCGTCGCGGACGACCGCGAGGCTCTCGTTGACGAAGGTGACCTGCGCCGCGCGCATCACGAGGTCGTTCCCGACGAGCTCCGGGTGCTGCAGCATCGCCATGAGGGCGTCGCGCTCGAGCCGCGTCGCGAGGTCGGTGGGCAGGTCCATGAGCGACATGGAGCGCGAGCTGTCGATGACCGGGCCGTCCTCGTCGCGGCCGTGTGCGCCGTGCTGCCCGGGACCGCGACCGGAGGGCGTGCCGCCGGAGCGGTCGGTGCCGTCCGCGGGCGTGGAGCGTCCCGCGGTCTGCACGGCGCGGCCGACCTCGGTGAGGTCCATGCCGAGCCAGCCGGCGAGCTCCCGCGCGTAGCCCGGCCGGAGCGACGGGTCGCGGATGTCGGCGACCACGGGCGCGGCGGCCCGGAGCGCGGCCACGCGGCCCTCGACGGTGTCGAGGTCGTGGTCGGCGAGGATCTGCTTGATCGCGAACTCGAACATGGGCTTCTTGCCCTGGATCATGCGGCGCACGGCGTCGTCGCCGCGCGTGAGGCGGAGGTCGCACGGGTCGAGGCCCTCGGGCCCCACGGCCACGTAGGTCTGCGCGGCGAAGCGGCGCTCCTCGGAGAACGCGCGCATGGCGGCCTTCTGGCCGGCCGCGTCGGGGTCGAACGTGAAGACGACCTCGCCGAGGCCGCTGTCGTCGCCGAGCACGCGGCGGAGGACCTTGATGTGGTCGACGCCGAACGACGTGCCGCAGGTGGCGACCGCCGTGGTGATCCCCGCGAGGTGGCAGGCCATGACGTCCGTGTAGCCCTCGACCACGACGACCTGGCGGCCGCGGCTGACGTCGCGCTTGGCGAGGTCGAGCCCGTAGAGCACGGAGCTCTTGTGGTAGACGGGCGTCTCGGGGGTGTTGAGGTACTTCGGGCCCTTGTCGTCCTCGCGCAGGCGGCGCGCGCCGAAGCCGACGGTGGCGCCCGTGAGGTCGCGGATGGGCCAGACGAGCCGGCCGCGGAACCGGTCGTACGCGCCGCGGTCGCCCTGGCTGAGGAGGCCGGCGGTCACGAGCTCGGCCTCCGTGTAGCCCTTGGCCTTCAGGTGGGTGGAGAGCGCGTCCCAGCTCTGCGGCGCGAAGCCGACGCCGAAGCGCTGCGCCGCGCCCTGGTCGAAGCCGCGCTCCCCGAGGAAGGTGCGGCCGATCTCCGCCTCCTCGGATCCGAGCTGCTCGACGAAGAACTCGGCCGCGGCCTCGTTGGCGCCGAGGAGGCGCGAGCGGTTGCCCTGGTCGGTGGCGGCCTGGCCGTCCTCGTAGTGGAGCTGGTAGCCGATGCGCTGCGCCATGCGCTCCACGGCCTCGGCGAAGGTCACGTGGTCCATGCGCTGCAGGAACGTGTAGACGTCCCCGCCCTCGCCGCAGCCGAAGCAGTGGTAGAAGCCCACCTGGGGCCGCACGTGGAAGCTCGGCGTGCGCTCGTCGTGGAACGGGCAGAGGCCCTTGAGCGATCCGACGCCGGCCGACTTGAGGGTGACGTACTCCCCCACCACGTCGCCGAGGTTCACCCGCGCGCGCACCTCGTCGATGTCGCTCTTGCGGATCAGGGCCATTGGCTCATCCTACGTCCGGCGTCCGGCGCGATCCCGGGCCGCGGTCGGCCCCGCGCGGGCGTCAGAAGACGGGCCGGGCGCACAGGCGCTCGTACCAGGCGATGGCCGACTGGTCGGTGAGGCTGGCGACCTGGTCGACGATGACGCGCTTGCGGGCGCCGTCGTCCGCGGCCTCGCGCCAGTCGCCCGCGAAGCCCGGGTCGAGCTCGTCGGCGCCGCGCGCGTGCAGGGCGTCCGCGAGGCCCGCGAGGACCTCGCGCTGGCGCGCGTAGATGGGCTGGCGCGTGTTCTTCGACATGACGAACGCCGCGACGATGCCCTTGAGCACCGCGATCTCGGCCTGGATGGCCCGCGGCACCACGACGTGCGCGCCGAAGCGGATGAGGCTGCGTTCGCTGTGCGTGGCGCGCGTGAGCTGCGTGGCCGCGCCCGCGAACCGGCCGATGAGCTGGCTGGTGAGGTCCTTCAGCGCCGCCTGCGCGCCGCGGCCGCCGTCGTACTCGTCGACCCAGACGTCGAGCGAGTCGAGCCGGTCGAACGCCTGGATGAGCTCCTCGTGCGAGTGCGCCCCGCCGATCCACGCGACCATCGAGTCGACGAGCTCCTCGTGATCGACCCGGGCGCCGAGGGCGCGCACGTCGACGTAGCCGCCCACGATGGCGTCCTCGAAGTCGTGCACGGAGTACGCGATGTCGTCGCTCAGGTCCATGACCTCGGCCTCGATGCAGCGGCGACCCGTGGGCGCGCCCTCGCGGAGCCACTCGAAGGCCGCCACGTCGTCGTCGTAGAAGCCGAACTTGCCGCGGCCGGACGGGTCGGGCACCGACTGCGAGCTCGGCCACGGGTACTTGCAGCTCGCGTCGAGGCTGGCGCGCGTGAGGTTGAGCCCGTAGGGGCGGCGCGTCGGCCCGATGACCTTCGGCTCCAGCCGCGTGAGCAGGCGCAGCGTCTGCGCGTTGCCCTCGAAGCCGCCGATGTCGGACGCCCAGTCGTTGAGCGCCCGCTCGCCGTTGTGGCCGAAGGGCGGGTGGCCGATGTCGTGCGCGAGGCACGCCGTGTCCACCACGTCGGGATCGAGGTCGAGGCTCGAGGCGAGCTCGCGGCCGACCTGCGCCACCTCGAGGGAGTGCGTGAGGCGGTTGCGCGCGAAGTCGAGCCCGGCCATGGGGCTGAGGACCTGCGTCTTGGCGGCCAGGCGGCGGAGCGCGCTGGAGTGCAGGAGCCGGGCGCGGTCGCGCGCGAAGTCGCTGCGGCGGGACGAGTGCTGCTCCGGGTACCAGCGCTCCGCGTCCGACTCGCTGTACGTGGACCTCGTCGTCATGCCGTCACCCGCCACTGTTGTGGATCTCCCCGTCCGCGATGTCCATCGCATCCTGCGCGTCGATGTCGCGGCTCTCGAGCCAGCGGTCGGGCAGCGCCGTGCGCTTCATGCTGCCCTGGCGGCCCCGCGCGCCCTCGGCGCCCGCGCCCGGGTAGGGCTGGTCGCGGTCGAGGGTGGCGAGCAGGCCGTCGATCTCCTGGAGGGAGGACGCCGAGGCGAGCGCGGCCCGCAGGTCGCCGCCCACGGGGTAGCCCTTGAAGTACCAGGCGACGTGCTTGCGCGCGTCCCGGCAGCCGCGCTCCTCGCTCTCGAAGAACTCGGCGAGGAGCTCGACGTGGCGGCGGAAGGTGTCGGCGACGGCGCCCTGCGACGGGTGCGCCCGCGGCGTGTCCGCGGGGTCGAACCCGGCGGCGCGCGCGTGGAAGGCGGCGGCGAGGTCGCCGAAGAGCCAGGGGCGGCCGAGGCAGCCGCGGCCGACGACCACGCCGTCGGCGCCCGTCTCGTCCATCATGCGGATGGCGTCCTCCGCGGCCCAGATGTCGCCGTTGCCGAGCACCGGCACGCTCGCGATGGCCTGCTTGAGCTTCGCGATAGCCGACCAGTCGGCGTGCCCGCTGTAGTAGTCGCTCGCGGTGCGCGCGTGCAGCGCGATGGACGCGACGCCCGCGCCCTCGGCGGCGCGGCCGGCCTCGAGGTAGGTGAGGTGGTCGGCGTCGATGCCCTTGCGCATCTTGACCGTGAGCGGCACGTCGCCCGCGGCCTTCACCGCGCCCTCGACGATGTCGGTGAAGAGCCCGAGCTTCCACGGCAGCGCCGCGCCGCCGCCCTTGCGGGTGACCTTGGGCACCGGGCAGCCGAAGTTGAGGTCGATGTGGTCGGCGCGGTCCTCCGCGACGAGCATGGTGACGGCCTCGCGCACCGTCTTCGGGTCGACCCCGTAGAGCTGGATGGAGCGCACCTTCTCCGACGGGTGGTGCGTGATGAGCCGCATGGACTCGGGGGTGCGCTCGACGAGCGCGCGGCTCGTGATCATCTCGCTGACGTAGAGGCCGGCGCCGAACTCGCGGCAGAGCCGGCGGAACGCGGTGTTGGTGATGCCCGCCATGGGCGCGAGGACCACGGGCACGTCGAGCGGGATGCCGCCGATGCGGAGGGCCGGCTCGGCGGCGGGCGCGGGGGCGCCGGGCGCGTCGGCCGCGGAGGGGACGGGGGCGAGGGTCGGAGAGGACATGACGGCTCGATTCTCCCAGACGGGACGGCGGGCGACGGACGCGGGACGGGAGGCGGGCGACCCGGGGTCGGTGCGCGCCTGGGGAGGGACGGTCAGATGGCCCGACCGGAGTCGATGGCGTCCCGGACCCGGGCGAGGTCCGCGGCGGCTGAGGCGTCGGACGCGGCCGCCGACGCCGCGGCGTCGAGGGCGCCGGGCACGAGGCACGCGTCGCCCTCGCAGGCGGCGGCGTCCGCGGATCCGCGCATGGCGAAGGGGGACGCCACGACGGGCAGCGCGTCGGTGACGGGGACGGCGCTCATCTCGCGGCCTCCTCGTCGGCGCCGACGTGCGCCGTCTCGCCGTCGCGCGCGGCCAGCGCCTCGGCGAGGGCGGACGCGAACACCGTCGGGTCCTGCGCGCCGGAGACGCCGAAGCGCTCGTCGATCACGAAGAAGGGGACCCCGCGGATCCCGTAGGCGGCCGCCTGCGCCTGGTCGGCGCGCACGTCGTCGAGGTGCCGGTGCGACGCGAGGGCCTCGCGCACCTCGCCGGCGTCGAGGCCGACCTCGACGGCGAGGTCCACGAGGTCGTCCACGCGCCCGACGTGGCGGCCCTCGGTGAAGTACGCCTTCAGCAGCCGCTCCACCATCTCGAGCTGGACGCCGCGCACCCGCGCGAGGTGCAGCAGCTCGTGCGCGAGCACGGTGTTCGTGTGCTGCAGCGCGTCGTAGTCGTAGGCGAGGCCCTCGGCGGCGGCGAGGGAGGTCATGTCGGCGAGCATCGTCCGGACCTGCTCGGCGGGGATGCCCTTGTGTCCGGCGAGGAAGTCGACCTCGGTGCCCTGGAAGTCGACGGGGGTGTCGGGGGCGAGCTCGAAGGAGTGGTACTCGACCTCGATCCGCGGCGCGCCGGGAGTGGCTGCGGCGAAGTCCGCGGCGCCGCGCTCGAAGCGCCGCTTCCCGACGTAGCACCACGGGCACGCGATGTCGGACCAGACGTCGACGCGGAGGGCGGGCGGGGCGGAGGCGGAGGAGTCGGTCACGGGTGGGCAACCCGTCGGGAAGGCGGGGCATTCCCGCGGTGTTGCCCGAGCATGGCCGACAGCTCCCCCTCCCCCGTCCCGTCCGCATCCGACGCCGCGCCCCGCGGCCGCGACCGCGTGCTCGCCCACGCGGCGCGCCTCGGGATCGACATCGAGGTCGTCGACCGCCCGGACGCGTCCTCCCTCGAGGAGGCGGCCGCGGGGCTCGGCATCCCGCCGTCGCACCTCGTGAAGTCGCTCGTGGTGAAGCGGCACGACGGCGCGCTGCTCATCGCGCTCGTGCCGGGCGACCGGCAGATCAGCTGGGCGAAGCTGCGCGGGATCGTGGGGGTCAACAAGCTCTCGATGCCCGCGGCCGAGGTGGCGCTCGCGGCCACCGGGTACGAGCGCGGAACCATCACGCCGCTCGGCGCCGACGGGGACCTGCCCGTCTACGCGGACGAGCGGATCGTCGGCCGGCGGATCGGCATGGGCGGCGGGGAGCACGGCGTCTCGGCCCTCGTGGACGCGGACGCGCTGATCGGGGCGCTCGGCGCCACGGTGGGCGACATCACCGACGAGCTGACGATCCGCCGCCCCTGATCCCGCGGGGCGGGAGCGGGGACGGCGGATCGGCCGGGCGCGAGGGTCGGATCAGGCCCCGATGAGCTGCCCCGCGAGGTACCCCATGAGGTCGTCGAGCGGGATGCGCTCCTGCGCCATGGTGTCGCGCTCGCGCACCGTGACGGCCCGGTCGTCGAGCGTGTCGAAGTCGACCGTGACGCAGAACGGCGTGCCGATCTCGTCCTGGCGGCGATAGCGGCGGCCTATGGCGCCCGCGTCGTCGAACTCGATGTTCCACACCTTGCGGAGCTCCGCAGCGAGCTCGCGCGCCACCGGCGACAGCTTCTCGTTGCGCGACAGCGGCAGGACGGCGACCTTGACGGGCGCGAGGCGGCGGTCGAGGCGGAGGACCGTGCGCTTGTCGACGCCGCCCTTCGCGTTGGGCGCCTCGTCCTCGTGGTACGCGTCCACCAGGAACGCCATCATCGAGCGCGTGAGGCCGGCCGCGGGCTCGATCACGTAGGGGATCCACCGCTCGTTCTTCGTCTGGTCGAAGTAGGAGAGGTCCTGGCCGGACGCCTCGGAGTGCGTGCGCAGGTCGTAGTCGGTGCGGTTCGCGATGCCCTCGAGCTCGCCCCAGGCGCCGCCCGTGAAGCCGAAGCGGTACTCGATGTCGACGGTGCGGGTCGAGTAGTGCGAGAGCTTCTCCTGCGGGTGCTCGAAGAGGCGCAGGTTCTCGGGGTCGATGCCGAGGTCGGTGTACCAGGCGTAGCGCTGGTCGATCCAGTACTGGTGCCACTCGGCGTCGGTGCCGGGCTCGACGAAGAACTCCATCTCCATCTGCTCGAACTCGCGGGTGCGGAAGATCCAGTTCTGCGGCGTGATCTCGTTGCGGAAGCTCTTGCCGATCTGGCCGATGCCGAACGGCGGCTTCTGGCGGGCGGCGCTCAGGACGTTCGCGAAGTTGACGAAGATGCCCTGCGCGGTCTCGGGGCGGAGGTAGTGCATGCCCTCCTGGTTGTCGACCGGTCCGAGGAAGGTCTTCAGCAGGCCGGAGAAGTTCTGCGGCTCGGTCCAGGAGCCGGGCTGGCCGGTGTCGGGGTCGTTGACGTCGGCGAGGCCGTTGACCGGCGGGTGGCCGTGCTTGGCCTCGTACGCCTCGAGAAGGTGGTCGGCGCGGTAGCGCTTGTGCGTGTGCAGCGACTCGACGAGCGGGTCGCTGAAGACCTCGACGTGGCCGGAGGCCTCCCACACGCGGCGCGGCAGGATGACGGAGGAGTCGAGGCCGACGACGTCGTCGCGGCCGTTGACCATGGTCTGCCACCACTGGCGCTTGATGTTCTCCTTCAGCGCCACGCCGAGCGGCCCGTAGTCCCACGCGGAGCGCGAGCCGCCGTAGATCTCACCCGCCTGGAAGACGAAGCCGCGCCGCTTGGCGAGGTTGATGACCGGGTCGAGACGCGAGGGGGTTGCCACGTTTGCTCCTAGGTGGGGCCGGACTGGGTGCCCGGTCGGCGGACGGCGACCGGTGGGCGGATGCCGCGGGTCGCCGGGAAAGGCGGCCCCCAGTCTACGGGCGGGCCGCTCAGTCCTCGTCGTCCCCGGCGGTGCGGCGGTGCGCCAGCTCGACGATGCGGACGGTCTCCAGGGACGCGCGCGGATCCACCGGGACGGGCCCGCGGCCGCGCACGGCGTCGGCCATGGCGGCGTAGAAGTCGGCGTAGCGGCCGCGCTCGGTGGGGACCCGCTCCCCCGCGGGGTCGCCGGCCGCCTCCACGAGCGTGCCCCACTCCGACTCGGGCGCCTCGCCGAAGCCGGGGTCGGCGGGCGACGCGCCCTCCTTGAGCAGCGGCTCCTGCGGGTCGAGGCCGTCCACGGCGTAGGCGCCCGCGGTGCCGAGCACGCGGAAGCGCGGGCCGGCCAGCGCGGCGACGCGGCTGACGGTGAGGTGCGACTGCACGCCCGACTCGTGCAGCAGCGAGTAGAAGGCGTCGTCGTCGCTCGCGGATCCGTCGCGGACGGTCGCGAGCTCGGCCGCGAAGTCGACGACGGGGCCGAAGAGCTCCAGCGCCTGGTCGATGAGGTGGCTGCCGAGGTCGTAGGAGATGCCGGCGGCCTCGGCCGGGGTCTCGCGGTCCTGCCAGCGGTCGCGCACGGGTCCGCCCCAGCGCTCGAAGGTCGACTCGAAGCGGTGGACCTCGCCCAGCCGGCCCGACGCGATGAGCGCCCGCACGGTGAGGAAGTCGCCGTCCCAGCGCCGGTTCTGGAAGACGGAGAACGGGATCCCGAGGGCCTCGGCGCGCTCGATGAGCATGAGCGCCTCGTCGACGGTCGCGACGAACGGCTTGTCCATGACGACGGCGAGGTGCGCGTCGAGCGCCTGGAGGCCCTGACGGAGGTGCGCGGACGCGGGCGAGGCGATGACGACCATGTCGAGCTCGGCGGAGCGCGCGAACAGCTCGTCCGCGGAGGCGACGACGTCGGCGCCGGGGTGGCGCTCGCGCACGAGGGCCGCGCGGTCGGGGTCGGAGGTGGACACGAGCGCGATGCGGTACTCGGGGCTCGCCTCGAGGAACGGCGCGTGGAAGACGCGACCGGCGAGGCCGTAGCCCACGATGCCGACGCGGATGGGCGCGTCGGATCCCGCGGCGGATGCGGATGCGGCGGACGGACGGGGCGCGTTCTCGGGTGTGCTCACGTCCCCGATGCTACTGAGCGGCGGGCTCCTGGTCGCCCTCGGCGGGGCCGTCCGGATCCTCCGCGGACCCCTCGTCGGCGTCCCCCGCGTGGGCGTCGACCGCGCCGCCGAACCGGCGGTCGCGGTGCACGTAGCTCTCGACGGCGTCCCACAGGTCCTTCCGGCGGAAGTCGGGCCAGAGCCGGTCGAGGAAGACCATCTCCGCGTAGGCCGACTGCCAGAGCAGGAAGTTGCTCGTGCGCTGCTCGCCGGAGCTGCGGATGAAGAGGTCGACGTCGGGCACGTCCGGCAGGTAGAGGTAGCGCTGGATGGTGCGCTCGTCCACGCGCGACGCCTTGAGCCGTCCGGCGTCCACGTCCTCGGCGATGCGCTTCACGGCGTCCCCGATCTCGGTGCGGCCGCCGTAGTTGATGCACATCGTGAGCGTCATCCCGGTGTTGTGCTTCGTCATCTCCTCGGCCACCTGCAGGTCGTCGATGACGCTGCGCCAGAGGCGCGGTCGGCGGCCGGCCCAGCGGATCCGCACGTTCCAGGCGTTCAGCTGGTCGCGGCGGCGGTGGATCACGTCGCGGTTGAAGCCCATGAGGAAGCGCACCTCGGCGGGTGACCGCTTCCAGTTCTCGGTCGAGAACGCGTAGACGGAGAGGTGCGTCGCGCCGAGCTGCACGGCGCCGGCGACGGTGTCGAACCACGCCTCCTCGCCCGCCTGGTGCCCGGCGGTGCGGGGCAGTCCGCGCTGGTTCGCCCAGCGGCCGTTGCCGTCCATCACGACCGCGATGTGCTTCGGCACGAGGTCGGCGGGGATCGCGGGCGGCTGCTCCCCCGTCCAGTCGAGCGGCAGGTCGGTGCGGCCGGGGACCTCGGGGCGTCGGCTCATCGGGTCGTCTCCTGTGCTCGGGGGCGGTCGGCGGTGGTGTCGTCGGAGTCCGGGTCCGCCGCCGGGTCCGCGTCGCGCGGGGTGCCCCGCACGACGGACGCGGTGGCGGCGGCGAGGGCCGCTGCGGGATCCGGGTCCCGCGCGTCGAGGTCGGGCGCGTCGAGCGGCACGGGCTGCTCGGTCGGCGGCAGCAGCTGGCGCGCGTCGCTGCGGTCGACGAGGCCGAGGGAGCGGATCCCCCGGTCGAGGTGCCACTGCGCGTACGCGGCGACGACGCCGCTGGCACGGGCCTGCGAGCGGAGCGTGGCCGCCTCGGCGTGCGGCCAGTCGCCCGTGAGGAGGGCGGAGAGGAGCGCGAGCGTGTCGGGGTCGAGCCGCGGGGATCCGGGGGGCGCCGCCGCGTCCGCGACGACGCCGCCGAGCTGCACGACGAACGCCGAGTGCGGCCCCGGTGCGCCCGTCACCGCGCAGTCCTGGAAGCTCGGCGCCCACCCGGCCATCGAGAGGCTCCGCAGCAGGTACGAGTCGAGCGTCAGGCTGGCGCCGTGCTCGCGGCGGCTGAGCGAGCGGAGCGCGCCGACGAGGAGCAGGTACTGCTGGAGCGAGCCCTCGTCCTCGGTGACGCGGTCGGCCGTCTCGACCATGGCGCTGGCCGCCGTGTAGCTGCCGTAGTCGCTCGCGATGAGGGTGCCGTACGAGGCGATGGACTCGGCCTGCGTGATGATGTCGAGGGTCCGGCCCTCGAAGAACTGCGCGTCGGCGACCATGAACGGCTCGAGCCGGGCGCCGAACTTGGACTGCGTGCGGCGGACGCCCTTGGCGACGGCGCGGATCTTCCCGTGCTGCCGCGAGAGCATCGTGACGATCCGGTCCGCCTCGCCCAGCTTGTGGGTGCGCAGGACGACGATCTCGTCACGGTAGAGGGGCACCCCTCGATTATCCGCCCCGGGCGCGGCCTCCCCCGCCGCCGCGCGGGCCGTCCGCCGGGCCGCGCGGCGTCACCCGGCCCGGGCGCGCGTCCGCGCTGTGCTATCAAGGGGAGGCCATGGATCCCGTCCCCCTCACCATCCCGCTGTGGGCGGACCTCCTGGCCGTCAGCATCGGCAGCCTGCAGGGCGCCATGTTCGCCGCGGGCTTCCGCGACCGCCGGCTCGACCTCCTCGGCATCGCCATCATCGGCACCGCCACGGGCCTCGGCGGCGGCCTCCTCCGCGACGTGTTCCTCAACGTCACGCCCGCGGCGCTCTCCAGCAACTGGCTCATGCTCGTCGCGGTGGCCGCGGCCCTGGGCGGCATGCTCCTCGAGCGGATCTTCACCCGCCTCGACGTCGTCATCACGGTGCTCGATGCGCTCACCATCGGCCTGTTCTGCGCCATCGGCACGTCGAAGGCGCTGGCGGCCGGGGTGCCGGAGGTGCCCGCGGTCTTCATCGGCGTCGTCTCCGCCGTCGGCGGCTCGTTCGTGCGCGACCTGCTCCTCAACCTGCCCATCGCGATGATGCACGTCGGCTCGCTCTACGCGGTCGCGGCCGCGGTGGGCGCGATCATCGTCGTGGCGCTCGCGGCGACCGGCGTGCCGATGTGGGTCGCCGCGATCGTGTGCGTGGCCGTCACCGCCACCACGCGCCTGCTCGCGGTGCGCTTCGGCTGGAGCCTGCCCGAGCAGCGCGCGCTGAGCCGGCTCCGGTTCACGGCGCTGCGCCGCCCGCGTCCCCGGCGCTGACCCGCGACGGCGGACGCGCCGCGGGCGACGGCGCGCCGCGACCGGCCCCGCGCACGAGGACGGCCGGGCGTCGCCGCCCGGCCGTCCTCGTGCGTCGTGCTCCGCGGATCAGACCGCGGCCAGCTCCGGCTCGCGCACCGCGCGGCGGATCGCCCGGTTGACGCCCGAGACGATCGCCTCGAGCGAGGCGGTCGAGCTGTCCTCGTCGATGCCGACGCCCCAGAGGCGCACGCCCTCGACCTCGAGCTCCACGTAGGACGCGGCCCGCGCGTCGCCGCTCGCGCTCAGCGCGTGCTCCACGTAGTCGAGCAGCCGGACGTCGACCCCCTGGTCGGCGAGCACCTGGAGGAACGCCGCGATCGGGCCGTTGCCGGACGCGGACGCCTCGCGCACCTCGTCGCCGTCGCGCAGCTCGACCTCGAGGCTCACGGATCCGCCCATGTCGCTCGACGTGCGCGTGGACGTGAGCTCGAACCGGCCCCACTTCTCCTCGGCGCGGTCGAGCGGCGCCGGCAGGTACTCGTCCTGGAAGATCGACCAGATCTGCGCGCTCGTGACCTCGCCGCCCTCGGCGTCGGTCTTCGCCTGCACGACGCCGGAGAACTCGATCTGGAGGCGGCGCGGCAGGTCGAGCGCGTGGTCGGCCTTCAGCAGGTACGCGACGCCGCCCTTGCCCGACTGCGAGTTGACGCGGATCACGGCCTCGTAGGAGCGGCCGAGGTCCTGCGGGTCCACCGGCAGGTACGGCACCGCCCACGGGATGTCGTCGACCGTGACGCCCTGCGCCGCCGCGTCGACGGCCATGGCCTCGAAGCCCTTCTTGATGGCGTCCTGGTGCGATCCGCTGAACGCCGTGTAGACGAGGTCGCCCGCCCACGGGCTCCGCTCGGGCACGGCCAGCTGGTTGCAGTGCTCGGCGGTGCGCTTGATGGCGTCGAGGTCGCTGAAGTCGATCTCGGGGTCGATGCCCTGCGTGAACAGGTTGATGCCGAGCGCGACGAGGTCGACGTTGCCGGTCCGCTCGCCGTTGCCGAAGAGGCAGCCCTCGATGCGGTCGGCGCCGGCCAGGTAGCCGAGCTCCGCGGCCGCGACGGCGGTGCCGCGGTCGTTGTGCGGGTGCAGCGACACGATGACCTCGTCGCGGCGGTCGAGGTGGCGGCACATCCACTCGATCGAGTCGGCGTAGACGTTCGGGGTCGCCATCTCGACGGTCGCCGGCAGGTTGATGATGACCTTGCGCTCGGGGCTCGGGTCGAGCACCTCGATGACGCGGTTGCAGATCTCGGCGGCGAACTCGAGCTCGGTACCCGTGTAGCTCTCGGGCGAGTACTCGTAGTAGACGTCGACGTCCGGGATGGTCTCCTCGTACCGCTTGCAGAGGCGGGCGCCCTCGAGCGCGATGTCGATGATGCCCTGGCGGTCGGTGCGGAAGACGACGTCGCGCTGCAGCACGCTCGTGGAGTTGTAGAGGTGCACGATGGCCTGCCTCGCGCCGCGGATCGACTCGTACGTGCGGGCGATGAGGTGCTCGCGCGCCTGCGTGAGGACCTGGATCGTCACGTCCTCCGGGATGGCGTCCTCATCGATGAGGCTGCGCACGAAGTCGAAGTCGGTCTGGCTCGCGGACGGGAACCCGACCTCGATCTCCTTGTAGCCCATGCGCACCAGCAGGTCGAACATGATCCGCTTGCGCTCGGGGCTCATCGGGTCGATGAGCGCCTGGTTGCCGTCGCGGAGGTCGACCGCGCACCAGCGCGGGGCCTCCGTGATGCGGCGGGTGGGCCAGGTGCGGTCGGGCAGGTCCACCTGGATCTGCTCGTGGAACGGGCGGTACTTGTGGATCGGCATCCCGCTGGGGGTCTGCGTGCGCTTCATGGTCGTCTCCTCATCGATGTCGGGTCAGCCGTGACGGGACTCCGCGACGAGGAGGGCCGGATCAGGCCTCGCCGCGGCGACTAAGGAGGAGGCGGCCGGACTGCATGGATCCACGGTACACCGGCGCCCGGACGATCCGCACCCGGGACGGCGGCCCGGCAGCCCGGCGGGTCGGCGGGTCAGCGCGCCGAGCGGAGGACGCGCGTGAGGTCGCGCACCGACGTGGACGGCAGGTACGCGCGGGTGAGCGCGAGCCCCACCGTCGGCAGGGCGGTCGCGTCGGGGTAGGCCATGATCAGCGGCACGAGCTCCGGCTGGAACTTGCGCTTGAACTCCAGCAGCGAGCGGAACCCGTACACGGGCTCGAGCGAGTCGGCGAGGAACTCGAGGATCCGCTCGACCCCGCCCTCCTGCCGCTCCTGCTGGCCGTCGGCCGCGTCGGCGGGGGCGGGCGAGGCCGCGCGGGTCTGCGCGAGCGGCGCCGCGGAGAGGCTCATGAACTCGATGCCGTCCTCCTTCATCCGCATGGCCGAGCGCGCGATGAGGAACTCCATCACGCCGTTGATGCCGTCGGGGCGGCGGCGCATGAAGTCGAGGGTCCAGCCGACGACCACGCCGTCGCGCCACGTGGGCAGCCAGCTCGTGGCCGCCTGCACGCGGTCGTCCGCGTCGACGGCCAGCATGAGGCGCACCTGCGGGTCGCGCAGCTCCTCGACGCCGCCGAGCGTGAAGCCCATCTCCGGCAGCTCCTTCTCGGCGACCCACTCCTCCGACATCTGCTCGATCTGGCTCGCCCACGCGAGCGGCAGCTCGGCCCAGGTGGTCCACTCGGCGCGGATCCCGGCGCGGTCGGCCCGGTTGATCGACGTGCGCACGTCCTGCCACTTCTTGCCCGTGGTCTGCCAGGTGCCGGGGCGCACGACCGTCTCCTCCGCCACCCCGAGCGTCTCCCAGCCCATGTCGTGGAAGAGGGGGGCCATCGACGCGGGCACGCTGTAGAAGACCGGGGTCCAGCCGTTGTCGTCGGCGAAGCGCGCGAACTGCGCGAGCACGTCGCGGAGCGCGCGCTCGTCGTCGGGCGGGCCGAGCGGCGCGGCCGTCGTGATGGCGACGCTGCCGACCACCCGGTACGCGACGACCGTGCGGCCGTCGGCGGCGATCCAGTACGAGTTGCCGGGCCAGGTCGCCATGTGGGAGAGCGAGCCGATGGCGCCGCGGCGGAGGGCCGGCCGCACGAGCGCCTGCGCGCGCGGCACCGCGGCCATGCGGACGTCGGCGATGGCGCGGAGGCTCGCGATCACCAGGATGATCCAGAAGGCCGGGCCGACCCCGCGGTAGACGACGTCCGTGATGGGGTCCGTCGGCAGGAAGTCGAGCGACTCGCCGCGGAGGAACGACGCGGGGATGAAGCGGTCCGGGGCCTCGGCGATCAGGTCGTTGAGGTCGACGGGGCGCGTGAAGCCGTCGGCCAGCGCGAGCCCCGTGGCGACGAAGAGCGCCATGAGGCCCGCGAGGGCGGCGCCCGTGGTCACGAGGAAGCGCCGGATCGCGCGGCGCGTGGAGAGGATCGTGAAGTGCCGCCGCAGCGCCACGAGCACGATGGCGCTCCCGAGCGGGAGCATCACCGACGCGACGAGCGCGGCCACCGCCTCCGGGTGGGCCGACGGCGAGGCGGAGAGCCGGGGCGACACCATGTCGCGGTGCACGAGCATCCCGAACGCGTACGCCGACAGCACCGCCAGCAGCAGGTTGACGCTCACGGCGAGCCACACGGCGAAGCGGCGCCCGCGGGAGAGGCCGTACGCGGCGACGAGGAGCGCGAGGAGCGGGGCGACCGACAGCAGGATCGGGCCGACGCCGCCGCCGATGCGCGCCAGCATGATCTCCTGCAGGCAGTCGTGCGTGAAGTCGCTCGAGAGGCAGCGGGTGGAGATGGCGTCGCCCGGCTCCCGGTCGTCGACGAAGAGCAGGGCGATGGGCGCGAGCGGGCCGTAGCGGCTCCGCGAGAGCAGGGCGATGGCGGGGCCCGTGCCGAGGATCCCGACGACCGCGGCGAGGATGACGCGGACCTCGTGGTGGGAGCTCCGCTGCCAGCGCGCGCCCGCGGCCGGCCGGTGCAGGAGGGCGCCCGCGACGCCGCCCAGGAGGATCGCCAGCAGCCGGTAGAGGTCGGACGGCTGGCCCGAGTACAGGAGGAACACGAGCACGACGACCACGAGGACGACCCGGATCCGTCGCCGCCAGAGCACGCCGGCCCACGCGCTCGAGAGCGCGAGCACGCCCGCGACCGCGGTGAGCGGGTCCGCCGTCGCGATGCCGCGCACCCCGTGCGACCAGAGCTCGCCGTCGACGAGCCCCTGCGCCTGCACGGCGATGCCGAGGAGCGCGCCGACCGTGCCGGTGAGCACGAAGCCGACGAGGGTGCGCCACCAGCCCATCAGGCGCTCGGCGACGCCCACGAGGACCAGCACGGCCAGCAGGGAGACGACGAGCTCGACCGGGCCGTCGGTGAGGAACGCGGCCGTCACGGTGGTCCACCAGTGCCCGCGCTCGACCACGGCGACGTACCCCGTGGCCAGCTGGTGGTGCACGACGTGGCGCCAGACGGCCGACACGGCGGGCAGCACGGCGAGCAGGAGGATCACGGCGGCGATCCCGAGGGTGACGGGCTGCGCCAGCAGGCGCGCACCGAGGGCGCGAGCGGCTCCGGCGAGCGTGAGGATCCGCGGCCGCGTCATCGGGTGATGCCCAGCCGGGTCCCGAGCGTCGGCAGGGCGTCGCCCACGCACCACTGCACGGTGCCCCAGTCGTGCGCCGTGCCCGGCGACGCGCTGATGCGGGTCGCCATCCCGGCGGCGCGCGCGGCCGCCTCCACCTGCTCCACCTGCGGCCGGTACTGCGCGTCGTCCTCGCCGGAGCAGAAGAGGGCGGTCGTGTCGGCGTACGGCTTCCGGGCCTCCATGAGCGCGGCCGGGAACGCGGCCGCGTACTCGGCCTGCGAGCCGTCGAAGGCGTCCTGCACCGTGTCGGCGCCGATGGTGGGGGCGACCTCGCCGGAGATGTCCACGAGGGAGCCGAAGAGGTCGGGGCGGCCGGAGCCGAGCTGCGCCGCGCACGTGCCGCCCTCCGAGAAGCCCATGATCGCCCAGCCGGTGCGCGCGGTCTGCACGCGGAGGTGCTGGTGGATCCACGCGGGCACGTCGACCGTGAGGTACGAGGCGGCGTTCCCGAGCGGCGAGTCCACGCACATCGGGTTGTCCTCCGGGGATCCCAGCTGGTCCGGCACCACGACGATGGGGGCGAGGCCGCGGTGGGCGGCGGCGTAGGCGTCCATGGCCCGGTCGAGGCGGCCGGACGCGAAGAGGTCCATCGGCGCGCCGGGCTGGCCGGAGAGGGCGATCACGACCGGCAGGGCCGGCGCGTCGTCGACGAGCGCGGCGGGAGGCAGGTAGACGAGGGCGTCGCGGGCCGGGAAGCCGGAGGTCGTCGCGGGGATCGGCATCGTGCCCAGCCGGCCGCGCGCGGGGAGGGCGCCGCCGGGCGCCCACGTGTCCTCGAGGGGTCCGTCCGCCTCGGGGGCGTCGACCGGCGCCGGGAGGCCCGCGAGGTCGAGCGGCGCGACCCGGGTCAGCCCGAAGGCGGCCGCGATGTTCGGGTACTGCTGGACGTCGGCGTTGATCCCGACGGCCGACGCGAAGACGACGAGCGGGACGACGAGCACGGCGAGCGCGGCGTGCAGCGCGCGCTCCGTGCGCCTCGGCGGGATCCGCCCGCCGACGCCGGTCACGCTGCGCCGGCTGCGGACGAGGGCGACGGCGGCCAGGGCGAGCCCGAGCCCGCCGAGCGCGGTCCACGTGCGGGTGCCGCTGGAGAGGCTCACCCCGAAGAGGCCCAGCACGTCCCCGAGGACGAACGCCAGCGCGAGCCCGGCGAGGGCGCCGGCCACGGCGGCGATCCCCGTGCGGACGGCCGCCCGGCGCGGGTCCTCCGGCCGGGCGCCCGTGCGGAGGCGGGCGCGTCGGGCCACCACGAGCAGCAGCACGAGGACGACGAGCGGCGCGACCGCCGCGGCGGTCACGAAGGAGGCCGAGATGATCGGGAGGTCGGCGAGTTCGTGGAGCACGGTGGTCCTCTGGTGCGGAAGCTGCGGCGATCGAATCTAGCCCACCGCTCCCTCGGAGAGCGGTGAGGACCGCGGAGCGGCCAGCGCGAGGCGTGCCGGCGATCAGGCGCCCGGCTGCGCCCCCGTCAGACGGTGCTCGAAGGCGAAGACGACGAGCTGCACGCGGTCGCGGAGGCTGAGCTTCGCGAGGATGCGGCTGACGTGCGTCTTCACCGTCGCCTCGCTGAGGAACTCGGCCTGCGCGATCTCGGCGTTGCTCAGCCCGCGGGCGGCGAGCACGAAGATCTCCCGCTCGCGCGAGGTGAGCGCCGCGAACTCCGGCGGGGCGACGCGCGGCCGGGATCCCGGGTCGAAGTGCTCGAGCAGCTGCCGGGTCGCCGACGCCGCGATGACGCTGTTGCCCGCGTGCACCGTCCGGATCGCCGCGAGGAGGAACTCGGGGTCGGCGTCCTTCAGCACGAAGCCGCTGGCGCCCGCGCGGATCGCCCGGGCGGCGCTCTCGTCGAGGTCGAAGGTGGTGAGCACGAGGACGCGCGGCGGGCGTTCGCCGCGGGCGTCCGCGGCGCGGAGGACCTCGGCGGTGGCCTGGATGCCGTCCATCACGGGCATGCGGATGTCCATGAGGATCACGTCGGGGCGCTCCTGGCGGGCGAGCGCCACCGCCTCCTCGCCGTTCGCCGCCTCGCCGGCGAACTCCAGGTCGGGCTGGGAGGAGATGAGCATGCGGACGCCCGTGCGGAACAGGGCCTGGTCGTCGACCAGGGCGACGCGGATCGGTGGGGTGGGCACGGGGGTCCTTCGGTCGGGAGGGGCGGTCGGAGCGTAGCGCGGGGTGCGCGGGATCAGGACCCGGCGGGCCGGTCGTCGCGGGCGCGTCGCGCGGCGGCGGCACCGCGCGCGGCGGCGGTGCGGTGCGGGCTGACGCGCGGGGAGGGCGCCCCCGGGGTCGCGGTGCCGGCCGCCGCGGCCTCGGGCGGGAACAGCTCGTCGAGGGTGAGGGGGCGGCTGCGGGCGTCCGCGCCCGAGGCGGCGTCCCCGCCGGGGACGGCGACGCGCGGCACGGGTCGCGTCGCGGGGGCGAACGGGATCCAGGCGGAGACGGTCCAGACGCCGTCGCGCACGCCCGCGGAGAACCGGCCGCCCGACAGCGTCGCGCGCTCGCGCATGCCGGCCAGGCCGTGCCCGACGGGCTGCGCGGGCGGCGTCGGCGCGGGCGGGAGCACGGGCAGCGCGATGATCCCGGTCGTGGCGCGCGTCGGCCGCGCGGGCTCCGGGAGGGTGCGGCTGCGCACCGACACGGAGACGCCGTCGGGCTCCCAGGCCAGCTCCACCTCGACCGGGTGGCCGACGTCGCCGTGCCGGAGCGCGTTGGTGAGCGCCTCCTGCACGATCCGGTAGACCGCGAGCTGCTGACCGGTGCCGAACGCGCCGGGCGCGCCCGTCTCGACGAACTCGATGGCGAGGCCCGTGGAGCGCATCTGGTCGATGAGGTCGCTCAGCTCCTTGAGCTCCGGCTGCGGGGTGTCGTCCTCGCTGTGCCGGAGCTGCCCGAGGAGGATCCGCACGTCGCCGAGCGCCTGCCGGGCGGTCGTGGAGATGGTGCGGAGCGCCTGGTCGGCGGCGTCGGGATCCACCAGCCGGGCGTAGCGGGCGCCGTCGGCCTGCGCGATGACGACGGCCAGCGAGTGCGCGACGACGTCGTGCATGTCGCGCGCGATGCGGTTCCGCTCCTGCTCGACCACCACGTCGTGCAGCGCGCGGGCCTGGTCGCGCTCGGCCGCCTCCTGCGCGTCCCGGCTCTCGTGCGACGCGCGCGACGCCACCACGAGACGTCCCGCGGTCCACGAGGCGAGCAGCACGCTCCACGCGCAGAGGAGGAGGAAGAGGAAGAGCGTCGCGAAGTCGGCCCACTCCCCCGTGCTGAACGCGAGGCGGCCGACGGGGACGCGGCCGGCCGCGTACGACAGGTACAGCGCGGCGACGACGCCGCCGACGACGGCGGAGGTGAGGCCGAGGGCGCGGGTGACGCGGCCGCCGTACGCGGCGCTGCAGTAGACGACGCCCGCGATGGCGATGTCGCCGGGCTCGACGCTCGCCCCCGCGCTCATCTGGATGACCGCGCCCGCCCAGGCGATCGCGAGTGACAGCCCCGGCATGGTGCGGCGGACGGACAGCGCCGCGCCCATGACGAGCACGAGCGCCAGCGAGACCTCGGAGGTCGTGAACGAGAAGATGCCGAAGGCGCTCGTGGCCGCCACGCCGATCGAGCCCGGGGCGAGGAGGGCGACGAACGCCACCGCGAGGACGACGTCGAGGACGACCTGGTACCTCGGGATCCGGCGGAGCATGCGACCACCGTACGTGCCGGGAGCCGGCCGCAGGACGCTCCGGGCCGAGGATCCCCGCGGCGGCGACCCGATCTCATCCGCGCGATGTACGGGCCGCCCGCCTGGCGGGTCAGAAGCCGAGGCGGCCGAGCAGCTTCGGGTCGCGCTGCCAGTCCTTGGCGATCTTCACGCGCAGCGACAGGAAGACGCGCTTCCCGACGAGCGGCTCGATCTGCGCGCGCGCCACCTGGCCCACGTGCTTGAGCCGGGACCCCTGGGCGCCGATGACGATGCCCTTCTGGCTGTCCCGCTCGACGAAGAGGTTCGCGTAGATCTCGAGGAGCTCCTTGTCCTCGCGCTCGATCATGTCGTCGATCGTGACGGCGAGCGAGTGCGGCAGCTCGTCCTGCACGCCCTCGAGCGCGGCCTCGCGGATGAGCTCCGAGATGCGCGCCTCGAGCCCCTCCTCGGTGACGGCGTCCGACGGGTAGAGCTGCTCGGAGACGGGCAGCGCCTTGAGGAGCTCCCCCACGAGCGCGTCGAGCTGGATGGCCTCCACGGCCGAGACGGGCACGATGGCGTCCCACTCGCGCAGCTCCTGCACGGCGAGCAGCTGCTCGGCGACCGCGTGGCGCGAGGCGGAGTCGGTCTTGGTGACGATGGCGATCTTGCGGGCGCGCGGGTACTCGTCGAGCTGCTCGTTGATGAAGCGGTCGCCCGGGCCGATCCGCTCGTCGGCCGGGATGCACAGGCCGATGACGTCGACGTCGCCGAGCGTCGTCTGCACCAGCGCGTTCAGCCGCTCGCCGAGGAGCGTGCGCGGGCGGTGGATCCCGGGGGTGTCGACGAGGATCAGCTGCCCGTCGGGCCGGTGCACGATGCCGCGGATGGCCTTGCGCGTCGTCTGCGGCTTGGAGCTCGTGATGGCGACCTTCTCGCCCACGAGCGCGTTGGTGAGCGTCGACTTGCCGACGTTCGGGCGGCCGACGAAGGAGACGAAGCCGGCCCGGTAGGCGGGGGCGCCGCCGCGCGGCTTGCGTGCGGCACGCGCGGGCTCGGCGGCGCGGTCGATGCCCCATGCCTCGTCGGAGAGCGGCGCGGGGGCCGGGGCGTCCGCGCCCTCCGCCGTCGCGTCCTCGACGGCGTCGGCCGCGCGGTCGTCGTCGCGGGGATCAGTCATGGTCGTGTCCTCTGCTGGCGGCGGCGCCCGCGGGGGCCGCCTCGTGGTCGTCGTCGGGGTCGTCCGCGCGGTCGCGCTCGACGAGGATCGTGCTGATGCGCGTGCGGCGCCCCTCGACCCGGTCGGCCGTGAGGACCAGCCCGCCGACGCGCACCACGGACCCGCGCTCCGGCAGGCGCCCCAGGGTCTTCGCGAGGAGGCCGCCGGCGCTGTCCACGTCGTCGTCGTCGAGCTCGAGCCCGAACAGGTCGCCCAGCTCGTCGATCGGGAGCCGGGCGCTCACACGGTACACGCCGTCGCCGAGGTCCTCGTACTCGGGCACGTCGCGGTCGTACTCGTCGCTGATGTCGCCGACGAGCTCCTCGATGAGGTCCTCGAGCGTCACGAGGCCGGCGATGCCGCCGTACTCGTCGACCACCATCGCGAGGTGGTTGGACTCGAGCTGCATCTGCCGCAGCAGCGCGTCGGCCTTCTGCGACTCGGGGACGAAGACGGCCGGACGCGCGAGCTGGTCCACCGTCGTGCGCTCCGCCTCCTCGGGCCGCTCGTAGACCATGCGCGCGAGGTCGCGGAGGTACAGCACGCCCTCGATCTCGTCGGAGTCGCGGCCCGTGACGGGCGCGCGCGAGATGCCGCGGGAGAGGAAGAGCCCGAGCGCGCTGCCGACGTGCGCGGTCTGCTCGACCACGACCATGTCGGTGCGCGGGATCATCACCTCGCGCACCACGGTGTCGTTGAACTCGAAGATGGAGTGGATGAGCTCGCGGTCGTCCTCCTCGAGCACCTCGAGCTCGGTGGCCTCGTCGACCATGCTGAGCAGCTGCTCCTCGCTGGTGAACGTGGCGACGGTCTTCGGGCGGCCGGGCGTGACCCGGTTGCCGAGGGCGACGAGGGCGTCGGCGACGGGGCCGATGGAGACGCGGATCCCGCGCACGAGCAGCGCCGTCCACGCGAGCAGCGGGCGCGCGTGCACCCGGCCGACGGACCGCGGGCTGGCGCCGACGAGGACGAAGGACACGCCCGTCATGATCGCGGCGGCGACCAGGAGCGTGATCCACCACTCGTCGAACGCGTCCACGAGCGCGAGCGTCACCAGGACGGCGGCGCTCGTCTCCGCCACGATGCGGACGAAGCTCAGCGAGTTGACGTAGGCGCCGGTGTCGGTGGAGATGGCGAGCATCGACCGGCGGGCGCGCGACGTGAGCGCCAGCTCCTGGATGTCCGCGCGGGACAGCGACGAGATGGCGGACTCCGCGGCGGCGAACAGGCCGCCGAGCACGACCAGGAGGAAGGCGGGGACGAGGAGGGCGAGCATCGGCGGCGGGTCAGCGACCGCGCTCGCTCATGGCGAACCCGATCAGGATGTCGCGCTGGAGCCCGAACATCTCGCGCTCCTCGTCGGGCTCCGCGTGGTCGAACCCGAGCAGGTGGAGGATGCCGTGCGCCGTGAGCAGCAGGATCTCCTCCATGGTCGAGTGCCCGGCCGTCACGGCCTGCTCGGCCGCGACCTGCGGGCACACCACGATGTCGCCGAGGAGCCCGGCCGGCGTCGGACGGTCCTCGGTGCCGGGCCGCAGCTCGTCCATCGGGAAGCTGAGCACGTCGGTGGGGCCCGGCTCGTCCATCCACTGCACGTGCAGCTGCTCCATCGCGCCCTCGTCGACCATCACGATGGCGAGCTCGGCGTCGGGGTGCACGTGCAGGGTGTCGAGCGCGTAGGTGGCGAGGCGCTGGATGAGCGGCTCGTCCACCTCGATCGCGGACTCGTTGTTGATCTCGATGCTCATCGGGTGCTCCCAGGGGCGGTGCGGCGCTCGGCGCGGAGGTGGTCGGCGGCCTGGCGCTCCGCGTCGTAGCGCGTGTACGCGTCCACGATGCGGCCGACCAGGGTGTGCCGCACGACGTCGTCGCTCGTGAGGCGGGAGAAGTGGATGTCGTCCATGCCGTCCAGCACGCGCGTCACGAGCTGCAGGCCGCTCGAGCCCGTGGGCAGGTCGACCTGCGTGATGTCGCCCGTGACCACCATCTTCGAGCCGAAGCCGAGGCGGGTGAGGAACATCTTCATCTGCTCGGGCGTGGTGTTCTGCGCCTCGTCGAGCACGACGAACGCGTTGTTCAGCGTGCGGCCGCGCATGTAGGCGAGCGGCGCGACCTCGATGGTGTTGGAGGCCATGAGCTTCGGCACGAGCTCGGGATCCATCATCTCGTTGAGCGCGTCGAACAGCGGCCGGAGGTACGGGTCGATCTTGTCGGTGAGGGAGCCGGGCAGGTAGCCGAGCCGCTCCCCCGCCTCGACGGCCGGGCGCGTGAGGATGATCCGCTCGACCTCCTTGCGCTGCAGCGCCTGCACGGCCTTGGCCATGGCGAGGTAGGTCTTGCCCGTGCCGGCGGGGCCGATGCCGAACACGATCGTGTTCTCGTCGATCGCCTGCACGTACTGCTTCTGGCCCTGCGTCTTCGGGCGGACGGTGCGGCCGCGCGACTGCACGATGGCCTCGCTCAGCACGTCGGACAGGGTCCGCGCGTCGTCCTCGCCGAGCCGCCGGGCGCTCGTCTCGATCTCCTGGGGCTCCACGTGCTGTCCGTCCTCCACCATCGTCACGACCTCGTCGATGAGCCGGCGCGCGGCGGCGACGCCGGCCCGGGTCCCGACGAGCGTGATCTCGTTGCCGCGGACCCGGACGTCGACGTCCGGGTGCTCGCGCTCGATCTGCCGGAGCAGCCGGTCCTGGGGTCCGAGCAGCCGGACCATGAGCACGCCGTCGACGGTCGCGGTCTGCTCCACGCGGTCCGCGTCGGCCGCTCCCCGCGGGTCAGAGCCCGACATGGTCCTCCTGGCCGCCGAAGCCGGCGAGCACGTGCGCGTGCACGTGGAAGACCGTCTGGCCGGCGTCCGCGCCCGTGTTGAACACGAGGCGGAACTGACCGCCCGCGCGCTCGGCGCCGATGCGCGAGGCGACCTCGACGACCTCCGCGAGGAGGTCCGGGTCGGCCGCGGCGAGCTCGACGACGTCGCGATGCGCGGCCGTCTTGGGCACCACGAGCACGTGCACGGGCGCCTTGGGGGCGATGTCCTCGAAGGCGATGACGCGGTCGGTCTCCGCGACGATCTGGGCCGGGATCTCACGGGCGACGATGCGCTCGAAGACGGTGGGCTCTCGGGTGTCGCTCATGCGCCCAGCCTACGCGGGACCCGCGACGTCACCAGCGTCCGAGGGCGGCGTTGACGAGCGCCAGCCCCGCGGGCCCGGCGGTGGACGTGCGGAGGATCCCGGAGCCGAGCGCCACGGGCACGGCGCCGGCGTCCCGGAGCGCCTCGACCTCGGCCGGGCTGATGCCGCCCTCGGGCCCGACGACGAGCAGCACGTCCGTCGCCGACCCGTCGCCCGGCACGGTCAGGTCGAGCCGCGACAGCCGAGCCTCGGCGGTCGGGTCGAGCACGAGCACGCGCGCGGTGGCGGCGAGGCGCACGAGGTCCTCGGTGGTGGCGAGCTCCTCCACCTCGGGCACGCGCGGCCGGATGGACTGCTTGACGGCCTCGCGCACGATCGCGCGCCACCGCTCCCGCCCCTTGGCGACCTTGGCGCCCTCCCAGCGGGAGACGGAGCGCTGTGCCTGCCACGGGATCACGGCGTCGACGCCCAGCTCGGTCGCGGCCTGCACGGCCAGCTCGTCGCGGTCGCCCTTGGCGAGCGCCTGCACGAGGACCACGCGCGGCGACGGCTCCGGGTGCGCCTCGACCGATCCGACGCGGAGCTCCAGGCGCTGGGCGTCCGCCGACGTCACGGTGCACGACGCGACGGTGCCGCGCCCGTCGCCGACGAGGAGCGCCTCCCCCGCGCGCACGCGGCTCACGGTCACGGCGTGCCGCGCCTCCTGCCCGGTGAGCACGATGACGCGGTCGACCGCGAGGCCGCTCGCGCCCATGTCGTCGGCGAGGTAGAAGTGCGCCACGGTCAGACGTTGAGGAAGCGGTCGCGGAGCTTCTGGAACAGGCCCTGCTGGAAGTGCGCGAGGTGCGGGGCCGGCGCCTTGTTGCGCTTCGCGAACTGCTGGATGAGGTCGCGCTCCCTGTGGTCGAGCTTCTGCGGGGTGACCACCTGGATGCCGATCTTCAGGTCGCCGCGGCCGGAGCCCCGGAGCTTCGTGACGCCGCGCCCGCGCACCGTGATGATCTCGGCGCTCTGGATGCCGGGGCGGAGCTCGAGGTCGACGTCGCCGTCGAGCGCCTCGATGTGCGCGTCGCTGCCGAGGATCGCGTCGACCATGCTCACCTCGACGGTCGCGAGCAGGTCGTCGCCGTTGCGGCTGAAGACGTCGTGGTGCGCCACCTTGATCTCGAGGTAGAGGTCGCCGTTCGGGCCGCCCGCGGGGCCGACCTCGCCGGAGCCCGGCATCTGGAGGCGGAGCCCCGTGTCGACGCCGGCCGGGATGTCGACCGGCACCGTGCGGCGCGCGCGCACGCGGCCCTGGCCGGCGCACGTGGGGCACGGGTGCGGGATGACGGTGCCGTAGCCGCGGCAGGTGCCGCAGGGGCTCGACGTCATGACGTTGCCGAGGAGCGAGCGCACCTGGCGCTGGATGCTGCCGGAGCCGCGGCAGATGTCGCACGTGACGGCGCTCGTGCCGGGCTGCGCGCAGGATCCGTGGCACGTGTCGCACACGACGGCCGTGTCGATCTCGAGGTCGCGGTGCACCCCGAAGATGACCTCCTCGAGCTCGACCTCGACGCGGAGCAGCGCGTCCTGGCCGCGCTCCTGGCGCGAGCGCGGACCGCGCCCGCCGCCGCCCTGCTGGCCGCCGAAGAACGTCTCGAAGATGTCGCCGAAGCCGCCGAACCCCTGCCCGCCCTGGCCGCCGAACCCGGCCTGCGGGCCGAGGTCGTACTGCTGGCGCTGCTGCGGGTCGGAGAGCACGTCGTACGCGTGCGTCACGAGCTTGAAGCGCTCGGCCGCGTCGGGGGCGTCGTTGACGTCCGGGTGGAGCTGGCGCGCCTGCTTGCGGTACGCCTTCTTGATCTCCTCTGGCGTCGCCTCGCGGCTCACGCCGAGTACTTCGTAGTGGTCAGCCACGTCGGGCCCTTCGGTGGTGATGGTCGTGGGGAACAGGGGCGGTGCGCCGGCGCGGGGCCGTCACCGCTCCTCGAGCAGGCGCGAGAGGTAGCGCGCGACCGCGCGCACCGACGCCATGTTGGTGGAGTAGTCCATGCGGGTCGGCCCCAGCACGCCGAGGCGCGCGAGCACGCCGCCGGACGAGCTGTAGCCGCTGGTGAGCACGCTCGTCTCGCCGAGGCCGAACGGGGCGTTCTCCCGGCCGATGCTCACCGAGACGCCGTGCTGATCGGCCTCCATCTCGCCGAGCAGCCGCAGCAGCACCACCTGCTCCTCGATGGCCTCGAGGACGGGCGAGATGCTGCCGGGGAAGTCGCGCTCGGTGCGGGCGAGGTTCGCGGATCCGGCGAGCAGCAGCCGCTCCTGCCGGTTCGCCAGCACCTGCTCGACGAGCGTGCCGGCGAGGGCGGAGGCGGCCTGGCGCTGGTCGGGCTCGACCTCGTCGGACAGCGTCTCGAGCCGCGTCGCCGCCTCCGCGAGCCCGAGGCCGCCGACGACCTGGTTGATGCGCGTGCGCATGCGGGCGAGGAACGCGTCGTCCGGATCCCCCGCCAGCTCGACGACGCGCTGCTCCACGCGACCCGTGTCGGTGATGAGCACCGTGAGGACGCGCGTGGTCGACAGCGGCACGAGCTCGACGTGCTTCACGTGGCTCGTCGCGAGCGACGGGTACTGCACGAGCGCGACCTGGTTGGTGAGCTGCGCGAGGAGGCGCACGGTGCGGGCGAGCACGTCGTCGAGGTCGACGGACTCCCCGAGGAACACGTGGATGGCCTGGCGCTGCGCCGAGGTGAGGGGGCGGACGTCGGCCAGCTGGTCGACGAAGAGGCGGTAGCCCTTGTCCGTGGGCACGCGGCCCGACGAGGTGTGCGGCGCCGCGATCAGCTCCTCCTCCTCGAGGAGGGCCATGTCGTTGCGGATGGTGGCCGCCGAGACGCCGAACGCGTGGCGCTCGACGATGGACTTGGACCCCACGGGCTCGCGGCTGGACACGTAGTCCTGCACGATCACCCGGAGGACGTCGAGTCCGCGTTCCGAGACCATGGCGCTCCCTCCTGGCACTCACCGTCGCTGACTGCCAATCGTACCGCGCGTCCGGGCCCGGTCGGCATTGCCGGTCGCGCGTCGACGGCGGTAGCGTGGGACGGCCCGGCGACGCCCGGCCCACCCACGATCCACCGCGGTCCGCCGGCACCCGGCGACGGCCGCGCACCGAGAGGCACCGCGATGTCCGCACCCGACTCCCACCCCTACGGCGCCCCGGCCCCGCTGACGCCGAGCGAGGACCGCCTGTGGGCGTCGCTGACGCACTTCCTCGCGATCCTCATCGTCCCGTCGTTCATCGTCTGGCTCGTGTTCCGCGAGCGCGGCCGCTTCACCGACCAGGAGGGCAAGGAGGCGACGAACTGGACGATCAACGTCGCCGGTGCGCTCGTCATCCTCAACGTGCTGCAGGCCGTCTTCATCGTCATCCCGTTCCTCGGGATCCTGCTCAACCTGCTCCTCGGCCTCGTGATCTTCGCCGTGGTCGTCGTCAACATCGTGTTCGCGATCATCGGCGGCGCGCGCGTGCAGAGCGGCCGGCCGTACCGCTACCCGCTCAACATCCGGTGGATCAAGTAGGCGGTCGACCATGAGCGCGAGGATCCGGCACGTCGCCATCGACTGCCGCGACCCGCACGCGCTGTCCCTCTTCTGGGCGGGCGTCACCGGCTTCGAGGAGGACCCCGACGAGCCGAACCGGCCCGGCGACGACGCCGCGTGGCTGGGCGACCCGGTCTCGGGGCTCGGCATCATCCTGCAGCGCTCCGACGCCCCGAAGGCCGCGAAGAACCGCGTCCACCTCGACCTCGCGCCCGACGACCGGACGCGCGACGAGGAGGTCGAGCGCGTGCTCGCGCTCGGCGCGGCGCTCGTGGCCGACCGGCGCGACGCCGACGGCAGCGGCTGGGTCGTGCTCGCGGATCCCGAGGGCAACGAGTTCTGCGTCGAGCGCAGCGACCTCGAGCGCGAGGCCGGCGACGACGTGGGCGCCGTCGTCCTCTGACGTCCCGCGGGCGGCGTTCAGTCCTCGAGCAGCCGCCGCACGACCGCGTCGGCGAGCAGGCGCCCCTGCAGGGTCAGGACGAGCGTGCCCGCGAGCGCGGCGCGCGGATCCACGAGCCCGTCCGCGATGAGCCCCGCCACCTGTCGGCGGCCCTCCGCGGTGAGCGTCGGGATCGCGAGCCCGTCGCGGATGCGCGCGCCGAGCAGCACGCGCTCCACCTCGCGCGTCGCGTCGTCGAGCGTCTCGCGGCCCGCGCCCGGGGACGCCCCGGCGAGCACGCGGTCGGCGTACGCGGCCGGGTGCTTGACGTTCCACCAGCGCACGCCGCCGACGTGGCTGTGCGCGCCCGGTCCGACGCCCCACCAGTCGTGGCCCTGCCAGTAGGCGAGGTTGTGGCGGCTGCGGCGACCGCCGCGCGCCCAGTTGCTCACCTCGTACCACTCGTAGCCGGCCTCGCCGAGCATCCGGTCGGCGAGCTCGTACATGTCGGCCTGGAGGTCCTCGTCGGGCTCGGGCACCTCGCCGCGGCGGATCTGCCGCGCGAGCTTCGTGCCGGGCTCGACGATGAGCGCGTAGGCGGAGAGGTGGTCGGGCTCCTGCGCGATCGCCTGCTCCAGCGAGGCGCGCCAGTCGTCGATGGTCTCCCCCGGCGTGCCGTAGATGAGGTCGAGGCTCACCTCGAGGCCGGCGGCCCGGGCACCCCGGACGACGGGCGCGATGCGCGCGGGGTCGTGCGTGCGCTCGAGGGTCGCGAGCACGCGCGGGACGGCGGACTGCATGCCGAAGGACACGCGCGTGAAGCCGCCCGCGGCGAGGGCGGCGAGGTAGGCGTCGTCGACGCTGTCGGGGTTCGCCTCGGTCGTGACCTCGGCGCCGTCGGCGATGCCCCACGTGTCGCGCACCGCGTCGAGCATCCGGACGAGGTCCTCGACCGGCAGGAGCGTGGGCGTGCCGCCGCCGAGGAAGACGGTGGACGCGGGGCGCGCGGGCACTCCCGAGTCCTGCAGCGCGGATCCGGCGAAGCGCACCTCCTGCACGGCCTGGGACGCGTAGTCGGACTGCCGCACGCCGCGCAGCTCGGGCGCCGTGTAGGTGTTGAAGTCGCAGTAGCCGCAGCGCACGCGGCAGAACGGGACGTGCAGGTAGACGCCGAACGCGCGGGACCCGGCGCCGTCGGACGCGGAGGCCGGCAGCAGCCCGTCGGCGGGGGCGGGATCGGCGAGGGGCAGGGCGGACGGCATCCGTCCATCATCCCCCGGCCGGGAGGCGCTCCCGTCCGGCGGGGGCGGTGCGGGTCGGTCGGTGCGGCCCGCACGGGCGGCTCCGGCAGGATGGGGGCATGACCGACGCCCCCTCGCCCCGGCCCCTGCACGTCCTCTGGGACGTCGACGGCACGCTCCTGCTCAACGGCCCGCGCGCCGGCGGCATGTACCACCGCGCGATCGAGCTCGCCGCGGGCGAGGCGCTCGAGGACCGCACGGTGCACGCGCACGGCAAGACGGACGGCCAGATCATCTGGGAGACGCTCGACCTCTACGGGCTGCCGGCGTCGCTGCACGCGGCGGTGCGGGAGCAGCTCGAGGGGATGTCGCGCGTCGAGCACTACGGCGCCGGGCGCCGCGAGGTGCCCGTCGGCGTGCCCCGGCTCGTCGCCGACGTGGCCGCGCGCGGCTGGGTGAACGCGCTCCTCACCGGCAACTCGCCGCTGCGCGCCCGCTACAAGCTCGACGGCGCGGGCCTCGACGTCGACCTGTTCGACTGGGATGCGTCGTTCTTCGGGCACGAGGCGCGCGTCCGCAGCGACCTCACCCGGCGGGCCGCCGCCGCGCTCGCGGGCGCGACCGTCGTGATCATCGGCGACACCCCCGCGGACGGCGTGGCCGCAGAGGCCGCGGGCTTCCCGTTCGTGGCGGTGGCGACGGGCGCCTACGAGGTCGAGCAGCTGCGGGCCCCGGAGGCGCACGCGGCGGTCGTGGTGCCGGACCTCGCGGTCGGCCACGACGAGGTCATGGCGTACCTCGACGGGCTCGCCGCGGGCTGACCGCGCAGGGACCGCGTGCGGCGGCGCGCGGGGATCAGGCGGAGGCGACCGCCGGGTGCAGCGCCTTGAGGTAGCGGCGCATGAAGACGCCCTGGACGATGCGCAGGACCGGGCTCGCCAGCCGCAGCGGCCAGGACGCGGGTCGCGAGAAGACGCGGAGCGTCAGCCACACGCTGCCGTCGGCCTCGCGGGAGACGAGGAACGCCTCCTCGCCGCTCAGCGGGTGCCCGTGCACGGTGCCGTAGGCGAAGCCGACGCGGTCGGGCTCATGCACCGTGTACACGACGCGCACGGGTGCCTCGGGGTGGAACGGCCCGAACGGCATGCGGAGCACGGCCGAGGTGCCCGACGTGATCCACGCGGTGCCGTCGTCGCCGTAGAGCGCCTCGCGCGGGCGGTCGACGGGCGCCTGCGGCACGCCGTCCTCGTCGAACGTCAGGCCGGTGTACCCGGGGTCGTCCGGCACCTCCTGCTCGATGCGCGTGACCTCGATGCCGCTGCCGCGCTGCACGCCCCACGTCATGAGGAGGGCGACGGCCTGCTCGAAGCGCTCGTCGCCGCTGCCGAGCCGGGCGCTCGCCTCGGCGGGGCGGTAGCCCTCGGGCGGGTACGTCATGAGGTCGACGGCCTGGGTGCCGCCGACGGAGCCGTACGTGACGGCGGTCGCGGTGTAGGTGCTGCGGCGCATGACGTCAAGACTACGGCGTGGGCCTGCGAGCGGACCGCGGGCGCCTAGCACGCGCGGTGCCGCCGTGTCATCCCCCGTCCGGATCCGCTTCGTCATCCCCGCGAGATGCCGTGCGGATGAGATCTCCTCGCGTGATGAATCCGTGATCAGAAAGCGATTCTCGCGGTCGCCCGCGCCGATACGGTGAAGCCGATCCGACGCACGGACCGACCAGGCAGGTCGCCCGCGCTCCGTCGGTACTCCGCCTTCGACTCCGAGGAAGCCATGCGCACGCGCGTCCGTCCCATCCGCCCCCTTCTCACCGCCGTCACCGCCACGGCCCTGTCCGCCGCCCTGCTCGCGACCGGCCTGCCGGCGCACGCCGCGACCGACGTGACGGGGGCACCGGCCCCCGTCGCCGTCTCGGGGATGCCCGCTCCCGCGCCGACGGCCGCGTCGGCGGACTCGGCTCCGGCTGACGCCGCCCCCGCTGCCGCTCCCGTCACGGAGCCGACCGCGAGCCCGACGACGGCTCCCGCTCCCCCGTCCGCCCCTGCCCCCGCCGCCGCGGAGCCGGCCCGCGAGGCCGCCGCCCTGCCGGGTCCCGTGCTGCTGACCCCCGCCGAGGGCGACGCCCAGGTCGAGGGCACGACGACGTTCTCCGGCACGGGCGTCGCCGGGGCGACCATCCGCATCTCGGTCTTCGCCGCGGGCCTCCGCGGCGGCGGGAGCGACGCCGCCGACTTCCTCAACTACTCCGCGGCGGTCGGCGCCGACGGCCGCTGGAGCACCACCGAGACCCTGCCCGTCGGCTACTGGGCGTACAAGGCGGACCAGGAGCTCGGCGAGGAGCTGACGGCGTCGGAGGGGAACGTGGCCTTCACGATCACCCCGGCGTCTCCGCGCATCACCACGCCGACGCCCGACGCCCGCGTCGAGGGCCGCCTGCGCCTCGCCGGGACCGGGGCCGCGGGATCGCGGACCGTGCTCACGATCGCGGGAGGCGACGAGCCGACCACCGTCACGACCCCCGTGCGCGCGGACGGCACCTGGTCCACCGAGGTCCGCGTCGCCGCGGGCTCCTACGCGGTGACGGCCGTCGCCTCGCACCCGCTGCCGTACGAGCGCGACGCGCGCTCCATCGAGTCGGCCCCCACCGCCCCCGTCGCCGTCACGGTGACCCGCGCCGCCGACGCCGTCCGCCCGGTCCTCCTCTCCCCCCGCGAGGGCGACAGCCAGGTCGAGGGCGAGACGACGTTCTCCGGCACGGGCGAGCCGGACACGGACCTGTGGGTCTACGTCTTCCCCGAGGGCGACCGCGACTACCCGAGCGACGCCGGGGAGTCCCTCGTCTTCTCCACCCGGGTCGGCGCGGACGGCCGCTGGAGCACGACCGAGCGCCTGCCGATCGGCATCTGGTTCATGAAGGCCGAGCAGGCCGCCGGTGCCGCGGAGGCGCGGCCGACCTTCACCGTGGCGCCGGCCGCTCCGGTCATCACGTCGCCGACGGCGGACGCGCAGGTGTCCGGCCGGGTGCACCTCACGGGGACCGGCACCGCCGGCTCGCGCGTCCTGGTGACGGTCGCGGGCAGCGGATCGCCGCGCCAGCTGACGGCCGACGTGCGCGCGGACGGTCGATGGTCCATCGACGCCGGCCTGCCCTCGGGCCGCTACTCCGTGACCGCGGTGGGCTCGCACCTGCTCCCGCTCGAGCGCAGCGAGCGGTACATCCGCTCGGCGGCCTCCCCCGCCGTCGCGTTCTCGGTCACCGGCGGGACCGCCGTCGCCGTCTCGCACCGCACGGGGCTGCCGATGACGGGTGCCGACCCGGTGCCGCTGATCGCGCTGACGGGGTCGCTCCTGGCAGCCGGGCTCGCGCTGCTCATCGTCCCCGCCGTCCGCCGACGCCGGAACGCCCTCGCCCGCTGAGCCGACATGCGACGCGCCCCCTGCCTCGAGAGGCAGGGGGCGCGTCGTGCGTGAGGGCCGAGCGGCTACTTGGCCTTCTTCTCCGTGTCGCCCGAGAGCGCGGCGATGAACGCCTCCTGGGGGACCTCGACGCGGCCGACCATCTTCATGCGCTTCTTGCCCTCCTTCTGCTTCTCGAGGAGCCTGCGCTTGCGGGTGATGTCGCCGCCGTAGCACTTGGCGAGCACGTCCTTGCGCATCGCGCGGATGGACTCGCGGGCGATGATGCGCGCGCCGATGGCGGCCTGGATCGGCACCTCGAACTGCTGGCGCGGGATGAGCTCACGGAGCCGGCCCGTCATCAGCACGCCGTACGCGTACGCCTTGTCGCGGTGCACGATGGCGCTGAACGCGTCGACCTGCTCGCCCTGCAGCAGGATGTCGACCTTCACGAGGTCGGACTCCTGCGAGCCCGCGGGCTCGTAGTCGAGCGACGCGTAGCCGGCCGTCTTGCTCTTGAGGTTGTCGAAGAAGTCGAACACGATCTCGCCGAGCGGCATCGTGTAGCGGATCTCCACCCGGTCCTCGCCGAGGTACTCCATGCCGAGCAGGATCCCGCGCCGCGACTGGCACAGCTCCATGATCGTGCCGACGTAGTCCTTGGGCGCGAGGATGGCCGCCTTCACGACGGGCTCGGAGACGCTCACGATCTTGCCGCCCGGGAACTCGCTCGGGTTGGTGACGGTGACCGTGCGCTTGTCCTCGCTGGTGACCTCGTAGATCACGGAGGGCGCCGTGGTGATGAGGTCGAGGCCGAACTCGCGCGACAGGCGCTCGGTGATGATCTCGAGGTGCAGGAGGCCGAGGAACCCGCAGCGGAAGCCGAAGCCCAGCGCGACGGACGTCTCGGGCTCGTAGACGAGGGCGGCGTCGGAGAGCTTGAGCTTGTCGAGGGCGTCGCGGAGGTCCGGGTAGTCGGATCCGTCGATCGGGTACAGGCCGGAGAAGACCATGGGCAGCGGCTCGGTGTAGCCGGGCAGCGCCTCGGTCGCGGGGCGCGCGGCGGTCGTGACGGTGTCGCCGACCTTCGACTGGCGCACGTCCTTCACGCCCGTGATGAGGTAGCCGACCTCGCCGACGCCCAGGCCGTCGGAGGGCGTGGGCTCGGGCGAGCTGACGCCGATCTCGAGGATCTCGTGGGTGGCGCGCGTCGACATCATCGCGATCTTCTCGCGCGGGCTGAGCTTGCCGTCGATCATGCGGACGTAGGTGACCACGCCGCGGTAGGCGTCGTAGACGGAGTCGAAGATCATCGCGCGGGCGGCGCCGTCGGGGTCGCCGACGGGCGCGGGGATGGTGCGGGAGACGCGGTCGAGCAGCTCCTCGACGCCGGCGCCGGTCTTGCCGGAGACGCGCAGCACGTCGGCCGGGTCGCCGCCGATGAGGGACGCGAGCTCGGCCGCGTACTTGTCGGGGTCGGCGGCCGGCAGGTCGATCTTGTTGAGCACCGGGATGATCGTGAGGTCGTTCTCGAGCGCGAGGTAGAGGTTCGCGAGCGTCTGCGCCTCGATGCCCTGCGCGGCGTCCACGAGGAGGATCGCGCCCTCGCACGCGGCGAGCGAGCGGGAGACCTCGTAGGAGAAGTCGACGTGGCCGGGGGTGTCGATCATGTTGAGCGCGTACGTGCGGCCCTCGAGCTCCCACGGCATGCGGACGGCCTGGCTCTTGATGGTGATGCCGCGCTCGCGCTCGATGTCCATGCGGTCGAGGTACTGGGCGCGCATGGCGCGCGACTCGACGACGCCCGTGAGCTGCAGCATGCGGTCGGCCAGCGTGGACTTGCCGTGGTCGATGTGGGCGATGATGCAGAAGTTGCGGATGGACGCGGGGTCGGTCGCGGCGGGCCGCAGGGCCTTCGTTGCTAGGGGGCTCACGCGTTCCTTCGAGGGGTCGGTGCGGTGGGGCGGGAACCACGATCATCCCACGCGGCGTCGGCCGGGCCATCCGCGCCCGGCCGCCTCGCGCGCGGTGGCCGGGCCCGGGATCGGGCTCAGCGCCGGACGATGTCCGCGACCGCCGCCTCGAGCTCCGGCCAGCGGAAGCGGTAGCCCGCGCGCTCCAGCGTCTCGGGAACCACCCACCGGCTCTTGAGCACGAGCTCCGGCTCGGTGCGGAACAGCCACATGCCGACCTCGAGCATCCACCGGTTCGCGGCCAGGCCGACCGGCATGCGGACCGCGTGGCGGAGCACCTTCATCAGACGGCGGTTCGTGACGGGCTCCGGGCTCGACGCGTTCACGGGCCCCTCGAGCGAGGGCGTGTCGCGGACGAAGCGGATGATGCCCACGAGGTCGTCGATGTGCAGCCAGCTGAAGACCTGGCGGCCGTGCGTCGGCTGGAACACGTGGTGCGCGCCCGCGCGGATCCGCGACGGACGACCCGGGAAGCGCCCGTCCAGCTGCGGCCCGCCGAGGCCGAAGCGGGCGAGGCCGAGCAGCGGCTGCAGCGCCCCGTCACGGCCGAGCACGATCGCGATGCGGAGCGCCACGCGGCGGGTGGACGGCAGGTCGGGCGCGAACAGCGCCCGCTCCCAGGCGCGGCCGACCGAGGGCGAGAAGTCCTCGCCGAGCTCGCCCGTCGACTCGGTCTGCGGCCGGTCGGTCGCGTGCCGGTACACGGTCGCGGTGGACGCGTTGATCCAGATGGGCACGGGACGCGCGCTGTCCTGGATCGCCCGGCCGAGCTCGGCCGTCGTCTCCACGCGCGAGCGCAGGATCTCCCGACGGTTCGCGACGCCGTAGCGGCAGTTGACGCTCTTGCCCGCGAGGTTCACGAGGAGGTCGGCGCCGTCGAGGAGGCGGCGGATCCCCTCGGCGTCGCCCCAGCGCGCGTCGGCACCCGAGCGCCCGACGGTGCGGACCCGGTAGCCCTCCTCGGCGAGCTCGCGGACGAGCACCTGACCGATGAAGCCGGACGCGCCGGCGACGACCGCGGTGCGCGGGGCGTCCGAGCCCGATGCGCCGCTCATGCGCCGAAGCGCGTGCGGCGCTCGACCGTGGTGCCCCGGCCGTCGGCCCAGGTGTAGACGGTGTCGCCGCCGATGATCACGTGCTCGGCGCGCGACTGCACGTCGAGCGGGTCGCCGGACCAGATCACGACGTCGGCGTCGAGGCCCGGGGTGAGCGCGCCCACGCGGTGGTCGAGCCGGAGGATCGCGGCGGGGTTCGCGGTGATGGCGCGCAGCGCGACGTCGGCCGGCAGGCCGTCCTTCACCGCGAAGGACGCCTGGTGCACCAGGAAGTCGATGGGCACCACGGGCGCGTCGGTCGTGATCGCCACGAGGACGCCCGCGCGGTGCAGCGCCGCGAGGTTCGCGACGGCGCGGTCGCGCAGCTCCACCTTGGAGCGCGAGGTGATCATCGGCCCGAAGATGACGGGGATCCCGCGCTCGGCGAGCACGTCCGCGATCTTGTCGCCCTCCGTGCCGTGGTTCACCACCAGGCGGTAGCCGAACTCGTCGGCGAGGCGGATCGCGGTCGCGATGTCGTCGTGGCGGTGCGTGTGCTGGTCCCAGGCGAGCTTGCCGTCGAGGACGCGGACGAGCGTCTCCTTGCCGAGGTCGCGGGAGAAGGGCTTGCCCTCCTGCGCGGCGTGGTCGCGGGCGGCGCGGTAGTCCTCGGCGTCGCGGAACGCGCGGCGGATCACCATGGCGACGCCGAGGCGCGTGGACGGCGTGCGGTCCTTGGCGCCGTAGACGCGCTTGGGGTTCTCGCCGAGCGCGCTCTTGACGCTGACGGAGTCGCTGACGAGCTGCTCGTCGATGGTGCGGCCGCCCCATGACTTGATCGCGACGGACTGGCCGCCGATCGGGTTGCCGGAGCCGGGCTTCACGACGATGGTCGTGACGCCGCCCTTGAGCGCGTCGCGGAAGCCCTCGTCGTCGATGTCGATGGCGTCGATCGCGCGCACCGAGGACATGTCGGGGTCGGTCATCTCGTTGGTGTCGTTGCCCGCGGGGCCGTTGGCCTCCTCGTGGATGCCGACGTGGCCGTGCGCCTCGACGAAGCCGGGGAGGACCCAGCGGCCGGTCGCGTCGATGACGGTCGCGCCCTCGGGGACCTCGACGTCGGCACCCTGCCCGACCGCGGCGACGAGGCCGTCGCGGAGGAGGACGGTCCCGCCGGGGATCGGGGCGCCGTCGACGGGGACGACGTGGCCGCCGACGACGGCGGTGACGGAGGAGGCGGAGGCGCGGACGGAGGAGGCGGGATCTGCGGAGGGGACCATGCTCCGAGCCTAGGACGGCGGATGGGCGGCCGCGGGCGCGGCCCGGCTCGTTAGGCTCGCGGCATGGGCATCCCCGACTTCATCGTCTCCCTCCGCGAGCGGATCGGCACCGCTCCCCTGTGGCTCTCGGGCGTGACCGCGGTGATCCTCGACGGCCCGCGCGTCCTCCTCGTGCGCCGCGGCGACACGGGGGCCTGGGCGCCCGTCTCGGGGATCCTCGAGCCCGGCGAGGAGCCCGCCGTGGGCGCCTGGCGCGAGGCCGAGGAGGAGACCGGCGTGACCGTGGAGGTCGAGCGGCTGGTCGCGGTCGGCACCACCGCCGAGATCACCTACCCGAACGGCGACCGCGCGAGCTACCTCGACCTCACCTTCCGCTGCCGGTACGTCTCGGGCGAGGCGCGCGTCAACGACGACGAGTCGCTCGAGGTCGCGTGGTGGCCGCTGGACGCGCTGCCGGCCATGTCCGCCGAGCTCCTGCAGCGGATCCGGGACGCCCTCGACGACGAGCCGGAGACGCGCTTCGTGCGTCCCGGCGACGATGCGGTCCCCGCGGAGCGCGACGCGCGGGGTCCGGCGGCCTGATTCCCGGGCCCGGACCTGGTATCGTCGCCTGTTGGCTTGCGTGTGATCCTCCCCGATCACGCGGTATCGCCGCAGGCGCCCTCTCTCGCTGAGCGGCAACTCATACGACGACAACTCGAACGGAAGACATAACACGTGGCAAACATCAAGTCGCAGATCAAGCGCATCGGCACGAACAAGAAGGCCCAGGAGCGCAACAAGGCCGTCAAGAGCGAGCTGAAGACGGCCATCCGCTCCGTCAAGTCCGCCATCACCGCGGGCGACAAGGACGCGGCCGTCAAGGCCGTGAACCTCGCCGGCAAGAAGCTGGACAAGGCCGCCAGCAAGGGCGTCATCCACAAGAACCAGGCCGCGAACCGCAAGGGCGCGATCGCCAAGCAGGTCGCCAAGATCGGCTGATCTCCCCTGGTGAGATCGACGGGCCCCGCGCGATGCGCGGGGCCCGTCGTCGTATGCGGCGCGTTCCGGCGGATGCGCGAGCGCGTGCGCGTCCTGGTCAGTCGCGACCGCGGGAGGCGACCGTGCGCACCATCCGCTCGAGCGAGTAGACGGGATCCCGCCCGCCGCCCTTGACCTGCGCGTCCGCCTCCGCGAGGGCCTCGACGGCGCGGCCGAGCCCGGCGTCGTCCCAGAGCTGCAGGTCGCGGCGGGCCCGGTCGACCTGCCACGGCGCCATGCCGAGCTTCGACGCGAGCTGCCCCGACGGGCCGGAGACGCCCGAGACCTTGGCCATCGTGCGGATCTTCATCGCGAACGCGGCGATCAGCGGCACGGGGTCCGCTCCCGACGTGAGCGCGTGCCGGAGCAGCACGAGCGCCTCCCCGCTGCGGCCCGCGATGGCGGAGTCCGCCACGGCGAACGCGTTGATCTCGACCCGGCCGCCGTAGTACTGCTCGACGGTCACCTCGGTGATCTCGTGCGCGGTGTCCGAGATGAGCTGCTGGCACGCGGACGCGAGCTCGCTCACGTCGTCCTGGAACGCGGCGACGAGCTGCCGGACCGCGCCCGGCGTGATGGATCGCTTGGCGGCGCGGAATTCGGCCACGGCGAAGTCGTGCTTCTCGCTGTCCTTCTTCAGCTCCGCGCAGACGATCTCGATGCCGCCGCCCGTGCCCGCGCGCACCGCGTCGAGCAGCTTCTTCCCGCGCACTCCCCCGGCGTGCCGGAGGACGACGTAGGTGTCGTCGGCCGGCGAGTCGAGGTAGGCCACGGCGTCGAGCAGGAACTGGTCGGAGCACTTCTCGACGTTGACGACGCGGATGAGGCGCGGCTCGGCGAAGAGCGAGGGGCTCGCCAGGGTGATGAGCTCACCGGGCGCGTAGGAGTCGGCCTCGATGTCGGAGACCTCGATGCTCGGGTCCTCCGCCGTGAGGATGTCGCGGAGGCGACGCATCGCCCGGTCGGCCAGGAGGGACTCGGTGCCGGACACGAGGACGATGGGCGCGGGCCGCACGGCGTCCCACGCGAGCTGCGGGATGGCGGCGGACGCCTTCGTCGCGGTGCCGCGGGAGGTCCTGGTGGCCATGCGGGTCCTTCCGGAGGGCGGTGTCGTGGGGCGGGGCGTGCCGGGTGTCGTCGGGCGGATCCAGGTTAGCCGTCGGGTGGGACATGGGCCGCCGGCGTGCGGCTCGCGGGCGAGGGCGAGGGTGCGGGCGCCCGGGCGAGGGCGGCCACGACGAGCGCGGTCGCGACGGCCAGGGCCACCACTCCGGCGAGGCCGGTCGGCCAGGGGATGCGGCCGGCCGGCAGCCCGGACATGACGGAGGCGACCGCCGCGATCCACGACGCGGGCAGCCAGGCGAGGCGGACGAGGAGGTCGCCCGCGGCGGGCCAGATCGGCAGCAGGACGCACGCGACGAGGCCCGCGACGGTCGCGGGCGCGGCCGCGGGCTCCGCGAGGACGTTGGCGAGGACGCCGTGGACGGGCAGGCCCGGCTGCAGGACCAGCAGGACGGGCTGGCATGCGACCTGCGCCGCGACGGGGATGGCCAGCGCGTCCGCGAGGCGCCGGGGCATGCGGCGCGCGAGCCGCTCGGCCAGCGGCGGCGCCAGGACGAGGAGCCCGGCCGTCGCCAGCACGCTCAGCGTGAAGCCCAGGTCGCGGGCCAGCCGCGGATCCGCGGTCAGCAGCACGACCACAGCGACGGCGAGTGCGGGCAGGCCGCGCGCGGGTCGGCCCCCGGCGGTCGAGACGATGAGGACCGCGGCCATCACCGCGGCCCGCAGCACGCTCGGCTGCGGCGTCACGAGGACCACGAAGGCGCCGAGCGCCGCCAGCGCCGCGACGGCCCGTGCCGGACGGCGGAGCCCGGCGGCCGCGGACAGCGCGAGCACCAGGCCGACGATGACCGCGCAGTTCGCGCCCGACACGGCGGTCAGGTGCGTGAGCGAGCTGTCCTTCATCGTCTGCGCGAGCTCCGGCGACACGGCGGACACGTCGCCGATGGCCAGGCCGGGCAGCAGGCTCGCGCCCGGACCGGGGAGCTCGGCCGCGGCGCGCATGAGCCCCTGCCGGAGGCCGTCGGCGACCGCGAGCGCGCCGGGCGGGGCCGCCGTGGCGTCGAGCCGGCCGCGCGCCTGCAGGAGGTACGCGGCGCGGTCGCCCGGATCCGCGGACCGCACGGCCCCGCTCAAGCGGACGACCGCGCCGACGCCGAGCGCGGACGGGTGGTCGGGCCGCGCGGCGAACACCACCACCGGCACGGGCGCCGGCGGGACGGTCGTGGCGTCGACCGCATGGCCCCGCACCTCGACGCCGGAGTGGATCGCCGTGAGGTGGCCGACGATGCGCACGCGGGCCGCGGCGTGGATCGCCGGCGATGCGGATGCGGGCTCGCCGTCGGAGGGCGCCGAGCTGCTGCTGCTGCCTTTGCCTCCTCCTCCGTGCTGCGCGGATCCGTGCGGGGCGACGGGGGCGGGCGGCTCGTCCACGACCACGTCGGCGACGACCGTGCCGTGGGTGCGCGCCGCCTCCTCCAGCTCGGCGGGGTGACGCCCCGTCTCCTGGGCGGCCGCCGCGCCGAGGAGCATCGCCGCGACGGCCGCCGACACGGCGACCCCGGCGGCTGCGCGGACGAGACGCCGCGGCGCGCGACGGCGCAGGCGGCCGGGCGGACGTCGGCCCACGCTGCCGCCGCCGCTGCCGCTCCGCGCGTCCCCGTGCCGCCGCGCGGCAGCGACGCCTACGACGGCGACCGCGACCGACACGACGGCCAGCGCAGCCGCGACGATCGCACCGACCGCGGACGCCCCGCGGACGCCGATGACCGCGGCCGTGACCGCCCAGCCGATGCCCGCCGGGAGGGCGAGGCGCAGGTCGACCGCGGGATGCGGGTGATGGTCCGCGCCGCGACCTCGGGGATCTCCGCCACCGAGCCACCTGACCGCGGCCGTCACACGCGCACCAGTGGCGTGAGCGAGGCCAGCGTCCGGTCGCCGATCCCCGGGACGCGGCCGAGGTCCGCCACGCGGGCGAACCGGCCGTGCGCGCTGCGCCACGCGATGATGCGCGCGGCGAGCGACGGCCCGACGCGCGGCAGCGTCTCGAGCTGCTCCGCCGTCGCGGTGTTCAGGTCGACCGGCGCTGCCGGGCTCGCGGCGCCGCCTGCGGACCCGGCGGACCCCGTCGCGCCGGATCCCGCGGCGCCCGCTCCCGGCGCCGCCTCCCCCTGTCGCGGCACCACGAGCTGCTCGCCGTCCGACAGGACCCGCGCGAGGTTCACGCCTGCGGGATCCGCACCTTCGGCGAAGCCGTGTGCCGCGGCGAGGGCGTCGACCACCCGGCTCCCGGGGGCGAGGGGGAACAGGCCGGGCGACACGACGGCGCCCACCACGTGCACGTAGATGGGCGGCGCGGCGCTGCCACCGCCGCTGCCATTGCCACCGGTGCCGGTGCCGTCGGCGGTCTCCGTCGCCCCGTCACGCGCCGCGGGGGCGGAACGTGACCCGGATCCCGTCGCGTCGGCTGAGCCGGGGTCGTCGTCGCCCGCGTCGCCCGCGTCCGCACGCGAGGACGCCGCGGCATGCGCCGTCGAGGACGCGGCGGGACGACCTGCCCCGGCCGCCTGGATCGCCGTGACGAGGATCGTGATGGTCAGCGCAGCGGCCACGAGCACGACCGCCGCGCCGATGCCGGTACGCAGGCGGATCCGTGCGCGTCGTCCGGGCAGCACGGCGCCGACCGTCCCGCCGGGTGCCGCCTCGTGCGCGTGCTCATCGGCACCCGCGTCCGGGACCCGATCCCCGGGCCCGGTCGCGGCGTACGGGTCCTCCGCCGGATGCGGATCCGGATCCTCGGGGACGCCCTCGCCGCTCCATGCCGCCGCGTCCCGCTCGTCGTCGACGGGGTCGGGGCGGGATCGGCGGAGGGGGCGCATGCGGGCACGGTAGGCGACGGTCGCGCAGCGGGATCCTGCGGGCCGAGGTCTGGGGATCGCCCGCCGGATGTCGCCCTGGGATGGAGCGAGGGCGGCCCCTCGCGGGACCGCCCTCGTCTCACCGCGCCGCCGGGCGGCGTGCCCGTCAGGAGGCGGGCGTGGTGGTGATGCTCACGATCTTCGGCGCGCGCACGATGACCTTGTCGATGGTGCGGCCGGCCGTGGAGCGCTTCGCACCGGGGGTCTCGCGGGCGAGCGCCTCGAGCTCGTCGGCCCCGATGCGGGCGTCGACCTCGAGCTTGTCGCGCACCTTGCCGTCCACCTGCACGACGGCCGTGACCGTGTTCTGCACGAGGAGGTTGCGGTCGGCCTTGCGCCAGCCCGCGAAGGCGACGGAGCCGGAGCGGCCGAGGCGCTTCCACATGTCCTCGGCCGTGTACGGCGCGAACAGGCTGAGCGCCACGGCCACGACCTCCGTGGCCTCGCGGACGGCCGCGTCGCCGCCGCCGGGACCCTGGTCGACGGTCTTGCGGATCGCGTTGACGAGCTCCATCGTGCGCGCGATGACGACGTTGAACTTGAACGCCTCCAGCATCCCGGGCGCCTCGGCGAGGAAGCGGTGCGTGACGCGGCGTAGCGCCTCGTCGCCCGTCTTCCAGTCGACCTCGGGCGCGCTCGTGACATCGCCCGTGAGCCGCCACGCGCGCGCCAGGAACTTCGCGGAGCCGGACGGGGAGACGTCCTCCCAGTCGATGTCGTCCTCCGGCGGGCCGGCGAACGCCATCGTGAGGCGGATGGCGTCGACGCCGTGGCGGTCGATCTCGGAGCCGAGGTCGACGCCGCCCTTGCTCTTCGACATCTTGCTGCCGCCGGAGAGGACCATGCCCTGGTTGAGCAGCGCGCTGAACGGCTCGGTGAAGGTGACGTACCCGAGGTCGAACAGCACCTTGGTGATGAAGCGCGAGTAGAGCAGGTGCAGGATCGCGTGCTCGACGCCGCCCACGTACTGGTCGACGGGCGCCCAGCGGTCGGCGTCGGCCGGGTCGAACGCCTTGGTGGCGTCGTTCGGCGACAGGAAGCGCAGCCAGTACCAGGAGCTGTCCATGAACGTGTCCATGGTGTCGGGGTCGCGCGTGGCCGGGCTGCCGTCGACCGGGCTCGGCACGTTCGACCACGCGGTGGCGGCGGCCAGGGGCGACTTGCCCTTCGGCGTGAGGTCGAGGCCCTCGGTGTGAGGCAGGCGCACGGGGAGCTGGTCCTCCGGGACGCGGATCTCGTTCCCCTGGCCGTCGTAGACGATGGGGATGGGCGTGCCCCAGAAGCGCTGGCGGGAGATGAGCCAGTCGCGCAGGCGGTAGTTCTTCGCCGCGCGGCCGCGGCCCTCCGCCTCGAGCTGCTCGATGACGCGCTTGACGGCGGGCTGCTTGCTGAGGCCGTTGAGCGAGCCGGAGTTGATGAGTCGGCCCTCGCCGGGCAGCGCGACGCCCGTGCGACCGGGCAGCACCTCCTCGAGGTCGGGCAGCTCGCCGTCCTCGGGGATGATGCGGATGGCGCCCGTGACGGGCTGCGTGGTGTCGACCACCACGCGCACCGGAAGGTCGAAGGCGCGCGCGAAGTCGAGGTCGCGCTGGTCGTGCGCGGGGACGGCCATGACCGCGCCCGTGCCGTAGTCGGCGAGCACGTAGTCGGCGGCCCAGATGGGGATCCGCTCGCCGTTGACCGGGTTGACGGCCGTGCGGCCGAGCGGGATGCCCGTCTTGGGACGGTCGGTCGTGGAGCGCTCGATCTCGTTGAGGCGCTGCGTGCGCTCGAGGTAGCCGCGGAAGGACTCCCGCACCTCCTCGGACGCACCCTCGACGAGCTCGGCCGCCAGGTCGCTGTCGGGCGCGACGACCATGAAGGTCGCGCCGTGCAGCGTGTCGGGACGCGTGGTGAACACCGTGACGGGCTCGTCGCGGCCCTCGACAGCGAAGTCGACCTCGGCGCCGACGGAGCGGCCGATCCAGTTGCGCTGCATGTTCAGCACCTTCGACGGCCAGGTGCCCTCGAGCTGGTTGAGGTCGTCGATGAGGCGGTCGGCGTAGTCGGTGATGCGCAGGTACCACTGCGTGAGCTTCTTCTTCACGACCACGGCGCCGGACCGGTCGGACGTGCCGTCGGGCAGCACCTGCTCGTTGGCGAGGACCGTCTGGTCCACCGGGTCCCAGTTGACCCAGCTGTCCTTGCGGTACGCGAGGCCCTTCTCGTGCATCTTGAGGAACAGCCACTGGTTCCACGTGTAGTACTCGGGGTCGCTCGTGTGGAGCTCGCGCTCCCAGTCGAAGGAGAGGCCGTAGCGCTTCATCGACTGCTTCTGCGTGTCGATGTTCGCGTACGTCCACTCGCGCGGGTCGACCCCGCGCTTGATGGCGGCGTTCTCCGCGGGCAGGCCGAAGGAGTCCCAGCCGATGGGGTGCAGGACGTTGAAGCCCTGCTGGCGCCAGTAGCGCGCGACCGCGTCGCCGAGCGCGAACGCCTCCGCGTGGCCCATGTGCAGGTCGCCCGAGGGGTACGGGAACATGTCGAGGATGTACTTGCGGGGGCGGGTGTCGCTCGCGTCCGGCGTGCGGAACGGCTGCTCGCGCTCCCAGACCTCCGACCACTCGGCCTCGATGGCGCGGAAGTCGTAGGTGTCGCCGGGGGTGTCGGGGGTCTCGTGTGCCAAGGGCGCTCTCGATTCGATGCGGGGGTCGCGGCCGTGGAGGCCTCGACAAGACTAGTGAACGCGCCGGGTGGCTCCGGAACCCGCGCGCGGGGTCGTGATCAGGCCCCGGGCATCGGCCTGGGGAGGGGCCGGGGGACGCTCGCGCCCTCGTCCGACGGCGGTGCCAGGCGGCCCGCGCGGACCGCCGCAAGGAGCGGCGCCGCCTTCACCCGCACCTCCTCGAGCTCCTCCTCCGGCACCGAGAGCGCCGTGATGCCGCCGCCCGCGCCCACGGTCGCCCGGCCGTCCGCGACGACCACCGAGCGGATCACCATGGCGAGGTCGGCCCGGCCGTCGTCGCCGAACCAGCCGAACGCGCCCGCGTAGACGCCGCGGGGCCCGCGCTCGAGGGCCTGGAGGATGCCCACCGCGGCGGACTTCGGGGCACCCGTCATGGATCCCGCCGGGAAGAGCGCCCGCACCGCGTCGACGGCCGAGACGCCCGGCGCGAGCTCGCCCTCGACGCGGCTCACGAGCTGGTGCACCTGCGCGTACGCCTCCACCTGGAACAGGCTCGTGACGCGCACCGAGCCGAGCACGCACACGCGGCTGAGGTCGTTGCGCATGAGGTCGACGATCATGACGTTCTCGGCGCGCTCCTTGTCGCTCGCGAGGAGCTCGGCGCGGGCGAGCTCGTCGGCGGCGGGATCCGCGTGGCGCGGCCGCGTCCCCTTGATGGGGAGCGTCCGCAGCGTGCCGTGCCCGTCGACCTCCACGAAGCGCTCCGGTGACGCGCTGACGAGCACCGTGCCGCCGACGCGGAGGAAGCCGCCGTGGTGCGTGGGGCTGAGGGCCCGGAGCGCGAGGTGCACGCGGACCGGGTCGACGGCGCCCGGCACGTGCGCGGCGTTGGTGAGGCAGAGCTGGTAGGCGTCGCCGCGGCGGATGGACTCCTGGCAGGAGCGGATGAGGGCGAGGTAGGCGTCGTCGTCGTGGCGCCAGGCGGGGGCGGCGTCCCCGGCGGTGTCCTCGGCCGACGGCACGCCGGGCCGCGCGGCCGCCAGCGCGTCCTCCACGGTGCCCGGCCACGGATCCCCCGCGCGGGCGACCGCCCAGACCTCCCGCGCCGCGTGGTCGAAGGCGAGGAGGCGCTCGACGCGGAGGAAGGCGGGCGGGACGGCTGCCGCGGGATCGGCGGGGTCGGCGGCCGGCGCATGGTGCAGCGGGACGGTCTCCGGCCACGCGTCGTACGGGATCCAGCCGACGACGCCGAGCCGGAACGCGAGGCCCTCCGGCAGGCCGGGGGCGTCCTGCGGTGTGTCGTGGCGCGCGCCGGGCGACGCGGGCAGCAGCTCCGCGAGCCCCGCGAAGAGGCCGTGCGGCCACGCGTCGACGGTGCCGGCGGAGGCGGCGAGGTAGCTCCAGCCCTCCCCCGCCGAGTCGTCGAGCCAGGCGACGTCGCCGGCGGACGCGGCGGCGTGCAGCGCGAGGAACGCGTGCTCGGGCTCGTGCCAGGCGTCGAGGCGGCGGCCCGCGACCGGCCGCGGCGCGCGCGGATCGCCCTGCTGCATGCGCGGCCTCCCCGGGTCGTGAGCGCACCCGGCGGCCGCCTAGCCTCAAGGGTATGAGTTCCGACACGATCCTCCGGTGGACGCCCGCGGGCTGGGCGACGGATCCCGCGGATCCCGCCGGTGGAGGAGCCGAGGTCGCGCGTCCGGTCGGCCACCGCGTCCTCGCGGCCGACTCGTTCCTCGTCGACGAGGGGCGCGTCCTCGCCCTCGACGTGCACTGGCAGCGCTTCCTCGCGTCGCTGCGGCTGCAGGGCGCCGCGGTCCCGGATCCCGCCGCCTTCCTCGACGCCGCGGTGGCCGCCCTGCCGCGCGCGGGCGCCTGGTTCCCGCGGGTCGAGGCGCTGCGCGGACCGGACGGCGACGTCGCCCGCCTGCTCCTGCGGCCCGCGCCGGAGCGCACGGCGACGGTCGTGCTCCGCGACCACGACGGGCCGGATCCGCGCACGATGCCCCGCGTGAAGGGCCCCGACCTGCACGCGCTCGGCGCGCTCCGCAGCCGCGCGGCGCGGCACGGCGCAGGCGAGGCGGTGATCCTCGCCGCCGACGGCACGATCGTCGAGGGCGCCTACAGCGCGATCGTCTGGTGGCACGGCGACGCGCTGGCGGTGGTCGAGGGCGACGTGCCGCGGATCCCGAGCGTCACCGAGCGCAGCGTCGTCGCGCTCGCGACGGCCCTCGGGATCGACGTGCTGCACGACCGCGTGCGGCCCGCCGACCTCAACGGCCACGAGGTCTGGGCCGTGAGCGCGCTGCACGGGATCCGGCTGGTGCGCGAGTGGATCGGCGGTCCGTCGGTCGCCGCCGAGCCCGGCCGGGTGCGCGCCTGGCGGTCACGGCTCGACGCGCTCCGCCGCGAGCTGCCCGCGGGCTGACGCGCGCCGCGCCTCCGCGCACCCGCTGCCCCGGCGGTCACCCCGCCATGCGCCCGCCCTCCTCCGGCGTCATCCGCACCGTCCGGTCGACCAGCTCCGCCGGCACGTCCGTGTGCGTCAGCAGCAGCACCCCGCGGCCGCGATCCCGCGCGGCGGCGAGCACGTCCCGGAGCACGGCCCCCGCGCGGTCGGCGTCCACGTCGGCGGTGGGCTCGTCGAGCACGAGCACCGGGAAGTCGGCGAGCAGCGCGCGGGCGAGGGCGATCCGCTGCGCCTGGCCGCCCGAGACGAGGCCGCCGCGGTCGCCGACGCGCGCGTCCAGGCCGCCGCGCTCGGCCGTCCACCCCGCGAGCCCGACCCGGTCGAGCACGCCGAGGAGGTCGTCGTCGGTCGCGTCCTCGCGGGCGAAGAGGAGGTTCTGCCGGATGCTCGCGTCGAACAGGTGCGGCGCCTGCTCGCAGAGGCCGACGACCCGGCGCACCGCCGAGGGGGCCATCGCGCGGGCGTCGACCCCGTCGATCTCGTAGGTGCCGTGCGATTCGAGGAAGCGCACGAGGGCGGAGGCGAGCGACGACTTGCCGGATCCGCTCGCCCCGCGCACCACGACCGTCTCCCCCGGCCGCAGCACGAGCGACACGGGCTCCAGGGCGTCGTGCGCGGCGCCCGGCCAGCGGGTGACCAGGTCGCGGACCTCGAGGGTCGCGCCGCGCGCCGGCGCGGCCTCCTCCGGTGCGTCGGTCGCCGCGCCGCCCGGCTCCCGCGGGATCTCCACGGGCACCTCCGCCGGCACCGCGCCCGCCACGCGGTCGGCGCTGGTGCGCACGCGCCGCCACGCCTGCACCGCGAGCGGCACGGCGACGGCCGACTCCACCAGCGCGAGCGGCACGAGCGCCGCGAGCGCGAGCCAGGCCGGATCCAGCGCGCCGGACGCGAGCCCCGGCACGCCCTGCAGCACGGTCCATCCCGCGACGGCGCCCGTTCCGACGAGCACCACGCCCGTGGTGGCGCCCGCGGCGGCCGCGCTCCGCAGCTCCGCGCGTCGCAGCTCGTCGGCGGCCCGGTCGAGGTCGGCGAGGCGCGCATCCACGGCGCCGAACGCGGCGAGCACGTCGAGCCCGCCCACCGCGTCGAGCACCCGGTCCTGCAGCGCCGCCTTCGACGGCGCGATCCGCGTCTCGGCCCGCCCGGCGAGCGCCGTGGTCGTGCCGACGCCGACGGCGAGCGCGGACGCCAGGACGACCAGCAGCGCGATCCCGGCCGCCGGCAGCACGGCCCCGACCACGGCGACGCTGGCCGCCTGCACGAGCACCGACACGGCGAGCGGCTGGACGACGCGGAGCGGCAGGTCCTGCAGCCGGTCGACGTCGCCGACGAGGCGGGAGAGGAGGTCGCCGCGACGCGTGTCGCGGAGGCCCGCGGGCGCGAAGGGCAGCAGCCGCTCGAAGACGCCGGCCCGGAGCGTCGCGAGGGCGCGGAATGCTGCGTCGTGGCTGAGGATCCGCTCGAGGTACCGGAACCCCGCGCGGCCGAGCGCGAAGGCGCGCACGCCGACGATGGCCATGCCGAGGAAGAGGATGGGCGGCTGCTCGGCCGCGCGCGTGATCAGCCACGCCGAGGTCGCGAGGAGCGCCACCGCGCCGATCGCGCTGGCGAGCCCGGCGAGGAGGCCGGGCAGCGCACGACGGACGGGCGGCTGCGCGAGGCGGAGGACGTCGACGCGGTTCACGGCGCCACCTGCGCGTGCCAGGCGGGCGCGGGCGAGACGGGCGCAGGCGCGACGGGCGCGGCACGCTCGGGGGTCGCAGCCGATGCGCCGACGCCGGTCCCGTCCGGCGCGGCGGATCCCCCGCCCAGGCGCAGCTCCGCGTCCGCCGCCCGCACGAGCGCGCCGCGGTGGGTCACGACGACGACGGCGCGGCCCTGGTCGGCGAGCGCGCGGATCCCCTCGGCGAGGCGCGCCTCCGTCGCGGCGTCGAGGGCGGAGCTCGGCTCGTCGAGCAGCACGAGGGGGCAGTCGAGCACGAGGGCGCGGTGCACGGCGCGCGCGACGGCGACGCGCTGCGCCTGCCCGCCGGAGAGGCCCTGCCCGCCGACGCCGAGGCGGAGGTCGGGGTCGATGCCGTCGGCGGCCGCGAGCGCGAGGGCCCGGCGGACGAGGGCGTCGTCGGGATCCGCGACGCCGAGCGCCACGTTCTCCCGCACGGTCCCGGCCATGAGCCCCGGCCGCTGACCGGCCCACGCGATCTCCGTCGGCAGCGGCGGCCGCGGGTCGTCCGCCGCGGCGTCGCCCGTCCGGGCGCCGTCCGCCGTCCAGCCGACGGCGCCCGTCGCGGGCAGCTGGCCGAGGAGCGCCCCGAGCAGCGACGACTTCCCCGCGCCGCTCGGCCCGGTCACCGCCGTGACGCGCCCCCGGGGGAACCGCGCCGACAGGTCGACGAGCACGGGCCGGTCGCCCCGCAGGACGCTTAGGCCCCGGACGACGAGGGCGTCCCCCGCGCGTGATGCAGCCGGACGCGACCCGGGCGCGGCGGCGTCCCGGCCCGCCGCGGCCTCCGCCTCCTCGAGGATCCCGAGCACGTCGTCCGAGGCCGCCACCCCCTCGGCCGCCGCGTGGAACTGCACGCCCACCTGCCGGATCGGCAGGAACGCCTCGGGCGCGAGCAGCAGCACGAACAGCCCCACCTCGAGGTCGAGCTGCCCGCCGATGAGGCGCACGCCCACCGACACCGCGACGAGCGCGACCGACAGCGACGCCGCGAGCTCCAGCACGAAGCCCGAGAGGAACGAGATGCGGAGCACGCGCATCGTCTCGACGCGGTGCTCCTCGGTGATGCGGCGGATGCGCGCGGTCTGCCGCCGGGCGCGCCCGAAGACGAGGAGCGTGGAGAGCCCGTCGACCACGTCGAGGAACCCCGAGGCGAGCTCGGTGAGCGTGGACCACTGCCGCCGCTGCACCTCCTGCGTGGCCCAGCCGACGAGCACCATGAAGACGGGGATCACGGGGAGCGTCGCGATGACGGTGACGCCCGTGAGCGGATCGGCCAGCAGCAGCACCCCCACGACGACGGGCGTGGCGAGCGCCGTGAGGATGAGCTGCGGCACGTACCGCGCGAAGTAGGGGTCGAGCGCGTCGAGCCCCGGGCCGACGACCGTGGTGAGGCGCGCGCGGCTCCGGCCGGCGGTCCAGGCGGGGCCGAGGTCGGCGATCGCCCGGAGCGCACGCCGGCGGAGCTCGGCGGTGACCTGCGCGGCGCCGCGCGCCCCGACCACGTCGAGCAGCCAGCCGGCGACGCCCCGCACGAGCGCGGACGCGACGACGAGCACGAGCGCGGGCCCGAGCTCCGCCGCCGTGCGCCCGGCGATCGCCTGCACGACGAGCTGCGTGAGCGACCAGCAGAAGCCGACGAGCGCGACGGTCTGCACGACGCCGACGAGGGCGCCCACCGCGAGCATCGCCCGCGCGCGGACGGAGTGCCGCAGGAGCCGGGGATCGAGGGGCTTCACGGCGTCAGTGGGCGGCCTGGGCGATGACGGCGCGCGTGATGCGCTTCCGGAACACCCAGTACGTCCAGCCCTGGTAGGCCAGGATCAGCGGCAGCGCGAAGCCCGCGGCCCACGTCATGATCGTCAGCGTGTACGGCGACGACGACGCGTTCTCGAGCGTCAGCCCGTTCGCGGGGATGTTGGACGCGGGCATCACGAACGGGTGCAGCGCCGTGAAGAGGCTGGCGACCGCGAGCGCGATGGTCGCCGCGAGCAGGCCGAACGCCCAGCGCTCGCGTCCCCGCACGTTCGCGATGTAGGACCCGACGAGGGCGACGGCCGCCAGCGCCGAGACGAGACCGGACAGCGGCGACCCGTGCGCGAGCGTGGTCCAGACGAGGAAGGCCGCCGCGATCACGATGGTCGCCGCCCCGACGCGCATCGAGAGCAGGCGGGCGCGGGCGCGGATCGGGCCGTCCGTCTTGAGCGCCGCGAACTGCAGCCCGTTCACGAGGAACAGCGACAGCGTCGTGAGGCCGCCGAGCAGCGCGTACGGGTTCAGCAGGTCGAGCGTGGAACCCGTGTAGTCGTGGTTCGCGTCCATGGGCACGCCGCGCACCACGTTCGCGAACACGACGCCCCAGAGAAAGGAGGGCACGACCGAGCCGATCACGATCATCACGTCGAAGGACCGGCGCCACCGGTCGGACGCCCCCTGGTGCCGGTACTCGAACGAGACGCCGCGGAGGATGAGGGTGATGAGGATCGCGAGCAGCAGCAGGTAGAAGCCGCTGAACATGGTGGCGTACCACTCGGGGAACGCGGCGAACAGGGCGGCGCCGGCGACGATGAGCCACGTCTCGTTGAGGTCCCACACGGGTCCGATGGTGTTGATGAGCACGCGTCGGTCGGTGTCGTCCCTCGCGAGGAACGGCAGGCTCATGCCCACGCCGAAGTCGAAGCCGTCGAGCACGAAGTAGCCGACGAAGAGGAAGGCGATGACGCCGAACCAGAGGGTGGGCAGGTCCATCAGTAGACGCTCGCTTCCCGGACGACCTCGCCCGTCTCGGGGTCGGGCGCCGTCTCCGGATCCGGCCCCCTCTGCGCCGCCTTCAGGATGAGGCGGAACTCCACCACCGCGAGCGAGCCGTAGACGACCGTGAACGCGACGAGCGAGAGCAGCACCTGGATGCCGGTCACGTTCGGCGAGACGGCCGACGAGGTCTGCAGCAGGCTGAAGACGATCCACGGCTGGCGGCCCATCTCCGTGAAGATCCAGCCGACGGTCATCGCGAGCAGCGGCAGCGGGGCCGCCCAGATGGCGACCTTCCACATCCACGGCCGCGGGACGGCGCGGCCGCGGCGCGTGAGCCAGAGGCCGGCGACCGCCACGCCGATGGCGGCCATGCCGAAGCCGATCATCCAGCGGAACGCCCAGTAGGTGACCCAGATGGTCGGCGTGTAGTCGCCGGGGCCGTAGCTCTGGACGTACTGCGCCTGCAGGTCGTTGATGCCCTGGACCGTGCCGTCGAGCGTGTGCGTCGAGAGGAACGAGAGCAGGTACGGGATGCGGATGGAGAACAGCTCGCTCGACCCGTCGGGCGTACCCCACGTGAAGACCGAGAACGACGCGGCGGCGCCGGAGGAGGTGTCGTAGTGCGCCTCCGCGGCCGCCATCTTCATCGGCTGCGTCTGCACCATCGCGAGCCCGAGCTGGTCGCCCGAGAGGATGGTGAGCGCGCCCGAGACGACCATGAACCACATGCCGAAGCGCATGGCCGGCATCATCGTGTCGAGGTGCTGGTTGCGCGAGAGGTGCCAGGCGGCGACCGAGATGATGACCGCGGCCGCGCACATGAAGCTCGCGGAGATCGTGTGCGGGAACGCCGCGAGGGCGACCTTGTTGGTGAGCAGCGCCCATATGTCGGTGAGCTCGGCGCGCCCGCGCTCCTCATCGATGCGGAAGCCGACGGGGTTCTGCATGAAGGCGTTGGCCGCGAGGATGAAGTAAGCCGACAGGATCGACGCGACCGAGACCACCCAGATCGACGCGAGGTGCAGCCCCTTCGGGAGCTTGTCCCAGCCGAAGATCCACACGCCGATGAAGGACGCCTCGAGGAAGAACGCGAGGAGCCCCTCGAGCGCGAGCGGGGCACCGAAGACGTCGCCCACGAAACGCGAGTACTCCGACCAGTTCATGCCGAACTGGAACTCCTGGACGATGCCCGTGACGGTGCCCATCGCGAAGTTGATGAGGAAGATCCTCCCGAAGAACCGGGTGAGCCGCAGGTAGTGCTGCTTCCCGGTGCGCACCCAGGCCGTCTGGTACAGCGCGCAGACGAAGGCCATGCCGATCGTGAGCGGCACGAAGAGGAAGTGGTAGACGGTCGTCAGGCCGAACTGCCAGCGGGAGAGCAGGAGCGGGTCGAGGAGGTCGTTCACTCGGGGCGACCGGTACGGCGGGAGCGCGGGCGGTCGGCAGGGGCGGGGGCGGGGGCGGGGGCGGGATGCGGTGTCATGGCGACCGGATGCGCTTCCTGTGGAGGGTGGATCGTGCGGGTCTGAGGCTCCATCGCGACCCCTTCATTCTACGACTTGTAGACGCCTGACGCGAGCGTCCGCGGGGATCCCGGTCGGGTCGCGTTCGCCGCCCGGCGGTGCGGCGGCCACCCGTCGTTCACCCGCCCGGGCGACGCTCGGACCACGCATCCGGATCGGCGTCGACCCGGTGCGCCCGCCTCCGCGCGAGCCCCACCCGTCTCCGGGCCCCGGACGACGACCCATCCCCACCCGGACCGCACGACCCGACCGAAGGGCCGCCATGACCTCCTCCGCCCCCGCCTCCCGGGCACCCGGCCTCGCGCTCGGATCCACCGCGTCCGCCTCCGTCTACGTCGGCATCCTCGTGGCCGACGGCGCCCTCCTCGCCGGGCGCGTCGCCGAGGCCGCCGAGCGCGTCGAGGCCGGCACGGCCGCGCGCTACGACGCCCGCACGGCGACCGCGGAGGACGTGCTCGTCGCGGCGCTCGCGCTCGTCGCGGGCGGCCTCGACGTCCGAGACGCCGCACAGCACGCCGCGGCCGGGGATCCCGCGCCCGTCATCCAGGCGCTGCACTCGCTCGCGGGCCGCGGCGGCGTGGAGCCGTACCTCCTCCGCAACGGCCTCGAGGTGCACCACTTCCACGCGCTCCGCGACGCGGTCGTCGCCGTCGGCGCCCGCGAGCTGGACGAGTCGCAGGACTGATCCCCGGAGCGTCCCTCGTTCTGGGGGCACCGCCTCGTGTCCGCATAAAGGGGGACCGGCTAGAGTCGTATCGAGCGCACGGCCCTTACCCCCCCTTGGGTCTGGCGCTCGCAACCCGACGAGCAGGTCCGTCCATCCCCCCCGGATCGGACCGCTCCCGGACCACGGTGATCTCCCGCGTCCCCCGAAGGAGCGAGGTCATCGGAGAGGCCCGGCACCCGTGGCGTTCCCGCGCCCCGTGCCGGGCCTTTCGACCGTCCGCCGTCCGACGCGCGCCGCCCGACGCGCGCCTCCGCCCTCGACGGCTCAGTCGCGGGGAGCGTCCCCGCCCGGCTCGTCCTGGAGGGCGAGGTGCAGGATCGCCAGGTCGAGCGACCGCCCGAACTTCGTCCCGATGCCCGGCAGCAGCCCCACCCGCCGGAAGCCGAGCCGCTCGTGCAGCCGGATCGACCCGGCGTTGCCCGCCTCGATGTCGGCGAACATCGCGCGCTTGCCCGCGGCGCGCGCGTGGGCGATCAGCTCCTCCACCAGGGCCCGGCCGATCCCCCGGCCCTGGAACCCCTCGCGCACGTAGACCGAGTCCTCCACGGAGTAGCGGTAGCCGGACATGCGCCGCCACGGGCCGTAGGTGCCGTAGCCCGCGACGCGTCCGTCGACGTCGGCGATGAGGATCGGATCCCCCGCGGCCGTCGTCTCCGCGTACCAGGCCTCGCGCTCGGCGCGGTCGACGGGCTCGTCGGTCCAGAGGGCGGTGGAGTGCAGGATCGCGTCGTTGCGGATGTCCAGCAGGTCGTCGACGTCGCGGGGCTCGGCGGGGCGGATCCTCATGCCCGCAGGCTATCGGAGCGGTCGGCGTCGTCCTCGCGGTGCGGGAGGATCGACCCATGCACTGCACCATCGACCGGGTCGCCTGGGACGACGAGGCCGCCGTCCTCCTCCGCGCCGCCCAGCGGGCGGAGCTCGACCTCCGCTACGGCGGCGACACCGAGCCCGGCACGAAGCCCACGGCGGCCGACGTCGCCGTCTTCCTCGTCGCGCGCGGCGACGACGGCTCGCCCCTCGGCTGCGGCGGCGTCCGCCTGCTCCCCGCGCGCCCGGGCGCGGCGCCGTGGGCCGAGCTCAAGCGCATGTACGTGGTGCCCGCCGCGCGCGGCACGGGCGTCGCCACGGCCGTCCTCCGCGCCCTCGAGGACGCCGCCCGCGACCTCGGCGTCGTCGACCTCGTGCTCGAGACCGGCCACGAGCAGCCCGACGCCATGCGGTTCTACGCCCGGGAGGGCTGGGCCGCGATCGAGTGCTTCGGCGCCTACGCCGGATCCGCGGGCTCCCACTGCTACGGGCTGACGCTCGCGTGAGCCGCCCGCTCCGGCTGGTCCGCCTGCTCGCGCTCTCGTCGCACCCGGGGCCGACCGCCACCGTCACCGTGCTGGCGGCCGGGCTCGCCGTCGCGCTCGGGTACGGTCCCGGTCGCGTCGTCGCGGTGGCCCTCGCGGTGCTCCTCGGCCAGCTCTCCATCGGGCTCTCGAACGACTGGATCGACGCGGGCCGCGACCGCAGCGTCGGCCGCGGCGACAAGCCCGTCGCGCGCGGCGAGGTCACGGTCGCGCAGGTGCGGGCGGGGGCGCTCAGCACGGCGGCCGCGTGCCTCGTGGCGTCGGCGGCGCTCGGGCCCCCGTTCCTCCTCGCGCACGTCGTGCTGGTGGGATCCGGCTGGGCCTACAACGCCGGGCTCAAGCGCACCGCGGTGAGCGTCGTGCCGTTCGTGGTCGCGTTCGGGATCCTGCCGACCGTCGTCGCGCTCGGCGCCGCGGATCCCCTGCCCGCGGCGCCCTGGGCGTGGGTGACCGGCGCGGTGCTCGGCGTCTCCATCCACTTCACCAACGTGCTGCCCGACCTCGACGACGACGCGCGGACGGGCGTCCGCGGCCTCCCGCACCGGCTCGGCCGCGTGCCCTCGGGCCTCGTCGCGTTCGGGGCGCTCGCGCTCGGGGCGGTGGCCGCGACCGTCGGGCCGGTGCTCGCCGATCCCGGTGCGGGGATGACGCCCCTCGCCGTCGGCGGCCTCGCGGTGACCCTCGCGATCGCCGCATGGGGCGCCGTGCTCGTCGTGACCCGCCCGCCGGGTCGGCTGCTGTTCCAGCTGATCATGGCGGCGTCGCTGCTGCTGGTCGCGCAGGTCGCGCTGAACGCGACGCGTCTCACCTGACGCGCGCGCCCGCGTCCCGTCCCATGGCGTAGACCGACGCGAGGCCCGCCGCGGCCGGCGACGCGAGGACCGCGCGGAGCCCCGCGTCCCGGACGACGCGCGTCAGCCCGCGGACCGGCCGCCCGAGCGCCGTGTTGATCTCCGACTGCACGGCCGCGCGCCGCGCGCTCGCCAGGCGGTCGCGCTCCCAGCGGGCGATGCGCGCGGGATCCGGCACGCCGTCGCGACCCCGGACCGCGTCGACGAGGATCGGCGCGAGGGCGTCCGCGTCGAGCCAGCCGAGGTTCATGCCCTGCCCGCCGATGGGGCTGATCTCATGGGCCGCGTCGCCGATGATCAGCGCGCGCCCCGCCGACATCCGCCTCGCGAGCCGGCGTCGGACGCCGAAGCCGCTCACGGGTCCGAGGTCCCGGGGGTCCACGACGTGCCCGGTGCGCGCCCGCACGGTCGCGGCGACGGTCTCCGCGGGATCCCCGCCCCGCTCCCCCGCGCGCACCCCGACGACCCAGCGGCGCATGCCGCCCGGCAGCGGGAAGGACTCGACGACGCCGTCCGGGTGCAGCGTGATGACGGCGTCGTCCCCGCCGTCGGTGGTGTCGGGCGCGTCGCCCATGAGGAAGCGGTCGGGCAGCGGGCGCTCGTCGACGGCGATGCCGAGGAGCTCCCGGACCGCGCCGCGCGTGCCGTCCGCGCCGATCACGAGGCGGGCGCGGACCTCGACGGGCCGGCCGTCGGCGTCCGTCCCGGTGGCGCGGACGCCGCCGTCGGCCGCCGCGACGGGATCGACGTCCAGCCCGGTGAGCGCGACCCCGCGACGGAGCGCGTCCGGCGCGAGCGCGGCGAGTCGGCGCACGAGGATCGCCTCGGTGCGCCACTGCGGCAGCGCGGCCACGTACGGATGCGTGGCCGAGACGCCGGCGAACGCCACGCGGCCGATGGGCCGGCCCCCGGACATCGCGATGCCGTGCCGCACGAGCACGGCCTCGGCGACCATCTCGTCGGCGACGCCGAGCCGGTCGAACGCGTCGAGCGCGGGCGCGTGGATCCCGATCGCGCGGGACAGCAGCGCCGGCTCCGCCCGCGCCTCCCAGACGCGCACGTCGAGGCCGGCCTGCGCGAGGAGCGCCGCCAGGTGGATCCCCACGGGCCCGCCGCCCACGACCAGCGCGTCGAGGCGGCTCATCGGACGGCGCCGCGCGCTGCCGGGTCGCGCACCACGAGCACGCGGAAGGGCACGGCCCCCTCGACGCGCCACCCGGCCGGGACGCGGAGGGCCAGCTCGACCGGCGTCCAGCTGCGGCGGATCGAGCGGAGCCCGTCGACGTGCACGAACGACCCGTCGGCCACGAGTCGGGACAGCGGACCGTAGGCGGCGTAGGCGAAGCGGCCCCGGGCGATGTCGCTGTGGATCGCCCGCGGCGCGAGCGCGGCGGAGTCGGCGAGCAGCCCGTCGATCGCGGCCTCGTCGAGGTGGTGCAGCACGTGGTTGCTCGTCACGAGGTCGAAGCGGCGGCCGTCGGCCACGAGGTCGGCGCTCGACGCGCGGAGGAACTCGACGTCGGGATCCGCCGGCAGGCTCCGCGTGAATGCGGCGGCACGGGGGTCCGGGTCGAGCCCCACGACGCGCAGCCGCAGCCCGTCGCGGCGCGCCCACCGGGCCAGCGCGAGCGGCACGTCGCCGCCGCCGGACCCGAGGTCGGCGAGCGACGTCTCCCGCGAGGCCGACAGGAGCGGGCGGATCCTCGACCGGTACACCCCGCGCCACCCCGCCACGACGCGGTTGACGAGCGCGAACCGCGCGTACGTCCGCTCGAGCGCGACCGGATCGCAGTCCGGGTCGTCCATGAGCTCGGTCAGCTCCGCGTCGCGGCGGGACAGGTCCATCAGGCGGTGCGGCGGGTCATCAGCGCCGTCTCGACGGTGAGGCCGGGGCCGAACGCCATGGCGCACACACGGCCGGCGCCGGCGCCGGAGGCCGCGACGGGAGCGGCCAGGTCGCCGTGCTCGACGCCCGGCACGTCCGCGGGCGGCGTGCGGTGCAGGATCCGCCGGAGCACGAACAGCACGGTCGCGCTCGACATGTTGCCCACCTCCGCGAGCGTCGACCGCGAGGCCTGCAGCTGCGCGGGGGCCAGCGCGAGCCGGTCCTCCACGCGGTCGAGGATGCTGCGGCCGCCCGGGTGGATCGCCCAGTCCTCGACGTCCGCCGGCGCGACGCCCTGGAGCGCCGGCACCTGCGCCCACAGCGGCTCGAGCGCGCCGGTGATGTGCTCGTCGATGATCTTCGGCACGTAGCTCGAGAGCACCATGTCGAAGCCCTGGTCGCCGATGGTCCACGCCATGTCGTCCTCGCCGACGGGCGTGAGGACGGTCTCGAACGCGTCGAGGTCGAGCACGGTGGATCCCGCGGGCGCGGGCCGTGCGGTCACGATCGCGGCCGCGGCGCCGTCGCCGAAGACGGAGGACGCGACGATCGTGTCGGCGTCGTCGGACGAGTGCAGGTGCAGCGAGCAGAGCTCCACGCACACGACGAGGACGACGGCGTCCGGGTCGGCGGCGCAGAACTGCGCCGCCATCCGGAGGGCGGGGAACGCGCCGTAGCAGCCCATGAAGCCGAGGTGGAAGCGCTGCGTCGCCGCGCCGAGCCTGAGGCCGCGCACGACGGCGTAGTCGGGTCCGGGCGCGTAGAAGCCGGTGCAGGAGACGGTGACGACGTGGGTGACGTCGGCGGCCTCGATCCCGGCGGCCTCCTCCACGGCCTGGCGCGCGGCGCCGAGCAGGAGGGCGGGCGCCTCCCGGATGTACGTGTCGTTGCGCGCGCCGGTGCCGGGCGTGAGGATCCGGCCGGTCGTGCGGTCGTAGAAGACGGGCTCGCCGTCCGCGGGGTCGGCGGGCGCGTCGGCGCCGGCCATGCCGGGCGCGGTGCCCAGCTCCCGGATGACCGTGTGCCGCGTGCGGATGCCCGACGCCCCGAAGGCCGCGGACACGAGCCGCGTCCCGAGGCGGCCGAGCTCGGGCTGGCTCCCGAAGAGGTCGCGCACGCCCTCCTGCGCGAGGACCGTCGGCGGCAGCGCCGTGGCGATGGAGCGGATCGAGGGGATCAGCGTCGGCCGCCGGAGACGACGGCGGCGCCGACCGCGAGGACGACGGCCACGGCGCCCGCGCCGATCGACGCGGCGAGGCCGGGCTCCTCACGCGTGAAGGCGCGGGTGCGGGTCGTGACGTCGTCCGTGGTGCTGCGGACGCGGGCGACGACGTCGTCGCGGATGCGGCGGGCCCGGGTCGAGGCCCCGGCCTTCAGCTCGGACGCGCGGGCGGGCACGTCGAGCGCGGTCTCGAGCTCGCGGACGGTGCGCGCGAGCTCGTCGCGGCCGGCGCGGATGTCGCGCTTCAGCTCCTCGGGGCTGCGCTTGGGCGCGGGCGGGACGTTGGCGCCCTGGCCGCGCGGCGCGGACTCGGCGACCATCTTGTGCTTGCGCACCTCGCGGGCGACCGTCGTCACGGCGCCGAGGACGCTCACCTCGCCGGTCGGGGACTTCTTCTTCGCCATGCGCGGGCTCCTGTCATCGGGTGGGGCATGCGGTGGGTCCATTCTGCTCCGTCGTGCCCCGCACGGGCGCCGACGGGGCGAGGGGCCGGCGCTCGCGCGTCGGCCCCTCGCGGTGTCCCGGGCGTCGCCGCCCGGACGTCCCCTCCTAGAAGAGGGCCTTCTCCTTCAGCCAGTCGGCGGCGATGTCGGCGGGCTCCGCCTTCTCGTCGCCCTGGTTGCGGCGGTTCATCTCGGTGAGGTCCTCGGTGGTCAGCGCGGCCGACACCGTGTCGAGCACGGCCGTGATGTCGGCGTTCATCTTCGCCGTCTTCACGAGCGGCACGACGTTCTGCGCCTTGATGAGGTTCTCGGGGTCCTCGAGCGTGACGAAGCCGTTGTCGAGGATCGACGGGGTCGTCGTGTAGATGTTCGCGATGTCGACCTGGCCGTCGAGGAGCGCCTTGACGGTGTTGGGGCCGCCTTGGTCCTCGATGGTGACGAGGCTCGCGTCGACGCCGTACACGTCGGTGAGGCCGGGGATCCCGTACTCGCGCTCGCCCAGGACGGCGCCGCCGCCGACGCGGACGGTCTTGCCCTCGAGGTCGGCGAGGCTCGTGACGCCCTCGGACTCCGAGTACTCCTTGGTGACGTTGTAGGAGTCCTTGTCCTCGGCGGGCGACTCGTCGAGCACCTCGAAGCCGTCGGGCAGGGCCGAGCCCAGCGCGGAGTACACGTCGTCGCTGGAGGTCGCGGTCGAGTCGGCGTCGTACGCGGCGAGCAGGTTGCCCGTGTACTCGGGGATGAGGTCGATGGACCCCTCCTCGAGCGCCTTGAGGTAGACCTCGCGCTCGCCGATCTGCAGGTTGCGGGTGACCTTCACGTCGTTGGCCTCGAGGGCCTGCGCGTACACCTCGGCGAGGATGACGTTCTCGCCGAACGCGGCGGAGCCGACGGAGATGGTGTCGGAGGGGGCGGCCGAACCGGATCCGCCCGAGGTGTCGAGGGGGTCGCCGGACGAGCAGCCGGCGAGGGCCATCGCGGTGCCCAGCGCGACGGTGCCGACGAGGAGCCGGCGGGTGATGCTGTGGGACATGTGCTGTGTTCCTTTCAGGATGTGGTGCTGACGCCCGGCCTCGACGAGGCCCGGGCGGAGTCGGGGGTGCGTCCCGCCGCGGCGACGACGCCGCGCGGGATCACGAGGCGCTGCGCGATCGCGAAGACGGCGTCCACGACCAGCGCGAGCGCGGTGACGAGGATCGACGACGCCAGGAGCAGGGGGAAGTCGCGTGTGGTGAGGCCGGTGAAGATGTCCCGCCCGAGGCCGCCGAGCCCCAGGAAGGCGCCCAGCGTGACGGTACTCACGACCTGCAGGGTCGCTGCGCGGAACCCGCTGATGATGAGCGGGAGCGCCAGCGGGATCTCGACCCGACCGAGGATCTGCCACTCCGTCATGCCCACCGCGCGGGCGGCGTCGATCGCGGGGCGGTCGACGGCCTGGATGCCGGCGTAGACACCGGCGAGCAGCGGGGGGATGCCGAGGACGGAGAACGTGAGGATCGGACCCGTGAGCCCGATGCCGAACAGCAGGCCGAGGAGCACCAGCACACCCAGCGTGGGCAGGGCGCGGAGCCCGCCCGAGAAGGCGACGGCGACGTTGCGTCCGCGACCCGTGTGGCCGATGTAGAGCCCGGCGGGCACGGCGACGAGCGCGGCGAGCCCCATCGCGAGACCGGTGTAGGTCAGGTGCTCGAGGAGGCGCGTCCCGTACCCGGTGCCGCCGCCCCAGCGGGAGCCGTCGAAGAGGAGGCCGAAGGCCTCGGCGAAGAGGTTCACGAGGCGCTCGCCTCCGTGACGAGGGCGGCGCGGCGCGCGGAGCGCGACCGTGCGCGGAGGGACGGCGTGCGGGCCCACGGCATGAGGAGCCGGCCCGCGAGGACCAGCAGGAGGTCGAACACGAGCGAGATCACGAGGATGCCGACGATGCCGGTGAGGATCTCCGTGTAGAACTGGCGCCGGTATCCGCTGAGGATCATCGTGCCGAGGCTCTGGATGCCGGAGAGCGACCCGACGGTCACCATGCTGACCGTGCTGACCGAGACGACCCGGAGCCCGGCGAGCAGGACGGGCCCGGCCAGCGGCAGCTCGACGCGCCAGAAGCGCGCCCAGCCGGCGTAGCCCATGGCGGTCGCGGACTGCTTGACGTCCTCGGGGACCGAGGCCAGGGCGTCCGCGGTGATCCGGATCATGAGCGCGACGGCGTACACGCTGAGGGCGACGACGACGTTGAGGGGGTCGATGATCGTCGTGCCGATGATCGCCGGGATGGAGAGCAGCAGGGCGATCGACGGGATCGTGTACAGCGCGCCGCCGACGGCGAGCAGCGAGCCGCGGGCCCGGCGGTAACGGTTGGCCAGCCACCCGAGGGGCAGCGAGATCACGAGGCCGAGGATGACGGGGATCGCGGAGAGGGCGACGTGCGCGACGGCCAGCTCGAGGACCGTGTCGATGTTCGCGAGGACCCAGTTCACGCGGGTCCCGCACCCTGCGCCGGAGCACCGGGGGCGTGCGCGGCCCCCGCCTCGTCTGATGCGGATGCGGTCGTGCGCGCCCGGCCCTCGTCGTCGAGCACGCCGACGAGCCGGCCGTCGCGGTCGACGAGGACGCGGCCCGTGCCGGTCTCCTCGAGGTGCAGCGCGCGCTTGCCCTTGTCGGCGCCCACGAAGTCGCGGACGAAGTCGTTCGCCGGGTTCGAGAGGATCTCCTGCGGCGTGCCCTGCTGGGCGATGCGGCCGCCCTTCTCGAGGATCACGACCTGGTCGCCGAGCAGGAACGCCTCGTCGATGTCGTGGGTCACGAAGACGACGGTCTTGTCGAGCTGGGTGCGCAGGCGGATGAGCTCCTGCTGGAGGTCGTCGCGCACGAGCGGGTCGACGGCGCCGAAGGGCTCGTCCATCAGCAGGATGTTCGGGTCGACGGCGAGGCCGCGGGCCACGCCCACGCGCTGCTGCTGGCCGCCGGAGAGCTGCGACGGGTAGCGGTCGGCCATGGAGCGGTCGAGGCCCACGGTGTCCATGAGGCGGAGGGCGTCCTCGCGCGCCGTCCGCTTGTCGACGCCGGTGAGGCGCGGCACGGTGGCGATGTTGTCGACCACCTTGCGGTGCGGCAGGAGGCCGGAGTTCTGCATCACGTAGCCGATGCTGCGGCGGAGCTTCACGGCGTCCTGGCCGGCGATGTCCTGGCCGTCGATCTCGATGCGGCCGGACGTGGGGTCCACCATCCGGTTGATCATGCGCATGAGGGTGGTCTTGCCGCAGCCGGAGGATCCGACGAGGACGGTCGTCGTCCTCGACGGGACGACGAGGCTGAAGTCCTCGATCGCGAGGGTGCCGTCCGGGTACTGCTTGCGGACGTGGTGGAACTCGATCATGGGTGGCTCATTCCTCGTAGTCGCTACGAATCGACACTTGCCAGGCACACCAGCGAACCACGGGGGGCGCCGATCCCCCGCACCCGGCCGTCCGCTGACGCCACTTCGTAACAAATGGATGCTTCCGCGGATAGCCCCCGGATCGCATCCTGGCGTCCGTCCCGGTCGGGCGTCTCGGCCAGGATGGAGGGCATGACGCGCATCCTCGCCCGGTCCCACGCCGCCGACGACCTGGTCGCCCTGCTCGACGTCGACCACCGCGGCGAGGCGGTCCCCGCGCCGTCCTGGCGCATCGCGCCGGGCCAGCGCGTCGCGGTGCTGGTCGACACGCTCCCCCGCCGCGCGGAGGGCGACACGGAGGACCAGGTGCCCGTGCGCCGGCTCGAGTCCGCGCGCTGGGGCCTCGTCCCGGCGGGGTCGCCGGGGCCGGATCAGGGCCCGCCGCTCGCCGAGGTCCCGGCCGAGCAGCTCGCCTCCCGGCCGGAGCTCCTGCAGGCGCTCGTGTCGCGGCGCGCGGCCGTGCCGGTGTCGGGCTACTACGAGCACCACGAGACCGACGACGGCCTGCGCACGCCCTACCTCGTCGGCGCGGGCGACGGCGTCGTGCTGCTCGCCGCCCTCTACGAGTGGTGGCGGGATCCGGCGCGCGCCGCCGACGACCCCGCCCGCTGGGTGCTCAGCTGCGCGGTGCTCACCCGGCCGGCGGCCGGCACGGTCGAGGCGCTCGCGGAGCGCATGCCGGTCGTGCTCTCCCCGGACGTCGTCGAGGAGTGGCTCGACCCCACCGCCGAGGGCTCGCCCGACCTGCTCCGCGCGGTCGCCGCGCAGGCGGAGGACGTCGTCGAGCAGCTCGCCATGGACGAGGTCGGCCCCGGCGTCGACCAGGGCGCGCCCGACACCGCGGAGCTCGCGCGGCCCGTGTGACGACCGGCCGGGCGCCCGGGTCTGGTTGACTGAGCGCGTGGCCCCCTCCTCGAAGAAGAAGAAGAACGCGACCCGCACGCTCCTCGAGTCGCCCGCCGCCGCGCCCGTGCTGCATCGGGCCGCGCGCATCGAGGACCGGATCCACGAGATCCGGGAGGGCCGCGCGCGCAAGCGCGGGCTGAAGCCGACGGTCATCCCCTACGCGGGATACGGATCCGTCCGCTGGGTGCGCGTGCTGTGCCGCGTCCTCCTCACCGACCCGAAGAGCAAGCGCGCGCTGGCCGGCGACAAGGTCGTCCGCGGCTGGCGCAGCTTCACCAGCGTGCCCCTCACCGACGTGGACGTCGTGGTCGAGATCGACGGCACCGAGCACCACGTGCGCGCCGACCGCGGCGGCGTCGTCGACACGGTCGTCGAGGCGAGCCTGCCGAGCGGCTGGCACACGATCCGCCTCCGCGCCCAGGGCTCGGAGACGGTCGAGGCGCCCGTCTTCATCGTGGGCGACGACGTGCGCACCGGGATCCTCAGCGACATCGACGACACCGTCATGGTCACCGCGCTCCCCCGCCCCTTCCTCGCGGCGTGGAACACCTTCGTGCTCGACGAGCACGCGCGGACGCCGACGCCCGGCATGGCGGTCCTCTACGAGCGCCTACGCCTGCGGCACGCGGGCTCGCCCGTCCTCTACCTCTCCACGGGCGCGTGGAACGTCGCGCCGACGCTGACGCGGTTCCTGTCGCGCAACCTGTACCCGCCGGGCCCGATCCTCCTCACCGACTGGGGTCCCACGGTCGACCGGTGGTTCCGCAGCGGCATGGAGCACAAGCGCCTCAACCTGAAGCGGCTCGCGGAGGAGTTCCCGCAGGTGCGGTGGATCCTCGCGGGCGACGACGGCCAGCACGACGAGCTGCTCTACGGCGAGTTCGCGGAGCGGCATCCCGACAACGTCGAGGTCGTCCTCATCCGGCAGCTCTCCGCGGGTGAGGCCGTGCTCGCCGGTGGCCGCGCGAAGGCCGAGAAGCGGGCCCTCGACAGCTCGATCCCGTGGGTCTACGCGCCCGACGGCGCGAGCCTCCTCGCCCAGCTCGACGACCTCGGGCTCGCCGACGACTCCGGCACGCGCATCGGCACCTGACGGGCCGCGTCGCCACGACGGCGGCGTCGCCACGACGGCGGCGTCGCCACGACGCACGAGGGCCCCGCAGGAGATCTCCTGCGGGGCCCTCGTGCGCGCGGGTGGATCAGACGGCGTCGGTGAGCGCCTGGAACTCGTCGTCGGTGAGCTCGATGGCCGCGGCCGCGATGTTGTCCTCGACGTGCCCGACCGACTTGGTGCCGGGGATCGGCAGCATGACGGGCGAGCGGCGCAGGAGCCACGCCAGCGCGAGCTGCGAGGCGCGCGCGTCGTGCTGCTTCGCGAGGGCGTCGAGCGGGCCGCCGTCCTTCGCGAGCTCGCCGGTCGCGAGCGGGAACCACGGGATGAACGCGAGGCCCTCGGCCTCGGCGTACTCGAGCAGCGGCTCGGCGTCGCGCTTGGCGAGGTTGAAGAGGTTCTGCACGGAGACGATCTCCGCGATGTCGCGCGCCGCCTTCACGTCGTCGACGGAGACCTCGGACAGGCCGATGTGGCGGATCTTGCCCTCGGACTGCAGGTCCTTCAGCACGCCGATCTGGTCCTCGAGCGGGACGGCCGGGTCGATGCGGTGCAGCTGGTAGAGGTCGATGCGCTCGAGGCCGAGGTGGCGCAGGCTCAGCTCGGCCTGCTGGCGCAGGTACTCGGGGCGGCCGACGGGCTGCCAGTCGCCGGGGCCGGGGCGCGTGAGCCCGCCCTTGGTGGCGATGACGACGTCGTCGGCGTACGGGTGGAGCGCCTCCTTGAGGAGCTCCTCGGCCACGAACGGGCCGTAGGAGTCGGCGGTGTCGAAGAACGTGACGCCGAGCTCGGCGGCGCGGCGGATGACGCGGACGGCCTCGGCCGGATCCTCGGGGGCGCCCCAGACGCCCTCGCCGGTCAGCTGCATGGTGCCGTAGCCGAGCCGGACGACGGGCAGGTCGCCGCCGATGGTGAACGTGCCGGATGCGCCGGCCGCGGTGGTGGTGTCGGTCATGTGGACCCTCCTCGGGTGTCGATGACGAGGGGGCGTCTGCCGCCCTCGGGACCCTGGTGCCAACGCGCGGGTCCGTCGATCCATGCCCGATGCGCCCGATGCGGACCGGACCCTCAGGCTCCGGTCGAGGGTGAGGTGGATCCGCCCGCTCCCCTCGTGGATGTCGGCGCCCGTTCCTACACTCGGATCAGACGTTCGAACATCCGTTCGAACGCGGGAGCGCGGCCGGCGCGACGGGCGAGAGGAGCGGCACATGCGGATCGACGAGGACGTGGAGGTCGAGCTCTCGGACGACGGCTCCCCGCTGCGGTTCACCTGGCGGGGCGTGGTCTACGGCGTGGTCAGCTCGCCCGAGCGGTGGATCGCGCGGGTCGACTGGTGGCAGCGCACGGGCCGCGCGCCCCGCGGCGCGAGCGGGCACCTGCTCGAGCTGCGGATGTGGCGCGTGGAGGCCGTGCCGCTCACCACCGGCGCGCGCCGGGTCGACGGCTCGTTCGACCTCAGCGTCGACGCCCGCGGTCGGTGGTCGCTCGTCACGGCGTCGGACGAGGAGCTCGACGTGCGCCTGTTCGCCTGAGCCGGCCGGCCCGGCACGCCCGTCGCCCCCGCCGCGCCGGGGAATAGCCGGGGGCACCCGCGCCTTGCACCAGATCGGCGCCGCGCACGGCGTCCCGCTCGCGATCACCCGGATCGCGGCGCACGGAGGGATCCCCGCATGGCGGCACTCGAGTGGCTGTTCGACGCGCAGCTCCGCATCGGCGACCAGACCATCCTCTGGCGCGAGATCGTCGGCAACCTCTTCGGCCTCGCCAGCGCCCTCGGCGGCATGCGCCGGAAGGTCTGGGCGTGGCCCGTCGGCATCGTCGGCAACGTGCTGCTCTTCACCGTCTTCCTCGGCGCCGTCTTCGGCACGCCGAACCCCGTGAACCTCCTCGGCCAGGCCGGGCGCCAGGTCATGTTCATCGCCGTGTCCGTCTACGGCTGGCACCGCTGGCAGCAGGCCCGGCACGGCGGCGCGCCCGTCGTCCCGCGGTGGGCCTCCGGCCGCCAGCGCGCGCTGCTCGTGGTCGCGCTCGTCGGCGGCACCGCGCTCCTCACGCCCGTCTTCCGCGCGCTCGGCTCCTACGAGCCCGTGTGGGCCGACGCCTGGATCTTCGTCGGCTCGCTCCTCGCGACCTACGGCATGGCCAAGGGCTGGGTCGAGTTCTGGCTCATCTGGGTGGCGGTCGACCTCGTGGGCGTGCCGCTGCTCGTCAGCGCCGGCTACTACGCCTCCGCCTTCATGTACGTCTTCTACGGCGCCTTCACGCTCACGGGCTTCTTCGTCTGGATGCGCGCCCGCGGCACCGCGAGCCCGGCCGTCGAGACGGCCTTCCCGGATCCGCGCGTGGTCGAGGCGCCCGCCGACCGCTAGCCGCGACCGCCGCCCGGCCGGAGCGCGCGCCTAGCGGCCCTGGCCGTTGGAGCAGGTGCTCTGCGCCGCCGTCTGCCCGGTGATGCTCTGGTCGAGCACCTCGGAGGTCGGCGTCGGGGTCGGTGCGGGGGTGGATCCGTCCGCCGGCGCCGCCGACTCCGCCGGGGGCGGCGTCGGGGTGCCCTCGCCCGGCACGCTGCCGGGGACGCTGCCCGCCTCGTCCGTCGCCGCGGGCTGGCCGAACGAGAAGTCCGCGTCGGAGGCCAGCAGGCTCACGAGCTGGGCGGCCGCCGGCGCGTCCGGCTGCACGCGTCCGTTGGCGAGCACCGTGCCCGGGTACTGCAGGAACACGACGTCGTCGAGCGGGATGTCCTTGAACGTGAGCGCCACCGAGACGAGCGTGTCGAGGTCGGCGAGCGACGTGGACAGCTGCATGTTGTCGACCACGGCCCGCGCGATGCCGTACAGCTTCGCCGGGTTCGTCAGCGTGTCCGTGCTCTTGATCGTGCGCACGAGCGCGCTCAGGAAGACCTGCTGGTTGCCGATGCGCGAGATGTCGCTGCCGTCGCCCACGCCGTAGCGCGTGCGGAGGAACTGCACCGCGTCCTTGCCCTGCAGGGTGTGGAGGCCGGGATCCAGCGCCAGGTCGGTCTTCTTGTCGTAGATGCCGTTGGCCACGCAGACCTCGACGCCGCCGACCGCGTTCGACATCTCGACGACGCCGTTGAACTGGACGACGCCGCCGTACGGGATGTCGAGGCCGGTGAGGCCCTCGACCATGCGCACCGTGCACTCGAAGCCGCCGCGGGAGAGCGACTCGTTGAGCTGCGCGCGCTCGCTCGCCGGGTACTTCGTGCCGTCGGGGCCCTCGCAGTCGGGGATCGGCACGAGCATGTCGCGCGGGAAGGAGACGACCGTCGCGCGGGTGCTGTCCTCGCTGATGTGCAGGAGCATCGTCACGTCGTTGAGCGTCGCGGTGCCCACGTCCTTCGCGGCGCCGTACCCGTCGCCCTGCCCCTCGCGGCTGTCGCTGCCCACGATGAGGATGTTCGCGCCGCCGTCGATGCCGCCGAGCGACGGCGGGAGGGCCTGGCCGCCGGAGATGTCGACCTGGTTCGCGGACACGGTGCGGGAGAGGTCCCAGAACGCGATGGTGAGGATCGACGCGGCAGCGGCGAAGGAGACCGCGGCGACCATGGCGACGGCCTTCATCACGGTGCGGCCGGCGCTCGGGGCGCGGAGCCGGCCGTGGCGGGCGATGCCGCGGACGCGGGCCCGATCGGCGCGGGTCCTCTGGGGGGCGTGCTGCATGGTGGATCTCTCGTCGCCGGGCGGGGAGTGCCGGGCGCGGGCACCCGGATCCTCCACAGGGTAGCCGAGGGCGGTGGAGAGTCCTCCCGGCGCGCTGCCGGGTGCGCTACAGCGCCGGACGGTCCGCGTCGCGCAGGTGGGCGTCGAGGAACGCGTCGATGCGGCGCCACGCATCCGCCGCCGACGCCGGCTCGGGACCCATGCCGGCCGCGCGCAGCACGGGGCGGAGGAGCCGCGGGCCGGTCTCGGCGTCGTTGAGGAAGGAGTGGCCGGCGTCCGGGTGCTCGCGGACGTCGTGCGCGATGCCGTGCGTCGTGAGCGCCGCCTCGAGCCGCGCGGCGGATCCGGCGAGCTGGCGGTCCCTGCCGCCGTAGCTCGCGACGATCGGGCAGGCGCCGTCGAGCACGCCGTCGAGGTCCTCGGGGAGCATCCCGTAGTTGACGCTCGACGCGTCGAAGCCGCGGGAGGCCGCCGCGAGGGCGAAGCCGCCGCCCATGCAGAAGCCGATGACGCCGACGCGGCCGGTGCAGTCGTCGCGACCGACGAGCAGACGGCGCGCGGACTCGACGTCGACGAACGCGCGGCCCTCCCCCGCGGCCAGCGTGCGGAACGTGGACGCCAGGCACCGGCGTGCGCCGCCCGCGGAGAACAGGTCGGGCATCAGCGCGAGGAAGCCGGCCTCGGCGAGGCGCACCACCTGGCGGCGCATGACGTCGGTGACGCCGAAGGCCTCGTGCACGACCACGACCGCGGGCCACGGGCCCTCGCCGTCGGGCACCGCGAGGACGCCGTGCAGGCCGGGTGACGCGCCGGGACCGGCCGCGGGCAGGGGGATCTCGGTGAGCGTCACGGCCATGCCCTCACGCTAGGACGCGACGGGGTCGCCGCCCGCGGCCGGGGACGACCCCCAGCCAGCCGTCACCCGTGCGCGGCGGCGACGGGCTCCGGGTCAGCGCCAGGCGGTCGGCCCGACGGATCCGGCGCGGTACTCCGCCATCGGCACGCGGTCGCCCTTCCAGGCGCGCATGACGGGGGCGACGATGCGCCAGCACCGCTCGGCCACGTCGCCGCGGACGGAGAGGCGCGGATCGCCCGCGAGGATGCCGTCGAGCACCTCGCCGTACGGGGTGAGCTCGGGCTGGGCGAACTCGGCGCGGAACGTGGACTGGGTGAGGGTGAAGGGCTCGCCCGTGCCGTCCATGGTGACCTCGAGCGAGATGCCGTCGGGCTTCAGGTCGATGACGAGCCGGTCGGGCCGGGCGGAGCCGTGCAGCCCGCGCGGCAGGTGCGCCACGGGCTTGAAGGTGACGACGATGCGCTTCGACGCCTCCTTGAGCGCCTTGCCCGAGCGGAGACGGAACGGCACGCCCGCCCAGCGCGCGTTGGCGATGCCGAAGGTGACCTCGGCGAGGGTCTCGGTCTGGTTGCCCGGATCCACCCCCTCCTCCTTCGCGTACGCGGGGATGCGCGTGCCCTCGACGGAGCCCGCGGTGTAGCGCGCGCGGCGGCTGTTCGCGATGGGGTCGTTGTCCCACACCTCGGTGGCGCGGAGGACCGACGCGATGTTCGAGCGCAGGTCGTCCGGGTCGATGCTCGCGGGCGGCTCCATCGCGAAGACGGCGAGCACCTGCAGCAGGTGGCTCTGGATCATGTCGACCAGCGCGCCCGACTTGTCGTAGTAGGCCGCGCGGCCCTCGAGCGCGAGCTGCTCGTCGTAGAGGATCTCGACCTTCTCGATGTCCTTCGCGCTCCACACCGACTCGAAGAAGCGGTTGGCGAAGCGCAGCGACACGAGGTTGAGCACGGTGGAGAGGCCGAGGAAGTGATCGGTGCGGTGGATGCGCTCCTCCGGCACGAGCTTCAGCAGCTGGCGGTTGAGCTGCGCGGCGGTGCGGCTGTTCGACCCGAACGGCTTCTCGAGCGCGAGCGTGGTGCCCTCCGGCAGGTCGACCTTCTCCAGCTGCTCGCACACCTCGATGGAGATGGCCGGCGGCAGAGCGAAGTAGAGCGCGGGCGCGCCCTCGCACGCGTCGAGGATGCGCTTCAGGTCGTCGAGGTCGGTGGGATCCGCCTGGATGTACTTCGTGGACGAGACGATGCCCGCGGCGCGACGCCCCTTCGCGTCCACCGAGTCGAAGGCCGTCTTCACGGTCTTGCGCCACTCGTCCGCGCCGCGCTCGCTCCGGCCGGTGCCGATGAGCTGGATGCGTCGCCCCCGATCGCTCGCCACGAGGCTGCCGAGACCCGGCAGGAGGAGGCGTTCCGTGAGGTCGCCGCTGGCGCCGAGGATGACGAGGGTGGAGGGTTCGCTGGTCATCCTCCGAGACTACGGGTCGCGACCGCGCGGACGCCGACCTACACTGGGCGAGTCGAACATCCGTTCGAACGACGCGTCCGGGAGGACGCGCGGGACACCGCGGGAGGCGCGCGTGAGCTTCACCCACCTGCACGTGGCGTCCGCCTTCTCCGCCCACTTCGGCACGTCGGCGCCCGAGGCGCTCGTCGACGAGGTCGCCGAGCGGGGCGCGTCGGCCGCGGCCATCACCGACCGCGACGGGCTCTACGGCGCCGTCCGCCACATCCGCCGCGCGATCGCCCGGGGCGTCTCCCCCGTCGTCGGCGCGGAGCTCGGCCTCACGGGCGAGCAGCCGGGGCGGGTCACGGTGCTCGCGCACGGCGGAACGCACGGCCAGGGCTGGGCGGCCCTCAGCCGGCTCATCAGCGCGAGCCACGGGCGCGGCACGGCCAGGAGCACCGCGCGGAGCGCGCAGGCCGGCATCGCGCGCACCCGGCCGCCCGCCTTCCTCCTCGGCGAGGACGGCCCGGTCGGCACGGTGCTGCTCGGCCCCGACTCCGACGTGGGCCGCGCGGTGGCCGCGGGCGAGCACGCGCTCGCCTCCCGGCACCTGGCCGAGTGGGCGAGGCTCCTGCCCGGCGCGATCGCCGTCGAGGTCGTGTGCCACTACACGGAGCCGGGCGAGGCCGCGAGTCTGCGCCACGCCGCGCGCATGATGGAGCTCGCCGAGGCCCACCGCGTGCCCGCCGTGCTCACCAACGCGGTCCGGTACCTGGAGCCCGACGACGCGCTCACGGGCGACGTGCTCGACTCCGCGGGCACGCTGCGGCCGCTCGGCTCGTTCCGGCCGCAGCCCAACGGGCAGGCGTGGCTGAAGACCCCGGCCGAGATGCAGGCGATCGCGCGGGAGATCGCCGGCACCTCCTCCCTCGACCGCCGCGCCGGCGAGGCCCTGCTGCGCGCCACGGAGGAGCTCGCCGACCGCTGCCGGCTGGATCCCGACGCCGACCTGGCCTGGCGGAAGCCGAAGCTGCCGGAGAAGCAGGTCATCGGGGTCACGGGCGACCCGGACGAGGCGCTCTGGCGCATGGCCGAGGCGGGCGTCACCGAGCGCTTCGGGCACGTCGACGAGGCGATGCGGCAGCGCGTGCTCGCCCGCATGCGCACGGAGCTGCAGACCATCACGGGCTTCGGCTTCGCCACCTACTTCCTCACCGTCGCCGACGTGTGCTCGCTCATGCGCGACATGGGCGTGCGCAACCAGGCGCGCGGATCCGGCGCCGGCAGCCTCGTCAACTACCTGCTGCGCATCTCCAACGTCGACCCGCTCGAGCACGACCTCCTGTTCGAGCGCTTCCTCGGCAAGGTGCGCTCGACGCTGCCCGACATCGACATCGACGTGGAGTCCGCCCGGCGGCACGAGGTCTACCACCGGGTGTTCGAGAAGTACGGGAGCAACCGGGTCACGCTGCTGTCGATGCAGAACACCTACCGGGCCCGCGGCGCCGCGCGCGACGCGGGGCTCGCGCTCGACCTCGACGAGCAGCAGATCGACTTCATCGCGAAGAACATCTGGCGCTTCAACGCGCGCGAGTTCCGCGCCGTGCTCGAGACGAAGCCCGAGCTCAAGCCCATCGCCGACCTCGTGCGCGACGACCCGAGCATCGACCTGCTGGTCGACCTCACCGAGCGGCTCGACCGGCTCCCCCGGCACATCTCCATGCACCCGTGCGGCGTGATCCTCGGCGACTCCGACCTGCTGAGCACGAGCCCCGTGCAGCCGAGCGGCATGGGCCTGCCCATGAGCCAGTTCGACAAGGACGACATCGACGACATGGGGCTGCTGAAGCTCGACATCCTGGGTGTCCGGATGCAGAGCACCATGGCGTACGCGCTGGACGAGATCCACCGGATCCACGGCCCGCGCTCGGCGGTGGCGGGCGGCATCCCGGTGGACGCGCGCTACGTGCACCGCGACGGGCGGATCGAGCTCGACGAGATCCCGCACGACGACGAGGAGACCTTCGCCGCCATCCGCACCACCCACACGCTCGGGATGTTCCAGATCGAGTCGCCCGGGCAGCGCGAGCTCATCGGCAAGATGCAGCCCGACGTGTACGAGGACCTCATCGCCGACATCTCGCTGTTCCGGCCGGGCCCCATGAAGGGCAACATGGTCGCGCCCTTCCTCGACACCAAGCACGGCATCACCCGGCCCGACTACCTGCACCCGCGGTTCGCGCCGTTCCTCGCGCCCACCTTCGGCGTCGTCATCTACCACGAGCAGGTCATCCGGATCTTCGCCGACTGCATGCAGGTCTCCCTCGCCGAGGCCGACGAGCTGCGCCGCAACATGGAGCGGCAGGACACCGTCGTCGAGGGCGCGTTCCGGGAGCGCACGGCCGCGCACGTCGACCCGCGCTCCGGGCGGCGCCCCTTCTCCGACGCCGACGTCGAGCGCATCTGGAAGGCGCTGAAGGGCTTCGGCTCGTTCGGGTTCTGCAAGGCCCACGGCGCGGCCTTCGCGCTGCCCACCTGGCAGAGCGCGTGGCTGAAGACGCACTACCCGGCGGAGTTCCTCGCGGGGATCCTCACGCACGACCCCGGCATGTACCCCAAGCGCCTGCTGCTCACCGAGGCCCGGCGCATGGGCGTGCCCGTGCTGCCGCTCGACGTCAACCGGTCCACGGGCGTCTACCGGGTGGAGCGCGTGGAGGGCGAGGCGACCACGGGGCGCACGCGGATCGGCGAGCTGGGGATCCGGCTGTCGCTCCAGGACGTGCACGGCATGAGCGAGGCGGAGCTCCAGCGCATCGAGGCGGGCCAGCCGTTCGACTCCATCACCGACTTCTACGCGAAGGCGCAGCCGTCGCGCGCGCTGCTCGAGCGGCTCGCGGCCGTGGGGGCGCTCGACTCCCTCGCGACCTCGGCCGACGACCTCGCGGCCCGCGGGCCGGCGTCGCGCGGCGACGTGATGGCGTTCGTGCGGCGGCTCACGGCGCGCGCGGCCCGGCCCGCGGATCCCGCCGGCCAGCTGCCGCTGTTCGTCGACGACCGCGACCTCATCCCGCGCGGCTCGCCCGACCCCGACGGGCGCGAGCGGGTGAGCGCCGAGCTCGACATCCTGCAGATGGAGGTCACCGAGCACGTGCTCGAGAGCTACCGGCCCATGCTCGACGAGCTCGGGGTCATCCCGGCGAGCCAGCTGCTCGAGGTGCGCAGCGGCTCGGAGGTGGTGGTCGCGGGGATCCGGATCGCCACCCAGACGCCGCCCATGCGCAGCGGCAAGCGCGTCGTCTTCATCAGCCTCGACGACGGCTCGGGCTGCTCCGACTCCACCTTCTTCGACGAGGCGCAGCAGAAGGCCGGGCCCATGCTCTTCGGCACGCGACTGCTCATCATCCGCGGGCGCACGCGGCGCACGGGCGAGCGGGGCGTCTCCATCCAGGCGGAGGACGCGTGGGACCTCAAGGAGATGTGGGCGCGCTGGCAGGACGCGAGGCGGCAGGGCGCCGGAGGCGGCGACGGGATGGACGACGCGGCCCAGGTCGCCTGAGCGGGCCGGCCCGCGGGATGATGGGGGCACCCGAGATCCGCCGGAGGCCGCACGTGCGCATCACCACGACCGTCCGCACCACCACGCGCATCCCGTTCGTGCAGGTGGTCAAGACCTCCGTCGCGGCGATCATCGCCTGGTTCACCTGCATCGCCCTGCTGCCGGCGCAGCTGCCCATCTTCGCGACCATCGCGGCGCTGCTCGTCGTGCAGCCGAGCATCAACCAGACCTTCGGCAAGGCCGTCGAGCGCAGCCTCGGCGTGATCACCGGGGTGCTGCTCGCGCTCGTCCTCGGCCTCGCGCTCGGCACCTCGAGCTGGGTGGTGCTGACCGCGGTCGTCGTCGCGGTGCTCGTGGGGTGGGTGTTCCGGCTGACGCCCGGGTCGAGCACGCAGATCCCCATCAGCGCGATGCTCGTCCTCGCCATCGGCCAGCTCTCGCCCGTCTACGCGTTCGACCGCATCGTGGAGACGATCCTCGGCGCGGCCATCGGCGTGGTCGTGAACCTCGCGATCGCGCCGCCTGTGCTGCACGAGGCGAGCCGTCGCGCCGTGGTCGGCCTCGCGGGCGAATGCGCGGCCGCGCTCGACCGGCTGGCGGGCGCCCTGTCCGAGCCCGTCGACCGCGAGGAGCTCGACCGCATGCTGACCCTGGCCCGCGCGCTCCGGCCGCGGCACACGAAGGCCGTCGCCGAGGTCGACAAGGGCCTCGAGAGCCTCACCCTCAACCCGCTCCGGCGGCGGCACCGGGCCCTGCTCGAGGCGGACCGGGAGCTGCTCGCCACGCTCACGGTCCTCGTCAACCGCGTGGTCGGCATGACGCGCGCGGTGCACGACCGCTACGACCCGTCGCTCGCCGAGGAGCCGGTCGTCCGCGGCATCGCGACCGAGCTGACGCGCGCCGCCCACGACGTGCGGCTCCTCGCGGAGCACGCGCTCCCGGGCGACGACCGGGCCGGCGGGAGCGTCCCGCACGAGGAGCCGGCGCTCACCGCGCCGCTCGTGGTGCTGCAGCCGAACGAGGAGCACTGGATCCTCATCGGCTCGCTGCTGGAGGACATCCGCCGCATCCGCTCGGAGATCATCGGCGGGGCCGAGTGACGCGTCCGCTCCCGGGCTACAGCCCGCTCGAGCTCGAGCCGGATCCACGCGCCTCGGGCCTCGTGCCGGGGACCACGGCCACGCCCCTCGGCCCGGTGCGGCACCACCACGTCGGGCGCCGGGGATCCGACACGGCGACCGTCCTGCTGCACGGCGCCGCCGGCTCGTGGACGACCTGGACGCCGCTGATCCGCACCGCGCGCGAGGCGGGCGTCCCGTTCACGGACGTCGTCGCGATCGACCTGCCCGGCTGGGGCGGCTCCCCGCTCGACGCGACGGACGCCGAGGCCACGGTCGGCGCCATCGCCGACGCGGTGCGCGCGGTCGTCGACGGCCTCGGCTACGCGCGCTGGCGGCTCGTCGGGCACTCGATGGGCGGCTTCATCGCGCTGCACATCGCGGCAGGCGATCCGGCTCGCGCCGTCTCCGTGGAGCTCGTCTCCCCCACCACCTACTCGGTCATCCGGAGCGTGGCGCATCCGGTGGAGGAGTTCCGCCTCATCCCGGGGTTCACGATGATGCTCGGCGTGATGCGCACCCTGCGGCGCCTCGGTCGCCCGGGCACGGCGCTCATCCGCGGCGTCGGCCGGATCCGGCTGCTGCGCGCCGTCGCCCTGCCGCTCTTCGCGCACGGCTGGCGGGTCCGCCGATCGATCGTCGACGCGATCGCGACGGAGGCCCGGCCGCGCGCGTTCTCGCTCGCGGCGGAGGTCACGCGCGGCTACGACGCCGACGGGCTCTGGGCGCGCATCGCCTGCCCCGTCGTCGCCGTGCGCGGCGACCACGACGTGTTCGTCTCCCGCGACGACCTCGACCTGCTCGCGCGCACGGTGCCGACGCTCCGGTCCGCGGTGATCCGCGACGCCGGCCACTTCGCGCACGTCGAGCGCCCGGCGGAGACGCTGCGGGCGCTCGGCCGCCTGCCCTGACGCCCGGCCTGACGCGGGCCCGCCCGGGCACGACGACGCCCTCGGTCCCTGGGCGGGAACGGGGGCGTCGGATCCGCGCGGAGGCGGAGGGGCCGGGCCGGAGCCCGACCGGTGGGCGCTAGGCCGCGGGGGTCGCGAGGACCGCCTGGATGTCGAGCGTGATGGTGACCTTGTCGCCGAGCAGCACGCCGCCGGTCTCGAGGGCCGCGTTGTAGGTGAGGCCGAAGTCCTCGCGGTTGACGACCGTGGTGGCCGTCGCGCCGAACTTGGTCTGGCCGTAGGGGTCCTGGCCGAAGCCGCCGAACTCGACGTCGAAGGTGACGGGCTTGGTGACGCCGCGCATCGTGAACTCGCCGTCGATCTTCGCGTCGCCGTCCTTCTCCACGCGCACGGCGGTGGAGACGAAGTCGATGGTGGGGTGGTTCTCGGCGTCGAAGAAGTCGTTGGTGCGGAGGTGCTGGTCGCGGTTCGGCTCGTTGGTGTCGATCGAGACGATGGTCGCGTGGGCCTTGACGGAGCTCTGCTCGGGGGTGGCGCCCGTGACGATCTCGGCGTCGAAGTCCTTGAACGTGCCCTTGACCTTGCTGATCATGATGTGGCGGATGCTGAACCCGACCGAGCTGTGGGTCTTGTCGATGGTCCAGGTGCCGGCGATGTAGCCGGGGACGGTGGTGGTGTCGCTCATGTGCGTGCCTCTCGTGCGGGGTCATGGGGTGCGGGCCGACGGCCTCGAAGGTATGCAAGCGCATGGATCTCACGGACATTCCCGATTTCAGTTGCGAGTTCATGTACTTTCCGCGGCGGGTCTCCCCGAGGTCCCCGTCGCTCCCCGCCGCGGTCCTCCGATGCGATCCCCAGCGGGGGCGGGCGTACCGTGGCGGGATGCGCGCGATCACCTTCCCCGCCCCCGGCGGCCCCGACGTCCTCTCCCTCGCCGAGCTGCCGGATCCGGTCGTCGGGCCCGGCGAGGTGCTCGTCCGCGTCGCCGCCGCGGGCGTCAACCGCGCCGACCTCAGCCAGCGCGAGGGCGCGTACCCGCCGCCCGCCGGGGCGCCGACGCACCTCGGCCTCGAGGTCTCCGGGACGATCGCGGCGGTCGGCGAGGGCGCCACGCGCTGGAGCGTCGGCGACCGCGTGTGCGCCCTGCTCGCGGGCGGCGGCTACGCCGAGCTCGTCGCGGTCGACGAGCGGCACGTGCTCCCCGTCCCCGACGGGCTCGACCTCGTCGAGGCGGCGGGGCTGCCCGAGGTCGTCGCGACCGTCTGGTCGAACGTCGTGCTCGACGCGGGCCTCGAGCCCGGGGAGACCCTCCTCGTGCACGGCGGATCCAGCGGCATCGGCACGATGGCCATCCAGCTCGCGACGCGCCTCGGCGCCCGCGTGGCCGTCACCGCCGGGAGCCCGGCGAAGCTCGAGGCGTGCCGGGCACTCGGCGCCGACATCCTCATCGACTACCGGCGGGAGGACTTCGTCGAGGCGATCCGCGAGGCGACCGACGGCCACGGCGCCGACGTGATCCTCGACGCGATCGGCGGCGACTACATCGACCGGGACATCCGCGCCCTCGCCCGCGACGGCCGGATCATGGTCATCGGCGCGCAGAGCGGCGCGCCGACGAGCATCGCGCTCGGCCAGCTCATGGCGCGGCGCGGACGGATCTGGGGCACGACCCTCCGCGCGCGCGACGCGGACGACAAGGCGCGCATCGTCGCCGCGGTCCGCGCGGACGTGTGGCCGGCCGTCGCCGACGGATCCGTGCGCCCGGTCGTCGACCGCGTCTTCCCGCTCGCCGAGGCCGCCGCCGCGCACGCGCACGTCGCGTCCTCGCAGCACGTGGGCAAGGTGCTGCTGGCGCTCTAGCCGGCGGATCCCGCCGCGGGCAGGCCGCGACGCGAGCGGATCCCCACGAGGGACACCAGCCCGCCCGCGACGAGGAGCGCGGCCGTCACGAGCACCACGCGGTGGAACGCCGTGACGTCGAGCTCGGGGCCGGCGACGAGCCCGATGGCCGCGATGGCGACGAGCCCGGCGACGCGCGACACCGCGTTGTTGACCGCGGACGCGATGCCGGCCTGCGCCGACGGCACCGCCTCGAGGATCGTGGAGGTGAGCGGCGCCACCGTCATGGACAGGCCGAGGCCGAACACGAGGATCCCGGGCAGCAGCTGGCCCCAGTAGTCGACGGGCTCCGCGACCCGCAGCATGAGCAGGTAGCCGGCGCCGGCGACGATCGGGCCCACGCCCATCAGCAGCCGCGGGCCGATGCGCCCGGCCAGCGCGCCGAAGCGCGTGGACAGCAGCAGCATGATGACGGTGGTCGGCACGAGCGCGAACCCGGCGGCCGTCGCGGACAGCCCGCCGGTCTGCTGCAGGAACACCGCGATCACGAAGCCGCCGAGCGAGAGCGCGCCGTAGATCCCCACGGTCGCGATGTTGCCGACCAGGAAGTCCCGCTCCCGGAAGAGCGACAGCGGCAGCATCGGGTGCGGAGTCCGGCGCTCGCGCACCACGAAGAGCACGAGGCAGACCACGCCCGCGATGAGGCTGCCGACCACGAGCGGGTGGCCGACGCCGAGCCGCGACTGCTCGATGAGCGCGAAGACGGGCCCGCCGATCCCGAGGGCGCCGAGCACCGCGCCGGGCACGTCCACGCGCGTGCCCTCGGCCGCCGGGGCGTCGTGCGGCAGGCGGGCGAGGAGCACGAGGGTCACGACGATGGGGAGCACGTTGATCCCGAACACGAGCCGCCAGTCGAGCGCGTCCACGAGCACGCCGCCGAGGACGGGGCCGACGAGCATCGCGGTGCCGGTCCACGCCGTCCACGAGCCGATGGCGCGCGACTGCGCGGGACCCCGGAACGCCTGCGCGATGAGGGCGAGCGAGCTGGGCACGAGCAGCGCGCCGGCGGCGCCCTGGGCCGCGCGCGCCGCGATGAGGATCCCCGCGGTCGGCGCGACGGCGCAGACGAGCGACGTGACGCCGAAGCCGACGAGCCCCCACCGGAGCACGCGCACCCGGCCGAACGCGTCGGACAGCGAGCCGGCGAGGAGGATCAGGGCGCCGAGGGTGATGAGGTACGCGTCGACGACCCACTGCTGCACGACGAGGCCGCCGCCGAGGTCCTCGCCGATGGCGGGCAGGGCGACGTTGACGACCGTGCCGTCGAGGAACGCGACGAAGGACGCGAGGATCGCGACGACGAGCACCGTGCGGCCGCGGGCGTCGAGCGCGGCGTCCGCGCGGGCGGGCGCTGCGGGCTCGGGCATGAGCCCAGTATGCGCCGCGGCGGGCGTCGGCCCGAGCGCCCGGACGGCTCAGGCGGGCGGGCCCGCGGCGCTCCCGGCCCGGTCGATGGCGGCCTCGACGCGGCGCAGCACGTCCTCGTCGCCCATGATCCGGAAGTGGCCCGATGCCGCGACGCGCTCGTCGGTCGCGCCGTCGAGCGAGCTGCCGCCGGGGATGTGCGGGTCGAAGCGCGCGAAGATGCTCGTGATCCGCGCGTTGACGTCGAGCGCGCGGCCGAGCTCCACGAGGGCCGCGTTCCGCGGCGAGAAGTCGCGGATGCTGCGCACCGGGATCAGGCGCGCGTACGAGGATCCGCCGAACGGCGCGTTGATGGCGACCATGGCGCGGACCCGCCGGTCGGGGTCGCCGAACGCCATGAGGTGCTTGCCGATGAGGCCGCCCTTGCTGTGCGCGACGACGACGACGTCGCGCAGGTCCTCGGCCTCCAGGTACGCGCGGGCGCGCCGGGACATCTCCGCGACGCGGCCGACGTTGGCGCCGAGCGACCCGACCACGTGCACGCCGTGGCCGCGGGCGTGCAGGCGGCGGATGATCGGCAGCATGAACTGCCAGCGCTCGTAGACGCCCGGCAGCACGAGGATCGTCGGCCGGTCGTCGCGGCCGTCCTCGAACGAGCGGGCGTCGTCCCGCGAGAGCGTGGCGGCGGCCTGCCAGCGGAGGACGTAGGCGTAGTCGAGCGCCCAGTCCCACGCCTTGCGGAGGGCCGACAGCGGCGGGAGGGCGGCGGGTCCGTCGGCGGTCACCGCTCCATCCTGCTCGCCCGCGGGCGGGACGTCCGGCGCGGCCGGGACGTCCGGCGCGCCCACGGGCACCGGATCGTCAGTCGACGCGGGCATGCTCGACGATCGCCCGGGCCACGCCCTCGGGGTCCGTGAACATGACGACGTGCGGACCGCGGGCGACGTGCACGCTGCCGCGCGGGATGAGGGTCGCGAGGCCCTCCGCGAACGACCGGTCGACCACGGCGTCGCGGTGGCCGACGACGACGAGCGTGCGCGCGCGGATCCGCCCCGCCCGGTCCTCGATGCGGTCGCCGATGAGGTGCGGGAGCTGGCGGAGGTAGTACGGCATCCCGCAGCGGAGGAAGTAGTCGCCGAGCACGACCGCGTTCGACATCAGCGGCTCGCGGAGGGTGTCCCGGCCCAGCGCGAGGCCGGCGCGGACGACGCCGCGCTTCCGCGGGTCGAGGGTGGGGCCGATGAGCACGATGCGGTCCGCGATCCCCGGCTGGTCGACGGCGAGCTGCGCGACGATCTGCGCGCCCATCGAGTGGCCGACGATCACGGGGTCGACGAGGCCGTGCATCCGCACGACCTCCGCGACGACCGCGGCGTGGTCGGCGAGCGTCACGTCGCGCCGGACGCGGGGCGACTCGCCGTAGCCGGGGAGGTCGACGGCGTGGACGTCGCCATGCTCGGCGAGGAGCGCGGCGAGCGGGTGGAAGTAGCGCGACGAGACGCCGATGCCGTGCACGAGCACGAACGACGGGCGGCGGCCGGCGGCGCCCGCGGCTCCGGCGAGGCCCGAGGATCCGATGCCCGCGGGAGCGCTCGACAGCGTCCGGCCGGCGTTGGCGCCGGGCGAGCGGAACACCTTGATCGCGACGCGGAAGCCGAGGACCGTGCGGCGCTCGAGGTCGTGGCCGACGGGGATCGACCGCGACGCGTAGCGGGGCGATGCGAGCAGCCAGCGCGGCGGCGTGGACGCGGCGCGGTGCACGTCCCCGGGGCGCCGGACGCGCGTGAGCCGGGCGAGGGGGGAGCGCATCCGATGACCCTATCCGCCCGTCGCCGTGCGGACGCCCGGGTGCGCGGCCGTCCTCCGGCGGGTCGCCCTCCCCCGCGATGGGAGGATGGGATCCCGCCGACCCCGAGGAGACCCGATGACGCCCGACTGGTCGAGGACGACCCTCGCCGACCTGCCCCTGCGCGACGGCATCCGCGGCGAGGAGCCCTACGGCGCCCCGCAGCTCGACGTGCCCGTGCTCCTCAACGTGAACGAGAACCCGTACCCGCTGCCCGAGGAGGTGGCCGTCGCCGTGAGCGAGGCCGTGCTCGAGGCCGCGCGCGGGCTCAACCGCTACCCCGACCGCGAGTTCCTCGAGCTGCGCACCGAGCTCGCCGACTACCTCACGGCCGACAGCGGCCTGCCGCTCGGACCGGAGAACGTCTGGGCGGCGAACGGATCCAACGAGGTGCTGCAGCAGGTGCTCCAGGCCTTCGGCGGCACGGACCGCGTCGCGCTCTCCTTCGCGCCCCACTACGCGATGTACCCCGAGTACGCGCGGAACACCCTCACCACCTGGGTCTCCGGCCGCCGCCAGGAGGACTTCACGCTCGACCTCGCGAACGTGACCGAGCTCGTCGAGCGGCACCAGCCGAGCGTCGTGTTCCTCACCTCGCCGAACAACCCCACGGGCACCGCGCTCACGACGCGCGAGATCGAGCACGTGCTCTCGGTCGCGCCCGGCGTCGTGGTCATCGACGAGGCCTACGCGGAGTTCCGCCGCGAGGGCGTGCCGACGGCGATCTCGCTGCTGCCGGACCACCCGCGCCTCATCGTCTCGCGCACCATGAGCAAGGCGTTCGCGTTCGCGGGCGGTCGTCTCGGCTACCTCGCGGCCTCCCCCGCGGTCGTCGACGCGCTCCGCATCGTGCGGCTGCCGTACCACCTGTCCCGGATCACGCAGGTCAGCGCGACCGCCGCCCTCCGCCACCGCGGCGTGCTGCTCGCGCAGGTCGCGTCGCTGCGCGAGGAGCGCGACGCGCTCGTCGACCACCTCCGGGGCCGCGGCTTCGAGGTCGCGCCCTCCGACGCCAACTTCGTGCTCTTCGGCCGGTTCCCCGACCGGCACGCGGTGTGGCAGGGGCTGCTCGACCGGGGCGTGCTGATCCGCGAGACGGGCCCCGAGGGATGGCTGCGCGTCTCCGTGGGCACGCCCGAGGAGACCGCCGCGTTCCGCGACGCGCTCGACGACGTGCTCGGGACGCCGCGGGGCTGATCCCCGCGGCCGGCTGTCAGGGCCGGAAGCGGATCCCCGTCGCGTCCTCGGCGGCCGACCACAGCTGCTCGGCGACGGCCCGCGACCGCGCGTGCTCGGCGACGAAGGCGGGCGCCGGCGGGCCCTTCAGCTCGAGCGGCCCGGCGGGTCCCCAGAAGGCGCCGCCCGTCACGCCGTCGGCGGCGGCCGCGTGCGCGACCGGCCAGGCACCCGCGTCCTTGCCCTGCACGAGGACGCGGCCCGCCCCCGCGACTCGGCGACGAGCAGCGTCGACGCCCTGCGGACGCTCGGCCGGATCCTGCGGCGGCGTGAGCGCGTCCACCGAGTACCCGGGGTGGGCCGAGAGCGCGATGCGGTCGGATCCGGCCGCCCGCCAGCGCCGGTCGAGCTCAGCCGCGATCATCATGCAGGCCGTCTTCGACCGGCCGTAGCGCACGAGCGCGGGCATGCGCCGCTCCCCGGCGAGGTCGCCGAGGTCGAGCGGCGAGAAGCGGTGCGCGAGGGATCCGAGCATCACGACGCGGCCGCCCGCCCGCAGCCGCGGCGCGAGGCCGGCGACGAGCGCGAAGTGCCCGAGCGCGTTGGTGCCCATGAGCTCCTCGAACCCGTCGATCGTCGTCCGGCGCCGGCGCGCGCGACCGCCCGCGGGGGTGAGCCCGGCGTTGGCGACGACCGCGTCGAGGTCCTCCCGCACGGCGGCGACGCACGCCTCCACGCTCGCGAGGCTCGCCAGGTCGAGCGGCACCACCTCCACGTCGGCGCCCGGCACGCGCGCGACGAGCGCCCGCGCGGCGGCGTCCCCGCGCTCGGCGGAGCGGCACGCGAGGAGCACGCGGGCGCCGGCGCCGGCGAGCTGCGCCGAGGTCCAGAAGCCGATGCCGCCGTTGGCGCCCGTGACGAGCACCGTCCGCCCCGCGAGGTCCGGCAGGCGCGGGTCCGCGTTCACGAGAGGGTGCCCACGCGGGTCACGCGCACGACGGCCTCGCCCGCCTCGTTCGACGCGTCGAGGTCGACGACCGCCTCGATCCCCCAATCGTGGTCGCCCTCGGGGTCGTGCAGCGCCTGCCGCACGGTCCACTCGGCCGGGCCCTCCGTGATCGTGACGAGCGCCTGGCTGCGGGCGTCGCCGTCGGTGAGGATCCGGTCGTACTCGCCGAAGTAGCCGTCGAGCGCGTCGCCCCAGGCGTCCGCGTCGAAGCCGCCCGCGGCGTCCAGGTCGCCGAGCGTCTGCAGGTCCTCGCGGGCCGCGAGCTGCACGCGGCGGAACATCTCATTGCGCACGAGGATCCGGAAGGCGCGCGTGTTCGAGGTGAGCAGCTTCGGGGCGGGCGGGAGCACGGGCGCGTCGCCGGGCGCGGCCGTCGGGTGCGACAGCTCCTCCCACTCGTCGAGCAGGCTCGAGTCGACCTGGCGCACGAGCTCGCCGAGCCACTCGATCACGTCGAGCAGCTCCTCGGTCTTCGCCTCGTCCGGGATCGTCTGCCGCATCGCGCGGAACGCGTCGGAGAGGTAGCGGAGCACGAGGCCCTCGGAGCGCATCAGCCCGTAGAAGGAGACGAGCTCGCTGAAGCTCATGGCCCGCTCGTACATGTCGCGGACGACCGACTTGGGGCTGAGCGCGAAGTCGCCGATCCACGGCTGGCTGGCCGCGTAGGTCGTGAACGCCTGGTCGAGCAGCTCCTCGAGGGGCTTCGGGTGGGTGATCGACTCGAGCAGCTCCATGCGCTGGTCGTACTCGATGCCCTCGGCCTTCATCGCCTGCACGGCCTCGCCGCGGGCCTTGAACTGCTGCTGCGACAGGATCGGCCGCGGGTCGTCGAGGGTCGCCTCGACCACGCTCACCATGTCGAGCGCGTACGTCGGCGACTCCCGGTCGAGCAGCTCGAACACCGCGACCGCGAACGGGGACAGCGGCTGGTTGAGCGCGAAGTCGGCCTGCAGGTCGACCGTCAGCGTGATCCGCGCGGGCCCGCCGTCCGGGTCCGCCTCCTGCTCGACGATGCCCGCGGTGCGCAGCGTCCGGTAGATGGCGAGGGCGCGGCGGGCGAGCGCGAGCTGGCGCGCCCGCGGCTCGTGGTTGTCCTCGACGAGCGCCCGCATGTTGGCGAACACGTCGCCGCCGCGCGCGATGACGTTGAGCATCATCGCGTGGCTCACCTGCATGCTCGACGTCAGCCGCTCCGGCTCCGCGTCGATGAGCTTGCGGAAGCTCGGCTCGCCCCAGGAGACGAAGCCCTCGGGCGCCTTCTTGCGCACGAGCTTGCGGCGCTTCTTCACGTCGTCGCCCGCGCGCTCGAGCATCTTGATGTTCTCGGTCTCGTGCTCGGGCGCCTGCGCGACCACGGTGCCCGCGGTGTCGTAGCCGGCGCGGCCCGCGCGCCCGGCGATCTGGTGGAACTCGCGGGCGTTCAGCTGCCGCATCCGCGTGCCGTCGTACTTCGTGAGGCCGGTGAACAGCACCGTGCGGATCGGCACGTTGATGCCGACGCCGAGGGTGTCCGTGCCGCAGATCACGCGGAGGAGGCCCTGTTGCGCGAGCTGCTCCACGAGCCGGCGGTACTTGGGCAGCATGCCGGCGTGGTGCACGCCGATGCCCGCGCGCACGAGCCGCGAGAGCGTCTTGCCGAACGCCGTGCTGAAGCGGAAGCCGCCGATGAGCTCCGCGATCGCGTCGCGCTGCTCCCGCGTCACGATCTTGATGCTGGACAGCGCCTGCGCCCGCTCGAGCGCCGCGGCCTGGGCGAAGTGCACGATGTAGACGGGCGCCTGCTTCGTGTCGAGCAGCTCCTCGACGGTCTCCTGCACGGGCGTCACGGCGTAGTGGAAGAAGAGCGGGACGGGCCGCTCGATGCCCGTGATCCGCGCGGTCGGCCGGCCGGTGCGTCGCGTGAGGTCGTCGGCGAGGTCGGTGACGTCGCCGAGGGTGGCCGACATGAGCACGAACTGCGCGTGCGGGAGCAGCAGGAGCGGCACCTGCCAGGCCCAGCCGCGCTGCGGATCCGCGTAGAAGTGGAACTCGTCCATGACCACCTGGTCGACGGGCGTGTCCGCACCGCCGCGGAGCGACCGGTTCGCGAGGATCTCGGCGGTGCAGCAGATGATCGGCGCGTCCGGGTTCACCGACGAGTCGCCCGTCACCATCCCGACCTGGGCCGCCCCGAACAGCTCCACCAGCGCGAAGAACTTCTCCGACACGAGCGCCTTGATCGGCGCCGTGTAGTACGAGCGGCGGCCGCGGGCGAGGGCGGCGAAGTGCGCGGCGACGGCGACGAGCGACTTCCCCGTGCCGGTGGGCGTCGAGAGGATGAGGTTCGCGCCGGACGCGATCTCGAGCGCCGCCTCGTCCTGCGCCGGGTACAGCTCGATGCCCTGCGCGAGCGCCCACTCGGCGAACGCGTCGTAGATCGCGTCGTCGGTGGCCCCGTCCACGGCCAGACGGGCCGCCTCCTCGGTGAGCGTGGGGGCGAGCGCGGTGTCGGGCATGATGCGTCCATCCTCCCCCACCCGCCCCGCCCGGAGTTCTCCACAGGCGGCAGGATCCGTGGGGCGCCACCCCGTACGGTCGCCGGATGCCGTCCCTCCCGCTCGACCCGCGACCCGACCGCGCTCGGTCCGACGCCGCACCCGCACCCGCACCCGCACCCGCCGACCCTGCGTCCGCCGCGCGCGACGACGCCACCGTCTCCCCCGCGGTCGCGACCGCCGCCGGCGCCCGCGCGCCGGAGGCCGTCCCGGTCGACCCCGAGACGGAGCGGGCGCGCTGGCGCGACCGCCGCACCGGGCTCATCGCCCTCGTGGTCGTCACGATCGCGCTCTGGGCGGTCATCGCCGCCGCGGTCGGCTTCGCGACCACGATGTAGCGGTCTCCGGCACCGCCGTCGCGCGCCCGGTCGGGTCCGACGGCCCGGGTATCATCTCCTGTGCCCTCCGACGCCCTGCCCGACGACCCCGCCACGCCCGCGGAGCACGTCGTCCCCGCCCCCGACGCCGCGCTCGATCCCGCCGCCGCCATCGACCCCGCCGACCTCGCCGTCACGCTGCGCGTCCTCGGCTCGCTCGCCGACATCGACGAGGACCACCCCGACTTCGTCGCGGTGCGCCGTGCCACGGCGTCGATGTTCAAGTCCGTGAAGAAGGCCCGCCGCCTCGAGAAGCGCGAGGCCGTCGCCAGCGCCGACCGCGCCGTCGTCGCCGCCACCGCCACCGGTGCGCCCGACCGCATCGACGACGAGACCCGCGGGATCCCGCTCGCCATCACCGCGGCCGCCCCCACCGCGGGCACGCTGCTCCGCTCGCGCCCCTGCTACATCTGCAAGCAGCACTACACGCAGGTCGACGCCTTCTACCACCAGCTCTGCCCGGACTGCGCGCGCATCAACCACGCCAAGCGCGAGGCCCGCACCGACCTCACCGGCATGCGGGCGCTCCTCACGGGCGGTCGGGCGAAGATCGGCATGCACATCGCGCTGCGGCTCCTCCGCGACGGCGCGCACACCACCATCACCACGCGCTTCCCGCGCGACGCCGTCCGCCGCTTCGCCGGACTGCCCGACGCGCACGAGTGGGTGCACCGTCTCCGCGTCGTGGGGCTCGACCTCCGCGACCCGGCGCAGGTCATCGGCCTCGCCGACGCCGTGGCCGCCGCGGGTCCGCTCGACATCCTCATCAACAACGCCGCGCAGACCGTGCGCCGCTCCCCCGGCTCCTACGCGCCGCTCTCGGAGGCCGAGTCCGCCCCGCTGCCGGACGGGCCGATCCCCGAGCTGCTCACGTTCGGGCACACGAACGACGCCCACCCCGCGGCCCTCGCGGCGAGCGTCGCGGCGCACCCCATCCTCTCCACGGCCACCGGGATCACCGCGGCCGAGGTGACGGAGCTCGCCATGACGGCCGGATCCTCCTCGCTGGCGCGGCTCGCGGCCGGCACCGCCATCGACGCGGGCGGCCTCGTGCCCGACCTGCACGACGCGAACAGCTGGACGCAGGTGGTGCACGAGGTGGATCCGCTCGAGATGCTCGAGGTCCAGCTCGCCAACGTCACGGCGCCGTTCCTGCTCGTCAGCCGGCTGCGACCGGCGATGGCCGCGTCGACCTCGCGGCGCAAGTACGTCGTCAACGTGAGCGCCATGGAGGGCCAGTTCGCCCGCGCGTACAAGGGCCCCGGCCACCCGCACACGAACATGGCGAAGGCCGCGCTCAACATGATGACCCGCACGTCGGCGCGCGAGATGCGCGAGACGGACGGCATCCTCATGACGAGCGTCGACACGGGCTGGATCACCGACGAGCGCCCGCACCCCACCAAGGTGCGCCTCGCGGAGGAGGGCTTCCACGCCCCCCTCGACCTGGTGGACGGCGCCGCCCGCGTCTACGACCCCATCGTCATGGGCCAGGCCGGCGAGGACATCTCGGGCGTCTTCCTCAAGGACTACCGCGTCGCCGAGTGGTGACGCGCGTCGCCTGACACGACGAGAGGGCCCGGCCGCCGCATCGCGGTGACCGGGCCCTCTCGTCGTCGCGGGCGGCTACTCGACGGCGTCGAGGTCTGACGCGAGCAGCGCGGCGAGGTCGTCGAGCGCGGCGTCCGCGCCGTCGCCCTCGGCCGTGAGCACGACCTGGTCGCCGTTCGCGGCCCCGAGGCTCATCAGCGACAGGATGCTCGTCGCGTCGAGCGGCGTGCCGTCCGGCTTGCTGATCTTGACGGCGACGCCCGTGCGGCGCACCGCCTCGATGAAGAGGGAGGCGGGTCGGGCGTGCAGGCCCACGCGGCTGCCGATGGTGGCGGTGCGCTCGGTCATGGGTTCTCCTTCGTGCGGGGTGGGTGGTGCGGGCTGGGTCGGTCGGGCGGGGATCAGGCGGGGACGGGGACGCCCTGGTCGGCGGACGCCGCCTGCGCGACGGCCTCGGGGCGCTTGGCCGTGAAGCGCTTGAGCAGCACGACCAGGAACGCCGAGATGACGGTGCCGACGGCGACCGAGGCGAGGAAGCCGAGGAAGGTGCCGTTCATCGCGAAGAGCACGAAGACGCCGCCGTGCGGGGCCTGCGACACGACGCCGAGGCCCATCACCATGGCGCCGGTGGCGGCGCCGCCCACGATGCTCGCGGGGATGACGCGCAGCGGGTCGACCGCCGCGAACGGGATGGCCCCCTCGGAGATGAACGCGGCGCCGAGGAGCCACGCGGCCTTGCCGTTCTCGCGCTCCGCCGGGCTGAACAGGCGGCGGTCGATGACGGTGGACGCGAGCGCGAGGGCCAGCGGCGGCACCATGCCCGCGGCCATGACGGCGGCCATGATCGCCCACGGGGCCTGGTTGTCGATGGATCCGGCACCGAGGCCGGCGACCGCGAAGGCGTACGCGACCTTGTTGATGGGGCCGCCGAGGTCGATGCACATCATGACGCCGAGGATCACGCCCAGCAGGATCGCGGACACGCCCGTGAGGCCCGACAGGAAGTCGTTGAGGCCGCGCGTGAGCGCCGCGATGGGTCCGCCGAGCACCATGACCATGAGGCCGGACGCGACGATGGACGCGAGCAGCGGGATGATCACGACGGGCATGAGGCCCCGCAGCCAGCGCGGCACCTCGATGCGGCCGATCGCGTAGGCGATGCCGCCGGCGAGGAGGCCGCCGACCAGGCCGCCGAGGAAGCCGGCGCCCATGATGACGGAGATGGATCCGGCGACGAAGCCGGGCGCGATGCCCGGCCGGTCGGCGATGGCGTACGCGATGTAGCCGGCCAGCGCCGGGACGAGGAACGCCATGGACGCGTTGCCGATGACGAACGCGACCGCGCCGAGGTACTGGCCGAGACCGCCCGCGGGCAGGTCCGCCAGCGAGTTCTGCAGCACGACGTCCGCCGCGGTCTCGGTGATGCGGTAGCCGCCGAGCAGGAAGCCGAGGGCGATGAGGAGGCCGCCGCCCGCGACGAACGGGATCATGTAGCTGACGCCCGTGAGCAGCCAGCGCTTGAGGCGAGCGCCCACGCTCTGCGCGGCCTGCGGGGAGGCCTGCTCGGATCCGCCCGACGCGGCGCCGGCGCCCGGCACGCGCGGCGCGCTCGGGTCCGTCGCGGCAGCGACCGCCTCGGCGACCATCTGGTCGGGCTGGTCGATGCCGCGCTTGACGGGCGACTGGATGACGGGCTTGCCGGCGAAGCGCGCGCGGTCGCGCACGTCCACGTCGACCGCGAAGATCACGGCCGTGGCCCGCGCGATGATCGCCGGGTCGACGGGCGTGACCGAGGAGGATCCCTGGGTCTCGACGTGCAGCTCGACGCCCGCGCGCTTCGCCGCGGCGACGAGCGAGTCGGCGGCCATGTAGGTGTGCGCGATGCCGGTGGGGCACGCGGTGACGGCGACGAGGACGGGCGCGTCGGCCGTGGGCGCGGCGGATGCGGCGGGCGCGGCGGTGGTCGACGCGGCGGGAGCGGCGGCGGCCGGCGCGCCCGTCGAGGAGGCGGGCTCGTCCACGAGCGCGCCCTCCACGAGCGAGACGACCTGGTCCTCGTCGGTGGCCGTGCGCAGCGCCTCGACGAACTCCGGCTTGATGAGCGAGCGGGCGAGGCGCGACAGCAGCACGAGGTGCTCCTGGTCGGCGCCGTCGGGTGCCGCGATGAAGAACACCAGGTCGGCGGGGCCGTCGGGCGCGCCGAAGTCGACCGTCGGCGCGGGACGGGCCATGACGAGCGTGGCCTCCGTCACGGCGGCGGAGCGGCAGTGCGGGATGGCGAGCCCGCCGCCCATGCCGGTCGCGGTCTTCGACTCGCGCTCCCACGCGTCGGCGAAGAGGGCGTCGGCGTCGGTGGCGCGTCCCTCGGCGACCACGCGCGCGGCGAGCGTCCGGACGGCGTGCTCGCGGTCGGCGCCGAGGTCGGCGTCGAGGAGCACGAGGCGGTTCGTGATGAGCGATGGCATGTTCTTCTCCAGGTGGGACGGGTCAGCGATCGGCGGCGATCGGCAGGAGCGGCTGGACGGTGACGCTGTCCGGCCGGGTCTGGTCGGGGGACGGCATGGTGCTGCCGGGGAGGGACGCGGCGGCGGATCCGTGGGCGACGGCCTGCGCCAGCCGCCCCTCGGGTCCGGCCCCGCGGTGGTCGGCGAGCAGGTAGCCCGCGAGCGACGAGTCGCCCGCGCCCACGGTGCTCACCGGCACGATCGGCGGCATGGTGGCGAGCCACCCGCCGTCGTCCGTGGTGAGGACGGCTCCGCGGGCGCCGAGCGTCGCGAGGACCGCCCGGCAGCCGCGGGAGACGAGGGACCGGGACGCGTCGTGGGCGAGACGCGGGTCCGCCTCCAGCGCATCCGGGTCGTCGAGGCCGACGAGCTCGGCGAGCTCCTCGGCGTTGGGCTTGACGAGGTCGACCACGGCGCCGGACGCGACGAGCGCGGCCATGGGCGCGCCCGAGGAGTCGACGGCGATGCGGGGCGCGGCGTCCCCGAGCTCGGCTCGGACGGCCTGCACCACGCGGGCGTGGAAGTCGTCGTCGAGGCCGGGCGGCAGGGATCCCGCCAGCACGAGCCAGCTCGCGGCGCGCGCATGGCGGATGACGAGCGCGACGAGCGCGTCGGCCTCGGCCGACGACAGCACCGGGCCGGGCTCGTTGACCTTGGTGGTCGTGCCGTCGGGCTCGGTGAGCGTGACGTTCTGGCGCACGCGGCCGGCGATGTCGAGGTGGTCGAGCGGGATCCGCTCAGCCGCCAGCGCCACGAGCATCGGGTCGTCGAGGCGGCCGGGCAGCAGGGCGATCGTGTCGAGGCCGGACGCGATGAGCGCGCGCGACACGTTGACGCCCTTGCCGCCGGGCTGCTCCGCGACGCCGCGGGCCCGCTGCACGGCACCGCGCGCGAGGGCGCCGGCGAGGTCGATGGTGCGGTCGAGGCTCGGGTTGGCGGTGAGGGTGAGGATCACGCGACCATCACCTCCACCTCGGCGGCGGCCAGCGCGTCGGCCAGCGGGCCGTCGGGGGCGGCGTCGGTCACGAGCGTGTCGATCTCGTCGAGCTCGGCGAAGCCGACGAGCGCCTCCTCCCCCGCCTTCGACGCGTCCACGAGCGCGACGGCTCGGCGGGATCCTCGGGTCAACGCGGTCTTCACGGCCGCCTCCTCCTCGTCGGGCGTGCTCAGGCCGAACTCCGCGTGGATGCCGTTGGCGCCGATGAAGGCGATGTCCGGCCGCAGGCGCGACAGCTGTCCGAGCGTCGCGGGCCCGACCGCGGCGCTCGTGATCCCGCGGAGGCGGCCGCCGAGCAGCTGCACCTCCACGGCGGGGTTCCGGCTGACCGTCTGCGCGACGACCATCGAGTGCGTGACGACGACGAGCGTGCGGCCCGCGACGTCGGGTGCCCAGGCGGCGATGCGCTCGGCGACCAGCCCCGTGGTCGTGCCGGCGTCGACGGCGACGGATCCCTGGAAGCTCGCGGGCAGCAGCGCCATGGCGGCGTCGGCGATGCGCGCCTTCGCGTCGGTGTTGCGGGTGCTGCGGGCGTCGAGGCTCTCCTCGACGCGCGTGGAGCGGCTGGCCCGGACGGCGCCGCCGTGGACGCGTCGGAGCACGCCGCGCGCCTCGAGCTGGGCGAGGTCGCGGCGGACGGTCTCGGTCGTCACGTCGAAGTCGCGGGCGAGCCCGACGACCGCCACCCGGCCCGTGCGCTCGAGGAGGGCGACCACCCTGTCCTGGCGCTCTTCGGCGTACATGGGCGGTCTCCTTCGACTCCGTGGGGCAGGTGCGCCTCGCGTCCTCGAACTGTAGCCCTCATCCGCAGAAGAAGCAACACATTCCCACAGGAACCCACATGCGCCTGCGACGACGCCCGCGGCGTCAGCGTCCGAGGGCGGCAGCCTCCTCGCGGAGCACGGCGGCGATGGCGTCCGCCTCCCAGGCGAGTCCGGCCGCGTTCGGGTGCAGGGGCACGGAGCCCGCGCTGCCGCCCACCCCGGCGACGTACGGATCCCCCGCGTCGCCCGCGCAGGCGCCGTGCTCGGCCGTCGGCGCCTCCTGGTCGACGAAGCGGGCACCCGCCTCGGCCGCGGCCCGCGCGATCGCCGCGTCGAGCGCGGTCTGGACGCCCGCGAGCCAGACGGCGTCGCGGTCGGTGAGCAGCACGCGCCCGTTCACGTCGGACGTCGCGGTCGCCCGGAAGCAGCCGTCGGCGGGGAGGGCGTCCGCGCCGGCGAGGACGGTGAGGTAGCCGAGGGCGACGACGCGCGCGTCGGGCGCGGCCGCGCGGATCCTCGCGAAGGCCTCGGCCAGGCGGGCGCTCACCTCGCCGTCGATGCGGGCCCGCACGGCGTCGACGCCGCCCGCGGGGGCGAGCGCGTCGACGCACGTCGCGGGACCGGCCGCCACGGGGCCCGCGGGATCCTGCGCCAGGCAGCCGCCGACGAGCGCCGGGAAGCCGAGGTCGTTGCCGCCGAGGCGCACGAGGACGACGTCGGCGCCGTCCTCCAGCGCGTCGAGCTGCGCGGGGACGGTCCGCCCTCCGCGCTCCCGCGGAGCCGTGAGCTCGGCGGTCGTCGCGCCGTCGCACGCGGCGTCGACGAGCTCGGCCCCCGTCGCCTCCGCCGCGACGCGGATCGACGCGGCGACGGTCCGCCCGCACACGCCCGGGTCGCCCGGCAGCGGGGTCGCGGGACCCGTGCCCGTGGAGTAGGAGTCGCCGAGGGACACGACGCGCAGGGGCGCCGACGGCGCGGGAGGGTCGAGGGGGGCGGGTGCGCTGCAGCCGCTCGCCAGCAGGGCGATCGCCGCGGCGACGGCGAGGACGGCGGCGCCGCGGATCCGGAGCATCGGACGTGCGGACGCCCGGGGACGGGGATCCGAGGGACGGTGCATCGCCTCGACCCTACGCGCGGGCTGGGCCGGGGTCGCGCCGGTCAGTCCTCGGCGCCGCGCTGGCGGGCGTACACGACGACGGCCACGATGAGCCCGACGAGCAGACCGGCGGCCAGCGGGAAGAGGAACCCGCCCGGGCCGATCTGCGTGACGACGCTGCCGTGGTCGATCCGCGTGCTGACGACGCCGGGGACGTCGAGGCCCGCGTAGCCCTCGGTGCCCTGCGCGAACGAGGTGACGAGGAGGGTCACGATGACCGCCGCGCCCACCACGAACGCGGCCAGGAAGCCCAGCACCGCGGACCCGACCACCGACGTGCGGTGCGGGTCGGTGGCGTGCGTCCGGTGCAGGGTGGCGTGCGACATTGTGGAGCTCCAGGGGTCGATGACCTGTGCCACGGTACCCGCGTCCTCCAAGTGGAGGACAGCCCCCCGATCGGGGAGCGGAGACCCCGGACCGCTCCTGTCAAGGCCCTAGGCGCGCCCGCACCCGGAGGCGTCGGGTGGACGCACCATCGCGACGAGACGGAGGCGACCCATGACCGACCCCACTCCCGACCGGCCCTCCTGGGCGGAGCTGCTGCGGCGCCCCGGCCCCTGGGTCCAGGTGCACCTCGACGACTCCGTGGACACGGCCGACCCGCCCCAGGTGCTCGAGACCCGGCGGAAGAGCGTCATCGACCGGCTCGCTCGGGACGGCGCGTCCGAGGAGGACCTGGCCCAGGTCTCCTCGGCGCTCGCCCACGAGCCGGCGCCCGGCGGCCCGCGCACGCGGGTGATCCTCGTCGAGGCCGGCGAGCTGGTCGTCGACGAGTCGATCCCGGGCATCCCGACCGAGCCCGAGGAGGCGGGCGTCGTGCCCGTCCCCGACCTCGTGCCGCTCCTCGAGCGGGAGCCCGAGCGCATCGTCTACGTCGTCGTGGAGACGAGCCGCGACGGCGGTGAGGTCCGGGTCCTGCGCGCCGGCCCGGACGAGCTGGTCGCCGAGCGCGCGGTCGAGGGGCGCACCGACACGCTGCACCCCGTGAAGACGGGCGGCTGGCGGCAGGACCGCCTGCAGCACCACGCCGAGGAGATCTGGCGGCAGACGCAGGGCGAGCTCGCGGAGCGGATCGACGACGTCGTGCGCCGCCACCGGCCCCGGCTCCTGGTGGTCGCGGGCGACATCCGCGCGCGCCAGCTCCTCGAGGGCGAGCTGGGACCGGAGTCGCGGGCGATCCTCGCCGTCGAACCCACGAACACGCGCGCGGACGGCGCGGACCCCACGGCGCTGGAGGAGCGGATCCGGACGGAGCTGCAGCGGATCCTCGCGGAGGGCGAGCGCGACGTGCTCGACCGCGTGGCCGAGCACGACGGACGCGGGGACGGATGGGCCGAGACGCGCGTCGGCGCCGTCGTCCGGGCGCTCGCGAGCGCGCAGGTCGACACGCTGGTGCTCGACGCCGACGCCCTCCGGGACGAGCGGCTCCTCGCGCTCTCCGCCGCACCGTGGATCGCGACCGCCCCGGAGGACGCGCTCGGCGCGGAGATCCTCGGGCGGGTGCCGGCGCACGTCGCGCTCACCCGGGCCGCCCTGCTCACCGACGCACGCGTCGTCCTCACCGACTCGACGAGCGCGCCGGACGGCGAGGACGCGATCGGGCTGCCCGGCGGCGGCTCCGCGGCCGCCCTGCTGCGCTGGCCCGAGGGACCCGCGATCCCGGGCACCGGGGCCGTCGCATGACCCCCGTCGCCGCGGCCCGCCGCGCACCGAACACCCGCACCACGACACAGGAGGAGGGACGATGACCGACGCACCCCGACACGAGGACCTGCCGCTGCCCGAGTTCGACCACATCCCGCTGGGGACGCTCCCCCAGCGCCTGCACCCGCTCGACGAGCGCCAGGTGCTGCTGCTGGTCGCCTACGAGCGCGCGCACGGCGACCGCCTGCCCGTGATGCAGGTGCTGGAGCGGCGGCTGGAGGCGCTGCGCGAAGGCGCAGAGCCCACGGGCGCGATCCCCGCCGTGATGCCCGAGGTGGCGCAGGGCGGCCACCGGGAGCAGGTGACGCCGGCGACGAGCGGGCCGCCGATCAACCCGCCGTCGCAGGGCGACCCGACGAACCCCGCGCAGCCGCGCTGACGCGTGAGGCATCGGCGCGTGACATGCGAAGAGCCCCGCACCTCGATGAGGTGCGGGGCTCGTGCGGTGGATCTGAGGGGATTCGAACCCCTGACCCCCTGCATGCCATGCAGGTGCGCTACCAACTGCGCCACAGACCCGTTCTCCGCTTCCCTGCGGAAGCGACTCGTCTACATTACTACACATTCCGACCGCCTCATGACCAGGGCATCCTCCGCCCCGGTCGATCCGCACGGAGGCGCGCTCAGTCGAAGAGCTCGCTGAGCCAGCTCTCCTTCTTGCGGCGCTTCCCGCCGTATGCGCCGCCCTGCGGGTGACCCCCTGGCGCCACGTACCCGCCGCCGAAGCCGCGGTCGTCGCGTCCGTACGGACGATCCCGGTCGTCATCGCGCCGGCGGTCGTCATCGTGCCGGCGGTCGTCATCGCGGCGCCGGTCGTCGCGACCCGGATCCGGGTACCCGCCGAGCGGCGCGGCAGGAGCCGCGGGCGACGCGGACGCCGGGGCGGACCGCGTCTCCTGCTCCGCGCGGTCGAGGATCTTGTCGAGCTCCCCGCGGTCGAGCCAGACGCCGCGGCAGTCGGGGCAGTAGTCGATCTCCACCCCGGCGCGCTCGCTCATCACGAGGGTGGCCGAGTCGTTGGGGCACTTCATGCGGGGATCTCCTCGCGGGCGGGACGGGTGCGGATCAGGATGCGGAGGCCGTCGGCTCGATCTCGAGGGCGACGACGGGGCAGTCCTTCCAGAGGCGCTCCAGCGAGTAGTACATGCGGTCCTCCTCGGTGAAGACGTGGGCGACGACGTCGCCGAAGTCGAGGAGGATCCAGCGGCCCTCGCTCTTCCCCTCGCGGCGCAGCGGCTTGGCGCCGGCCTCGATCATCTTGTCCTCGATCTCGTCGGCGACCGCCTGCGCGTTCCGCTCGTTGCGGGCCGAGGCGATGAGGAAGACGTCGGTGAGGGGCAGGGGCCCGGAGACGTCGAGCGCGACCAGGTCGATGGCCTGCTTGGAGTCGGCAGCGAGGGCGGCGACCTTGAGCAGGTCGAGGGCGCGGGGAGAAGCGGTCACAGAGTCCTTCCGGGACGGGTGGGGTGGTGGATCAGACGATCAGAATACATTCGTCATGAACGCGACGATGACGAGGCCCGCGCCGATGACGGCGACTCCCCCGGCCGTGACGGCCGCCACCACGGGCGCGGTGAAGCGCTTGCGGGGCGGCGGCTGCACGACGGCGCGCGTCGAGGTGTGGGTGCTGACGGCGCGGCTGGCGCGCACGGGCTCCGAGTCGGATCCCGCGTGGGCGTGATCGTGGTCGTCGCCCTGCTCGAGGATCCGGTCCATGTCGGCCGTGTCGAACCGGTCGGGGTGCGTGCCCATCGAGCCGAGGCTCCGGGGCAGGTCGATGGAGCCGGTGATGATGATCTCGCCCGTGCTGTTCAGCGCCTGCTGCATGTCGTTGGCGTGGGGCACGGTGGGGAGGATGAAGTGGTTGCCGGTGTGCGGCTGGTCCTCGTCCACCTGGTCCTGCACCGACCAGTGGCCGGTCGGCGGGGTGAACGGCGCGCGGATGTCGCCGGTCTCGGTCGTGACGCCGGGGGCGTCGACGACGACGCGGTCCTCCGGCGCGACGCGGTCGGTGGCGTCCGCGCCCTCGAGGTCCTCGGCGACGGCGGAGGCGCGGGTGCCGAACGCGGGCTCGATGACGGGCTCGGCGGATCCGGTGACCCACGGCACGGGCTCCAGCAGGGGCGCGGGGCGCGGGTCCTCGTCGCGGCTCGGCACGTGCGACGCCAGCGGCGGCACGGTCGGCTGCTCGCCGGACGCATCGACGTCGCGGTCGGCCGGGTCGCCCGACGGGACGATCGGGGCGAACGGCCAGGCGGACGGGGTCTCGGCGGAGCGGTCCGCGAGGGCGTCGGCGGCGGGGCCGCTGGCGACGTCACGGGGCTCCTGCTCGGCGGACGCGTCGGCGACGGCGGCGTCCTCTACGGCACCGTCCTGGGCCGCGATGAGCGGCGTCGCCGTCTCCTCGGAGACGGGGCCGCTGTCCTCCGGCGCGACCGGGCCGGCGGGGTCCGCGGCGGCGGATCGGCGGTAGGCGCTGCCGTACGGGGCCCGCGGGCGCGGGGTCGCGCGGGAGCCGCGGCCGTAGCGCGCGTACGGCGGTACGGACGGCCCAGAGGCGGACGCCGCAGGTGCGTCGTCGACGGGCGCGACCGCGTCGGAGGCCGGCGTGTCGGCGGGCTCCACGGGCGCGGGCTCCGCGGGTGCAGGAGCGGCGGCGCCGGCCTCGTCCGCCGGCTCGCCGTGCTCGGAGCCGCGCTGCTCGCGGGCGGCCTCCTCGGCCTCCCGGATCGCGCGGAGCTGGCGGCGCGTGAGGACGCCGCCGGACAGGAGGATCGCGGAGGTGTCGGGTCCGACGCCGGGCGCGGTGATCGGCGCGGCGGCGGGAGCGGGCTCCTCGGCCGGAAGCGCGGCGTCCTCGCCGGCCGAGTCGGCGGGCTGCGCGCCGGTGTCGGCGCCATGACCGGGGGCGTCGTCGGCCGGAGCCGAGGCGACCTCGTCGGGACCGGCGGACTGCTCCCCCGCCGGGGCGTCGTCGGCCTCGTCGATCCCGAGGGCCAGGGCCCGGGCGCGCTCGGCGGCGCGCATCTCGCGGCGGCTCAGCCCGAGGGTCGCGGGAGCGGGACCGTCGTCGAACGAGGTCGGCCCGGTGTCGGGCGCATCGTGGGAGGGGGTCATAGCGGGCTCCGATACAGGTGGTGCTTGGAGATGTACTGGACGACTCCGTCGGGGACGAGGTACCACACGGGGAAGCCGCGTCCGACTCGGCTCCGGCAGTCGGTCGAGGAGATCGCCAGCGCCGGGACCTCCAGCAATCTTACGTCGGCGTGCGGGAGGCCGCTCTCGGTGAGGTCGTGACCGGGCCGCGTGACGGCGACGAAGTGCGCCAGGTCCCACAGCTCGGCGACGTCCTTCCAGCCGAGGATCTGCTGGATCGCGTCCGCGCCGGTGATGAAGAACAGCTCCGCGTCCGGGTGCGAGCGCCGGATGTCGCGAAGCGTGTCGATCGTGTACGTGGTGCCGGCGCGGTCGATGTCGACGCGGCTCACGGTGAAGCGCGGGTTGGCGGCCGTCGCGATGACGGTCATCAGGTACCGGTGCTCGCCGTCCGTGACCGTCTGCTTCTGCCACGGCTGCCCGGTGGGGACGAAGATCACCTCGTCGAGCTGCAGGTGCTGCTGCACCTCGCTCGCGGCGACCAGGTGGCCGTTGTGGATGGGGTCGAACGTGCCGCCCATGACCCCGATGCGGAGGCGCGGGGTCGCGGGTGTCGTCATGTGGAAGGCGCTCGCGCTCAGTGCGTCGAGTCGGCGGTGCCGTGGCCCTGCTCGGCGACGGGGGGCTTGCCCCACTTGTCCGAGTGGCGGTTGCTCACGTCGCGGAAGCTGAACATGACGACGCCGAGGGCGACGAACGCGACGGCCGCGACCGCCGGGAAGACCCAGAGCGGAGCGGCGAGCTCCATGGCGTGCTCGGTCTCGGCGAGGAGGGTGGTGGTCAGGGCGTGCATGTGGTCTCCGTTCGTGGCACGCCCCGTGGCGCGGAGGCGGCGCCTGCCATCCTATCGGCGGCCCCCTGGGCGGGGTGCACGTGCGCGCGGGCGCGCCGCCGCGCGCTCGCGACGGCGTCCGACCGCGGGTCAGCCGCGCACCTGCCCGCTCCCCCGGACGATCCACTTGGTGCTCGTGAGCTCCTGCAGCCCCATCGGCCCGCGTGCGTGCAGCTTCTGCGTGGAGATGCCGACCTCCGCGCCGAAGCCGAACTCGGATCCGTCGGTGAAGCGCGTGGACGCGTTGACCATGACCACGGCGGAGTCGACGGCCGCGAGGAAGCGCTCCGCCACGGCGAGGTCGGACGTGACGATCGACTCGGTGTGGTGCGTCGACCAGCGGGCGATGTGCGCCACGGCGTCCTCGACGGCGTCGACGACGCGCACGGCGACGTCGAGGGAGAGGTACTCGGCGGCCCAGTCCTCGTCGGTGGCGGGCACGGCATCGGGCCAGAGGGCGCGGACGGCGTCGTCGCCGTGCACGGTCACCCCCCGGTCGCGGAGCGCGTCGAGGACGGCGGGCAGGATCCGCGGCGCCGCGTCCCGGTGCACGAGCAGCGTCTCCATGGCGTTGCAGACGCTCGGGCGGCTCACCTTCGCGTCGACCGCGATGTCGACGGCCATGCGCTCGTCGGCGCTGGCGTCGAGGTACACGTGCACGACGCCGGCGCCCGTCTCGATGACGGGCACGGTCGACTCCTCGACCACGGTGCGGATGAGGTCGGCGGATCCCCGGGGCACGAGCACGTCGACGAGGCCGCGTGCGCGCATGAGGCGGGCGGCTCCCGCGCGGCCGTGCGCGTCGACCGTCTGCACGGCGTCGGCGGGGAGGCCCGCGGCCGCGAGGGCGCCGCGCATCACGTCCACCAGCACGGCGTTGGTGCGGAGGGCGGCGGATCCGCCGCGCAGCACGACCGCGTTGCCGCTGCGGAGGGCGAGGGCCGCGATGTCGACCGTGACGTTGGGCCGGGCCTCGTAGATGGCGCCGACGACGCCGAAGGGCACGCGCACCTGCGACAGCAGGAGGCCGTTCGGGAGGGTGCGGCCGCGGACGACGTGGCCGAGCGGGTCGTCGAGGCGGCGGATCCCGGCGACCGCGTCCGCGAGCGCGCCGACGCGACGCGCGTCGAGGGCGAGCCGGTCGAGCAGCCCGGCGGCGAGGCCCGACGCGCGCCCCGCGGCGAGGTCCTCGGCGTTGGCCGCCACGACGCGGTCGGTCGCGGCGAGGAGGGCGGCGGCGATGGCCTCGAGCGCCGCGTCGCGCTCCCCCGAGGTGCGCGCCGCGAGGTCGGTGGACGCCGCGCGCGCGCTGTGCAGGATCCTTTCGAGCGCAGGGTCCGGGAGGGCGTCCTCCCTGGGTTCGGGGGCGGGGACGGGCACGACGTCGGGGGCGCCGGAGGCGAGCGTGGGCATGGCAGGAAGCCTAGCCAGCGGCGGTCGCACCGCGCCGCTTGGTGACGCCCGGAGGCGCGCGCGTCAGGCGCGGGGCGCGAACCAGGTGCCGACGTGCGCGCCGGAGAGCGCGTCGGCGACCTGCGCCGTCGACGTGAGCAGCACGCCCGTGCCGGCCTCCGCCGCCAGGCGCGCGGCCGCGACCTTGGTGACCGCTCCCCCGGTGCCGACGCCGGTGCCCGTGCTGCCGATCTCGACGCCCTCGAGCTCGTCGCCGAAGTCGACGTGCTCGATGCGCCGGGCGCCGGGCTCCTGCGGTGGCCGCGTGTAGAGCGCGTCCACGTCCGACAGGAGCAGCAGCAGGTCGGCGTCGACGAGCCGCGCGACGAGCGCCGCGAGCCGGTCGTTGTCGCCGAAGCGGATCTCGTGGGTCGCCACGGTGTCGTTCTCGTTGACGATCGGCAGGAGCCGCAGCCCCAGCAGGCGCTCCATGGCGCGCTGCGCGTTCTCGCGGTGGTCGGGCGCGGCGAGGTCGCCGGCCGTGAGGAGCACCTGGCCCGCGACGATGCCGTAGCGGTCGAGGCTCTCCTGGTAGCGGAAGACGAGCACGCTCTGGCCGACCGCCGCCGCCGCCTGCTGCGTGGCGAGGTCCGCCGGGCGGTCGTCGAGGCGGAGGAACGGCATCCCCGTCGCGATGGCGCCGGACGAGACCAGCACCACCTCGGCGCCCCGGGCGTGCACGCCGGCGATCGCGTCCACGAGGGGCGCGATCTGGCCGGCGTTCGGCCCGCTGATGGACGACGATCCGACCTTCACGACGATGCGGCGGGCGGACGCGATGCCCGCGCGCGTGGTCGTGCCCACGCGTCAGGCCTTCTCGTCCGCGGAGCCGCCCTCGTCCGTCCCGTCCTCGTCGGCCCAGAGCCCGGCCTCGCCCTCGCGCACGAGCTCGGCCCGGGCCTCCGCCTTGGCGTCCATGCGCGCGAAGTAGTCCTCGCGGCGGGCCTGGTTGGTGCGGCGGTTGAGGGGGTCGACGCGCGCGTCCGCGCCGCGGGGGCTCGTGATGAGCTCCGCGGTGGACGTGAGCGTGGGCTCCCAGTCGAAGACGACGCCGTTGCCCTCGCCGATCACGACGCTGGATCCGGCGACCGCCCCGGCCTTGAACAGCCCGTCCTCGACGCCCAGCTTCGCGAGCCGATCGGCCAGGTAGCCGACGGCCTCGTCGTTGGTGAAGTCGGTCTGCTGCACCCAGCGCTCCGGCTTGGTGCCGAGCACGCGGTAGACGTCGCCGTAGCTGCCGCCGTCCACGCGGATGGTGAAGGGCTTCTCGTTGACGGCACGCGGTCGCAGCACGATGCGCGGCGCCTCGGGCTCCTCGGCCGCCTTCCTGCGGGCGTCCTCCACGAGCTCGGCGAGGGCGAAGGACAGCTGGCGCAGGCCCTCGTGGCTCACCGTGGAGATGTCGAACACGCGGTAGCCGCGCGCCTCGAGCTCCGGGCGCACGAGCTCGGCGAGCTCCTTCGCCTCGGGCACGTCGATCTTGTTCAGCGCGATGAGCTGCGGGCGCTCCAGCAGCGGCACCTGGCCGGCGGGCACCGGGTAGGCGGCGAGCTCGGCGAGGATGATGTCGAGGTCCGAGATGGGGTCGCGGCCCGGGTCGAGCGTGGCGCAGTCGAGGACGTGCAGGAGCGCCGAGCAGCGCTCGACGTGGCGGAGGAACTCGAGGCCGAGGCCCTTGCCCTCGCTCGCGCCCTCGATGAGGCCCGGCACGTCCGCGACGGTGTAGCGGGAGTCCGCGACCTCGACGACGCCGAGGTTCGGGTGCAGCGTGGTGAAGGGGTAGTCGGCGATCTTCGGCTTGGCCGCGGAGATGGCCGCGACGAGGCTCGACTTGCCGGCCGACGGGTAGCCCACGAGCGCGACGTCGGCGACGACCTTGAGCTCGAGGACGACGTCGCCCTCCTGGCCCTTGGTGCCGAGGAGCGCGAAGCCGGGCGCCTTGCGCTTGGTGGTGGCGAGCGACGCGTTGCCGAGGCCGCCCTGGCCGGCCTCCGCGACGACGTAGCGCATGCCGGGGGTCGCCATGTCCGCGAGCTCCTCGCCGTCGGCGTCCTTGACGACGGTGCCGACCGGCACGGGCAGCTCGAGCGTCTCGCCGAGCGTGCCGTGGCGGTGGTCGCCCATGCCGGGGCCGCCGTTCTGCGACGAGCGGTGGGGCCCGCGGTGGTAGGCGAGGAGGGTCGTGACCTGGGGGTCGGCGACGAGCACGATGTCGCCGCCGTTGCCGCCGTTGCCGCCGTCGGGGCCGGCGAGGGGCTTGAACTTCTCGCGGCGCACCGAGACGCAGCCGTTGCCGCCGTGTCCCGCCCGGAGGTGGAGGGTCACGGTGTCGACGAATGTCGCCATGGCTGTCGCTCGTTTCTTCTAGAGGTGTCCCCTGCGGAACGCGAACAAGGGCGGGCCGAGGCCCGCCCTTGCTGTGCTGCGCGGCCGAGCCGCTGCAGGGTCCGTGCTGTCGGCCTGCGCTAGGCCGGGACGACGATGTTGACGACCTTGCGGCCGCCCTTGACGCCGAACTCGACCGAACCGGCCGAGAGGGCGAACAGCGTGTCGTCGCCGCCACGGCCGACGTTCACGCCGGGGTGGAAGTGCGTGCCGCGCTGGCGGACGATGATCTCGCCGGCGCCGACGACCTGGCCGCCGAAGCGCTTCACGCCGAGGCGCTGGGCGTTCGAGTCACGGCCGTTGCGGGTAGAGCTCGCGCCCTTCTTGTGTGCCATCTGTATCTCCCTGCGGTCTCGGTGCTAGTTGATCTCGGTGACCTGGACGCGCGTGAGGTCCTGGCGGTGCCCCTGGCGCTTCTTGTACCCGGTCTTGTTCTTGAACTTCTGGATGACGATCTTGGGACCGCGGAGGTCGTTCAGGATCTGGGCGCTGACGGTGACGTCGGCGAGCTTCGCGGCGTCCGTGGTGATGGTGTCGCCGTCGACGAGCAGGACCGCGGGGAGCACGACCTTGCCGCTCTGCTGGTTCTTGACCCGGTCCATCGTGACGATGGTCCCGACCTCCACCTTCTCCTGCCGACCGCCGGCGCGCACAACTGCGTAAACCACTTTTCCGTACCTGTTTTCTCTCGCGGGCTTGACTCACTGAGGACATGACGCCTCGTGGCCCGATTCATTGGAGGAAGTCTGCTGCAGGCGCCCGATCTCGAGGATCGACGCATGCCAGCGACTCACGTTACCGGAACGCCGGACAGGGGTCAAACTCCGGACCCCCGGCGTCCTCGGACGATCATACGGGAGCAGGTCGCCCGCGCCGGCATCCGCGCCGGGCGCGTCGCGGCGGTGCGCCACCCGTCGTGCCCGGCGGCGTGCCTATGCTCGCAGGATGAGCGTGCTCCTCGACCGACCCGCCTGGCCCGCGCACGGGACGCTGTGGGCGCACCTCGTGAGCGACTCCTCGCTCCAGGAGCTGCATGCCTTCGCCCGCGCCGCCGGGCTCCCCGAGCGGAGCTTCGACCGCGACCACTACGACGTGCCCGAGGCGCGGTACGACGACCTCGTCGCGCGGGGCGCCGTGCCGGTGTCGAACCGCGACCTCGTGCGGCGGCTGCAGGCGAGCGGCCTGCGGGTCACGCAGCGGGAGCGGCGCCGGCCGACCGCCTGACACCGCGGGTGGCACGACGAGAGGGCCCGGAGCATGCGCTCCGGGCCCTCTCGTCGTGCGACCGCCGCGGGGACGGCCGCGGCATCAGCTCGCGTCGTCGTCGCCGTCGGCGGCGGGCGACGGGGTCGTCAGCGTCGCGGTGGACACGCGACGGCTGCGCGAGCGGCCCTGGCCCGGCTCCTTGGGCTGCGGCAGGGCGTCGAGCACGGAGCCGAGGAGCTGCTCCGCGTCGGCCGAGCTGACGCGGCGCGGCGCCGTGCGCGTGCTCGCCACCGGGATGTCGAGGATCTGCACGGGCTCGAGGCGGATGGCCTCGCGCGGCTCGAGCGTCGAGAGCGCGGGCTCCTCGACGGGCGCGTCCACGGGCGTCGGGTCCTCCGCGGGGGCGGCGGGCTCCTCGGCGGCGGGCGCCTTCGGCTGCTGGGGCGCCTCCGTCGCGGACGGGGTGGCGGTCGCGGACGACGCGCGTCCGCGGCCTCCGCGGCTGCGACGCGGACGGTCGCCGCGCGGCTGCTCCTCGACGGGGGCCTCCGTCGCGGGGCGCTCGACGGCCTGGGGCTCGTCCGGCGCGCGCACGACGTCCTCGACCCGGTCGATGGCGTCGTTCACCGTCTGGATGGTGCTCGTGGCGATCTTGGCGAGCGCGGAGCGCGCGTCGTCCGTGATGCTGTGCGTGCTCGCCGCGGGGGTGCGCTGCTGCTGCTGCTGCGCCTGGCCGCCGCCGTTGCCGCGACCACCGCCGTTGCCGCCGTTGCCGTTGCCGCCGCCTCCGTTGCCGTGGTCCTGCTGGCCCTTGCCGCCGCGACGACGACCCTGGCCCTGCACGGGCTCCTGCGGCGTCTGCTTGTGGGCCATGAGCGGGTCGTGGTGGATGATGATCCCCCGCCCGGCGCACGTCTCGCAGTTCTCGGAGAACGACTCCAGGAGCCCGAGGCCGAGCTTCTTGCGCGTCATCTGCACGAGGCCGAGCGAGGTGACCTCGGCGACCTGGTGCTTGGTGCGGTCGCGGCTGAGGCACTCCACCAGGCGGCGGAGCACGAGGTCGCGGTTGGTCTCGAGCACCATGTCGATGAAGTCGACGACGATGATGCCGCCGATGTCGCGCAGGCGCATCTGGCGGACGATCTCCTCCGCGGCCTCGAGGTTGTTCTTGGTGACGGTCTCCTCGAGGTTGCCGCCGGATCCGACGAACTTCCCCGTGTTGACGTCGACCACGGTCATGGCCTCGGTGCGGTCGATCACGAGCGAGCCGCCGGAGGGCAGCCAGACCTTGCGGTCGAGCGCCTTCTCGATCTGCTCGCTGACGCGGTAGTGGTCGAAGGAGTCCTTCTCGCCGGTGTACGCCTGCACCCGGTCGATGAGGTCGGGAGCCACGCCGCGCAGGTAGCCCTCGATGATCTCCTGGGCGTCGCCGCCGTCGATGACGAGCTCGCGGAAGTCCTCGTTGAAGACGTCGCGGATGATCTTCAGGAGCAGGTCGGGCTCGGAGTGCAGGAGCGCGGGCGCCTGCGCCTTCTCGACCTGGCGGCTGATCTCCGCCCACTGCGAGGTGAGGCGCTCGACGTCGAGCTTCAGCTGCTCCTCGGTCGCGCCCTCGGCGGCCGTGCGGACGATGACGCCCACGTTCTCGGGCAGCACCTCCTTGAGCGTCTTCTTCAGGCGGGCGCGCTCGGTGTCGGGGAGCTTGCGGCTGATGCCGTTCATCGAGCCGTTGGGCACGTAGACGAGGTAGCGGCCCGGGAGGCTGACCTGGCTCGTGAGCCGGGCGCCCTTGTGGCCGATGGGGTCCTTGGTGACCTGGACGAGCACGCGGTCGCCGGGCTTCAGCGCGACCTCGATGCGGCGCGCGTGGCTGCCGCCGCCCTTGTCGGCGTTCGCGGCCTCCCAGTCGACCTCGCCGGAGTAGAGGACGGCGTTGCGGCCGCGGCCGATGTCGATGAAGGCGGCCTCCATGCTCGGCAGCACGTTCTGGACGCGGCCGAGGTACACGTTGCCGATGAGGGACGCCTCGTCGGCGCGGGCCACGTAGTGCTCGACGAGCACCTGGTCCTCGAGCACGCCGATCTGGATCTTGCCGTCGCGCGAGCGCACGATCATGCTGCGGTCGACCGACTCGCGGCGGGCCAGGTACTCCGACTCCGTGAGGACGGGGCGGCGGCGGCCGGCGTCGCGGCCGTCGCGGCGACGCTGCTTCTTCGCCTCGAGGCGCGTGGACCCCTTGATCCGCTGCGGCTCGGTGATGAGCTCGGGCTCGCGGGGCGTGCGGACCTTGACGACGGTGCCGGGCGCGTCGTCGCCGTCGCGGCCCTCCTCGCCGGAGCGGCGGCGCGCGCGGCGGCGGACCGACGGGGCGTCGTCCTCGTCGTCGCGGTCGTCGTCGCGGTCGCGCTCGCGGCCGTCGCGGCCCGTGCTGCGGTCCTGTCCGCGACCGCCGCGGCGCGAGGAGCGCGAGGGGCGGTCGTCGCGGTCGAGGTCGTCGTCCTCGTCCTGCCGGCGGTCGTCACGACGGTCGTCCCGCTCGCGGCGGGGCGGCAGCGGCGCGATGTCCGGGGCCTGGAAGAAGACGGAGAGGGACGGGAGCGAGCGGGCCGGGGCGACGGGCGCCGCGGCCTCCGGCTCGGCGGCCGGCTGCTCGGCGGACGCGGTCGGGAGGACCCCGTCCTCGGTGGCCGCGTCGTCCGCGGACGCGTCGGCTGCGGCCGGCGCCTCCTCGGCGGGGGCGACCGCGGACTTGCGCGGGGCGCGCTTGCGGGGCGCGCGCGCGGCGGGCGCCGCGGCCTCCGCATCGGCGACCGGCGCCTCGGCGTCGGAGCCCGAGGCCGCGGGCGCGTCGGCGGACGCGTCGACGCTGGCGTCGTCCGGCGAGGCTCCCGCGGGGGCGGACGCGGCGGTGCCGGCGCGGCGCGAGCGCCGGGCGACCGGCGTCTCGGGCTGCTCGGGCGTGGACTGGGTGTCGTCGTTCTCGTTCAGGGTGAGGCCCTTCGCTTCGGAGGCGGCGGCCGTACCGCTCGCCTCGGGGGTCGCGGACGCGGGGAGGACGGGCGTGCCGTCCGTCTCCGGTGCCGCGGTCGGCTCGGCACGGCGGCCCGTGAGCCGCTCGAAGAGGCGCGGACGCCTCCTGCCGGTGTTCTCGTCTCTCTCCACCATCTCTGGTGCACTCCTCAACCGGTCGGTACGGCCGCGCCGTACCCCGGTAGCTCTCCGAGTGGATCCCCGCATCCGCGGTTCTCCGTCGATCCTGGTCTGCGACGGCCGGCCCGAGGCTTCGGTCGTGCGCACTGGTACGGAACTGGCTATCCGCCGCCGGACGTGCCGTGCGGCCCGGGTCTGCCCCGGGAAAGACTCTTCATGGCGGTCGTCCCGCGCGGCGGGCCGACCTGCCAGCCAGTATCGCACGCCGACGTCCACCCGGCCGTCAGGGTCGGCCGTGACCGGTCTGCCATGATCGCCGCATGACCGCGACCCGGGCCCCCGTGCACCCCCGCTCCCTGGCCCTCCTGCTGGTCGTGACGGGCGTCGTCGGCTGGATCGGCGCCTTCGTCCTCGTGCTCGAGCGGCTGAACCTCCTGGAGAACCCGGGCGCGTCGCTCTCCTGCGACATCAACCCCTTCATCTCCTGCGCGACCGTCATCGAGTCGCCGCAGGGGTCGCTGCTCGGGTTCCCGAACCCGCTCATCGGCGTGGCCGTGTTCGTCGTCCCGGTCGTGATCGGCATGGCGACCCTGGCCGGCGCCCGGTTCGCGCGCTGGTTCTGGACGCTGTTCGCGCTGGGCACGCTCGGCGGCTGGGTGTTCGTGACCTGGCTCTTCACGCAGAGCGTCTTCGTCATCGGCGCGCTCTGCCCCTACTGCCTGCTCGTGTGGAGCGCGATGATCCCGCTCTGGTGGGGCACGCTCGCGGCCACCGCCCGCGCGGGGCTGATCCCCGTGCCGTCCGGCGTCCGGCGCGCGGCGGATGCGGTGGCGCCCTACACGTGGGCCGTCGTGGTGCTGAACTACGCGATCATCGTGGTCGCCGTGATCGCGACGTTCCCGGCGCTCCTCCCCACGCTGCTCGGCTGAGCGGAGGGCAGACGCACGAGGGGCCGACCGGATGATCCGGTCGGCCCCTCGTCCATGCGGCGGCTAGAACCAGAGTGCCAGCTCCCGCGCCGCGGACTCGGGCGAGTCGCTGCCGTGCACGAGGTTCTGGGCCACGGCGAGGCCCCAGTCGCGGCCGAGGTCGCCGCGGATCGTGCCGGGGGCGGCGCCGGTGGGGTCGGTCGTGCCGGCGAGCGAACGGAAGCCCTCGATGACGCGGTTGCCGGCGACGCGCACGGCGACGACCGGGCCCGACTCCATGAACTCGACGAGCGGCTCGTAGAACGGCTTGCCCTGGTGCTCCTCGTAGTGCTGCTCGAGCAGGGCGCGCTCGGCCTGCACCATGCGGAGGTCGACGATCTGGTAGCCCTTGGCCTCGATGCGGCGGAGGATCTCGCCGGTGAGGCCGCGGGCGACGCCGTCGGGCTTGACGAGGACGAGGGTCTCCTGGACGGGAGCGGTCATGGGTGTCTCCTACGGGGTGGGAGCCGGCGGCTCGGTGGTCGGTCGGTGGTCGGTGGGGCGGTCGTGGTCGGGATCCGCGACGCCGTCGGGGCGCGAGGCCTGCTGCTCGTCGAGCATGGCCTGCTCCCACGCGCCGCGGGCGGCCGCCTTCTCGCGGTCGATGCGCGCGCCCTGGACCATGGCGTAGATCCAGAGCAGCAGGAAGAAGCCGCCGACCGCGAACATGGCCGGCAGCACGAAGCCCGTGAGGACGACGAGCACCTGCACGACCCAGCCGGCGCGGATCCCGAGGGGCGTGCGCAGCGTGCCGACGACCGCGAGCATCGCGACGACGAGCAGCGCGCCGCCGCCGAGCGCGGGCAGCGGCGGCAGCGCCTCCAGGCCGAAGGCGACGAGGCTCGCGAGGAAGACGACGATGACCTGGAAGCCCATGACGATGGACCCGAGGATCTCGACCGTCGTGCGCGGCGGCCGGGGTCGCCGGGTGCGGGCCGGGCTGCCGTCGGTGCTCACGCGGTCTTCCAGCCCTCGTCGAGCGCGAGCGCGATGGCCTCGCCGACGAGGAGGATCGAGCCGGTGACGAGCGCCGCGCCCTTCTCCGTCTCGCCCGCCGAGTCGCGCGCGTCCTCGAGGGCCGTGCGCAGGTCGGGCTCGACGGTGACGCGGTCGCGGCCGACGACGCCGACGACGACGCGGGCCAGCTCGTCGGGATCCACCGAGCGCTCCGACGTCGACGCCGTGACGATGAAGTGGTCGACGACGGGCGCGAGCTCGCGCACGATGCCCTCGGCGTCCTTGTCGGCCAGCACGCCGATGACGGCGGTCACGCGGTCGAACGTGAAGTAGACGGGCAGCGCGGCCGCGAGCGACGCCGCGCCCGCGGGGTTGTGCGCCGCGTCGACGAGCACGGTGGGCTCGGTGCCGACGACCTGCAGGCGGCCGGGGCTCGTCGCGGTGGCGAGGCCCTCCGCGAGCACGTCGTCGTGGATGGCGTGGTCGCCCCCGCCGAGGAACGACTCGACCGCGGCGATCGCGACCGCGGCGTTCTGCGCCTGATGAGCGCCGAACAGCGGGAGGAAGACGTCGCGGTAGGTGCCGGCGAGGCCCTGCACGCTGATGACCTGCCCGCCGACCGCGAGGGTCGTGTCGAGGAGGCGGAAGCGCTCCCCCTCCATCGACCACGTGGACTCGGTGAGCTCGGCGGCGCGCGTGAGCTCCGCGACGACCTCGGGCACCTGGGCGCTCGAGACGACGTCCGCGGCCGGCTTCACGATGCCCGACTTGGTGCGCGCGATCTCCGCGACCGTGGAGCCGAGGCGCTGCGTGTGATCGAGCGAGACGGGGGTGAACACCGCGACCTCGCCGTCGGCGACGTTCGTGGAGTCCCACTCGCCGCCCATGCCGACCTCGATGACGGCGACGTCGACGGGCGCGTCCGCGAAGGACGCGAACGCGAGCACCGTGAGCGCCTCGAAGAAGGTGACGGGCTGCTCGCCCGCCGCGACCAGCTCCTGGTCGACGAGGTCGATGAACGGCTCGACGTCGGCCCAGTTGCGGCTGAGCGCCTCGTCCGTGATGGGCTCGCCGTCGACCACGATGCGCTCGTTGAGCCGCACCAGGTGCGGGCTCGTGAAGAGGCCCGTCCGGAGGCCGGCCGCGCGGAGGATGCTCTCGGTCATCCTGCTCGTCGAGGTCTTCCCGTTGGTGCCCGTGACGTGCACGACCTTGTAGGCGCGCTGCGGGTCGCCGAGCAGCTCGACGACGCGGCGGGTCGCCGACAGGCGCGGCTGCGGCGCCTGCTCCCCCACGCGGGCGAGGAGCGCCTGGTACACGGCGTCGCCCTCGCGCTCGAAGTAGTTCTCGTCGTCGACCTCGCGGCCCGCGACGATCGACCGCTCGGCCTCGCGGCGGAGCTCGGCCGCGTCGTCCGCGAAGAGCTGGTCGTCGCTCAGGCCGTCGGGGTCGGGGTCGAGGGCGCGCGCCGCGGCGTCGACGCCCTCGTCCCCCTCGCGGTCGAAGTCGTCGTCGCGCCGGACGTCGTCCGCGTCGTCGTCGAAGGGGCGTCCGCCCTGCTGGTCGCTCATGCTCGCTCCACCTCGATGTCCAGGGGGGAACCGCCGCCCACGGTGATGCCGGACGCCGACGGCTCGGCGGCCGCGTCGATCCGCAGCGCCACCGCCAGGGTCTCACGGGCGATGAGGTCCCGGAACCGCTCCGCCTGCTCGGCGCCCGCGGCGTCCAGGCGGATCACGAGCGCGATGCGGTCGCTCACGTCGAGCCCCGCGCCCTTCCGGGCGTCCTGGACGTTCCGCACCACGTCGCGCGCGAGGCCCTCGGCCTCGAGCTCGGGCGTGAGCGCGGTGTCGAGCAGCAGGAAGCCGCCGCCCGGCAGGAGCGCGAGCGCCTGGTCGGCGCGGTCGCCCGCCACCTCCAGCACGAGCTCGTACTCGCCGGCCACGAGCGGCACGCCGCCCGCGGCGACCTCGCCGTCCTGCTCGGTCCAGTCGCCCTCGCGGGCGGCCCGGATGACCTGCTGCACGCCCTTGCCGAGGCGGGGGCCCGCGACGCGCGCGTTGACGGTGAGGCGGCGCGTGATCCCCGCGTCGGCCGCGCTCGTGGGCGTCAGCTCCTGGACGGAGACGGCCTTGACGTTGAGCTCGTCGCGGAGGATGTCCTCGAACCGGGCGAGCCCGGCCGCGTCGTCGCTCACGACCGTGAGGCGCGCGAGCGGCTGGCGCACGCGGAGGCCCGACTGCTTGCGGAGCGACAGCGCGGTGGACGCGACCTGCCGGACCCGGTCCATCACCTCGACCAGGCGGTCGTCGGCGGGCAGGTCGTCCGGCTCCGGCCAGTCCTCGAGGTGGACGCTGCGCCCGCCCGTGAGGTCCTTCCAGATGCGCTCGGAGACGAGCGGCAGGAGCGGCGCCGAGACGCGCGCCACGGTCTCGAGGACCGTGTAGAGCGTGTCGAACGCCTGGGTGCCGCGGACGGTGCCGTCGGCCTGGGCCTCGACGCCCGCCCAGAACCGGTCGCGGCTGCGGCGCACGTACCAGTTGGTGAGCACGTCGGCGAAGTCGCGGAGCGCGGCCGCCGCGAGCGTCGAGTCGAGCGCCGTCATGTGCGCGGTGACCTCGGTCACGAGCCGGCGGGTGCGGGCCAGGATGTAGCGGTCCAGCACGTCGTCGCTCGTCGTGTCGCGGCGCGCGTCGTACCCGCCGGGTGCCGCCGAGTTGGCGTAGAGGGAGAAGAAGTACCAGGTGCTCCAGAGGGGCAGGAGGACCTGGCGGACGCCCTCGCGGATGCCCTCCTCGGTGACCACGAGGTTGCCGCCGCGGAGCACGGGGCTCGCGAGGAGGAACCAGCGCATGGCGTCGGATCCGTCGCGGTCGAAGACCTCGTTCACGTCCGGGTAGTTGCGGAGGGACTTCGACATCTTCTGGCCGTCGTTGCCGAGGACGATGCCGTGGCTCACGACGCTCGAGAAGGCGGGCCGCTCGAACAGCGCCGTCGACAGCGCGTGCAGCGTGTAGAACCAGCCGCGGGTCTGTCCGATGTACTCGACGATGAAGTCAGCGGGGCTGTGCTGGTCGAACCACTCGCGGTTCTCGAACGGGTAGTGCACCTGCGCGAAGGGCATGGACCCGGAGTCGAACCAGACGTCGAGCACGTCCTCGATCCGCCGCATGGTGCTCCTCCCCGTCGGGTCGTCGGGGTTCGGGCGCGTCAGGCGGTCGATGAACGGGCGGTGCAGGTCCGTCGGGCGCACGCCGAAGTCGGCCTCGAGCTCGTCGAGGCTGCCGTACACGTCGATCCGCGGGTAGGCCGGGTCGTCGCTCTTCCACACCGGGATGGGGCTGCCCCAGAACCGGTTGCGGCTGATCGACCAGTCGCGGGCGTTGCCGATCCACTTGCCGAACTGGCCGTCCTTGACGTTCTCGGGCGTCCACGAGATGTCCTGGTTGAGGCGCACCATGTCGTCGCGGAAGTCGGTGACGCGCACGAACCAGCTGGAGACGGCCTTGTAGATGAGCGGGTTCTTGCAGCGCCAGCAGTGCGGGTAGGAGTGCTCGTAGCTGGCCTGGCGGATGAGGCGGCCCTGCGCCTTGAGCATGCGCGTGAGCGTCTTCCCCGCGTCCGACCACAGCTCGCCCGCGACCTCGGGCACGGTGTCGACGAACCGGCCGCCCTCGTCGAGCGAGAGGATCACGGGGATCCCGGCGGCGGCGCAGACCTGCTGGTCCTCCTCGCCGTAGGCCGGGGCCTGGTGCACGATGCCCGTGCCGTCGGTGGTCGTGACGTAGTCGGCGACGAGCACCTGCCACGCGTTCTCCGTGCCGAACCGCTCGACGTCGGCGTAGAAGTCCCAGAGGCGGTCGTAGGCGACGCCCTCGAGCTGGCGCCCGAGGACGGTGCGGGAGACGGCGGCGCGGGCCTCGTCGGCGGACGCGTAGCCGAGGTCCTTGGCGTAGTTCCCGACGAGGTCCTGGGCGATGAGGTACTCGGATCCGAGCACCTCCGCCGCGAGCTGCACGGACGACGCGCGGGGCAGCGAGTCGGGCGCCTCGGAGTCGGGCGTGCCGGCGGGGCCCGCGGGCACGACGGCGTAGGTGATGTCGGGTCCGACCGCGAGCGCCATGTTGGTGGGCAGGGTCCAGGGCGTCGTCGTCCAGGCGAGCGCGCGCACCGCGGTGAGGCCGAGCGACTCGGCCTTCGCGCCGACGAGCGGGAACGTGACGGTGACCGACTGGTCCTGGCGCATGCGGTAGACGTCGTCGTCCATCCGGAGCTCGTGGTTGCTCAGCGGCGTCTGGTCGTGCCAGCAGTAGGGCAGCACGCGGAAGCCCTCGTACGCGAGGCCCTTCGTGTGCAGCTCCTTGAACGCCCAGATGACCGACTCCATGAAGTCGATGTCGAGCGTCTTGTAGTCGTCCTCGAAGTCGACCCAGCGCGCGGAGCGGGTGACGTACTCCTCCCACTCGCCCGTGTACTCGAGCACCGAGCGGCGGGCGACGGCGTTGAACTCCTCGACGCCCATCTCCTCGATCTCGCTCTTCTCGGTGATCCCGAGCTGGCGCATCGCCTCGAGCTCGGCGGGCAGGCCGTGCGTGTCCCAGCCGAAGCGGCGGTGGACCTGCTTGCCGCGCATGGTCTGGAAGCGCGGGAAGGCGTCCTTGGCGTAGCCGGTGAGGAGGTGCCCGTAGTGCGGCAGCCCGTTGGCGAAGGGCGGGCCGTCGTAGAAGACCCACTCGTCGCAGCCCTCGCGCTGCTCGACGGAGGCGCGGAAGGTGTCGTCGCGCTTCCAGAACGCGAGGATGCCGGTCTCGATCTCCGGGAAGCGCGGGCTCGCCGCGACCTGGTCGGGGGCGTGCGGGTCGTCGGGGACGGGACGGGGGTAGGTCATGGCATCTCCTGCGGCGTCGGCTCTCCGCGAGGACGCCCGGATCCGCGTGCCGATCCCGAGCGCGGTACCACCCCGCTTGCCACGCGACGCGCGGCCACTCTCCAGAGGCGATGACGGGCCCGACCCGTTCGGTTCTACCTGCCCCGCGACGTGCGTGCGGTGCGCTCTTCCGAAGGCTCCCCGGTGATGGCCGGATCGGCGCCTGTGCCACCGATCCTAGCGCGCCCGGCCGGTGGATCCGGCGGGCTCAGCCGCCGAGCTGGGCGCGGTACGCGTCCGCGCGGTACGGCAGGTCGAGCTCGTCGCGGCCCGCCGTGTCCGGGTGACCGGCGAGGAGGGTCCGGACGTCGTCGAGGCGCTCCGCGCGCTCGGCGTCGGGGAGGACGATGACGCGGCTGATGGATCCCGCGAGCGCGACCACGTCCTCCGGCGCCATGCGGTGGACGTGCGGGAAGGCCGCGTGCTCCACGGGGCCGAAGCCGGGGAACGGGCCAGGCTCCTCGGCGCGGCCCGAGGACCGCCCGCCCGGCTGGAGGAGCGCGTCGAGCTCGCGGACCCAGTCCACCTCCAGGTCCATGACGTTCCAGACGATGCCGAGCAGGCCGCCGGGGCGGAGGACGCGCGCCGCCTCGCGGGCCGCGTCGCCCGCGTCCATCCAGTGCCACGCCTGCGCGACCAGCACCGCGTCCTCCTCGCCGTCGTCGAGCGGCATCGACTCGCCGCTGCCGGCCACGACGACGACGTCCGGCGACGCCTCGGCGAGGACCCTGCGCATCTCCGCGTCCGGCTCCACCGCGGTGACCCGGATGCCGCGCGCGGCGAGGAGCCGCGTGAGCTTGCCGGTGCCCGCGCCGAGGTCGACCACGCGGCGGGTCCCGGCGGGGAGCATCCAGTCGAGGGCGGCGTCGGGGTAGCCGGGACGGACCCGGTCGTACTGCGCGGCGACCCCGCCGAAGGAGGCGGCGAGGGCGGCGTGGTCGGGCTGCGGGGCGACGTCGGCGGTCATGCGCCCATCCTGGCCCGCGGCGAGGCCGGGAAGGCGCGGTCCGTCGGGCGGCCAGGCGGCCGGGCGTCAGGCGAGCGTGGCGGCGAGGGCGGCGCGGAGGGGATCCAGGGCGCGGCGCACCGCGTCCTCGAGCGGCCCGCGGCCGACGCCGTCACCCGCCCACGCGATCACGGCGGCGGCCGTCGTCGCGGCGAGCGCCGCGGCGGCGATGCGGACGGGTGCGGCCGACGCGCGATGCGCGGACGCCCGCGCGAGCGCCTGGGCGACGGGATCCACGAGCGGGGCCGCGCGCGTCACGCCCTCCCCCGCGACGTCGGCGCCGAGCCCCATCACCTCGTGCTGCGTGAGGGCGAGCGGCAGCCAGCCCTCGCCGCGCGTGCGGGCGGCCCGGGCCAGCGCGTCGACGACGGCGTCGACGGCGGGCTCCCGGGGATCCGTCGCGGCGAGCGCGTCGCCGAACGCGCGGAGCGTGTCGTCGAGCCCGGCCCACAGCAGGTCGGCCTTGGACGCGAAGTAGTTGAAGAAGGTGGCCCGGCTCACCCCGGCGCGCTGCGCGATCTGCTCCACGGTCGTCGCGGCGTACGTGTTCTCCAGGAACAGCTCCGCCGCGGCCTCCTCGAGCGTCGCGCGCGACGAGCGGCGCGGGCGGCCGGCGGGACGGGCGGAGGTCATGGGCCCATCCTCGCGCACCGGAGCCGGATCCCTCGCGTATTGTTGGACGCGGTACAGAAACCACCCGCACCAGCGCCCGCTGCGGCGCGCACATCGGAAGCCCCCATGATCCCCACCTCGCGCGCCCGCGCCCTCGCGGGCCTCGGCGCCCTCGCCGCGACCGCCCTCGTCCTCTCCGGCTGCACCACCGACACCCCCGAGGCGTCGACGACGCCGGTCTCGGGCGGCACCCTCGTCTACGCGTCCGGCGACGCCGAGCCCGAGTGCCTCGACCCGCACGTCGGCGGCAACTACCCGCAGGCGCTCGTCTCCTCGCAGTTCCTCGAGCCGCTCGTCTCGCTCGACGGGAAGGGCGGGATCACGCCGTGGCTCGCCGACAGCTGGACCTGGAGCGACGACGGCCTCGGCCTCACGCTCGAGCTGCGCCAGGGGGTCGCGTTCACGGACGGCACGCCCTTCGACGCGGAGGCCGTGGTCGCCAACATCCGGCACGTGCAGGATCCCGCCACCCTCTCCTCCACCGGGTACCTGGCGCTCCAGGCGATCACGGACGCGACCGCGGTCGACGCCGACACCGTGCAGCTCACGCTCTCGACGCCCGACAGCGCGCTGCTCGAGTCGCTCTCGCAGCCGTGGCTCGCCATGGAGTCGCCCGCCGGGATCGCGCGCGGCACGGACGCCAACTGCGCGCAGCCGATCGGCACGGGCCCCTTCAGCGTGGAGCGCTGGGACCGCCAGCAGTCGATCTCGCTCGTGCGCAACGACGCCTACTCCTCGCCGCCCGCGGACGCGGCGCACGACGGGCCCGCGTACCTCGAGCGCATCGACTGGCGCTTCCTGCCCGACGCGGCGTCCCGCTACGCGGCGCTGCAGAGCGGCGAGGTCGACGTGATCGACAACGCGCAGCCCGACGCGATCGCCTCGGCGACCGCGGGCGGCGACCTCGGCGAGCTGGACGCCCCGCGGCCGGGCGCGTCCAACCGCATCGAGCTGAACTCCGGCCAGGCGCCCTTCGACGACGAGCGCGTGCGCGAGGCCTTCATCCGCGCCGCCGACGTCGACGCGGGCATCACGGCGCTCTTCCAGGGCACGGCGGAGCGCTCGCACTCCCCGCTCGCGAGCGTCGAGCCGGCGGCCGTCTCCGCGCCCGACCTGTTCGCCGTCGACCCCGAGCGCGCGGGCGAGCTCCTCGACGAGGCGGGCTGGTCCGCGAAGGACGCCGACGGGATCCGCACGAAGGACGGCACGCGGCTGACGCTCCGCTTCCCCGTGAGCACCAATCAGTCGATCCCGGCCGAGCAGTCGCTGTTCGAGCAGATCCAGGCCACGGTCAAGGCCGTCGGCTTCGACGTCCAGCTGGAGCCGATGGACCTCGGCGCCTGGTACGAGGCGCTCGGCGACGACGCGTACGAGCTCGTGAGCGCGCCGTACACGAAGGCCGGGCCGGACGTGCTGCGGATCCTCTACGACACCTCGGGCATCACGCCCGCGCCGAGCGGCTACTTCGCGAACCACGCGAAGGTGTCGGTGCCGGAGATCGACGCGGCGCTCGCCGAGGCGCGCTCCACGACCGACCTCGAGCGCCGGACCGCGCTCTACGCCGACGTGCAGCAGCGGGTCATGGCCGGGCACTGGATCCTGCCGCTCTACGACCAGCAGAACCACTTCCTGCTCGGCACCGCCGTGCAGGGCCTCCGCGCCCTGCCGTCCGTCGCGACCCCGACCCTGTACGACACCTGGCTCTCCCGGTGAGGGCGGGCCGCGCCGTCCCCGCGTCCGGCTCCCGTCGACCCGCGCTCCTGCGGGCCGTCTGGGCCCGGATCGGCGGCGCGGTGCTCGTGCTCTGGGCGGTCGCGACCGTCACGTTCCTCGCCGTCCGGCTGATCCCGGGCGACCCCGCGCAGGCGATCCTCGGCGGCCCCGGCTCGCAGGCGCCGCCCGAGGCGGTGGACGCGGTCCGCGCCGAGTACGGGTTCGACCAGCCGCTCCTCGTGCAGTACCTCGCGCAGCTCGGCCGGCTCGCGCAGGGCGACCTCGGGCGGTCGTACGCGCTGCGCGAGGACGTCGTCGCGGTGCTCGCGCGGCAGCTGCCGGGCACGCTGCTGCTCGCGGTCCTGGCGCTCGCGGTCGCGTGGATCCTCGCGCTCGGCCTGGCGCTCGTGTCCAGCGGCGCCGGTCGCGTGGCGGGGGCGCTGGGGGCCGGCGTCGAGATCGTCGCGGCCTCGCTGCCGCACTTCTGGATCGGCGTCGTGCTGATCCTCGTGTTCTCCACCGGGCTCGGCTGGCTGCCGGCCGTCAGCGGGTCCTCGCCCGCGGGCCTCGTGCTGCCCGTGCTCACGCTCGCGATCCCGCTCGCCGGCTTCCTCGGCCAGATCATGCGCGAGGCGCTGCTCGAGGCCCTCGACGCCCCCTTCGCGCTGGCGGCCCGCGCGCGCGGCGAGTCGGAGGCGGGCGTCAGGCTGCGGCACGCGCTGCGGCACGCGGCGGCCCCCGGCATCGCGCTCTCCGGCTGGGCGTTCGGCTTCCTCATCTCGGGCGCCGTGGTGGTCGAGCAGATATTCGCCCGGCCGGGCCTCGGCCGCACGGCGCTGTCGGCCGTGACGAGCCGCGACGTGCCGGTGATCGTGGGCGTCGTGCTCGTGGTGGCGGTCGTGTACATCGTCCTCACGGCGGTCACCGACCTGCTCGCGCGGCTCGTGGATCCGCGGCTCGTCGACGCGCGCACCGGCCCGGTGCCGTCCGCCGCGCCCGCCTCCCCCGGCGCACCCGCCGCGGCCGCCGAGGCCGCGCGATGAGCGACCCCCGCGCCGAGACGCTCCTCGCCGCCGCCCCGTCCCGGCCGCCTGTGCGGATCCTCGCCGCCGCCGGCACGACGGGCGCCGCCGTCGTCGTCGCCCTGCTCCTCGCCGCGGCCCTCGCGCCCGGCCTCCTCGCGCCGGGCGACCCGCTCGCCATCGCGCCGGCCGAGGCCTTCCGCCCGCCCGGCGCCGGGCACCTCCTCGGCACGGACGAGTCGGGCCGCGACGTCCTCACGCGCGTCGTGCACGGCGCCGGCCGCAGCCTCGTCATCGGCGTGAGCGCCACCGCGATCGGCCTCGGGCTCGGCGCGGTCCTCGGGCTCGCCGCGGCGCTCCTCGGCCGGGTCGCCGACTTCGCCGTCAACCGCGTCATCGAGGTCGTCTTCGCGTTCCCGGGGCTGCTGCTCGCGCTCTTCCTCATCGTGATCCTCGGGCCCGGCATCGGCAGCGCCACGCTCGCCGTCGGCGTCTCGGCGGCGCCCGGCTACGCCCGCATCATCCGCGGCCGCGTCATGTCGGTGCGGCGCTCGCCGTACGTCGAGGCCGCCACCGTGCTCGGGCGGCCGCCGCTCCTGCTGCTCGCGCGGCACATCCTGCCGAACACCGCGGCGCCGCTGTTCGTGCTCGGGACGCTCGGCGTCGGCCAGGCCATCGTGTGGGCCTCCTCCCTCAGCTACCTGGGCCTCGGCACCGTGCCGCCGGATCCCGAGTGGGGCGCCATGCTCGCCGCGGGCCGCACCTACATCGGCTCCGCGCCGTGGCTCACGGTCGTGCCGGGGCTCATGATCGTGCTCACGGCCACCGCGTCGACGGTGCTCGGCCGGGCGCTCGAGCGACGGGTGCGCGCGTCGTGAGCGGCGGATACGCGCCCCACGGCGACCCGGCGCCCGCGCCCCTCGCCCTCCGCGTCGAGGACCTGCGCGTGGCCTTCGGCGGCGTGCCCGTCGTGCACGGCGTCTCGCTGCGGATCGCGCCCGGCGAGTGCCTCGCGCTCGTCGGCACGTCCGGCTCGGGCAAGAGCGTGACCGCGCGGAGCCTCCTCGGGCTCGCCGGATCCGGCGCCGAGGTGCGCGCCGACGTGCTGGAGGTCGGCGGGCGGGACCTCCGCGCCGCGGGGCCCCGCGAGTGGCGGCGCGTCCGGGGATCCGGCGTCGGGCTCGTGCTGCAGGACGCGCTCTCCTCGCTCGACCCGCTCCGCCCCGTCGGCCGCGAGATCGGCGACGCGCTCCGCCTCCACGGCATGCGCGACCCGCAGGCCCGGCAGGCGCGGGTGCTCGAGCTGCTCGAGCGCGTCGGCATGCCGGATCCGGCGACCCGCGCCCGGCAGCGCTCCGGCGAGCTCTCGGGCGGCCTGCGCCAGCGGGCCCTGCTCGCGGCGGCCATCGCCCTCGACCCGCCGCTGCTCGTCGCCGACGAGCCCACCACGGCGCTCGACGCCACGGTGCAGGCGCGCATCCTCGACCTCCTCGCCGACCTCCGCACCCGCGGCCAGGCGACCCTGCTCGTCAGCCACGACCTCGCCGTCGTCGCGCGCCTCGCCGACCGCGTCGCCGTGATGCACGACGGCCGCATCGTGGAGGAGGGCCCGACCGCCGAGGTGCTCCGCGCGCCGGCCCACCGTCGGACGCGCGCGCTCGTGGCCGCCGTGCCGACGGGCGTGCCGCGCGGGGTGCCGCTGTCGGAGGCCCGGCTCGCGGCCGCGGCGGCCGCTGTCCCCGCCATCCCCGCCGGCGAGCGGCACACCGCCGCGCCCGCACCCGCACCCGACGACCGCGTCGTCCTCCGCGCCACCGGCCTCACCCGCTCCTACCGCGGCCCGGGGGGATCCGTCCGCACGGCCGTCGACGACGTGTCGCTCGAGGTGCGACGCGGCCGCACGCTCGGCCTCGTCGGCGGCTCCGGCTCCGGCAAGACCACGGTCGCCCGGCTCCTGCTGGCGCTCGAGGAGCCCGACGCCGGCGACGTGACGCTCGACGGCGCCCCCTGGAGCGGGATCCCCGAGCGCGAGCGCCGCGCGCGCCGCCCACGCGTCGGCGCGGTCTACCAGGACCCGCTCGCGTCCTTCGACCCGCGGTGGAGCGTCGAGCGGATCCTCCGCGACGCCCTCGCCGTCCCGGGCCGCGCCCGCGCCGACGCCTTCGACTCCCCCTCCACGCTCCTCGCGCAGGTCGGGCTGGATGCCGCGATCCTGCCCCGCCGGCCCGCCCGGCTCTCCGGCGGGCAGCGCCAGCGCGTCGCGATCGCGCGCGCCCTCGCGGCCCGGCCCGAGGTGCTCGTCTGCGACGAGCCCGTCTCCGCCCTCGACATCGCCGTGCAGGCGCAGGTGCTCGACCTCCTCGACGACCTGCAGCGCCGCCTCGGCCTCGGCCTCCTCCTCATCTCCCACGACCTCGGCGTCGTCGCGCACATGAGCGACGAGGTCGCGGTGATGAGCGAGGGGCGCGTCGTGGAGCGCGGATCCGCCGACGACGTGCTGGCGCGCCCGACGCACCCCGTCACGCGCGCGCTGCTCGAGGCCGTCCCGCGGCTCGACGCGGGGGCCGCCCCGCGCTGATCCGCGCCCTCGCCGCCCGCCGATACCCGCCCGGCGCCCGCGTCACACCCCGGCGTGCCGGTCGAGGAACGCGTACAGCTCCCGGTCGTCCACGCCCGGGAAGGACCCGCGCGGCAGGGGCGCGAGGATGTGCGCGTGCAGCCGGGCGCTCGGCCGGGCCCGGTCGCGCCAGCGGTCCGCGTCCTCGGGATCCGCCCGCCGGCAGCACGACTCGTCCGGGCACCGCGAGACGCTCCTGGCCGTCGTCTCCCGGCCGCGGAACCACTTGGCGTGCGCGAACGGCACTCCGAAGGAGATGGAGTACTCGCCCTCCGCGGTCGATCCCGTCTGCGTCGAGCACCAGAAGCTGCCCGCGGGCGTGTCGGTGTACTGGTGGAACTCGGTCGTCCGGTTCGTCCGGTCGAACGCACCGCGCGCCGCCCACTCCCGGCACACCGGCTGTCCCTCCACGGCACCCGTGACGTCGACGGGCAGCGGCAGCCCGTCGTTCTCGTACGCCTTGTAGACCGCGCCGTCGCCACCGACCCGGAGGAAGTGCACGCGCAGGTCGAGGTGGGTCGTGCTGATGTTCGTGAGCCGGAGCGCCGCCGCCTCGTGCGTCACGCCGAACGCGTCGCGGAAGTCCTCCACCGCGAGGTCGCGGCGCGCCTTGGCCTCGCTGAGGAACTCGACCGACTGGGTGAGCGGCATGAGGCACGCGGCGGCGAAGTAGTTGATCTCCAGCCGCTGCCGGAGGAAGTCGGCGTAGCTCGCCGGCTCCTCGTGGCCGAGCACGCGGTGGGCCATCGCCTGGAGCGCCATGGAGCGGAGGCCGTGCCCGCCGGGGATGGACGCGGGCGGCAGGTAGATCCGCCCCGAGCCGAGGTCGGTCACCGAGCGCGTCGAGCGCGGCAGGTCGTCGACGTAGATGAGCTCGAAGCCGAGGCCCTCCGCCATCCGGCTCACGCTGCGGTGCGAGAGCGCGCCGCTGCGGTGCCCCACGTCGGCCAGCATCCGCTCGGCCAGGTCCTCGATGGCCGGCATGTGGTTGTCGCGCCCGCGCATCATCAGCCGCTGCTCGGTGTTCGCCCGCCTGGCCTCCTCGGGCGTCGCGATCGACTCGCGGGCGCGGCGCGCGAGCTCGCGGTGCAGCCCGACGAGCGCCTCGAGCGTCTCCTGCGGCAGGGCCCGGCTCGCGGGGACGGCGGGCAGCCCGAGCGAGCCGTAGAGCGAGGAGCGCTGCGCCCGGTCGAGCTCGATCTCGAGGGCCGAGCGGGCGTCGGGCGCCTCCGTAGCGAGCAGGTGCGTGACGTCGACGCCCAGCGCGCCCGCGATGCGCCCGAGGGTCGACAGCCGCGTCTCGCGCCGGCCGTTCTCGATCATGCTCAGCTGGCTCGGCAGGATCCCCGCCCGCTCCCCCAGCGCCTGGAGCGTGAGCCCCGCGCCCTTCCGCGCGTGCCGGATGCGGCGTCCGATGACGAGCTGGTCCATTCCTTCACCTCTCCGTGAACATCGGCGCTTCTTCACGCCGACGGATCCCCGAAGCCCATCCTGACGGGTCGCAGGCTGGAACAACAGACCGATCGACGAGGACGGACCGACATGACCACCATCCAGGACGCACCCCCGCACACCGCCGCCGACCGCCCGCGCGGCAGCCGGACCGGCACCGGCACCGGCGCACCCGCCCCCGACGCCCGCCCGCTCCCGCCCGGCACGGCCGCCCCCGCCCTCTGCCGCGACCCCCGCGTCGCCGCCTGGGTCGCCGAGGTGGCGGCGCTCACCCTCCCCGACCGGGTCGTGTGGTGCACGGGCAGCGTCGCCGAGTACGACCGCCTCACCCGGCGCATGGTGGAGGACGGCACGCTCATCCGGCTGAACCCCGAGTGGCGCCCGCACAGCTTCCTCGCCCGCAGCGACCCGGCCGACGTGGCGCGCGTCGAGGACCGCACCTTCATCTGCTCGGCGCGCGAGGCGGACGCCGGCCCCACGAACAACTGGCGCGACCCCGTCGAGACGCGCGCGGAGCTGCGGGAGCTGTTCGCGGGATCCATGCGCGGCCGCACCCTCTACGTCGTCCCGTTCTCCATGGGCCCTCTCGGCGGCGCGATCTCGCAGCTCGGCGTGCAGATCACCGACAGCCCGTACGTCGTCGCGAGCATGGCCCTCATGACCCGGATGGGCGACGACGCGCTCCGCCTGATCGGCCCCGACACCGCCTGGGTGCGCGCGCTGCACGGGCTCGGCGCGCCGCTCGTCGACGACGCCGGCCGCCGCACCGCGGACGTCCCGTGGCCGCACAACCCCGACAAGCGCATCTGCCACTTCCCCGAGGAGCGCGAGATCATCTCGTTCGGCTCGGGCTACGGCGGCAACGCGCTCCTCGGCAAGAAGTGCTTCTCGCTCCGCATCGCCTCGGCCATGGCGCGCGACGAGGGCTGGCTCGCCGAGCACATGCTCCTCATCCGCATCACGAGCCCGGAGGGCCGCCGCTTCCACGTCGCCGCCGCGTTCCCGTCCGCGTGCGGCAAGACGAACCTCGCGATGCTGACGCCCACGATCCCCGGCTGGAGCGTCGAGACGCTCGGCGACGACATCGCCTGGCTCCGGCCCGACGTGCAGGGCCGGCTCCGCGCGGTCAACCCCGAGCGCGGCCTGTTCGGCGTCGCGCCCGGCACCGGCGAGGCCACGAACCCCGTCGCGATGTCGACCATCTGGGGCAACGCCATCTACACGAACGTCGCGCTCCGCCCCGACGGGGACGTGTGGTGGGAGGGCATGACGCCCACGCCGCCGGCCGGCCTCGTCGACTGGCAGGGGCAGCCGTGGTCCCCCGCGTCGGGCACGCCCGCCGCGCACCCCAACGCGCGCTTCACCGTGGGCATCGAGCAGTGCCCGACGCTCGCGGACGCCTGGGACGACCCCGACGGCGTGGTGGTCGACGCGATCCTCTTCGGCGGCCGCCGCGCGACCAACGTGCCGCTCGTCGCCGAGGCCGACGGCTGGGAGCACGGCGTCTTCCTCGGCGCGACCATGGCCAGCGAGCGCACGGCCGCGGCCGAGGGGCGCGTGGGCGAGCTGCGGCACGACCCGTTCGCGATGCAGCCCTTCGTCGGCTACGACATGGCCGACCACTGGCGGCACTGGCTCGAGGTCGGCGCGGGCCTCGGCGACGGCGCGCCGCGCGTCTTCCAGGTCAACTGGTTCCGCCGCGGCGAGGACGGCTCCTTCCTCTGGCCGGGCTTCGGCGAGAACGCGCGCGTGCTCGAGTGGGTCGTCCGCCGCATCGAGGACCGCGTGCCCGCCCGCCCCAGCCCCGTCGGCGGCCTGCCCGTGCCGGCCGACCTCGACGTCGCGGGCCTCGACCTCGCCGAGGGCGCCCTCGAGGAGCTGCTGGCGCTGGATCCCGCCTCCTGGCTCGAGGAGCTCGACGCCGTCGACGCGCACTTCGCCCGCTTCGGCGGCCGGGTGCCGGCGGCGCTGACGGCCCGCGTCGACGCGATGCGCCGGGCCTTCCGGGAGGCCGCCGCCGACGCCACGGCGTGACCCGCCCGGCCGGATGCGCGGGGCCCTGACCCCCGCGCATCCGGCCCCGCGGCCCCCATCCGGTAGCGTGAACCCCGCACAGCAGGCACCTCACCATCGACACGGTGCCGTCCACACTGAGGGAACCGGAGCACGCATGGCAGACGAACGACGTCCGGACACCGCCGAGGGGCAGGCCGCGCAGGTCGCCCGGGTCCCCGACAAGCCGGCCCTCGAGGGCCTCGAGGCGAAGTGGGGCGGCCGCTGGCAGGCCGACGGCACGTACGACTTCCGCCGCGACGAGGCCGCCGCCGGCACCGTCTTCTCCATCGACACCCCGCCGCCCACGGCGAGCGGATCCCTCCACATCGGCCACGTCTTCAGCTACACGCACACCGACGTGATCGCCCGCTACCGCCGCATGCGCGGCGAGAGCGTCTTCTACCCGCTCGGCTGGGACGACAACGGCCTCCCCACCGAGCGCCGCGTGCAGAACTTCTACGGCGTCCGCTGCGACCCGACGCTCCCCTACGACCCGGACTACCGGCCCGCCGAGACCGGCGGCACGTCGAAGCCCGGCGACCAGCAGCCCATCTCCCGCCGCAACTTCATCGAGCTGTGCGAGCGCCTCACCGAGGAGGACGAGAAGCAGTTCGAGGACCTCTTCCGCACGCTCGGCCTCAGCGTCGACTGGCGCCAGAGCTACCGCACCATCGGCGCCGAGGCGCAGGTCGCCTCGCAGCGCGCGTTCCTCCGCAACCTCGCCCGCGGCGAGGCCTACCAGGCCGACGCGCCCACGCTGTGGGACGTCACCTTCCGCACCGCCGTCGCGCAGGCCGAGCTCGAGGACCGCGAGCAGCCGAGCGCCTACCACCGCCTCGCGTTCCACCGCCCGGACGGCGACGACGTGATCATCGACACGACCCGCCCCGAGCTCCTCGCGGCGTGCGTGGCCCTCGTCGCGCACCCCGACGACGAGCGCTACCAGGGCCTGTTCGGCACCACCGTCACGACGCCGGTCTTCGGCGTCGAGGTCCCCGTGCTCGCGCACCACCTCGCGCAGCCCGACAAGGGATCCGGCATCGCCATGGTCTGCACGTTCGGCGACCTCAACGACGTCGTGTGGTGGCGCGAGCTGCAGCTGGAGAACCGCGCGATCGTCGGCTTCGACGGCCGCATCGTCTCCGAGGCGCCCGCCGCCATCACGTCGGAGGCCGGCCGCGAGGCGTACGCCGCCATCGCCGGCAAGACGGTCTTCTCCGCCAAGGCGGCCGTGGTCGAGCTCCTCACGGAGTCCGGCGAGCTGATCGGCGAGCCCCGCAAGATCACCCACCCCGTCAAGTTCTACGAGAAGGGCGACAAGCCCCTCGAGATCGTCTCGACCCGCCAGTGGTACATCCGCAACGGCGGCCGGGACGAGGAGCTGCGCGAGGGCCTCATCGGCCGCGGCCGCGAGATCGGCTTCGTGCCCGACTTCATGCGCGTGCGCTACGAGAACTGGGTCGGCGGCCTCAACGGCGACTGGCTCGTCTCCCGCCAGCGCTTCTTCGGCGTGCCGCTGCCCGTCTGGTACCCGCTCGACGCCGGCGGCAACCCCGAGTTCGACCGCGCGATCACGCCGTCGGAGGACCAGCTGCCCGTCGACCCGTCGTCGGATCCCGCCCCCGGCTACTCCGAGGATCAGCGCGGCGTGCCCGGCGGCTTCCAGGGCGAGCTCGACGTCATGGACACCTGGGCCACCTCCTCCCTCACCCCGCAGCTCGCGGGCGGCTGGGAGCGCGACCCGGAGCTGTTCGACCTCGTGTTCCCGTTCTCGATGCGGCCGCAGGGCCAGGACATCATCCGCACGTGGCTCTTCTCCACCGTCCTCCGCGCCGAGCTGGAGCACGGCCGGGCGCCCTGGAGGACGGCCGCGATCTCCGGCTGGATCCTCGACCCCGACCGCAAGAAGATGTCGAAGTCGAAGGGCAACGTCGTCACGCCCGCCGCGACGCTCGAGCAGTTCGGCTCGGATGCGGTGCGCTACTGGGCCGCGTCCGCGCGCCTCGGCGTCGACGCCGCCATGGACCCGCAGAACCCGACGCAGATCAAGATCGGCCGCCGACTCGCGATCAAGGTCCTCAACGCGGCGAAGTTCATCCTGTCCTTCGAGGCCCCCGAGGGTGCCCGCGCCACCCACGCCGTCGACGTCGGCATGCTCGCCGCCCTGGCCGAGGTCGTCGAGACCGCGACCACCGCGCTCGAGGAGTACGACCACGCCCGCGCGCTCGAGGTCACGGAGAGCTTCTTCTGGACCTTCTGCGACGACTACCTGGAGCTCGTCAAGGACCGCGCGTACTCGGCCGACGCCGACCCGGCCGACCGGGGTTCCGCCGTCGCGGCCCTCCGCGAGGCCCTCGACGTGCTGCTGCGCCTGTTCGCGCCCTTCGTGCCGTTCGCGGCCGAGGAGGCGTGGAGCTGGTCGCACGACGGCTCGATCCACACCGCCCCGTGGCCGACCGCGCCCGCCCCGGACGCCCCGGCGACCGGCGGCGTGGCCGACCCGCGGCTCCTGGCCCTCGCCGGGCGCGCGCTCGTCGGCATCCGCCGCGCCAAGACCGACGCCAAGGCCTCGCAGAAGACGCCCGTCGCCGAGGCCGTCGTCTCCGCGTCGGCCGACGACATCCGCTCGCTCGAGCTCGTGGCGCGGGACCTCCGCGCCGTGGGCCGCATCACCGACCTGACGTTCATCGAGGGGGACGGCCCGGCCGTCACCCGCATCACGCTCGCCCCCGTCGAGCAGCCCGAGGAGAACCGCGCATGACCATCTCGATCCGCCCCGTCCGCGACGGCGACTTCTTCCCCTGGTTCGACCTGTTCGCCGGCTACGCCGAGCACTACGGCACCGAGCTGACCGACGAGAACGCGGTCCTCGCCTGGAGCCACCTCATCGACGAGCGGCACGCCAGCACAGCGCTCGTCGCCGTCGACGACGCACACGAGGGCGCCCTCGTCGGCCTCGCGCACTTCCACCGCTTCTCGCGCCTCGCCCGCGGCACCGACGGCCTGCTGGTCGACGACCTGTACGTGCGCGAGATCTCGCGCCGCCAGGGCGTGGGCGAGCAGCTGCTCGCCGCGGTCGCCGACGTCGCCCGCCGCGAGGGCGCGGGGATGCTCCGCTGGATCACGGCCGAGGACAACGCCGACGCGCAGCGCCTCTACGACCGGGTCGCCCGCCGCACCACGTGGGTCACCTACGAGCAGGACGTCTGATGCAGCTCGGCACGCGCTGGCTCGTCGGCGGCACCGCCCCGGCGGAGCTGCCCGAGGTCGTCCTCCTCGCGGTGAAGACCGTCGAGAAGGACGTGATCGCGCTCGCGACCGACACGTCCCAGTGGCGCTGGACCCTCACGTGGCTGGAGCGGAAGCCCGTCGTCGAGCTCGACGACGGCACCGTGATCCGCTACGACCCGATCGAGGACGCGGCGACCATCACCATCCCCGGCGAGTCCACGGACGACCCCTTCGACGACTGACGCGGCCCGACCCGCACGACGGACGCGCCGGCCCGAGGGTCGGCGCGTCCGTCGTCTCCGCGGCCTCGCGGCCGCCGCGGCCCGTGCTCAGCGCCGCGCGAGGACCTCGCCGTGGGGCATCGCCAGGAAGCCGTCCTCGTCCGCGGCCCAGTCCTGCCATGCCGCGCGGATGGCCTGCAGGTCGTCGTCCGTCGCGAAGCCGCCCTCGAGCGCCTGCCCCGCGAACGACGACGCCACCGCGCGGTCGGCCCACGCGCCGCCCCACCACGCGCGCTCGTCGTCGGAGGAGAAGCACCAGACCGACGCGCTCGACGCGATGTCCGTGAAGCCGGCCGCGCGCGCCCACGCCTTGAGGCGGGATCCCGCGTCGGGCTCGCCGCCGTTGGCGCGGTGCACCGGCAGGTAGGCGTCGGCCCAGAGCCGGAGGCCGTCCGTCTCGGGGAAGAGCGCGACCTTCGAGTAGATGACGTCGCGCGCCGCGACCAGGCCGCCGGGGCGCGTGACGCGGCGCATCTCCGCCAGCGCGCGGACCGGGTCACCGACGTGCTGCAGCACCTGGTGCGCGTGCACGACGTCGAACGACGCGTCGGCGTAGGGCAGCTCGTAGACGGATCCCGCGACGAACTCCACGTTCGCCGTGCCGCGCGCCCCGGCCAGCTCGGTCGCCTGCCGCACGACGTCCTCCGACATGTCGAGGCCGACCACGCGGCCGGGCGCGACGAGGTCGGCGAGCTCCACCGTGATGGTGCCGGGGCCGCTGCCGACGTCCAGCACGTCGAGCCCCGCCCGCAGGTGCGGTTCGAGGTACGCGGCGGAGTTCCGGACGGTGCGCGCGCTGTGCACGCGGAGGACGCTCTCGTGGTGGCCGTGGGTGTATCGCTCGCTGTTCACCCTCCGAGCCTAGGTCGGCTCCCGGCCTAGGCTCGCCGTATGACGACGTCCCCGAACCCCTTCCTCGAACCGAGCACCCTCCCCTACGGGATGCCCCCCTTCGCCGACATCCGCGAGGAGCACTTCCGTCCCGCGTTCGAGGCCGGCATCGCCGAGCACCTCGCGGAGGTGCGGGCCATCGCGGACTCGACGGAGCCGCCCACGTTCGAGAACACCCTCGTGGCGCTGGAGCGCGCGGGCCGGGTGCTCGACCGCGTCGGCCACGTCTTCTTCACGCTCTCCTCGGCCGACAGCTCCCCCGCCACCCGCGCGCTCGACGCGGAGATCGCCCCCGAGCTCGCGGCGCACGAGGACGCGATCCGCCTCGACTCCGCCCTCTACGCGCGGATCCGCGCGGTGCACGACGCCCGCCACGACTCCGGCCTCGACGCCGAGTCCGTCTACCTCGTCGAGCGGTACCTCGCCGAGTTCACGATCGCGGGCGCCGGCCTCGACGACGACGCGAAGGAGCGCCTCCGGGACCTCAACCGCCGCCTCTCCGTGCTCACCACGCGCTTCGAGTCGAACCTGCTGGAGGACACGAACGACCTCGCCGTCGTCGTCGACGACGTCGCCGAGCTCGACGGCCTGGGCGAGGGAGCGATCGCGGCCGCCGCGCAGGCCGCCGCCGACCGCGGGCTCGAGGGCGAGCACCTCATCACGCTCGTGCTCCCGACCGGGCACCCGTACCTGTCGCAGCTCACCGACCGCGGGCTGCGCCAGCGGATCATGGAGGCGTCGCTCGCCCGCGGCGCCCGCGGGAACGCGCACGACAACCGCCCGCTCGTGCTGGAGATCACGCGGCTCCGCGCCGAGCGCGCCGCCCTCCTCGGCTTCCCGAGCCACGCGGCCGCCGTCACCGCGGACCAGACCGCCGGGACGCCCGAGGCCGTCGCCGACATGCTGGGCCGGCTCGCCCCCGCCGCGGCGCGCAACGCCCGCGCCGAGGCCGTCGAGCTGCAGCGCGTGATCGACCGCACGCAGGAGGAGCGCGGCGAGCCCACCTTCGAGCTGGCCGCATGGGACTGGGCCTTCTACAGCGAGAAGGTCCGCACCGAACGCTACGACGTCGACACCGAGCGGATGCGCCCGTACCTCGAGGCCGACCGCGTCCTCCGCGACGGCGTCTTCCGCGCGGCGACCGAGCTGTACGGCGTGACCTTCACGGAGCGCGACGACATCGTCGCCTACCACCCCGACGCGCGCGTCTTCGAGGTGCGCGACGAGGACGGTTCGCCCGTCGGCCTCTACGTCCTCGACCTGCACACGCGCGACTCGAAGCGCGGCGGCGCGTGGATGAACCCCCTCATCTCCCAGAGCGCCCTGCTCGACACGCCCACGGTGGTGCTCAACAACCTCAACGTGCCGAAGCCGCCCGCGGGCAGCCCCACCCTCCTCAGCTACGACGAGACGAACACGCTCTTCCACGAGTTCGGCCACGCGCTGCACGGCCTTTTCGCCCGCGTGACCTACCCGCGCTTCGCCGGGACGAACGTCTTCCGCGACTTCGTCGAGTTCCCCAGCCAGGTCAACGAGATGTGGATGCTGTGGCCCGAGATCCTCGCCTCGTACGCCGTGCACCACGAGACCGGCGAGCGGATGCCCGACGAGCTCGTCGCCGCCGTGCAGGCGTCGAGCGCGTTCAACGAGGGCTTCCTCACGAGCGAGTACCTCGGCGCCGCGCTGCTCGACCAGGCGTGGCACCGCATCGGCGTCGACGACGTCGTCGAGGACGTGGACGCCTTCCAGGCCGAGGCCCTCGCCGCCGTCGGCCTCGACGTGCCCGCCGTCCTCCCCCGCTACGCGTCCAGCTACTTCCAGCACACCTTCGCGGGCGGCTACGACGCGGGCTACTACTCCTACATCTGGAGCGAGGTGCTCGACGCCGACACGGTGGGGTGGTTCCACGAGAACGGCGGCCTCACGCGCGCGAACGGCGACCGGTTCCGGTCGCGCCTGCTCGGCGTCGGCGGGTCGAAGGACCCGCTCGAGGCGTACCGCGACTTCCGCGGCCGCGACGCCGTCATCGAGCCGCTGCTCGAGCGCCGGGGCCTCGCCGACTGATCCTCGGCGCGACACGACGAGAGCGCCGCGCCCCTACCGGGGTGCGGCGCTCTCGTCGTACGGGCCACAGGCGGCCCCGCGGATCAGGCGGACTTCTCCGCGCGGAGCATCGAGGCCCGCGGCACGATGGTGGGCGCCGCGTTCTGCACCACGGACTCGCGGGTGATGACCACGCGGCCCACCTCGTCGTCCGAGGGGATGTCGAACATGATCGGCCCGAGCACCTCCTCGAGGATGGCGCGGAGGCCACGGGCACCGGTCTGGCGGAGCACGGCGAGGTCGGCGATCGACTCCAGGGCGCCCTGCTCGAACTCCAGCTCGACGCCATCGAGCTCGAACATGCGCTGGTACTGGCGCACGAGCGCGTTGCGGGGCTTCGTGAGGATCTCCATGAGCGCCCGCTGGTCGAGCTGCGTGACGGTGGTGACCACGGGGAGGCGACCGATGAACTCGGGGATGAGGCCGAACTTGTGCAGGTCCTCCGGGAGGACCTCGCCGAACACGTCGGCGTTCACGTCCTTGCGGTGCAGCGGGGCGCCGAAGCCGATGCCCTTCTTGCCCGCGCGCTGGCTGATGATGTCCTCGAGCCCGGCGAACGCGCCGGCCACGATGAAGAGCACGTTGGTGGTGTCGACCTGGATGAACTCCTGGTGCGGGTGCTTGCGCCCGCCCTGCGGCGGCACCGAGGCGACGGTGCCCTCGAGGATCTTCAGCAGCGCCTGCTGCACGCCCTCGCCCGACACGTCGCGCGTGATGCTCGGGTTCTCGGCCTTCCGCGCGATCTTGTCGACCTCGTCGATGTAGATGATGCCGGTCTCGGCGCGCTTCACGTCGTAGTCGGCCGCCTGGATGAGCTTGAGGAGGATGTTCTCCACGTCCTCGCCCACGTAGCCCGCCTCGGTGAGGGCCGTGGCGTCCGCTACCGCGAACGGCACGTTGAGCCGCTTCGCGAGCGTCTGCGCGAGGTAGGTCTTGCCGCAGCCGGTCGGGCCGATGAGGAGGATGTTGCTCTTCGCGATCTCGATCTCGTCGCCCACGGTCTCGGCCGGACCGATGGTGCCGACGGCGCGCACGCGCTTGTAGTGGTTGTAGACCGCGACGGAGAGCGCGCGCTTGGCGGCCTCCTGCCCGATGACGTACTCGTCGAGGAAGCCGAAGATCTCCTTCGGCTTGGGGAGGTCGAACTCGCCCGTGGTCTCCTCGCTGGCCTCGGCCAGGCGCTCCTCGATGATCTCGTTGCAGAGCTCCACGCACTCGTCGCAGATGTAGACGCCCGGCCCCGCGATCAGCTGCTGGACCTGCTTCTGGCTCTTCCCGCAGAAGGAGCACTTGAGCAGATCCGCGCTCTCGCCGATGCGTGCCATGAATGCCTCCCCGGAAGTCGTGCGGTGTGCCACGAGCCTAACCCGTGCACCGGACATCGCCCGGACCCCTGGGGGCGTGGCCGGTCGCGGCCGGATCCCGTGTCACACTGCGCAACACCGAGCCGGCTCCCGGCTCCCGTCACCCACCATGTCGGCATGACAGACCACACCGCTCCCGCATCCCCCGACGCGCTGTCCTTCGCCTACTGGGTCCCGAACGTCTCGGGCGGCCTCGTCACGAGCGACATCGAGCAGCGCACCCACTTCGACTTCGACTTCAACGTCCGCGTCGCGCAGCTCGCGGAGCGGAACGGCTTCGACTACGCACTGAGCCAGGTGCGCTACGCCGCCTCCTACGGCGCGGACCAGCAGCACGAGTCGACGTCGTTCTCGCTCGGCCTCCTGCTCGCGACGGAGCGCCTCAAGGTCATCGCGGCCGTGCACCCCGGCCTCTGGCACCCGGGCGTGCTCGCGAAGTGGATCATCACGGCCGACCACATGTCGCACGGCCGGGCCGCGGTCAACGTCGTGTCGGGGTGGCTCAAGGACGAGTTCGTCGGGTTCGGCGAGCCGTGGCTGGAGCACGGGGAGCGCTACCGCCGCACGGAGGAGTTCATCCGCGTGCTCCGGGGCCTCTGGACGGAGAAGGACTTCACGCACCTCGGCGACTTCTACCGGATCCACGACTTCACGCTGAAGCCGCCGCCCGTCCAGGTGCCCGGCCGTGCGCACCCCGAGATCTTCATGGGCGGCAACAGCACGGACGCGCGCGAGATGGGCGGTCGCGTCACCGACTGGTACTTCTCCAACGGCAAGGACTTCGCCGGGTTCGAGGAGCAGCGCGTCGACGTGCTGGCGTCGGCCCGCGCTGCCGGCCGCGCCGAGCGCGTCCGGTTCGGCCTCAACGGCTTCGTGATCGCGCGCGACACGGAGCAGGAGGCGCAGGACGTGCTCGAGGAGATCATCGCCAAGGCCAACCCCGACGCCGTCGAGGGCTTCCGCCAGGCGGTGAAGCAGGCGGGATCCTCCACCGGCGACGGCAAGGGCATGTGGTCGGACTCCACGTTCCGCGACCTCGTCCAGTACAACGACGGCTTCCGCACGGGCCTCATCGGCACGCCGGAGCAGATCGCGCGGCGCATGGTCGAGTACCGCAAGCGCGGGGTGGACCTGCTGCTCCTCGGCTTCCTCCACTACCTCGAGGACATCGAGGTGTTCGGCACGCAGGTGCTGCCCATCGTGCGGGAGCTCGAGCTCGAGGCGATCGAGCGCGGCGAGATCGCGGAGCCCGCGGCCTGACGCGCGCGCACGCGGAAGAGGGGCGGTCGGCTGATGCCGACCGCCCCTCTCGTCCGTGCGGGCCTAGCGGGCGGGGAGCGCCGCCGTCAGGTTCTTGCGCGAGGTGAGGACCTGGTCGATGAGGCCGTACTCGAGCGCCTCGTTCGCGCCGAGGATCTTGTCGCGCTCGATGTCGCGGTTGATCTGCTCGCGGTCGCGGTTGGTGTGCGACGCGAGCGTGTCCTCGAGCCAGGAGCGCATGCGCATGATCTCCGCGGCCTGGATCTCGATGTCGGAGGCCTGGCCGCCGCTCGACTCGCCGGTGGCCGGCTGGTGGATGAGCACGCGCGCGTTGGGGAGCGCGAGGCGCTTCCCGGGCGCGCCGCCCGCGAGCAGCACGGCGGCGGCGGACGCCGCCTGACCGAGGCAGACGGTCTGGATCTGCGGCGACACGTACTGCATCGTGTCGTAGATCGCCGTCATGGCTGTGAAGGAGCCGCCGGGCGAGTTGATGTACATCACGATGTCGCGGTCGGGGTCCATCGACTCGAGCACGAGCAGCTGGGCCATGACGTCGTCCGCGGACGCGTCGTCGACCTGCACGCCGAGGAAGATGATGCGGTCCTCGAAGAGCTTCGCGTACGGGTCCTGGCGCTTGTAGCCGTAGGCCGTGCGCTCCTCGAAGCTGGGGAGGATGTACCGCGACGACGGGCTCGTGGCGGTGGAGCCGGCGCCGCGGGCGCCGCCGAAGGTGGGGAGTTCCATGTTCTCTTCTCTTACCTGTCTTCTCTGTCGCGGGCTCTAGGAGGTCTCGGTGCCGCCGCCGCCGACGACGTCGGTCGCCGACTCGCGGATGTGGTCGACGAAGCCGTACTCGAGGGCCTCCTGGGCGGTGAACCAGCGGTCGCGGTCGCCGTCCTCGTTGATCTGCTCGGCCGTCTTGCCGGTCTGGCCCGCGGTGATCTCGGCGAGGCGCTGCTTCATCGAGAGGATGAGCTGGGCCTGCGTCTGGATGTCGCTCGACGTGCCGCCGAAGCCGCCGTGGGGCTGGTGCAGCAGCACGCGCGCGTTCGGCGTGATGTAGCGCTTGCCCTTGGTGCCGCTCGTGAGGAGCAGCTGGCCCATGGACGCGGCCATGCCGATCCCGACGGTGACGATGTCGTTCGGGACGAACTGCATGGTGTCGTAGATGGCCATTCCCGCGGTGATGGAACCGCCGGGAGAGTTGATGTACAGGAAGATGTCCTTCTCGGAATCCTCCGCCGCCAGCAGCAGGATCTTCGCGCAGATCTCGTTCGCGTTGTCGTCGCGGACCTCGGATCCGAGCCAGATGATGCGGTCCTTCAGCAGTCGGTCAAAAACACCGGGTACCAGTGTCGGTTCGGCCATTGTTCGAGCTCCCATTCATTCGTCGCTTCGAGTCATGAATCTATCGGAGCGGATCCGCCCCTACGCCCGTGTTCGCCGCGGGCGGAGAGCGCAGCCGCCGCGGGCGGAGAGCGCAGCCGCCGCGGGCGGAGAGCGCAGCCGCCGCGGGCGGAGAGCGCAGCCGTCGCACGCACGAGGGCCCGGGGAGCTGATGCTCCCCGGGCCCTCGTGGTGTCGACCCGCCGCGGCGGATCGGCGGATGCGACTACTCGGAGTCGGCGGCCTTCTCGGCGGCCTTCTTCTTCGCGGGCGCCTTCTTCTTCGGCTTCTCGGCGGGCGCCTCCTCGGCGGCGGGGGCCTCAGCGGCCTCCTCCGCGGGGGCGTCGGCGACGACGGCCTCGGCGTCCGCGTCCGCGGGCTCCTCGGTGACGGCGTCCGCGTCGCGCACGACGGGCTGCGTGAACTCGGTGACGTCGACGACCTCGCCGTCGGCATCCACGACACGGGCCTTGTCGAGCACGACCGCGAGGGCCTTGTTGCGCGCGACCTCGCCGACCATGGCGGGGATCTGGTTGTTCTGCTGCAGCACCTGGACGAACTCGTTCGGCTCCATGTTGTACTGCTGCGCGCCCTGGATGAGGTACTGGGTCAGCTCGTCCTGGCTGACCTTCAGCTCCTCCTTCTCGGCGATGACGTCGAGGAGCAGCTGCTGGCGGAACGCCTTCTCGCTGGACTCCTTGACCTCGGCGCGGTGCACGTCGTCCTCGAGGCGGTTCTCGTTCTCGAGGTGGCGGTGCACCTCGTCCTCGACGAGCTTCTCGGGGACGGGGATCTCGACGGACTCGAGCAGCTTGTCGACGATCTGGTCGCGGGCCTGCGTGACCTGGCCGAAGACCTTGGACTTGCCGACCTGGACCTTGAGGTCCGCGCGCAGCTCGTCGATGGTGTCGAACTCGCTGGCGATCTGGGCGAAGTCGTCGTCGGCCTCGGGCAGCTCGCGCTCCTTGACGGACTGGACGGTGACGGCGATCTCCGCGGTCTCGCCCTCGTTGTCGCCGCCGAGCAGCTTCGACTCGAAGGTGGTGCTCTCGCCGGCGGTGAGGGACTCGAGGGCCTCGTCGATGCCGTCGATGAGGTCGCCCGAGCCGAGCTCGTAGGAGATGCCGCTCGCGGTGTCGACGGCGTTGCCGGCGATGGTGGCGGTGAGGTCGATCTGGACGAAGTCGCCCGTCTTCGCGGGGCGGTCGACCGTGATCAGCGTGCCGAAGCGGCTGCGGAGGCTGTCGAGCTCGGTGCCGACCTCGTCGTCGGTGACCTCGACGGAGTCCACCGTGAGCTCGAGGCCCTCGTAGGCGGGCATGTCGAACTCGGGGCGCACGTCGACCTCGATCTCGAGGAGCAGCTCGCCGGTGAGGTCCTTGCCGGGCCACTCCTTGACGTCCGCCTCGGGGCGGCCGAGGGGGCGGATGTCCGTCTCCTTGACGGCGGCCTGGTAGAAGCCGTCCATGCCGTCGTTGACGGCGTGCTCCAGCACGGCCTCGCGGCCGACGCGCTGGTCGATGATGGCGGGCGGCACCTTGCCCTTGCGGAAGCCGGGGATGTTGACCTGCTCGGCGATGTGGCCGTATGCGTGGTCGATGTGCGGCTTCAGGTCTTCGGGGGTGGCAGAGATCGCGAGCTTGACGCGCGTGGGGCTCAGCTTTTCGACCGTGGTCTTCACGTGTGGAGTTCTCCTGTAATCGCGGTACGCGCCTCGGCTGAGACGGCATTTCGTCGTCGGGGATGTGGTCGGGGCGACAGGACTCGAACCTGCGGTCTTCCGCTCCCAAAGCGGACGCGCTAGCCACTACGCTACGCCCCGGCTGCCACGCATTCCCTCGGTCGAGGCGGGCGCCGAGCCCCCATGACGTGCAGGCGCGCGGAAGCCGATCCGACCGTGGCACAGCCTATCCGACTCGTGCCGGGCGCTGGTCACCGGCGGCGGGAGGCTGCGCTACGCTGGATCCCGCGCATCCGGCGCACGTCCCATCGGGGGCGATGGTGCCGGCGTCGCGGGGATGTAGCTCAATGGTAGAGCCTCAGTCTTCCAAACTGATCACGCGGGTTCGATTCCCGTCATCCCCTCCATCGCGGCCACGCGGCTCCTCCCCAGCCCGTCCCGCCCTCCTCCTCCCCCGTTCGGGGAGACCGCGCGCGTCCCGCCCGTCGGCCCGGGTAGCTTCCTCCTCCGTGGATAGCCTGGGAGCTTCCGCAAGGAGCGAGCTCGGGGGGCGGCATGGTCGAGGACGACGCACGGGGATCGCGGATCGGCGCCCGGCCCTGGCCCGCACGCACCGACGACCTCCTGCGCACGGACCTGTGCCCGGCGTGCTTCGCGCCGCTCGGCGCGCTCGTCTGCGGGCGCTGCGGCGTCGACGTCCGGGCGCCCGAGGCGGCGGCCGTGCTCGAGGCGTCGCACCGCGTCGTCGACGCGGTCGCGGAGCGGGAGCGGCTGGTCGACGCCATGCGGCGATGGAGCCGAGCGGCCGCGGGTCCCGAGCGCGAGCCCGCACCGATGCTGCGTCCGGTGCCCGATGCCGCCGCCGCTCCGCCGCCGGCCGTGGAGCCGCCGTCGGTTGCCGCCAGCGCCCCGGCGGCGTCCGTCGCGCGGCGCGAGCCGGCGGGGTCCCGTGCGTCTGACGCCGCCGCCCACCCGACGGAGGAGCCGGTCGGGATCCCGCCGGCCGTGCGCCCGGATGCCGCGCCCGCGGCACCGCGGCGCCGCATCAGCGTCCCGGCCGTGCTGCTCGCCGTCGGCGTGGTCCTGCTCTCGGTCGCCGCCGTCTTCTACGTCGTCTACGCCTTCGTCACCTACGGGCTCGTCGTGCGGGCGGCCATCACCGCGGCCGTCACCCTCGCCGCCCTCACGGCTGCGGGCGTCCTCGCCCGGCGTCGACTGCCCGGCACGGCCGAGGCCGTGGGCCTCGTGGGCATCGTGCTGCTGCACCTCGACGTCTGGGCGGTGCGGTCCTACGACCTCGCGGGCGCGGCGTCGAACGACCCGTTCGTCCACTTCGGCGTCGGCACGCTCGTCGTCTCCGCGGCGCTCCTCGGCCTCCGGCGCCTGCTGCGGATCCGCGCGGCGGGCATCGCCGGCTGGGCGGGACTCCCCGTCGCGGCCGGCCTGCTGGTCGGCGCCGTCCCCTCCACGGACGCCGGGACCCGTGCGGCGCTCGCCCTCGCGGCGGCCTCCGCCGTCGCCCTCGTGCACGCGGCTCCGAGATCCGGCGCCCCCGCCCTGCCCGACCTCCTCGAGCGCGGGATCCTCCGGGTCGTGGGCGTCGTCGCCGCGACCGCGGCCGTCGTCGCCGGAGCCGCCAGCGCGGTCGACACCGACGCCGTGCCCGCGCTCCCCCTCCTGATCGCGGCCGTCGCCAGCGGCGCGCACGCATGGGCCCTCGCCCGGCCCGCGTCCCGCTCGCCCCGCGCCCTCGGCGACGCGGGCGCCGTCTCGGGCGGGCCGGTGGCCGGCGCGGACGTCGACGCGGCCGGAGACGCGCCGCAGCTCGCCGCCGGGGCCGACAGCAGCATCCCGGGCGCCGCGCCGCAGGACGCGGACGCGGCGTCGCCCGGGCCGCGGACGGATGCGCTGCGCGTCCTCGCCGCGGTGGTCGCCGGCGCGGGCGCGGCGGCCGCCCTCCCGGTGACGGCGCTCATGGGCGGACCGGCGCTCCTCACGCTCTGCGCGCAGCTCGTGGCCGCGGCGCTCGTGGCAGCCGCGCTCGACGTGGCGGCCCGACGGCTGCGGCACCCCGTCCTCGCCACGACAGCCCGGATCGCCGCGGTCGCCGCCCTCGTCGTCGCGTGCATCGCCGGGCTGCCCGCCGCGGTCGCCGGCCTCGGCGGCGTCACGGCCGCGCTGGTCGTCGGCATGTCCGCCTGGGAGCAGAGGCCGCTCGACGACCTGGTCGCGGTCCTCGGCCGGGCCAGCGACCTCCCCGACCTCACCGCGGATGTCCGCGCGGCCGTGCTCGGACTCGTCGCGGTGTGGATCCTCACCGCCGTGGCCTCTCTCGCGGGCCGACGCCTCGGGGTCCGCCGCCTCCTCCTCGCGTGGACAGGAGCGGCCACCGTCGTCGTGGCGGTCCCCGCCCTCGGGCCGGTCGTCGTCGTGGCCGGCGCGTACCTCGTCGTCTCCGCGGGCGCGCTCGCCTGGCGGCTCTCGTCGCGGGTGTCGCCGTCCTCCCCCGTCGGCGCGCCGTCGGGATCCCCCGCGGGCACGGCACCCGGCCTGCCCGCCGGTCGTCCCGCCGCCCCCGACGCCCCTCTCCTGGCGCTATCCATCGCGGCCGGCTGCCTCGCCTGGACGACGTCCTGGGCGAGCACGGGCACGTGGTGGGCGGTCACCCCCCTCGTGGTCCTGCTCCTCGTCGTCGGGTCCCGGACAGCGCGCACGGAGGACGCCGCGCGGCTCACCACGGCCGGGGCCGCGCTCGTGGGCCTCGTCGCCGCGGCCGCGCTCGCGCCGTCGCTCGCGCACGCCGGCGTCATCGGATCCCCGCCCCTGAGGGCCTCGCTCGGCGCGGGCGCGGACCCGGTCACGCTCCTCCTCCTGGGCTCCGCGCTGATCCTCCTCGTCGCCGGCATCCTCCGGGGGCGACCGGGCGTGCGACGGCGTGCACTGCTCGCGACCGCGCTCCTGCCCGCGTGCCTGACGGCCCTGCCCGTCGCGGTCGTCGGAGCGGATTACGCCGGGGGCGCGCTGACCGCGTCGCCGGCCTGGTCGACGGCCGCGCAGGCGGTCCTCGTCGTCGGCCTCGTGGCGTGGACGGTCGGCGGCGTCCGGCGCGTCGCCCTCCCCGCCCGCGCGCCCCGCGCCGACGACGAGACCGCCGCCCCACGGGCCGCCGGGACCACGGCCCTGCGTCGCTGGCGACTGACCACGGGCGGACTCGTGGCGCCGACGCTGCTGCTCGCCGTCCTGACCCCCGCCGCCCTCGTCGACCGCGGATCCACGCCGCACGGCGTCGTCCCCGCCGCGGTCGCCCTCGTCGTCGCCGCGGCCGCCCTCCTCGGCTACCGGCACGCGTCGCGCGCGCTGCGCGTCGCCCTCGACGTCGGCGCCGCCGTCGTGGTCGGCGGCGCGCTGATCGTCGCCGTCTCCGTCGATCCCACGCGCGCGGGTCGCGAGCTCCTGTGGATCCCGCTGCTCGTCGTCGCCGCCACGGCGCTGGTCCTGTCCGTCGCGCACGACGGGCTGCTCGTGTCCCGCAGCGCCCGCCGCGCGTGGGGGTGGACGGCGCTCGGCACGGGCATCGCGGCGCTGTGGTCGCGGCTGTTCGCGAGCGGCACCACCACGCCGGAGGCGTACTGGCTGCCCGTCGCCGGCGTCCTGCTCCTCGTCGCCGCGCTGATGCACCGCGCCGCGCTCCGCGCCGACGGCGGCGTCGGGGACGCGGCCGGGCCTCCCGTCCGGCGCGGCGTCGCCGCGCTGACGCTCGCGGGGATCCTCACCGCGGTCCTGCCGCTCGCCCCCGCGGGTCGGCCGGACGACGTGCTCCGGCCCGCCGTCCTCACCGGGATCTGCGCGGCCCTCGCCCTGGCAGCCGCCGCCGTGCTGCGCCGCGCGCCGTCCGGCGTCCGCCCGCTGCTGCGCGCCGTCGTGATCGGCGGCGGCATCGGGCTCCTGGTCGTCGGCGCCGTGCGGGCGCTGCGGCTCTCCGCGGAGCCCGCCCGCGAGCCGGCCGTCGACCTCCAGCTGGTGGTCACGGCGGCGGTCCTCGCGGCGGTCGGCGCACTCGTCCTCCGCGGCGCGCGCGATCCCGCGGACCCTCGGATCGCGGGATCCGCCTGGTCGGCCACCACCGCGCTCGTGGCCGTCGTGATGCTCGCGTCGGTGGGCTCCGGCGAGGGCGTCGTCCGCCCGCTCGTCGCCAGCGTGGCGCTCGTCGCGGGCGCCGCGGCGCTCCTCGTGCTCCGCTCCGTGCACCGGCGCGTGCTCGCGGCGTCCGCGGCCGTCGCCCTGCTCGGTGCCGTGGTCGTGGCGCTCCTCGCCTGGCGCGGCGGGCACGCGCCGTCCGAACCGGCCGCGCTGGCCGTCCCCGCGATCGTCGCCGTGCTGGTCAGCGTGGTCGGCGCCGCCGACCGCCTCCGGAACCCGCGGCCGGCATCCGTCCCGGGTCCGGCCTCCGTCCCGATGCCCGATCCCGGCGCCCTGGACGGCCTCGTCCGGCACGCCGCGGACGTGGCCGCGTGCGTGCTCGTCGTCGGAACGGCCGCGCTCGGCGCGGCCACCGACGGCGCCGGGCTCCCCGTCGCCCTCCTCCTCTCGAGCGTGGCCGTGCTCGTCGCCTCCTCGGGGCCGGGGTCCCGCAGGCGGCGCCTCATGGGCTGGGTCGCCCTGGCCCTCGGGTCCGCCGCCCTGTGGGTCGCGCTCGGGCGCGCCTCCGTCGACGCCGTGGAGCCCTACGTCCTGCCGCCGGCCGGGGTCATGCTCGCGGTGGCCGCCCTCCTCCACCGCGGGTTCCCCGGTCGGCGACGATCCGCCCCGTCCTCGGGCGCGGAGCGGGCATCCGGCGCCGCGCCCGTCCTCCTCGGCGCCCTGCTCCTCGCGGCCCTGCCCACGGCCGTCGCCTCGTGGACGGGGATCCCCGTGCGGGCGCTGGTGGTCGGCGGCGTGGCGGCGGTCGTGCTGCTCCTGACGGCCGCCGCCCTGCGCGACCTCGACGCTGGATCCCCGTCGCGCCCCCTGCTCCACGCGACCGCGGCGGCGTCCGGTCTCGCCGTCCCCCTCGTCGGCCTCGGGAGGACCGTCGCCCAGCTGGACGGCTACGGGCCCGCCACGTTCGGACGGACGGAGTCCTGGACGCTCGCCGCGGCCCTCGTCCTCGTGCTCGCCGTCGCCCTCGTCCCGGCGCGTGCGGCCGGCCGCTCCCGCGACGGCGCCGACGCCGACGCCGACGCGCCGCGGGACCCGGCTCGTCGCATGGACGCCTCCGCGCTCGACGTGCTCGACCGGGCACCCCGCGTCGCCGTGCTCATCGCGGCCGTCGGGGCGGGAGCGGTGGGGAGCGCCGCGATCCTCCGTGCGCACGCGGAGCGGATGGACGGCGTCGGCGTGCGCTCGGCCCTCCTCGTCGCCCTCGTCGCCGCGCTCCACGTCGCCTGCTCGCCGTCCGCACCGGCCGCCACGAGAACGACCGCCGGGGGACCAGCCGCGCCGGCCACGGGCATCCCCGCCACCCGTCCCCCGCTCCACGACCGGGTCCTCGCCCTCGCGGCGCTCGTCGTCGGCGCGCTGGTCGCCGCGGTGCTCGTCACCTCGGGGGCGGCGGATCCCGTGGAGACCGTCACGGTGCCGATCGCGGCGGCGCTCCTCGTCGTGGGCGCCCGACGCCTCGTGCACGACCCGTCCGCCGGCAGCATGCGGCACCTCACCCCCGGGCTCCTCGTCCTCCTCGTCCCGCCGCTCCTCGCCGACCTCGGGCCGAGCCCGGCGTGGCGCATCGTGGGCCTCGGGATCCTGGCGCTCGCCACGCTGCTCGCCGGAGCGCGCCTGAGGCTCCGCGCGCCCTTCCTCATCGGCGGGGGCGTCCTCGTCGTGCACGCCCTCGCCCAGCTCTGGCCGTGGATCCGCGAGGCGTCGGCCACCGTCCCCTGGTGGGCGTGGGCCGGCGTCGGCGGCGTCGTCCTCATCGCCGTCGCGGCCCGCTACGAGCGGCGGATCCGCGACGTCAAGGAGGTGGCGGCTCGCGTCTCGGCGCTCCGCTGATCCGCAGCCGCGCCCGGGCCGGCACCCGGTAAGCCATGCCTCAGCTTGCTTGCGGGCGGCGGCAGGATGCGCGAGATTGACGGCATCGTCCGCAGCCCGCAGACCCGTCCCGCCCCTCGAGGAGAGAACCCATGACCGACACCGTCCACGTCCCCACCAGCTCCGCCTCGGCCGACGTCGCCGCCGGCGTCGCGCAGTTCCTCAGCCCCGTCGTCGTCAACCTCCAGGCCCTCGCCGTCAACGGCAAGCAGGCGCACTGGCACGTCCGCGGCGCCAACTTCATCGGCGTGCACGAGTTCTTCGACGTGCTCGTCTCCCACGCGCAGGGCTGGGCCGACACGGCCGCCGAACGCGTCGTCGCCCTCGGCCTGCCGATCGACGCCCGCATCGAGACGGTCGCCGCCGCCACGACCACCGCGCCGCTCACGCCCGGCTTCCGCCAGTCGAGCGCCACGATCGCCGAGGTCATCGCGCAGATCGACGCGACGATGGAGCTCGTCAACCGCGCGGTGCAGGAGCTCGGCGAGATCGACGTCAACAGCCAGGACGTCGCCATCGAGATCGCCCGTGGGCTCGAGAAGGACCGCTGGTTCCTCTTCGCCCACATCAGCGAGTAGCGCCGCCCGCAGCACACGCCGCCGACGGTCGAGGGGCCCGGATCCGATCGGATCCGGGCCCCTCCGTCATCCCGGCGCCGAGTCGCAGCCGGCGCACCGCCGGCCCGGCACCGCCCCTCGGGCCCGCCGGAGCATCACGCCTGGCAGTACGGGCACCAGTAGAGCTTCCGCCCCGCGGCCTCCTCCATCACGACGTTCGTCCCGCACACGCGGCACGGCAGGCCCTCGCGGTGGTACACCCAGTGCCGGTCCGCGCGGTTGCGGAGCGCGGCCTCGAGCTTCCTGCCGCGCAGCCCGTCCATGGTCATCATCTGCCCGACCTCGACGCCCTTGCGGAGCAGCTTCGACCAGTCCTTCCAGAGGCCGCGCACGACGTCCTCGGGCACGTCGCGTCCCGGCGTGTGCGGGTTCTGGCGCGCGCGGAACAGCAGCTCGGCGCGGTACACGTTGCCGATGCCGCTCACGACGGCCTGGTCCATGAGCAGCAGGCCGATGGCCGTGGGCTTCCTCCGCACGGTCGCCGTGAAGCGGTCCTCCGAGCGCTTCCCGCCGTCCACGAGGGGATCCGGACCGAGCTTGTCGATGGCCTGCTGCACCTCATCGGGGCTCGCGACGACGCACGCGGTCGGGCCCCGGAGATCCGCCACGGCGCGCTCGGTGAGCAGCCGCACGCGCACCTGGCCCACCGGCTCGGGCGGCCACGCCTCGGCGGAGAACGGATCGTGCACCTTCTCCTGCTCCGCCATGCGCAGTCGCGCCCGGCGGGGAGCGCCGATGCTGGCGAGCGAGTCCTCCGCGTCGGAGTCGACCGGAGCGTCGTCGACGCGCTCGTCGACGGGGACGTCCCCGCGCATGCCGTTCTGGCCCATCCGGTTGAGCGTCGTCACGTCGCCCGCGAAGTCCCACGCCCCGTAGAGCCCGAGGTGCACGCGGAGCCAGACGTCGTCGTCGAACTCGAGGAACATCTGCTTGCCCACGGCCTTCGCGGCGATCAGGCGCCGGCCGTCGAGCACGGCGGCGCCCTCCGCGAACCGACCCTGGGGCGATGACGCCCGCACGACGTCGCCGACGAAGTGCGCCTCGAACTGCTTCGCGATCCGGTGGATCGAATGCCCCTCGGGCACGGCGGCCTAGTCGGTGACGGGGTGACCCACGATGGCCCCCGTCGTCTCGTACTCGGCGAGCTGCGCGATGCGGCGCGCGTGCCGCTCCTCGCCGGAGAACGGCTCGGCGATGAACGCGTCGATGAAGGCCGTGGCCTCCTCGACGGTGTGCTGGCGGGCGCCGATGGAGATCACGTTGGCGTCGTTGTGCTGCCGCGCGAGGACCGCGGTCGACAGGTTCCAGACGAGCGCCGCGCGCACGCCCTCGACCTTGTTGGCCGCGATCTGCTCGCCGTTGCCCGACCCGCCGAAGACCACGCCGAGCGACGTGGCGCCCTCCCGCTGGTCGGCGACGACGGCGCGGGCCGCGCGGATGCAGAACGACGGGTAGTCGTCGAGCGCGTCGTACGCGGTCGGCCCGTGGTCCACGACGTCGTGCCCGGCGTCGGTCAGATGGTCGGTGAGGTACCTCGAGAAGTCGAGGCCCGCGTGGTCGGTCGCGATGTGGATGCGCATCGGTGCACTCCTCCTGCCGCGCGTCGCGGCGTCGTGCCCGCGGCGCGGGCGTGTCGCGCGCGAGGCGGCCGACGCCCGAGGGCCGCCGGCCGCCGCGTCCGCGACGGGTGATGGATCAGTCGAAGATCGGGCCCACGGTGCGCGAGCGCTTGATCTCGAAGAAGCCGGGGTAGGCGGCCACCGCCACGACGCCATCCCAGAGCCGCACGGCCTCCTCGCCCTTCGGCGCGGGCGAGATGACGGGCCCGAAGAACGCGACCCCGTCGACGGAGATGACGGGCGTGCCGACGTCCTGACCGACGCGCTCGATGCCGTCGAAGTGGCTGGCGCGCATCGGCTCGTCGTACCGGTCAGTGCGGCTGGTCTCGGCGAGCTCCGCGGGGAGGCCGAGCTCGGCGAGGACCTCGGGGATGACGACGTCAGCGTCCTTCTGGTCGCGGAGGTGGATCCGGGTGCCGAGCGCGTCGTACAGCGGCTTGACGTGCGGGGCGCCGTGCTCGGCCTCGACGGCGGCGACGAGGCGCGTGAAGCGGAGCGCGCGCGGGAGGAAGGCGGCGAAGCCCGGGTCGTCCGCCTTGTCCTCGTTGAGGACGGCGAGGCTCATGACGTGCCAGGTGATGTCGAGGTCCCGGTGGCGGGCGACCTCGTCGACCCAGCGGGAGGTCATCCACGCCCAGGGGCAGGAGGGGTCGAACCAGAACTCGACGGCGGTCGTGCGGGGGCTGCTCTGTACGTCGGACATGCCGCCAGCCTAGGTCAGCCGACGGAATAGGATCGGCTCCGAAAGCGGCGCCGCTCCGCCCCGGCACCCCCGGTCCCCGACCGCCCGGTGCCACCTCCCGCGAGGCGCGTCCGCACGCACGGCCCACCCACCTCACGGACGAGCAGGAGCACCATGCCAGGAGAGAACCTCACCCGCGTCGAGGCCGAGGAGCGCGCCGCGCTCCTCGACGTGTCCGAGTACGACGTGACGCTCGACCTCACCCGCGGAGCCGAGGTGTTCGGATCCACCACGACCGTGCGCTTCACGGCCACGGCGGGCGCGTCCACCTTCATCGACGCGATCACCCGCACCGTGCACGCGGTGACCCTCAACGGCCGCGAGCTCGACCCCGCCGACGTCAGAGACGGCGTGCGCATCCGCCTCGACGACCTCGCGCAGGAGAACGAGCTGACGGTCGTGGCCGACGCGATGTACACGAACACGGGCGAGGGCCTGCACCGCTTCGTGGATCCCGTCGACGACGAGGTCTACCTGTACTCGCAGTTCGAGGTGCCGGACTCGCGCCGCATGTTCGCGGTGTTCGAGCAGCCCGACCTCAAGGCCGTCTTCCGCTTCACGGTCACGGCGCCCGCGCACTGGGAGGTCGTGTCGAACTCCCCGACGCCCGCCCCCACGGCCGCCGCGGACGGCGCCTCCACCTGGACCTTCGAGCCGACGCTCCGCATGTCCAGCTACATCACCGCTCTCATCGCGGGCCCCTACGGCGTCGTCCGCAGCGAGCTCACCTCGAGCGACGGCCGCACCATCCCCCTCGGCGTCTTCGCGCGGAAGTCGCTCATGGAGCACCTCGACGCCGACTACGTCTTCGAGAAGACCCGCGAGGGCTTCGCGTTCTACGAGGAGCGCTTCGCGTACCCGTACCCGTTCCCGAAGTACGACCAGCTCTTCGTCCCGGAGTTCAACGCCGGCGCGATGGAGAACGCGGGCGCCGTCACGTTCGTGGAGAGCTACGTCTTCCGCTCCAAGGTCACCGACGCGGTGAAGGAGCGCCGGGTCACGACGATCCTGCACGAGCTGGCGCACATGTGGTTCGGCGACCTCGTCACCATGAAGTGGTGGGACGACCTGTGGCTCAACGAGTCCTTCGCCACCTACATCTCGACCCTGGCCACGGCCGAGGGCACCGAGTGGACGGGCGCCTGGACCACCTTCAACGCCGGCGAGAAGTCGTGGGCCTACAACCAGGACCAACTGCCGAGCACGCACCCCGTCTACGCGACCATCAACGACCTGGAGGACGTGCAGGTCAACTTCGACGGGATCACGTACGCCAAGGGCGCCTCGGTGCTCCGTCAGCTCGTCGCCTACGTCGGCCAGGACGAGTTCCTCGCGGGGGTCGCGGCGTACTTCCAGCGCCACGCGTTCGGCAACTCCACGCTCCGCGACTTCACCTCCGAGCTCGAGGGCACGAGCGGCCGCGACCTCGAGCGCTGGACCGACCTGTGGCTGAAGACCTCCGGCGTCAACACCCTCCGCCCGGAGATCGAGACCGACGAGGACGGCGTCATCACGTCGTTCGCCGTGCTGCAGGAGGCGGCGGCGGACTACCCGACGCTCCGCCCGCACCGCCTCGCGATCGGCTTCTACGAGCTCCGCGACGCGCACCTGGTGCGCACGGAGCGCTTCGAGCTCGACGTGGACGGCGACCGCACCGAGGTCGCCGAGCTCGTCGGCCGCCAGCGCCCGGCGCTCGTGCTGCTCAACGACGACGACCTCACCTACGCGAAGGTCCGCCTCGACGCCGCGTCGCTCGAGGTCGCGATGCGCCACCTGGCCGCGTTCGAGGACTCGCTCGCCCGCTCGCTCGTGTTCGCCTCCGTATGGGACGCGACGCGCGACGGCGAGATCCGCGCCCGCGACTACGCGCGCCTGGTGCTCGACAACGTCGCCACCGAGGACGAGTCGACGGCCCTCCGCTATGCGCTCGCGCAGCTCACGGTGGCCGCGTCGTCGTACTCGGCGCCCGACCACCGCGACGAGCTGCTCGCGACGGTCGCGGCCGAGCTGTGGGCGCTCACGGCGCAGGCGGCGCCCGGATCCGACAACCAGTTCCAGTTCCTCCGCACCTTCGCGCAGGTCGCGTCCGAGCCCGCGCAGCTCGACCACGTGCAGGCGCTGCTCGACGGCACGGAGACGCTCGAGGGCGTCGAGATCGACGCGGACCTCCGCTGGGAGCTGCTGACCGCGCTCGTCGCGGGCGGTCGCGCCGGCACGCCGGAGATCGACGCGGCCCTCGAGGCGGACCGCACGGCGACGGGCGCGCAGTCCGCCGCGCAGGCGCGCGCCGCGCTGCCGACCGCGGAGGGCAAGCGCGCGGCGTGGGCGTCGGTGTGGGAGGCCGACACCGCGCCGAACACGATCGTCCGCACCACGGGCCTCGGCTTCCGCCGGGCCGCGGACACCGAGCTGCTGCGTCCCTACGTCGGCGCCTACTTCGACGCGCTGCAGGGCGTGTGGGAGTCCCGGAGCTACGCCATCGCGGCGGCGCTCATCGGCGGCTTCTACCCGTCGCCGCTGGCGGACGCCGAGCTCCGCGACGCGACCGTGGCCTGGCTCGACGCGAACCCGGAGCCGCCGGCGCTGCGCCGCCTCGTCAGCGAGCTGCTGTCGGGCGTGGAGCGGGCGCTGCGGGCGCAGGCGAAGGACGCCGAGTAGCAGCACCCGCAGGATCCCGACGGGGACGGTCGCGCACGCGGCCGTCCCCGTCGGCGTCTCCGCGGGAGCCCGGGCGAGCGCCCGGGCGAGCGCCGGCCCTGGCCTCCCGACGGGCCCTCGCGGGCCCGCGCGCGGATCCAGGATCGGCTCGGGAGCCCGCCGCTACACTCGTCCGGATGACCACCCCTCCCCTCCTCCCCCTCGGAAGCGCGTCGCGATGGACCTGAGCATGGTGTGCTGCGGCGACGGCTCGTTCTTCTCCACCTGGGGCGTGCTGATCCAGGTCGTCTCGATCGTCGTCGGCGCGTTCATCGCCCGGTGGATCCTGCTCGTGGTGATCCGCAACACCGTCGACCAGATCGTCTCCGGCGTCAAGAAGCGCCAGAACGTCGACGACACGCAGTCGATCCAGGCGTCCCCGCTCACCGCCGTTCGCGTGGTGCAGCGGACGCGGACGCTCGGCAGCGTCCTCAGCAACATCACCACCGTCGTCATCGTCGTGATCGCCCTCTCGCTCGCGATCACCGCGATCAACCCGGACATCCTCAGCTCCCTCGCCCTGCTCACCGCCGCCCTCGGCGCGGGCCTCGGCTTCGGCGCCCAGAACATCGTCAAGGACATCCTCAACGGCCTGTTCATGGTCGTGGAGGACCAGCTCGGCGTCGGCGACGTCGTCGACGTGGGGCCGGCGACGGGCGTCGTCGAGACCGTCGGCATCCGCATCACGACCCTCCGTGACGTGAACGGCACGCTCTGGTTCGTCCGCAACGGCGAGATCCTCCGCGTCGGCAACATGTCGCAGGGTTGGGCCCGCGTCGTCATCGACCTCGCGGTCCCCTACGACACCGACGTGCAGGCGGTGCAGGAGCGCATGCTCGCCACCGCGACCGAGCTCGCGAGCACGCCGAAGTGGCGCTCGCGCATCGTCGAGAAGCCGGAGCTGTGGGGCATCGAGTCGATCGCCGAGTCGGCCGTCGTCATCCGCGTCGTCGTGAAGACCCGCAGCAACGCCCGGGACGACGTGTCCCGCGAGCTCCGCGGTCGGCTCAAGGCGGCCCTCGACCAGATGGGCGTCACCCTGCCCTCGCTGTCCGCCGTCGTGCTCACCGGGTTCGACAGCGCGGCCAGCGTCGGCGGTGCGCACCCGCCTCGCACCGCGTCCACGCCCGTGCAGCCGTCCGGCTCCCCCGCCCCGCGCAAGCGCACCGGGCGCAAGCTCGTCCACCGCCACCCCGACGACAAGTCCGCCGGCACGAGCGACGGCACGACCGCAGGCACGACCGCCCCGGTCGTCCGCGGAGCGGCGGGCTCGCGGCCCGACCCCCGCGCGACCCAGATGATCCCCGCGCAGGACCCCGCCGACGCCCGCGCCGCGGACGAGGACGAGGTCACGGCCACCTGGACCGTGCCCGACGCGACGGACGCGGAGGCCGGGTCGCCGGACGACGCTCCCACGACGCCGCCACGCGCATCGCGGCAGCCGCGCGCACCGCGGAAGCCCACGACGCCGCCCGAGGGGTCCTGATGCCCGACCTGCTCGCCAACTCGTTCTACGACGACGTCGGCGGACGACCCACCTTCGAGAAGCTGGTCCGCGAGTTCTACCGCGGCGTCGCCGAGGACCCGGTGCTCGTGGCGATGTACCCGGAGGAGGACCTCGAGGGCGCGATCCAGCGCCTCACGGGCTTCCTCGAGCAGTACTGGGGCGGGCCCACGACGTACAGCGACGAGCGCGGCCACCCGCGCCTGCGGATGCGGCACATGCCGTTCCGCGTCAACCCCGACGCCCGCGACCGCTGGCTCGCGCACATGCGCGTGGCCGTCGACGCGCTCGACCTGTCGCCGATGCACGAGGCGCAGCTCTGGGACTACCTCGAGCGGGCCGCGCACGCGATGGTGAACACCTTCGACGAGTCCTGATGCGCGTGGTCCGTGCCCGACGCGGATCCGTCGGCGATGCGGCCCCCTGCTACAGGCGCCGGACGAGCACGTGCCCGCGCGGGGTGGTGAGGCGCGTCCACGTACCGGCCCGGAACACCGCGGCGGGTGCCTCCCGGTCGTCCTCGGCCGCGTCCGGCGCCGGATCCGGCCCGAGGAACCCGAGGCTGTAGGCGGCGAAGGCCCCGCCGGCGAGGACGTCGGGTGCGCCCTCCACCGCGCGCCCCCACACCTCGCCGCGCACGCGGGAGACGATCTGCTCGCCGATCCCCGTCGGCACCGCGGCCGCCACCTCGTCGATGCCGGCGCGCGCGGCCCGGCGCAGGGCAGCGGCGGGCACGTCGGCGACGCGCTCCCAGCCGGCGCGCGGCGGGGAGATGCCCGCCCAGGGCGCGGTGGCCGTGTCCGGCGGCACCAGCACGCCGACGGGCTCGCCCGGGGATCCGGTCGCGGGTCCCTCGAGGCGCGCCAGCCGGTCGAGCAGCGCGCGGATCGGCACCACGCTGTCCACCGGCGCCTGCGTCTCCGCCGCGAAGGTGCGGAGCCCGAGGACGGTGGGCGCGCGGTCGAGGAGGCCGGCCGGCTGCAGCACGGAGGTGTAGACGGCGAGCACTCCCCCGGATCCGATGAGGCGCACGGCCCCGTCGTCGACGCGGGCGGAGCGGCCGAGGAAGGTCTGCAGATCGCCGAGGGCGAGCGCGTCCCGGAGGGCGAAGGAGGGCGTCATGGCCTGTCTAAGCTACTGGATGCGCCCACGCGTTCCGCCGGGCGCCCGACCGCCCGAGGTCGGCCCGCCAGGCGGAGGACCCATGACCGACCACGCATCCGACACCCCGGCCGACGGCCCGCTCGCCGGCCTCCTCACGGCCCTCGACCTCACCGACACCGGCGCCCGCACGAGCGAGGACATCTCCACCGGCCCCTCGCAGTGGATGCCCATGGGCCGCGTCTTCGGCGGCCAGGTCCTCGCGCAGTCGCTCGTGGCCGCCATGCGCACCACCGGACCGGATCGCCGACCGCACAGCATGCACGGCTACTTCCTGCGCCCCGGCGACGTCACCAAGCCGATCACCTTCTCGGTCGACCGCATCCACGACGGCCGCTCGTTCTCCACGCGCCGTACGCAGGCCTACCAGGACGGCCGGCCGATCCTCTCGATGATCGCGTCCTTCCAGGACGCCGACGAGGGCCTCGAGCACCAGGCGCCCATGCCCGAGGGGATCCCGGAGCCCGAGAGCCTGCCGAGCGCGCGCGACGTCCTGTCCCGCATCGACCACCCCGTCGCGAAGCACTGGGCCAACGACCGCCCGTTCGACATGCGGCACGTGGAGCAGCCCGTCTACTTCGGCGCCGCCGAGGAGCGCGTCGCCCACCAGGCCGTCTGGATCCGCGCCATCGGCCGCCTCCCCGACGACCCCGCGGTGCACCTGGCCTCGATGGCCTACGCGAGCGACTACTCGATCCTCGAGTCCATCTACCGTCGCCACGGGCTCTCGTGGGCGACGCCCGGCATCAAGACCGCGAGCCTCGACCACGCGATGTGGTTCCACCGCCCCGGCCGCGCCGACGAGTGGATGCTCTACGTGCAGGAGTCGACGAGCGCGCAGGGCGGTCGCGGCCTGTCCCTGGGGCGCATCTACTCGCGCGACGGCGTGCTGCTGGCGAGCGTCGCCCAGGAGGGCATGGTGCGGGTGCCGTCGGAGGCGCAGGGCTGACCCGCGACCCGGACCGCTCGCTCAGCCGCGGCGGCTGAACGCCACGGGCTCCTCGACGTAGTCCGCCCACGCGGCGCGCTCGTCGTCGGTGATCCGACGCGGGCGGCCCCTCGCGGAGTCCACCAGCACGATGGTCGTCGACGCGCGCGCGTACAGCTCCGACGGCTCGACGCCCGCGGGTGAGCGGAGCTCATAGCAGGCCTCGAGGCTCGATCCGCCGAGGCGCCCGAGCCACACCTGCACGTCGAGCGGCCGACGCCCGTACGAGATCGGCCGGAGGTACTCGACCTCCTGCCGCGCGATCATCGTCATCGTGGCCGCGCCCGCGGAGGCGTCGATGAGCGCCATGCCCGGATCCACGCCGTCGCCGTCGGCGTCCCAGCGCCAGAACGCGCGGACGCGCGCCTCCTCGAGGAGACGCAGCACCTCCACGTTGTTGACGTGGTCGTAGGCGTCGAGGTCGGCCCACCGGAGGTGGACGGGGACGTGGACCCGGGTCATCGGATCAGTCGCGCGTGAGCTTGCGGTACGCGGAGCGGTGCGGCTTCGCCGCGTCCGGGCCGAGTCGCTCGACCTTGTTCTCCTCGTACGCCTGGAAGTTCCCCTCGAACCAGTACCAGTTGGCCGGGTCCTCCTCCGTGCCCTCGTACGACAGGATGTGGGTCGCGATCCGGTCGAGGAACCACCGGTCGTGGGTGATGACCACGGCGCAACCGGGGAACTCGAGGAGCGCGTTCTCCAGGCTGCCGAGCGTCTCGACGTCCAGGTCGTTGGTGGGCTCGTCGAGGAGCAGCAGGTTGCCGCCCTGCTTGAGCGTCAGCGCGAGGTTGAGGCGGTTGCGCTCTCCACCGGAGAGGATGCCGGCCTTCTTCTGCTGGTCCGGTCCCTTGAACCCGAAGGTGGAGACGTAGGCGCGCGCGGGCACCTCCTGCTTCCCGACCTGGATGTAGTCCTGCCCGTCGGAGACGACCTCGAACAAAGACTTCTCGGGGTCGATGCCGCCGCGGCTCTGGTCGACGTAGGAGATGTCGACCGTGTCGCCGATCCGCAGGTCCCCGCTGTCGAGCGGCTCGAACCCGACGATGGTCTTGAACAGCGTGGTCTTGCCGACGCCGTTCGGGCCGATGACGCCGACGATGCCGTTGCGGGGCAGCGTGAACGAGAGGTCGTCGATGAGGACGCGCTCGCCGAACTGCTTGTGCAGCTTCGACGCATCGATGACCTGCGAGCCGAGGCGCGGGCCGACGGGGATCTGGATCTCCTCGAAGTCCAGCTTCCTCGTGCGCTCCGCCTCGGTCACCATCTCCTCGTAGCGCGCGAGGCGCGCCTTCGACTTGGCCTGACGGCCCTTGGCGTTGCTCCGGACCCAGTCGAGCTCCTCCGCGAGGCGCTTGGAGAGCTTCGCGTCCTTCTTGCCCTGGACGCTGAGGCGCTCCTGCTTCTTCTCGAGGTAGGTCGAGTAGTTGCCCTCGTACGGGTAGAGGCGCCCGCGGTCGACCTCGGCGATCCACTCGGCCACGTGGTCGAGGAAGTACCGGTCGTGGGTCACGGCGAGGACGGCGCCCGGGTACTTGGAGAGGTGCTGCTCGAGCCAGAGCACGCTCTCGGCGTCGAGGTGGTTGGTGGGCTCGTCGAGGAGCAGCAGGTCGGGCTTCTGGAGCAGCAGCTTGCAGAGCGCGACGCGGCGCTTCTCGCCGCCGGAGAGGTTGGCGACCGAGGCGTCTCCCGGCGGGGTGCGGAGCGCGTCCATCGCCTGCTCGAGCTGCGAGTCGAGGTCCCACGCGTCGGCGGCGTCGATGGCCTCCTGCAGCGTGCCCATCTCGGCGAGCAGCGTGTCGAAGTCGGCGTCGGGCTCGGCCATGGCCGCCGAGATCTCGTTGAAGCGGTCGATCTGCGCCTTGATCGGGCCGACGCCCTCCTGGACGTTCTCGAGGACGGTCTTCGACTCGTCGAGCTCGGGCTCCTGCATGAGGATGCCGACCGAGTAGCCGGGCGAGAGCTTAGCCTCGCCGTTGCTGGGCGTGTCGAGGCCCGCCATGATCTTGAGGATCGTGGACTTCCCCGCGCCGTTCGGTCCGACGACGCCGATCTTGGCGCCGGGGATGAACGACATGGTGACGTCGTCGAGGATCAGCTTGTCGCCGACCGCCTTCCGGGCGCGGACCATCGAGTAGATGTATTCAGCCATGGCCCGAGTCTATTCAGTGCCGCCGGTGCCCGGATGCCGCCGGGCGCAGGCGCGGGGCCCGAGTCACCAGTCGATGGTGCGGGTCTGCCCGACGAGGCAGCGGCCCGACGCGAGGGCCGGCTCCACGTGGGCGGTGAAGCCGTCCTGCGCGCGCTGCCCGATGAGGCACGCGTCCGTCAGGTGCACCGACACGAGGATCGAGTCGACCGAGTTGCCGAGGGGCGTGCGGTCGGCCGTGACCTCCATGCGGTCCTTGGGGTAGCCGGCCGCGACGAGGGCGTCGACGAGGGCGCGGCCCTGGGCGTTCGGGTCGCCGGCGACCACCGCCGCGGCCGTCGCCTCGAACGCGGGCAGGTTCGCCTCGGCCGTGCCGGCGGGATCGACGGTGGGCGCGGCCGAGGGCGTGGGCTCCGCGTCGGGGCTGGGGGCCACCGCGGAGGGCGTCGGCTCGGTGGGCGCGGGCGCCTGCGTGCACGCGGACAGGAGGAGCGCGCCGAGGAGGGCGGGCGCCGCGAGGGCGCGGGTGGCGCGGATCACGCGGCGGAGCCGTCCGCGCGGCCCGGGGCGGGCTCGGGGGCGGAGGGGATGGCCAGGTCGTCGCCGTCGGCGCTCCCCCGGCCGTGGTCGAGGGAGGAGGGGCTCATGTCGGCGAGGATATCCCGGGCGATGGCCTCGAGCTGGGAGGTCTGCTCGTCGGTGAGCGGGTCGAACACCGTGCGGAGGACCTCCTCCGCATGTCCGGGGGCCGCCGCCTCCAGGGTCGCGCGGCCCTCGTCGGTGAGCTCGGCGAGCAGGCTCCTCCCGTCGCGGGGGGACCTGGTGCGGCGCACCCACCCCAGCTGCTCGAGCCGGGTGACGGCGTGCGAGGTGCGGCTCGCCGACGCCTGGAGGGCGCGCGCGAGCACGCTCATGGGGAGCGCGCCGGACTCCGCCTCCGACAGGCGGACGAGGATCATGTAGTACGCGTGGGGCATCCCCGCGTCGCGCAGGAGCTCGCGCTCGATCCGCTCGCTCACGTGGTTCAGCGCGACGATGACCGTCCGCCAGGCGCGCTGCTGATCCGGCTCGAGCCACCGGGGGGATCCGCTCATGGTGCGATCCTAGGCTCCGGCGGGAGCCCGCTGCCCGCCGAGGCGACGCGGCGGACGAGCAGCGCGTCGGCGACGAGCTCCACCGCGTCATCCGCCGGGAGGCCTCCGCGCCGCGCCGCCAGCCGGCCCTGCACGACGACCTCGGCGCCCGTCGTCAGGGACGAGGCCGCGGCGACGGCACCGGGGCCCATGCACACGGCGACGATCCCCTCGCCGACATCGCGCGCGTCGTGCCCGGGCGCGCCGACCACGACGGTCGCGACCTCCCACCCCTCGGCGGTGCGGATGCGACGCGGCGGACGCAGCACGTGCCCGTGCAGCGTGACCGCCGTCGTGATCCCGACCGGCTCGTCCTCGCCCTCGCGCGCCCTTCGCACCGGAACCCCTCCCCGTGGCCCGACGGCCGCCCGCGCATCATGCGCGTGGAGCCGAGGCGGGAGGAGGAGGCCGCGCCGCGCCGGGCCGTCGACGGCCGATCCGCGCCCTGGGGAGGGACCGCGGTCGCCGGTCAGTGCTCGGTGAACTCCACGTCGCCGCCCTGGCCCGCGCGCAGGGCGGCCTTCGCGATCTCGAGGGTCGGGTACGTGCCGGCGACGACGCCGCGGTGCAGCGACCGCACCTCGTAGCCGTCCTCGTGGGAGTGGATCGAGGCCAGGGCGCCCGTCGCGCCGAAGGCGACCCAGGTCTTGCCCGCCGTGCGCGGGATGCCGCTCGTGCTCGTGCTGGTGGTCATCGACATCGTCGTCGTCTCTCCTCCCCGGGCTCCGTCGCCCGGACGTGCCGATGGTACGCCGACGCCCCGCGGCCGTACAGGCCGCGGGGCGTCGAGGAGGGGTGGATCAGGCGGCGCGCACGTACTGCGCGAACGACTTCCGCACCTTGTTGACCTTGGGCACGGCGACCGCGTTGCAGTAGCCCTGGCCGGGGTTCTTCGCGAAGAAGTCCTGGTGGTAGTCCTCCGCGTCGTACCACGTGCCGACGGGCTCGATGGTCGTGACGGCCGTGCCGTCCCACAGCTCGCCGGCGCGCGCGATGGCGTCGCGGAAGAGCTGCTCCTGCTCGGCGTCCGCGGGGAACATGGCCGAGCGGTACTGCGTGCCGACGTCGGCGCCCTGGCGGTTGAGCTGGCGCGGGTCGTGCAGCGTGAAGAACACGTCGAGGATCACGTCGGCGGGGATGACCTCCTCGTCGAAGACCACCTTCACCGCCTCGGCGTGCCCGGTCGCGCCCGTGCACACGGCGTCGTAGGAGGGGTGGGCGGTGTGCCCGCCGATGTATCCGGAGATGACGTCGTGGACGCCGTCGAGGGTGCGGTAGACCGCATCGAGGCACCAGAAGCAGCCGCCGGCGAGGATGAATGTCTGCATGAGAGATGAACCTACTTCCCGTCGATGCGCGCGAGGTCCGCGGCGGTCGACATGGGAGGGAACCGTCATGCCCCGCCGCCCATTCCACGCCGGTCGGATGTCGGTGGTCCCCCGTAGCTTCGGGGACATCGAGACACCGCCGGGCCGGCGGCACGCGGACGGAGGACACCATGCCCAGCATCACCTACACCCCCCTGTCGCGCTCCGCCGTGCAGGTGCGCGAGCTGCACGACGGGCTCCTGCGGGTCACCCGGCCGGACGGCGCCGTGCTCGGCTACGTCGAGCGCATGCGCGAGCCCGAGGGCGAGCGCTTCCGCGCCAAGCGGCTCCGCCGGGACGCGCAGGGCTTCGTGCCGCTCGGCGACTTCTGGTCCCTGCAGGACGCGGTCGACTGCCTCCGCTTCTGAGCGGCGCCCGTCCTGAGCGGCCGCGGCGACGCGCCCGCGCCGCCTCCCGGATCGCGCGACGACCCCGGGGTACGGTCACCGCATGCAGTGGTGGAATGATCTCCTCGATGCCCTCGCGTCCGAGCGGGGCACCAAGCTCCTCTCCGGCGTCGTCGTCCCCTTCGTCGCCATCGTGGTGGCCGGCGTCCTCGCCGCGCTCATCGCACGCGGTGCCACGCAGCGGATCCTCACGCGGCACGACCGCGAGGTGAAGGCAGCGGCGATCGCCGTGCTCGTCGACGCCGCGCGCCAGGCCTCCGTGTGGGACGGCCTCACCCCGCAGGAGCGCGTGCTCGCCGACCGCGCCGCGGGCGAGGCCGACATCCGCATCCGGCTGCTGCCCGTGAAGGGAGCCGCCACGGCCGCGACCTGGGCCGCCCACGAGATCACCGAGTTCAAGCGCGGCAGCGGCAGCTTCGGCTTCCAGTTCGACACGCAGCTCGCGGAGTTCCGCGACCGCATCGTCGAGTGGCAGCACCACCCGGGGCGCGCCCGCAAGATCTTCCAGGGCGACATCGCCCGCTGGCAGTTCGAGGACGACGCACCCGCCGAGCCCACGGCGCCCGCGCGGTCCGACGCGCGGCCCGCGGAGACGACGGCCGTCGCGCCCGTGCCGGTGCCGTGGCGTCCCGGATCCGACGACCAGCCGGCCGCCGAGCGCCGCGTCGAGTCCCCGGACGAGCAGTACAGCCCGCCCGTGCCGTACTCGGCCGCCGCCAACTCGCGCTCCGCCGAGGAGGAGCGCCGCTGATCCGCTCCCGCGCGTGACGACGCCCCGCACCTCCACGAGGTGCGGGGCGTCGTCACGTGGGTCAGGCGGTGATCACTTCCACCAGTCGTCGAACATCGAGGCGGGCACGCGCCGTTTGTGCTCCGTGCTCGCGTAGCGCGCCTCGATGGCCTCGGCCACCTCGTCGTCGACGTCGCCGCCCTCGAGGAAGTCGTCGATGTCGGCGTAGGTGAGGCCGAGGTTCGCCTCGTCGGTCTGGCCGGGCGTCTCGTCGAGGAGGTCGGCGGTGGGCGCCTTGAGGTAGAGGCGCTCCGGGGCGTCCAGGTGCTCGAGCAGCGCCCGCCCCTGGCGCTTGGTGAGTCCGGTGAGCGGCAGGACGTCGGCCCCGCCGTCGCCGTACTTCGTGAAGAAGCCGGTGACCGCCTCGGCGGCGTGGTCCGTGCCGATGACGAGCAGACGCGCCTGCCCGGCGAGCGCGTACTGGGCGACCATGCGCGAACGCGCCTTGACGTTGCCCTTGGTGAAGTCGAGCATCCGGTGGCCGGCGGCGTCGGCGTACTCCGCCTCGAAGCTGTCGACCGCGCGCCTGATGTCGAAGACGACGCTCGACTTCGGCTGGATGAAGCGCAGCGCGAGCTGCGCGTCCTCCTCGTCGGCCTGCACCCCGTACGGCAGGCGCACGGCCACGAACTCGGCGAGGAGACCCTCCGCGGCGAGCTCCTCGACCGCGAGCTGCGCCAGGCGGCCGGCGAGCGACGAGTCCTGCCCGCCGCTGATGCCGAGCACGAAGCCCTCGGCGCCGGTGGACCGGAGGTAGGCCTTGAGGAAGTCGACGCGCCTCCGCACCTCGTCGGCGGGGTCGATGGTCGGACGCACCTCGAGGGCGGCGATGATCTCTGACTGGATGTCGCGCATGCGTCGAATCTACGGCCGATCCCGCGCATCCGACAGCCGGTCCCCCCGGCGCGACTCGAACGCGCAACCGTCGGATTAGAAGGCCGATGCTCTATCCATTGAGCTACAGGGGGTCGAGACGAGGGTACTACGCGGGGTCGACGGGGCCCGGAGCGGCCGACCCGGCACCCGCGTCCGCGTCCGCGTCACGTGACGCGTCCATCGCGCGGGCCACGGCCTGCAGCACCTGCGGCGCGGTCGGGACGCCCGTGGCGCGGAGGACCAGGTGGTCGCCGGCGAGCACGAGGATCGTGGGCGTGGAGCGGATGCCCGCCTCCTCGGCGCGGTCGGGGTGCGCCGCGACGTCGAGCTCCTCGACCGGGAGCCACGGCAGCAGCCGCTGGACCTCGGCGAGGACCTTCCGAGTCGCCTGGCACGGGACGCAGAAGAGGGAGGAGTACATGACGACGCGGACGCCGCCCTCCCCCGCGGCCGGCGCTCCCGAGGCGGCTCCGTCGGAGGTCAGGAGACGAACGCCGCGACGGCGGCGATGATCGAGACGAGCGCGAGGAGCAGCGAGACCGACACCAGCACGAGGTGCACCGTGAAGAACGGGGTGCGGGATCCGTCGGCGGCGCGGGCGCGGGGGTCCTTCGCGACGCGCTTCAGGAACTGCGGCCAGACGACGACGTTCCAGACGCCGTTGACGACCAGGAGGACGGCGAGGAGGGTGATCACTCCCCCATGGTAGGCGGCGAACCGGGGCGGACCGGGCCCGCCGATAGGATCGGGGGATGGGCAACAACGCGGACCGGCTGGTGTGGATCGACTGCGAGATGACGGGGCTGGACCTCGCGATCGACGAGCTGGTGGAGGTCGCGGTGGTCGTCACCGACTTCGATCTCGTCCCCGTCGACCCGGGCTTCACGATCGTCATCAACCCGGACCCCGCCGCCCTCGCCAACATGGGCGAGTTCGTCACCGACATGCACCGCTCCTCCGGCCTCCTCGACGAGATCCCCGCGGGCGTGAGCCTCGCCGACGCCGAGTTCGCGGTGCTCGAGTACCTGCTGCAGCACGTGCCTAACGGCGGCAAGGCCCCCATCGCGGGCAACACCATCGGCACCGACCGCGCGTTCCTCGCGAAGTACATGCCGCGGGTGGACGCGCACCTGCACTACCGGAGCGTCGACGTGTCCTCCATCAAGGTGCTCGCCAAGGAGTGGTTCCCGCGGATCTACTTCAACTCCCCCGCGAAGAACGGCGGCCACCGCGCCCTCGCCGACATCCTCGAGTCGATCCGCGAGCTCGAGTACTACCGCCGCGCCGCCTTCGTCCCCGCGCCCGGACCGGCGACGGAGGACGTGCAGGCCATCTCCGCGGACGTGACGTCCGCGTGGGCCCCGCGGCTGTAGTATCCTCATTCATGGCCGTCCGCGAGAGCGGGACCGGCCACATGGTGGGCGTAGCTCAGTTGGCAGAGCGCTGGCTTGTGGAGCCGGAAGTCGCGGGTTCGAGCCCCGTCGTCCACCCCACCGGGAAGGGCCGGGATCCGAGAGGGTCCCGGCCCTTCCGTCGTCCCGGGCGCGGCTGCCCCTGGCGACCGTGACGTCGAGGCGCGTGTGCGAGGGTGGGTCCGTGCTGCACTGCGATCCCGACGACTTCGAGCGCCTGGTCGTCGACGAGCTCGATGAGCTGCCGGACGAGATGGTCGACGGCCTCGACAACGTCGTCTTCGTGGTGGAGGACCGACCCGAGGACGGATCGCTCGACCTGCTCGGCCTCTACGACGGCGTCGCGATGACCGAGCGCGGCCAGTACGGGTTCGGGGAGATGCCCGACCGGATCGTCGTCTACCGCGAGCCGCACCTCCACGAGGCCGACGACATGGACGACCTGCGCGACCTGGTGCACGTGACGCTCGTGCACGAGATCGCGCACTTCCACGGCATCGACGACGACCGGCTGCACGAGCTCGGCTGGGCCTGACCCGCCGGACCACCGTCCGCATGGGCGCGTGCTCGCGCCGCCCGACCGAGGCCGCCTCCCGGACGCAGGACGACCCCGGCTGCCGCATCGCGGGCCGGGGTCGTCGGGTCGGCGCTCAGGCGCCGGGCGTCATGCGGATCAGAGCTCGAGGGACTCGTCGTCGCCCTCGCCGAGCACGTCGTCGCTGCCGTCGGGCACGAACGTGTAGGTGACGCGCTGCTCGCCCGCGACCTCGGACACCTCGCCCGCGCGGTACTGGAACAGGGACTCCTTGCCCTCCACGGCCGACATGGTGCTGATGGTCTCGTCGTGCTGGCCGTCGACGAGCACGCGGGTCTCGGTGGTGCCCTCGAGGGGGCCGTCGGCGTAGACGGCGAGGTAGCGGACGTCGGTGGGTGCGGAATCGGTCATGGGCCCAGGCTACCCGGCCGCCGCGACGGCGTCCGTGCGGACGACGCGGTCGGCCAGGCCGCGCGGATCCTCCCGGGCGACGTGCCCCCGCCACTGCGCGTCCCAGCGCTCCCACTCCACGGCGAAGGACTGCCCGTCGCGCGCGATGGCGCGGGCACGGCGGACGGCGTCGTCCGCCTCGACCCAGATGCGATGCGTGGCGAGGCGGGCGGACGCGCGCGTGAGGGAGCCGCAGCCCTCCACCACGAGCGGACGCGCGGGATCGAGGTCGTGCCACTCGGCGGCCGCGTCGGCGACCCAGTCCCAGCGGCGCCAGCGAGGCCGGCCGCCCGCGCGCATCCCCGGCAGCACGTGCCGCTCGAGGTGACGGGACGCCTCCTCCAAGCCGTCCCAGCCGGGGTAGACGTCGTCGAGGCGCAGGAGCTGCGCGCCGGGCGGCAGGAGCGCCGCGGGATCGCCGTCGCGGACGAGCGCGTCCGCGAGGGTCGACTTGCCCGAGCCGCTCGGGCCGTCGACGAGGACCAGCGCCGGGCGCCGCTCCCCCGCGTCAGGCCGCAACGAAGTCCCACGTCCCGGCCGCGACGGCCGCGCCGACCGCCGCCACGGCGACGAGGACCGCGATCGCGACGACCAGGTGCTCGCGGCGGCCGATGACGCTCGGCCGGGCCCACGTGCGGGCCCCCGGGCCGCCGAACCCGCGCGCCTCCATCGCCGTCGCCAGCTTGCTGCCGCGGCGGATGGAGAGCACGAGCAGGGCGAACGCCTGGCCCGCGAAGCGGCGGACGCGGCCGCGGTCGGCGACGCCGCGCGCCCGGCGCGCGAGCTCGAGGGAGCGCCAGTCGTCGAGGAGGAGGCCGACGAGCCGCACGCCCGCGAGCGCGCCGAGCACGAAGCGGGACGGGAGGCGCCACACCTGCGCGAGGCCGTCGGCGAGGTCGGTCGGGTCCACCGCGGAGAACAGCACGAGCGACGCGACCCCGATGGCGAGCACCCGGAGCATGGTGGCGACGGCGAGCAGCACGGATCCCTCGCTCACGACCACGAGCAGGAACTGCGCGTACACGTCGCCCGAGGTGCGCCCGTAGAGCAGGATCGTGAGGCCCGCGCCGGGAGCGGCGATCCAGACGGGGACGCCGCGCAGGAGGAGCGCGCGCGGCCGGATCCCCGCGGCCGGCAGGAGCAGCAGCTCGAGCAGGAGCGCGACGCCCGCGGACACGACGTCGAGGCTGAGCACGAGCGCGAGGGTCAGGACGAGGGCCGCGGCGAGCCGGGCGACGGGGTTGACCGCGGCGAGCCCCGTGGCGCGCGCCGCGGGCCGCGTCTCGGGGAGGACCGCGCTCATCGGACGACCCGCAGCCGGGCCGGGGCGTCGGGCGCGGGGTCCAGGCGCAGCACGTCGTCGGCGAGGGCACGCACCAGGTCGGCGTCGTGCGTGACGACGAGCACGCCCACGCCCTCGCGGTCGACGAGGTCGGCGAGGAGCGCGACGAGCTCAGCCCACGTGCGCGCGTCCTGGCCGAACGTCGGCTCGTCGAGGACGAGCAGCCGCGGCGCGGTGGCGAGGGCCGTGGCGACGGACAGGCGCCGCTTCTCGCCGCCGGAGAGGGTGAAGGGGTTGGCGCGGGCGAGGCCGTCGAGGCGCAGGCGGACGAGGAGCTCGTCGACGCGGCGCGCGGTCCCGGCCTCCCCGGTGCCGACGGCGCGCGGCCCGACCTCGAGCTCGGCGCGGACCGTGGCGGCGAGGAACTGGTGCTCGGGATCCTGGAAGACCGTGCCGATGCGCGCCGCCAGCTCCCGGGACCGCCATGCGGCCGGATCCGCGGACAGCCCGTCGGCGAGCCCGGGCTCCGCGACGACGCGGCCGGACCGGGCCGGCAGCAGGCCGCCGAGCGTGAGGGCGAGCGTGCTCTTGCCGCCGCCGTTCGGGCCCGTGAGCGCGGCGACGCGGCCGGAGGCGAGCGCGACGGCCAGCCCGTCGGCGACCGCCGGCCCGCGTCCGCGGCCGATCGCGAGGTCGTCCGCGCGGACGAGCGCGGCGCCGCCGGCGGGTGCCCGCACGGGCGCCCGCGGCTCGCGTCCCGGCACCCAGACGCCGGCCGCGGCGAGGGACGCGCCCTGGTCGCGGAGGACGTCGTCGGGCACCCCGTCGGCGAGGATCCCGCCGTCGGCCCCGAGCACGACGACCCGGTCGACCAGGTCCTGCCAGACGGCGACGCGGTGCTCGATGACGACCAGCGTCGCGCCCGTCGAGGCGACGACCGCCTCCACGGCGCGACGGACCTCGCCGACGCCCTCGGGATCGAGGTTGGCGGTGGGCTCGTCGAGCAGCAGGAGCCCGGGCCGCATGGCGAGGACCCCCGCGAGGGCGAGCCGCTGCTTCTGGCCGCCCGACAGCGCCGTCGTGGAGCGGTCGAGGGCGACGTCGAGGCCGACGGCGTCGAGGGCGTGCCGCACGCGGACCCAGATCTCCTCGCGCGGGACGCCGAGGTTCTCGCAGCCGAATGCGACGTCGTCGCCGACGCGGGAGAGGATCACCTGCGCGTCGGGGTCCTGGAGCACGAGCCCCGCGCGGCCGCGGAGGGCGGCGGGATCGTGCCCGTCGATCGTCAGCGAGCCGCGGGCCTCGCCCTCGTCGTCGCCGCCGAGGACGCCGGCCAGGGCATGCAGGAGCGTGGTCTTCCCGGCGCCCGACGCGCCGAGGAGCAGCACGCGCTCCCCCGGCTCGATCACGAGGTCGACGTCGCGGACGGCCCAGGCGCTCCGGCCCGCGTGCCGCCAGCCCCAGCCGGAGGCCCGGACGGACGCGCCGCCGCCGGCCTCCGCGGTGGAGCCGGGCCCGGCGAGCGGGGCGCGGACGCCGGACGGGCGCCGGCCCGGCCGCCGCACGGTCAGACGCGGGCCGCGGTGTCGCGGCCCGAGGCGAAGCGCGACAGCGCGCCGGTGCGGGCGAGCGCCCGCGCGACCAGCCAGGAGAGGAGGCCGGCGATCAGGGCGCCCGAGACGAGCGCGGCGCCCGTGTAGACGGCGACGAACAGCGGCGCGGATCCCGGGTAGTAGGTGATGAGGTCGGTGATCGCCATCGCGAGGCCCGCGCCCATGCCCGCGAGCACGGCGACGTAGGCGCGCCAGTTCGCGTAGAGGAAGACCAGCAGCACGAGCTCGGCGCCGAGGCCTTGCGTGAGGCCGGAGAGGAGGGTGCCCACGCCCCAGACGTTGCCGACGAGCATGGAGACGAACGCGGCGAGGAGCTCGCCGTAGAGCGCGGCGCCGGGCTTGCGGATCACGATGCCCGTGAGGACTCCCGCGAACAGCCAGCCGCCGCCGGCGAGGGCCTGGAGCCCCGGCAGCAGCGGCTGGAAGAGGCCGGCCACGGGGACGGACGCCGTGTTCCAGAGGACGAAGACGAGGCCGGACGCGACGCCGAGGACGCTGGCCACGACGATGTCGATGACGCGCCAGCGGGCGCGGAGCCCCGAGCGGGGCGCGCGCGCGGCGACGTCGGACGGAGCGGAGGCGGTGGACGAGGGTGATGCGGTCATCGGACGTGCCCTTCGGTGAGGTGGAAGAGGGCACGGGTGGAGAAAGGAAACCTCCCTGCGCTGGCATGATCCAGATCAGGTTCGACGGTCGAAGACTGGGGGTCTTCCTCTCAGCCCGGCTCACCGGACTCCCGTGTTCACCGCGATCCTAGCGCGGGCCGGGAGCACGCGACGCGCCCGGACGCACGGGAGCGCGGGTGCCCGTCGGCACCCGCGCTCCGCGGTGGTCGTGCGCGCCGGTGGGCGCGGCTCGCTACTTGAGCGTCTTGATGAGCTTGACGAGGACCTTGCCCGAGATCCAGATGACGGGCGTGGCCACGGCGAGCAGCGCGATCACGTTCGGCTGGAAGCGCACCTCGCCGTCGGTGGCGATGTACGCGCCGATGGGCCAGGTGGCGCCGCCGCCCCCGCCGCCCCCCGCGACGTTGCCGTCGGAGTCGGGGAGGTCGCTGCCCCCGCCGAAGCCGTACCAGGCGAATGCCACGGGCACGATGGTCGAGCCGTCGATGTCGAGGGGGTCGCCGTAGACCGTCCCCACTCCGGCGTTCTTCACGTTCTCTGCGAGCTGTGCGACGAGGTTGGTCATGCGTCCCACCGTACCCCGTGAGCCCGCCGGGATGCGGGTCGATCCGGGTCCTCACGGTACCCTCGCCCCTGGTGCGTCGCTGCGTCGCATCCGGCCTCCCCGCCGCTGCGGCCCACGCGGATCCACCGCCTGCCCCGCCCCCGACGGACCCGCGCACGCGTGCGCCGTCGAAGGACGAGTCGACCCAACTGGAGGACCACTTGCACACCTGGCCCGGAAACCCCTATCCGCTCGGAGCGACCTTCGACGGGAGCGGCACGAACTTCGCCCTCTTCAGCGAGGCCGCCGAGTCGGTGCAGCTGTGCCTCATCGAGGAGGACGGCACCGAGACCCGCGTCGACGTCACCGAGGTCGACGCCCACGTCTGGCACTGCTACCTCCCGCACGTGCAGCCGGGTCAGCGCTACGGCTACCGGGTGACCGGGCCGTACGAGCCGGAGAACGGCCACCGGTCGAACCCCGCGAAGCTCCTGCTGGATCCCTACGCCAAGGCCACCTGCGGCGAGTTCGACTGGCACCCGTCGCTGTTCGCCTACGACTTCGGCGACCCGTCCAGCCGCAACGACGAGGACTCGGGCCCGCACATGATGCTCGGCGTCGTGGTCAACCCCTTCTTCGACTGGGACGGCGACCGCCTCCCCCGCACGCCGTACAGCGAGACCGTGGTCTACGAGGCGCACGTCAAGGGCCTCACGCAGCTGCACCCGCGGATCCCCGAGGAGCTGCGCGGCACCTACGCCGGCATCGCGCACCCCGCGGTCATCGACCACCTGCAGCACCTCGGCGTGACCGCCATCGAGCTGATGCCCGTGCACCAGTTCGTGCAGGACAACACGCTGCTGGAGAAGGGCCTCCGGAACTACTGGGGCTACAACACGATCGGGTTCTTCGCGCCGCACAACGCGTACTCGTCCACGGGCGAGCTCGGCCAGCAGGTGCAGGAGTTCAAGTCGATGGTGCGGGCGCTGCACGCGGCCGGCATCGAGGTGATCCTCGACGTGGTCTACAACCACACGGCCGAGGGCAACCACCTCGGGCCGACCCTGTCGTTCAAGGGCATCGACAACCAGGCCTACTACCGGCTCATGGAAGACGACCCGACCTACTACATGGACTACACGGGCACGGGCAACTCGCTCAACGTCCGCCACCCGCACTCGCTGCAGCTGATCATGGACTCGCTGCGCTACTGGGTGACCGAGATGCACGTCGACGGCTTCCGCTTCGACCTCGCGTCGGCGCTCGCGCGCGAGTTCTACGACGTCGACAAGCTCGCGACCTTCTTCGAGCTCGTGCAGCAGGACCCGGTGGTGTCGCAGGTCAAGCTCATCGCGGAGCCGTGGGACGTCGGCCCCGGCGGGTACCAGGTGGGCAACTTCCCGCCCCAGTGGACCGAGTGGAACGGCAAGTACCGCGACACCGTGCGCGACTTCTGGCGCGGCGAGGCGTCGTCCCTCGGGGAGTTCGCGGCGCGGATCACGGGCTCGGCCGACCTCTACGAGCACTCCGGCCGCCGCCCGGTCGCGTCGATCAACTTCATCACCGCGCACGACGGCTTCACCATCGCCGACCTGGTCTCGTACAACGAGAAGCACAACGAGGCCAACGGCGAGGACAACAACGACGGCGAGAGCCACAACCGCTCCTGGAACATGGGCGTGGAGGGGCCGACCGACGACCCGCGGATCGCCACCCTGCGCGGGCGCCAGCAGCGCAACATGCTCGCGACGATGATCCTGTCGCAGGGCGTGCCGATGATCCTGCACGGCGACGAGCTCGGCCGCACCCAGCAGGGCAACAACAACACCTACGCGCAGGACAACGAGATCAGCTGGGTGCACTGGGACCAGGCCGACCAGCCGCTCGCGGAGTTCACCGCCAGCGTGGTGCGCCTGCGCAAGGAGCACCCGACCTTCCGGCGCGGCCGCTTCTTCGACGGCCGGCCCGTGCGCCGCGGCGAGGGCGAGCCGCTGCCCGACATCGTCTGGCTCGACGCCGACGCGACGCCGATGGTCGACGACGACTGGGAGTCCGGCCTCCGGGCGATCGGCATGTTCCTCAACGGCAACGGGATCCGCGGGCGCGACCGCCGCGGCGAGGACATCTACGACACCCACTTCCTCCTCTACTTCAACGCGCACGACGAGCCGGTGTCCTTCACGCTGCCGTCGGACGAGTACGCGGACGCGTGGGAGACCGTGATCGACACCGCGGGCGTCGGAGCCGACTCGACGGCCCTCCGCGCGAGTAGCGTCGTGGATGTGGCGGCCAAGGCGCTCGTGGTGCTGCGCGCCTACACCGAGCCCGAGGTGGAGCCCGACCACTCGGTCGCGGCGAGCCTCGCCGTCCTCACCCACTCGCAGGCCGACCGGCCCGCCGCAGATCCAAGGAGCGACATCAGTTGAGAACCCCCATCTCCACCTACCGGTTCCAGGTGCGGGAGTCGTTCGACCTCGCCGCCGTCGCCGAGCAGCTGCCCTACGTGAAGGACCTCGGCGCGGACTGGGTGTACCTCAGCCCGATCCTCACGGCCGAGCCCGGATCCGACCACGGCTACGACGTCGTCGACCACTCGCAGGTCGACCCGACGCGCGGCGGGGCCGCGGGCCTGAAGGCCGTCGCCGACCGGGCGCACGAGCTGGGCATGGGCGTGCTCGTCGACATCGTCCCGAACCACGTGGGCGTCGCCACGCCCGTCGAGAGCCTGTGGTGGTGGGACCTCCTCACGCACGGCACCGCGAGCCGCTACGCGGACGCCTTCGACATCGACTGGGACTTCGGCCGCGGCAAGGTGCGGATCCCGGTGCTCGGCGACGGCGAGTCGGAGCTCGACGAGCTGCAGCTCGTCCGCGGCGACGACGGCACGGTCGAGCTCCGCTACTACGACCAGCGGTTCCCCGTCGCGCCCGGCACGGCCGAGGACGACGCGGACGCCCGCGCGGTGCACGAGCGCCAGTCCTACGAGCTCGTCAACTGGCGCCGCGCCGACGCCGAGCTCAACTACCGCCGGTTCTTCGCGGTCAACACGCTCGCGGGCATCCGCGTCGAGCTGCCGCGCGTCTTCGAGGAGTCGCACCAGGAGATCTCGCGCTGGTTCCGCGAGGGCCTCGCGGACGGCCTGCGCGTCGACCACCCGGACGGGCTGCTCGACCCCAAGGGCTACCTCGACGACCTCGCGCGGATCACGGGTGGCGCGTACGTGCTCGTGGAGAAGATCCTCGAGCCCGGCGAGACGCTGCCCACCGACTGGGCCACCGCAGGCACCACCGGGTACGACGCGCTCGCCGAGATCGACCGCGTGCTCGTCGACCCCGACGGCCAGGTCGAGCTCGACCACCTCGACGCGTCGCTCCGCGGCCTGCCGCAGGGCGAGCTCACCAGCTGGGCCGACATGATCCGCGGCACGAAGCGCGGCATCGCCGACGGGATCCTCCGCAGCGAGGTCCTCCGCCTCGAGCGCCTCGTGGAGGACGCGCCCGCGGACGCCGCCGACGCCATCGCCGAGCTGCTCGCCACCTTCCCCGTCTACCGCAGCTACCTGCCCGGCGGGATCGAGCACCTCGAGCAGGCCGCCGACGCCGCCCGCCGCAGCCGGCCCGACCTCGTCGCGACCGTCGACGCGCTCATGCCGCAGCTGTCCGACCCGACGACGCTCGTCGCCCAGCGCTTCCAGCAGACGAGCGGCATGGTGATGGCCAAGGGCGTCGAGGACACGGCGTTCTACCGCTACTCGCGCCTCGTCTCGCTCAACGAGGTCGGCGCCGACCCGTCGATCTTCGCGATCGATGTCGACGACTTCCACGCGCGCCAGCAGGAGCGCCAGCGCATCGCGCCGCACGCGATGACGACGCTCTCGACGCACGACACGAAGCGCGGCGAGGACGTGCGCGCCCGCATCGACGTGCTCTCCGAGACGCCCGAGGCCTGGCGCGACGCGCTCGGCCAGCTGCGCGAGGTCGCGCCCACCGGCGACGGCCCGTTCGAGAACCTGCTCTGGCAGACGCTCGTCGGCACCTGGCCCGCCTCGCGCGAGCGCCTGCACGCGTACGCCGAGAAGGCGTCCCGCGAGGCCGGCGACTCCACCACGTGGACCGCCCCCGACGAGGCCTTCGAGGAGCGCATGCACGCGCTCGTCGACGCGGCGTTCGACGACCCGCGCGCGCGCACGATCGTCGGCGGGCTGTACGACCGGCTCTCCGGCCCGGGCTGGTCGAACGCGCTGGCGGCGAAGGCCATCCAGCTCACCGCCCCCGGCATGCCCGACGTCTACCAGGGCAGCGAGCTGTGGGAGACGAGCCTCGTGGATCCCGACAACCGCCGCGAGGTCGACTTCGGCATGCGCCGCGCGGCCCTCGACGCCGTGCTCACGGGCGCCGAGCCCGCGATCGACGAGACCGGCGCCGCGAAGCTCCTGGTCACCGCGCGGGCGCTCCGCCTCCGCCGCGACCACCCGGAGCTGTTCACCGGCTACGAGCCCGTGCGCGCGACCGGCGACGCCGCGTCGCACGTGATCGCCTTCGACCGGGGCGGTGCGATCACGGTCGCGACCCGCCTCCCCGTCGGCCTCGAGACCGGCGGCGGGTGGGGCAGCACGTCCCTGACGCTGCCCGAGGGCGAGCTCGTCGACCACGTCAGCGGACGCCGCGTCGACGGCGGACGCGTGTCCGTCGCGGCCCTCCTCGCCGACTACCCGGTCGCGATCCTCGCGCCCGCCTCCACCGCCGCCGACATCACCCCCGGGAGCTGAGAATGACCGACGACCGCTTCGACATCTGGGCCCCGAAGGCCCGCACCCTCGCCCTGTCCGTGGGCGACGAGCGCCTGCCGCTCTCCCCCACGGGCGACGGCTGGTGGACCCTCGACGCCGAGCGCGCCGAGGCCCTCCCCTCGGGCGACCTCGACTACGGCTACCTCGTGGACGACTCCGACACCCCGCTGCCGGACCCGCGTTCGCGTCGCCAGCCCGAGGGCGTCCACGGCCGCTCGCGCACCTACGACCCGTCGTCCTTCGCGTGGACCGACCAGGCCTGGACGGGCCGCCAGCTCGCCGGCGCCGTCATCTACGAGATGCACATCGGCACCTTCACGCCCGAGGGCACGCTCGACTCCGCCATCGACCGGCTCGACCACCTGGTCGCGCTCGGCGTCGACCTCGTGGAGGTCCTGCCGGTCAACGGCTTCAACGGGACGCACAACTGGGGCTACGACGGCGTCCTCTGGTACGCCGTGCAGGAGACCTACGGCGGACCGGAGGCGTACCAGCGCTTCGTCGACGCGTGCCACGCGCGCGGCCTCGGCGTCGTGCAGGACGTCGTCTACAACCACCTCGGCCCCTCCGGCAACTACCTGCCCGAGTTCGGCCCGTACCTCCACGAGGCGTCGGCGAACACGTGGGGATCCAGCCTCAACCTCGACGGCGAGGACTCCGGTCCCGTGCGCGAGTACATCATCGACAACGCGCTCATGTGGCTCGGCGACTACCACGTCGACGCGCTGCGCCTCGACGCCGTGCACGCGCTCGTCGACCACACCGCGACGCACCTCCTCGAGGAGCTGGCGGTGCAGGTGGACGTCCTCTCCGCGCACGTCGGCCGCCCGCTCACGCTCATCGCGGAGTCCGACCTCAACGACCCGGAGCTCATCACGTCGCGCGAGGCGCACGGCTACGGGCTCGACGCGCAGTGGAGCGACGACTTCCACCACGCGGTCCACGTCGCGCTCACGGGCGAGACGACGGGCTACTACGAGGACTTCGCGTCGCTCGGGGCGCTCGCCAAGGTCATCACGCGCGGCTTCTTCCACGACGGCACCTGGTCGTCGTTCCGCGGCCGCGTGCACGGGCGTCCGCTCGACCTCGAGCGGATCCCCGCCCACCGCCTCGTGGTCGCGAACCAGAACCACGACCAGATCGGCAACCGCGCGACGGGCGACCGCCTCACCGCGACGCTCGACGAGGGCGGCCTCGCGCTGGCCGCGGTGCTCACGCTCACGTCGCCCTTCACCCCGATGCTCTTCATGGGCGAGGAGTGGGGCGCGACCACGCCGTGGCAGTTCTTCACCTCGCACCCGGAGCACGACCTCGGCGAGGCGACGGCGAAGGGCCGCATCGAGGAGTTCGCGAAGATGGGCTGGGACGAATCCGTCGTGCCGAACCCCCAGGACCTCTCGACGTTCCAGGACTCGAAGCTCGACTGGTCGGAGCTGTACGGCACCGCGGGCGGCGACTCGCAGCACGCGCGGCTGTTCGCGCTCTACTCCGAGCTGATCCGCCTGCGTCGCGCCCACCCCGACCTCACCGACCCCCGGTTCGCCGAGGTCGAGGTCGAGGTCCACGAGGAGGCGCGCCTGCTCGTCATGGACCGCGGCGAGCTGTCGATCGTCGTCAACCTGTCCGACGAGGAGCGGCGCGTGCCCGTCGTGGGCGAGCGTCCCGCGCTGCTGCTGGCGACCGCGTCCGGCGTGGCGCTCGGGGACGACGAGGTCGTCCTGCCGGCGCGCACCGCCGCGATCCTCGGCCCGGTGGCCGACTCCGCGGAGGCCCTGCTGGCCTGATCCGCGGCACCCGGGGCGGGGTCCGGCACGGCGCGCGAGCGTCCGCCGGGCCCCGCCCTTCGTCGTCGATCGTGCGTGCTAGGTTCGATCTGGCCGGGGCTGGGGGGCACGCCGACGATGTTCCCGCATGTGCAGCCAAGGGCTACAACTCCAGGGAACGGACACTCGTGCGCATTTCTGTCATCGGCTGCGGTTACCTCGGCGCCGTCCACGCGGCGAGCATGAGCCGGCTCGGCCACGAGGTCGTCGCCGTCGACGTCGACGCCGCCAAGATCGCGGCCCTGCAGTCCGGCGTGGCGCCGTTCTTCGAGCCCGGCCTGCCGGAGCTGCTCACCGAGCAGCTCGCCACGGGCCGCCTCCGCTTCACGACGGACATCGCCGAGGCCGCCGGGGCCCGCGTCCACTTCGTCGCCGTGGGGACGCCGCAGCGCCGCGGCGAGAACGCCGCCGACCTCACGTACGTCGACGCCGCGATCGACGCGCTCATCCCCCACCTCGCCGACGGCGACGTCGTCGCGGGCAAGTCCACCGTGCCCGTCGGCACCGCGCGCCGTCTCGCCGACCGCGTCCACGCGCGGGTGCCCGGCGCGATCCTCATGTGGAACCCCGAGTTCCTCCGCGAGGGCTTCGCCATCGTCGACACGCTGACGCCCGACCGCTTCGTCTACGGCCTGCCCGCGGGCGACGCCGGCGAGGCCGCCCGCGCGGCGCTCGACGAGGTCTACGCCACGGCCCTCGCCACGGGCACCGCCCGGGTCACCACCGACTACGAGACCGCCGAGCTCGTGAAGGTGTCGGCGAACGCGTTCCTCGCGACCAAGATCTCCTTCATCAACGCCATGGCCGAGGTGTGCGAGGCGACGGGCGCCGACGTCACGCAGCTCGCGGACGCCATCGGCTACGACGACCGCATCGGGCGGCGCTTCCTCAACGCCGGCATCGGCTTCGGCGGCGGCTGCCTGCCCAAGGACATCCGCGCGTTCATGGCGCGGGCCGGCGAGCTGGGCGCCGACCAGGCGCTCACGTTCCTGCGCGAGGTCGACTCCATCAACATGCGCCGCCGCGTGCGCGCGGTGGACGTGGCGCGCGAGGTGTGCGGCGGATCCCTGCTCGGCCGCAACATCGCCGTGCTGGGCCTCGCGTTCAAGCCCGAGTCCGACGACGTGCGCGACTCCCCCGCCCTCAGCATCTCCGCGCAGCTCCAGCTGCAGGGCGCGCGCGTGCTGGCGACGGATCCCTACGCCAACGAGAACTCGCGCCGCCGGTTCCCGGAGCTCACGTACGTCGACACCTGGCAGGAGGCGGCGCGCGACGCGGACGCCGTCATGGTGCTCACGGAGTGGAAGCAGTACCGCGCCATCGACCCGGCCGAGCTGAAGGCCGTCGTGGCCACGCCCGTGATCGTCGACGGCCGCAACTGCCTCGATCCCGTCGCCTGGCGCGCCGCCGGGTGGCGCTACCGGGGCATGGGCCGGCCGTAGCCGCGCCGGTCGAGGAGCGCGGCGCCGGCGACGACCGTCAGCGCGGCGTGGTGGCGGCGAGGCCGAAGATCGCGCCGCCCGCGACGACGATCGAGAGGACGACGGCGACGGGGATGAGCAGCAGCAGTCCGTTGAGGACGAGGCCGGTGATGGCGAAGCCGCGACCGGCCGGCTCCCGGCGGATGCCGACGATGCCGAAGACCAGCCCGATGAGCGGGCAGAGGAACGTCCAGAAGAAGAGGACCGAGACGAGCCCCAGGATCATCGACGTGAGGCTCATGCCCTTCGGCGGAGCGGCGGCGTAGACGGGCTGACCCCAGGCGACCGCGGCCGGGGCGGGCGGCACCGGGGCGGGCGCGAGGCCGTAGGGCGCGGCAGCCGGGGCGTATGCGGCGGGGTGCGGCTGCACGGGCGGTGCCGGGGTCGCCGGAGCGGGAGCCGGAGCCGCCGGAGCTGCGGGCTGGTCGTCGGGTGCGGGCGCGGCGGGATCGGTCATGGGGTCCTCGTCAGTCGGGGGGATGCCCCCGGACAGTACCCCGCGTGGCGGCCTCGGAGCGCGGATCCGACACGGTGGCCCGCTTCGCCCCCGGCTTCCGCAGCAGCGACGCCGGACCGATGGCCCCGCGGCCGAAGCGCTCCGCCGCCTGGTCGACTGTGCGCTCGGCCTCGCGCCAGCCCTCGTCGGCGTCCCACAGGGCCACGGCGCGGTTGTCGGCGTCGTCGAGCTGCTCGGCGCGCACGCCCACGAGGCGGACCCGGTCGCCGGGGCGCGCGACCTGCTCGTACACGTCGCGGATCTCGTCGTATATGCGGCGCGCGACGTCGGTGGGCTCGGAGAGCGTTCTCGAGCGCGTGATGGTGCGGAAGTCGGAGTAGCGGAGCTTGAGCGAGACCGTGCGCGCCGTGAGGCCCGCGCGCCGGAGCCGCTCGGCGACGCGCGTGGCCTGGCCGAGGAGCTCGCGCCGCACGATCTCCGGGTCGGTCACGTCGTCGTGGAACGTGTTCTCGTGCCCCATGCTCTTCTCCTCGCGGTGGGTGCTCACCCGTCGCGGGTCGCGCCCCCACGAGAGGTCGTGCAGGCGCGCGCCCGCGGACTCGCCGAGCATCGACTGCAGCGCGGGCAGGGGCGTGTCCGCGATGTCCGCGACCGTGCGCAGCCCGCGGCGGAGGAGGGACTCCTCGGTGGTCCTCCCGACGCCCCAGAGCGCGCCGACCGGCAGCGCGTGCAGGAACGGCAGGGTCTCGGCGGCCGGGATGACGAGGAGGCCGTCCGGCTTGCAGCGCGTGCTGGCGAGCTTGGCGACGAACTTGGTGGAGGCCGCGCCGACCGAGCAGGTGAGGCCGGTCTCGGCGTGGACGCGGCGGCGGATCATCGCGCCGATCTCCGCGGGTGAGCCGAAGAGGCCGCGCGCGCCCGCCACGTCGAGGAAGGCCTCGTCGATGCTGAGCGGCTCCACGAGCGGCGTGACGTCGCGGAAGATGCCCATGACGACCTTCGACCAGTGCGCGTACTTCTCCATGTGCCCGCCGATGACGGTGGCCTGCGGGCAGAGGCGGAGGGCCTGGGCCATGGGCATGGCCGAGCGGACGCCGAAGCGCCGCGCCTCGTAGGTGGCGCTCGTGACGACGCCTCGGCCGGACGACCCGCCGACGATGACGGGCGTGCCGCGCAGCTCCGGGCGCTCGAGCAGCTCGACGGCCGCGAAGAACGCGTCCATGTCGATGTGGAGGATCGTCGCCTCGGAGTCGTCCGCGCTCGCGTCGGACGTGCGCCGGGTCGATCCGTCCTGCCTGCTCATCTCACTCCCATGCTAGCCCGCGCCGCCGACATCGCCGGGCCGCGCCGGGCCGGGTGCGGGCGACGAGCGGCCCGCTCAGGCCGCGGGCCGCGCGCGCTGCCCGTCGGCGTCGTCACGCGGACGGCGCGGCTCCGGCGACGGCGGCTCGCCGTTCCCGCCCTCGAGCCGGGCGATGCGCTTGAGCGCCGCCTCGTGGCTCGTCGACTGCTCCCCCATCACGCGCCCGGCGACGCCGAGCATCACGCGGGTCGAGGCGAGGGCCGGCAGCGGGAACGGGCCGAAGGACGCCTTGTCGAGCCCGAGGAGCTCGCGGTAGCGCGGCTCCAGCGACGCGACGGCGCCCGCGAAGAGCACGCGGTACGCCGGCAGCATCGACGGGCGCAGCGGCGGCTCGCGGAGGAAGGAGATCGTCTCGCGGGTGCGCTCGTCGGCGCGGAGGAGGCCCTGGTCGTGGAACGCGTCGATCTGCGCGTGCAGCTCGGCGTACGAGCGCGGCGGCGCCTCGACGCCCATCAGCTCGCCGGCCTTCGCCCACTCGGCGACGTAGCGGTCGGGCCCCCCGGGGATGGGCGGGCCCCACTGCAGGTGCGTGCTGAGGAACGCGTCCGTGAAGACGATGTGCACCCAGCTCAGCAGGTCGGGGTCGTTGGCGCTGTAGGGCCGCTCGACGCCGCGGCCGTCGACGAAAGTGCCCTGCACCTTGCGGTGGTAGCCGCGGACCCGGCGGCTCACGTCGACCGCGGTCTCCCGGTCGCCGAACGAGGTGGTGACCACCCAGCGCACGGTGCCCGCGAGGCGGCCGAGCGGATCCTCGCGGTAGCGGGACCAGTCGTGGACGCCGGCCATGGCGCCCGGGTGCAGCGTCTGCATGAGGAGCGCGCGGATCCCGGCGACGAGCGACGGCATGCCGCCGTGGACCGCCCACACCGCGGAGCCGGGGCCGAACCAGCCCGCGTCCTCGCCCTGCTCCAGGTCCTGGATCCACTGCGGCTTGCCCTCGGCGTCCGCGGAGAAGGTCTCCAGGATGTGGGACTTCCAGCGGTCCGCGAATCTGCTCACGTCTTCGAACCTAACCCCCCGTCCGCGCCGGGAGGAGGGCCCCGCGCCCGTCGATCGCGAACGGGGGCGTGACGGCCGCCTGTGCGCCACCCCCGTGCGGGGGACGCCGGGCCTCAGGCGTCGAGGAGGCCGACGAGCGCGGCCACGGTGCGGGCGTTGCGGGCCGTGACCGAGGTGCCGAGGCCGCGCCAGAACGCCGGCGGCACGCGGGAGGCCGAGACGCCGTCCGGATGCCACGAGTACACGGCGTCGCGGCCGACGACCACGAGGTCCGGCGCGATGGACGCCGCGGGCGGCGCGTCCGGGAGCGGGTGCGCCGGCCGGTCCAGGAAGGAGACGAGGAGCCGGGACGGGTCGTCCGCGACGGCGCCGAACGGGATCCCGTCGGCGATGCGGCGGAAGTCGTCGCCCGCGACGAGGTGGACGTCGGCGGTGACGCCCGTCGCGAGCCGGACGGCGTCCTCGATCGCCACCGCCGCGCCCCGGCCGCTCGGCCGCTCGTGGTCGACGACCGCGTTCCCGCTGCGCAGGTGCGTGCGCACCCGCCGGTAGCCGAGGCCCTCGAGCACTGCGGTCAGCTCCGCCATGGGGACCTGCTTGGCGCGCCCGACGTTGATCCCCCGCAGCAGCACGACCGACCGCTCCACCTCGCACCCGCTCCCCGCGGCGCCGTCGCCGTCCCGACCAGTGTGCCGGCGAGCCGCCCCGGACGGTACCCGCGGACGGTGGGCGGACGACCCGTGCGCGGCATCAGTCGCCCGAGGGCCCGAACTGCTCGATGCGGATCGCGTCGCGGCCCACGCCGGCGTCGAGGAGGAGGCGCGTGGCGCCGCCCGCGAACGCGGTGGACCCGCACACGAACGCCACGCCCGCGCCTGCCGCGAGCTCCGCGACCTCCTCGGGCCGGAACCGCCCGAAGCCGCGTGCGCCGCGGCGCTCCCGCGTGGTCGCGACGAGGGCGCCCGCGGCCTCCAGCTCGGCGAGGCAGGGGACGTCCGCCGCCGTGCGCGCGGCGACCCCCACCCGCACGAGGTCGGGCACGCCGAGGTGCCGCGCGTAGCGGACCATGGACACGAGCGGCACCGCGCCCGTCCCGCCCCCGAGGCCCACCGCGGGCGTCGCGCCGTCCCAGACGAAGAAGCCGCCGATGGGCAGGCGCATCTCGATCTCGTCGCCCACCGCCGCGACGTCCGCGAAGAAGCCGCTGACCTCGCCGTCCTCGTAGCGCTCCATCAGCAGCTCGACGCAGGGCTCGTGCGGCGCCGAGAGGATCGAGTACGAGCGCTGCGCCGTGTACCCGTCCTCCGCGCGCAGCCGCACGACGCAGTGCTGGCCGGGCAGGTGCGGGATCCGGTCGGGCACGTCGAAGCGCAGCAGGACCGTCGTGGGCGTCGGGTGCTCGAGCGCCGTGATGGTCGCCGTCCGCCACTCGCCGCCGACCGAGGCGGGGACCGCGGGCACGGGCGCCGCCGCGCTCAGCGGTCGCCCTGGTAGCGCTGCTCGCGCCACGGGTCGCCGCGGTCGTGGTAGCCGTTGCGCTCCCAGAAGCCCTGCTGGTCGCGGTCGAGGAGCGTGAGGCGGGCGATCCACTTCGCGCTCTTCCAGAAGTAGAGGTGCGGCACGAGGAGCCGGGCGGGTCCCCCGTGGTCGGCGGTCAGCGGACGGCCGTCGGCCTCGAAGGCGATCCAGGCCCGGCCGCCGCGGAGGTCCTCGAGCGGGAGGTTCGTCGTGTAGCCGGAGTGCGAGGTCGCGAGGACGAAGCGCGCCGCGGGCAGGGGGCCGGCCGCGTCGAGCAGGGTGTCGACGCTGACGCCCGCGAAGCGCGTGTCGAGGCGGGTCCAGGTGGTGACGCAGTGGATGTCGCCCGCGTACTCCGAGCGCGGGAGCGCGTGGGCCGCGTCCCAGTCCCACGTGGTCGGCCGCGCGACGAGGCCGTCGACGGCGATGGACCAGCGCGACTCCGGCAGGTTCGGCACCGCCTCCGCGGTGAGGACGGGCCAGCCGCCCTGCGTGTCGTACTGGCCGGGCGGGAGGCGGTCGGCCGGGCCCTTCCGGGGGCGGCCGACGAAGCCGCGGGTGATGCCGGTCATGGCGCCTCCTCGAAGGAGCGGGTCGGGGATCGGGTCCCGTCCATCATGCCGCGCGGATCAACCGGCCGCGGGGTGGGGCGCGCTCGGCGCCCGGATGGACGGGAGCGGACGGCGTCGCGGTCGCGGTCCCGGCTCCGCGTACCGTGGAGCGGGTGACCGCATCGCTCGTCCTCCTCAGCGACACCCATCTCCCGAAGCGCGCCCGGGACCTGCCGCAGGCGCTGTGGCGTGCCATCGACCGCGCCGACGTCGTGGTCCACGCCGGCGACTGGGTGGACGAGCCCGCGCTCGACGCGCTCGAGGCGCGCTCCGCCCGGCTCCTCGCCTGCTGGGGCAACAACGACCCCGCGGGGCTGCGGGCGCGGCTGCCGGAGACGGCGCGCGCCGTGATCGAGGGCATCCGGTTCGCGGTGACGCACGAGACGGGCGCCTCCACGGGCCGCGAGCGGCGGATGGACGCGGCCTTCCCGGAGACGGACGTGCTCGTCTTCGGCCACAGCCACATCCCCTGGGACACCGTGACGCCGCGGGGCCTCCGGCTCCTCAATCCCGGCTCCCCCACCGATCGACGGCGCCAGCCCGACTTCACCTGGATGACGGCGACCGCCGACGCCGGCCTGCTCGACGTGGAGCTGCACCGGTCGCCGACGCGCGACTGACGGGCGGGCCGGCAGGCAGGCGGGCCGCGCTAGCCGTCCGCCCGGCCGCAGAAGTCGAGGATCGCGCCCTCCAGCACGTCTGCGAGGGAGCGGATCGAGGCGACCTCGGCCCACTCCTCGGCCGCGTGCGCGCCGCCGCCGGTCACGCCCAGCAGGAGGCACGGGATCCCGGCCTCCTGCACGAGCCCGGCGTCCGTCCAGAACGGCTCGCCGCGGTGCGGCACCGGGGCGCCCGTCACGCGCGCGCCGCTGTCGAGCACGGCGCGCGCCAGCGGCCCGTCGACGTCGGCCTCGAACGCCGCGCGGGCGACGAGCGGCACGAGCTCGGCGTCCATGTCGGGCGTCCGGGCGACGACCGACGCGAGCGCGGCGCGGAGGCCCGCCTCCACGTCGGCGGTCGACTCGCCCGGCAGGAAGCGGCGCTCGACCGTGAGGACGCAGGCGTCGGCGACCGTCGCGGCGTCGGTGCCGCCGTGGATCCGGGACACGCGCACCGCGCCCGTGCCGAGCAGCGGGTGCCGGGGCCCGTCGGCGAGGCGCGCCGCCAGCGCGTCGAGCTCGCGCAGGACGAGGCCCGCGTGCGCGATCGCGTCGACGCCCTGCTCGGGCATGGATCCGTGCGCCGCGCGCCCCCGGAGGCGGATCTCGTACCAGCCGAAGCCGCGGTGAGCCACGATGGCCTCGGACTGGCTGGGCTCGGAGATCACGGCGCCGTCGACCACCGTGCCGTCGGCGGCGAGCGCGCGCAGCGCCTCCTCGGTGCCGATGCTGGCGAACTCCTCGTCGGCGACGAGCGCGAGCACGACGTCGCCGCGCGTGCCGATCCGGCGGGCCCGGTCGGCGGCGACCATCATGGCGGCGAGCCCGGCCTTCATGTCGAACGCGCCGCGGCCGAGGAGCCGGCCGCCCTCGATGCGGGGCGCGAGGCCGCCGCGCTCCGGGTCGCCCGGCGGGACCGTGTCGAGATGGCCGTCGAGGAGGATCGTGCGTCCGCCGCCGACGCCGCGCGCGGTCGCGAGCACGGTGGGGCGGCCGGGCACGTCCTCGACCACGCGCACCTCGAAGCCGCGGGCGCGGAGCCAGGCGGCGACGTGCGCGGCCACGGCGGGCTCGCCCGCGGCGCCCGGCACGAGGTCGGGGTTGGTGGAGTCGATGCGGATGAGGTCAACGGCGAGGTCGACCGGGTCGACGGCGGCGTCCAGCGCGGCGGCGCCGTGGTCCGCGGCGGACGCGGTCACGCGCGCGGCGGCAGGTCGTCGGCGGGCAGGGCCGGCAGATCCGCGCCCCGGCCGTCGTCCTCGGCGAGGCGCAGCGCCGCCTGCGGCACGACCACCCGGCGGCCGGGGGCGTCGTCGCCCTCCTCGGCGCCGAGCTCGACGACCCACGCGCGTCCACGCGCGGTCGGCACCGGGCTGACGCTGCGGAGCCCGTCCGAGGCAGAGGCGACCACGAGGCCGACCGGCTCCCCCGCGAGCGACGGGTCGCCCGTGGCGGCTGCGGCGTCGAGGATCACGACCACCGCGCCCACGCCGATCGCGTGCGACGGCTCCCCCGTCCGCTCGTCCTCGGATCCGTCCCGGCCGCGTCTCATCCACATGCGCCCATCGTCCCATCGGCCGGAGCCGCCCGGCCCGTGACGCACCGGCCGACCCGGGCGTCGGGCATCGAGCGCCGGCGCTCGGGCGACGCCCGGCCACGGCGGCTAGCGTGGGGATCCCACCTGCAAGAGGAGTCCGCGTGCCCCGTCCCACCGACATCATCATCAACCCGCTCGACGGGAAGCGCGCCGTCGTCACCGGCGGCAACAGCGGGCTCGGCCTCGAGACCGCGCGTCGCCTCGCCGCGGCCGGCGCGTCCGTCGTCCTCACGTCCCGCGACCCCGAGCGCGGCGAGGACGCGGCCGGCACCATCCGCGACCGCCACCCGGGCGTGCACGTCGAGGTCGGGTCCCTCGACCTCGCCGACCTCGCCTCGGTGCGCGCGTTCGCCGACGCCGAGATCGAGCGCGGGCCGATCGACATCCTGGTCGACAACGCCGGCGTCATGGCCCCGCCGGACCGGCGCGAGACGCGCGACGGCTTCGAGATCCAGCTCGGCACCAACCACCTCGGGCACTTCGCGCTCACGGGGCTCCTGCTCCCCGCGCTGCGGGCCGCCGAGGCCCCGCGCGTCGTCGTCGTCTCGAGCCTCGCCCACTGGATGGGCCGCATCGCGTTCGGCGACCTCCAGTCGGAGGAGCGCTACAGCCCGTGGGCCGCGTACGGCCAGGCCAAGCTCGCGAACCTGCTGTTCATGCGCCGCCTCCAGGCGCTCTCCGACGAGCGCGGCTGGGGCCTCACGGCGGTGGCGGCGCACCCCGGCGTCACCTCCACGAACCTCGCGAAGAACGGACCCGGATCCGGTCCGCAGGGCGTCCTGAGCGACCTCGCCGCGAAGGTCGGGCCGGCCGCCATGGGCCAGGACGTGCGCGTGGGCGCCCTCCCCCAGATCCAGGCCGCCACCGGTCTCGGCGTGCACCCGGGCGACTACTACGGCCCGGCCGGCCTCGGCGGGATGAGCGGCATGCCGCACCTCGCCGCGTCGAGCCCGCGGTCGAAGGACCCGGAGCTCGCCCGCCGCCTCTGGGACGCCTCCGAGCAGCTCACCGGCGTCGTCTACCCCGCCTAGCCGACGAGGGAAGCACGGCCGATGCGCCCGGGTCCTCCCCGGGCGCATTCCCTATGGTGGGGACATGAGCATCGACGCCGACCGCCCCTGGGTACGCAGCTACGCGGACGGGGTGTCGGCGGACATCCCGCCGGTGATCGGGTCCCTGGTCGACATGGTCGAGCGCTCGATCCAGCGCCACGCGAAGGCCGTCGCGCTCGAGTTCTTCGGGCGGGAGACGACCTACCGGGACATGGGCGACCGGATCCAGCGCGCCGCCGAGGGCCTCCGCCGGCTCGGCGTGCGCAAGGGCGACCGCGTCGCGCTCGTGCTGCCGAACTGCCCGCAGCACATCATCGCCTTCTACGCGATCCTGCGGCTCGGCGCGATCGTCGTCGAGCACAACCCGCTCTACACGCCCCGGGAGCTCCGCCACCAGTTCGAGGACCACGGGGCGCGCGTCGTCATCGCGTGGGACACGGTCGTCGGCACCATCCAGGACATGCCCCGCGACGTGCCCGTGGACACGATCGTGTCGGTCGACCTCACCCGGGCCATGCCGCTCGCGACCCGCCTCAAGCTGCGCCTGCCCGTGCCCGCCGCGCGCCGTGCCCGCGCCGCGATCACCGCGCCCGTGCAGGGCACCGTGACGTGGGAGGAGCTCGTGGACCACCGCCGCATCGCCTCCTCGCGCCCGCGCCCCGAGCTCGACGACATCGCGATCCTGCAGTACACGAGCGGCACCACCGCGTCCCCCAAGGGCGCGATCCTCACCCACCGCAACCTGCACGCCAACGCCATGCAGGGCCGCGCCTGGGTCCCGGGCCTCGCCGACGGCGGCGAGACCGTCTACGGCGTCCTGCCGATGTTCCACGCGTACGGCCTCACGCTGTGCCTCACCTTCGCCATGTCGATCGGCGCGCGCCTCGTGCTCTTCCCGAAGTTCGACGTGGACCTCGTGCTCGCCGCCGCGCGGAAGCACCCGCCGACGTTCCTGCCCGCCGTCCCGCCCATCTACGAGCGGCTGGCCCGCGGCGCGAAGGCCAAAGGCGTCGACCTCACGGGCGTGCGGTTCGCCATCTCCGGGGCGATGAACCTTCCCGTGTCCACCGTCGAGCTGTGGGAGGGCCTCACCGGCGGCTACCTCGTGGAGGGCTACGGCCTCACCGAGACGTCGCCCGTCTCGCTCGGCAACCCCATCGGCCCGTCACGCCGGCCCGGCACCGTGGGCGTCCCGTTCCCGAGCACCGAGGTGCGCGTCGTGGATCCCGAGGACCCGACGGTCGACCGCGCCCCGGGCGAGGAGGGCGAGCTGCTCATCCGCGGACCCCAGGTGTTCCAGGGCTACTGGCGCCGGCCCGACGAGACGCGCGCCGCGCTGCTCGACGGCGGCTGGTTCCGCACGGGCGACATCGTGCGCGTCGACGCCGACGGCTTCACCACCATCGTCGACCGGATGAAGGAGCTCATCATCACGGGCGGCTTCAACGTCTCGCCGAGCGAGGTGGAGGACGTCGTGCGCGGCGCCCCCGGCGTCCAGTCCGTCGCGGTCGTCGGGCTGCCCTCGGCCGACGGCGGCGAGGACGTCACGGCCGCGGTCGTGCTGGAGCCCGGCGCGACGCTCGACGAGGCCGCGATCCGCTCCCACTGCCGCGCGCACCTGACGGCGTACAAGGTCCCGCGCCGCGTGATCGCGGTGGAGGCGCTGCCGACGTCGCTGATCGGCAAGGTGCTGCGCCGCCAGGTCCGCGAGGACCTGCAGCGCGAAGGCTGACCGCCGCCTGGCAGGTGGCGCCCCGGGTCCGCCTGGGAGGGCGCGTCGGTCCTACGGTGGAGGGGCACGTTTCGTGCACCAACCATAGAAGGAGCGCAATGACTCGAGGCATCGCCGTCGTCACCGGAGGATCCGCAGGACTGGGACGGGCCACCGTCCGGGAGCTCGCGGACCGCGGCTGGGACGTCGCCGTCCTGGCGCGCGGCGAGGACGGGCTCGCGGGCGCCGTCGCCGACATCGAGGCGCGCGGTCGCCGCGGCCTCGGCATCTCCACCGACGTCGCCGACCGCCTGGCCGTCGAGGCCGCCGCCGACCGCGTCGAGGATGAGCTCGGCCCCATCGACCTCTGGGTCAACGACGCCATGGTCGGCGTCTTCGGCGAGTTCCTGACCACCGACCCCGCCGACTTCGAGCGGGCCACCGCGGTCAACTACTTCGGCTTCGTCAACGGCACGCGCGCCGCCCTCAGCCGCATGGTCCCGCGCGACAGCGGCCACGTCATCCAGGTCGGCTCGGCCCTCGCGCACCGCGGGATCCCGCTGCAGGCCGCCTACTGCGCCGCCAAGCACGCCGTGCAGGGCTTCACCGAGTCCGTGACGACCGAGCTGATCCACAACGGGAGCGCGGTCGCCATCTCCACGGTCGACATGCCCGCCCTCAACACCATCCAGTTCAACTGGGTCAAGTCGCAGCTGCCGCACCACCCGCAGCCCGTGCCGCCGATCTTCGAGCCCGAGGTGGGCGCGCAGGCCATCGCCGCCGTCGCCGAGAAGCCCAAGCGGCGCAACTGGGTGGGCGAGCCGACGGTGAAGACCGTGCTGGGCAACCGCTTCGTCGCCAACTGGCTCGACGGCTACCTCGCGAAGGTGGGCTACTCGGGCCAGCAGGCCGCCGAGAAGACCCAGCCCATGCTGCCGACCAACCTGTACACGCCCACCGCGGGCGACCACGGCGCCCGCGGCATCTTCAGCGACCAGGCCCGCACCATGAGCCCGCAGATCTGGATCGTCCGCAACCGGGCGAAGGCCGTGGCCATCGGGGCGGGCGCGCTCGTCTCGGGCCTCGTCGCCGGCACCGTCGCGCTCCGGCGCCGATAGCCTCGACGCATGGCTGACATCGACGCGATCGTGGTCGGATCCGGACCCAACGGGCTGGCCGCGGCCGTGACGATGGCCCGCGCGGGCCTCCGGGTCCAGGTGCACGAGCGCGCGGACACCATCGGCGGCGGGAGCCGCACGGCGGAGCTCACGCTGCCCGGCTTCCACCACGACATCTGCTCCGCCGTGCACCCGATGGCGCTCGCGTCCGGCTTCTTCCGCGCCTTCCAGCTCGACCGGCGCATCGACCTCGTGGTGCCGGACATCTCCTACGCGCACCCGCTCGACGGCGGCCGGTCCGGCATCGCGTACCGGGACATCGAGCGCACGGTCGACGCGCTCGGCGTCGACGGTCGCGCGTGGCGGCAGCTGATGGGTCCGCTGGCCGAGACGGCGGACCGCGTCGCCCAGTTCACGAACGGCCCGCTCCTGCAGGTGCCGCGCCACCCGCCCACCGCGATCCGCCTCGGCCTCCGCGCGCTCGAGCAGGGCTCGCCGCTCTGGCACGCGCGCTTCCGCGGTGACGTCGCACCCGCCATGTTCACGGGCGTCGCGGCGCACGCGATCCAGACGATGCCGAGCGTCTCGACCGCGGCGGCCGCGCTGTCGCTGGGCGCCTACGCCCACGCGCGCGGCTGGCCGGTGCCCATCGGCGGCAGCCAGTCCATCGTCGACGCGCTCGTCGACGACCTCCGGGCGCACGGCGGCGAGGTCGTGACCGGATCCGAGGTCACCTCGCTCGACGAGCTGCCGTCCGCCCGGGCCGTGCTCCTCGACACGAGCGCGCGCGCCCTCGCCCGCATCGCCGGCGACCGCCTCCCCGAGCGCTACCTCCGCGCCATCCGCCGCTTCCGCTACGGGAACGCCGCCTCGAAGGTCGACTTCGCGCTCTCCGGCCCCGTGCCGTGGACCGACCCCGAGCTCCGCCGCGCGGGCACGCTGCACGTCGGCGGGACCCGGGCCGAGATCCAGCGGGCGGAGCGCGACGTGGCCGCGGGCCGGCACAGCGACGACCCGTACGTGCTCGTCGCGCAGCCGTCCGTCGACGATCCCGGCCGGGCGCCCGAGGGGAAGCACGTGCTGTGGGCGTACACGCACGTGCCCGCGGGCTCCACGGTCGACCAGACCGAGGCGATCACGCGGCAGATCGAGCGGTTCGCCCCCGGCTTCCGCGACCTGATCCTCGCCTCCTCCAGCATCGACGCCGTCGGCATGGAGGAGCACGACCCCAACTACATCGGCGGCGACATCGCCGCGGGCGCCGCGAGCGCGTGGCAGCTCATCGCGCGGCCGGTGCTCTCGCCGGATCCCTGGCGCACCCCGGCCGCCGGCGTCTACCTCGCGTCGAGCTCGGCCACCCCCGGCCCGGGCGTGCACGGCATGGCCGGCTACCAGGCCGCCCGGAGCGCGCTGCGGCACGAGTTCGGGATCGAGCGGGGGCCCGACCTCTCGCTGTAGCAGGACGGCGCCCGGGCGTCGAGCCCCCGTGCCGATTACCGGAGCCTGGACGCGGACGGCAGACTGGGAGCATGTCCGTCACCCGCCGCCGCATGGAGTGCTCGCCCACCGACGTCGCGGAGGTGATCGCCGACGGCTGGCTGTTCCCCGCCTGGGTCGTCGGCGCGTCGCGGATGCGCGCGGTCGACGACGCCTGGCCCGCCGTCGGCGCGAAGCTGCACCACTCCTTCGGCTCCTGGCCCGTGCTCATCGATGACGCCACCACGATGCTCGAGTGGGACCCGCCGCGCCGCATGGTCATGCAGCCCAAGGGCTGGCCGCTCGGCGAGGCCCGCGTCACGCTCGAGGTGCGTACGATCGCCGACGGCTGCGAGGTGCGGATGACCGAGGAGGCCGTCCGCGGCCCCGGCCGCCTCGTGCCAGGGCCGATCATGGACCTGCTCCTGCACGCGCGGAACGTCGAGACGCTCCGCCGGCTCGCCCACCTCGCCGAGGGGCGCGCGGGCCGGCGCTGACCCGCGTCCCCCCGGTCGTCGCCTGCCCGTCACCGGCTGGCGCGCGCCCGCGGCCTAGGGTGGGAGGGGTGACCACCCCCACCGACCGGCCCTGGCTGGCCAGCTACGCGCCCGACGTCCCGCACGAGATCGACCTGCCGCAGGGATCGCTCGTCGACATCGTCGACCAGTCCGTGCTCCGCTTCCCGGGCGGCACCGCGCTCGACTTCCTCGGCGCGGAGACCAGCTACCGCGAGCTCGGCGAGCAGATCGCCCGGGCCGCGCAGGGCCTCGCCGACGCGGGCGTGCGCGCCGGCGACCCCGTCGCCATCGTGCTGCCGAACTGCCCGCAGCACGTCGTCGCGTTCTACGCGGTGCTGCGCCTCGGCGCCGTGGTCGTCGAGCACAACCCGCTGTACACGCCGCGCGAGCTGCAGCACCAGTTCGAGGACCACGGCGCGCGCACGGTCATCGCGTGGGACCGGTCGGTGGCCACCATCCAGGGGCTGCCGGACGCCGCGCGGCCCGAGCGGATCGTGTCGGTCGATGTGACGCGCGCCATGCCGCTGCGGACGCGGCTCCTCCTCCGCCTGCCCGTCCCGAAGGCGCGCGCCGCCCGGGCCGCCATCGCGGCGAAGGTGAGCGGCACGATCCCGTGGGAGCGGATCACGGCGTCCGCGCCCCTGCCCGCCGACCACCCGCGGCCCGGCGCCGACGACCTCGCGGTGATTCAGTACACGAGCGGCACGACGGGCACCCCGAAGGGCGCCGAGCTCACGCACCTCAACCTGAGCGCCAACGCGGCCCAGTCGCGCGCCTGGGTGCCGACGGTCCCCCGCGGCACGAGCGTCGTCTACGCCGTGCTGCCCATGTTCCACGCCTACGGGCTGACCCTCTGCCTCACCTTCGCGATGAGCATGGGCTCCCGCCTGGTGCTCTTCCCGCGCTTCGAGCCGGACCTCGTGCTGCAGGCGATCCGCCGCCACCCGCCCACGTTCCTGCCGGCCGTGCCGCCCATCTACGCCCGGCTGCGCGAGGCGGCGGAGGCCCAGGGCGTCTCGCTCGCGGGCATCTCCATCTCGATCTCGGGGGCCATGGCGCTGCCGGAGACGGTGGTGGTGCCGTGGGAGGAGCAGACGGGCGGGTGGCTCGTGGAGGGCTACGGCCTGTCGGAGTGCTCGCCCGTGCTCATGGCCAACCCCGTCGGCGACACGCGTCGCGCCGGCACCGTGGGCCTGCCGCTGCCGAACACCGAGGTGCGGGTGGTGGATCCCGAGGACCCGTCCGTCGACCGCCCGGCCGGCGAGCCCGGCGAGCTGCTGGTGCGCGGGCCGCAGGTGTTCCGCGGGTACCACGGGCGGCCCGACGAGACGGCCGCGGTGCTGCTGCCCGGCGGCTGGTTCCGCACGGGCGACATCGTGACCGTCGACGCGGACGGCTTCGTGCGCATCGCCGACCGGATCAAGGAGCTCATCATCACGGGCGGCTTCAACGTCTCGCCGAGCGAGGTCGAGGACGCGGTGCGGGAGCTGGACGGGGTGCGGGACGCGGCCGTGGTCGGGATCCCGCGCGACGGCGGCGACGAGGAGGTCGTGGCCGCCGTCGTGCTCGAGGAGGGCGCGAGCCTCGACGAGCAGGCCGCGCGCGCCGAGCTGCGCGGCCACCTCACGGCGTACAAGGTGCCGCGGCGGATCGTCGTGCTCGACGAGCTGCCGACGTCGCTGCTCGGCAAGGTGCTGCGCCGGAAGGTGCGCGAGGGGATCCTCGCGGGCGACTGACCGTCTCCGTCCCGTGAGCGGCGTCGGGCGGCCGCGGTGCGCGACCGCCCGACGCCCGCCGCGCTAGAAGCCGCCGAAGTCGCCGCCGCCGCCGAAGTCGCCCCCGCCGAAGTCGGCCCCGCCGCCGAAGTCGCCGCCGCCGAAGTCGCCGGAGCCCGCGTCGCCCGCGCCGGCGTCCGCGCCGCCCGCGTCCGCGCCGCCCGCATCGCCGGCGCCGTCGGCACCCGCGTCCGCGCCGCCGTCCGCGCCCGCCTGGTCCTGGCCGACCGCGTCGGGGATGAGCGCCTGCGCGATGGCCGAGCCGACCACGACGCCCGCGATGGTGCCGAGCATGGATCCGGCGATCATGCCGCCCATGCCCATGCCGCCGCTGCCGCCCGCGAGGCCGCCGCGCGGGCCGAGGGTCCGCTCGAGCGTGCCGGGCGCGCGCATCTCGGTGCGCGTGGCGGACCGTGCGAGCGACTCGGGCCGGTCGTCGAGCGGCGCGTCGCCCTCGGCCGCGTCGGAGCTCAGCTGGCGGAAGAGGATCTCGCGCTGCTCGGGGGTGAGCTTCCCGAAGGCCTCGACGTGCACCTCCTCGATCTTCTCGGGCGGCGCGGTGCGGAGCAGGTAGCGGTAGCGCTCGACGGCGATCTCGTCCTCGCTGCGCGCGGGGCGAGCGTCACCGGAGCGGTCGCGTCGGTCGGCGGGCTGCTCGTCGCGGCCCAGGAGCCTGTCCAGGAATCCCATGGTGGTGCCTCTCGCAGACGGCCGGATCGGCGGGGATCGTCGATCGCATCAGCCGCCTCCACCGTAGGCGCCGCGCCCGGGAGCGGCGTGGGAGGCGGGTGTCCGTCGCCCCGGCGGCGGACGGGCCGCGGCGGACGGGCCACGGCGGTCGGGCCGCGGCGGGTCAGCGCGCGGAGCGGCGGTCCCGGCGGCGGCGCCGGAGGGCGCGGACGACGAGCAGGAGCAGCAGGATCCCGAGGACCGCGTAGACCGCGTAGTCGAGGTACTGCGCGTACCGGTCGATGAGCTCGTACTGGCTGCCGAGGGCGGCGCCGAGGCCGATGAGGGCGCCGTTCCAAAGGGCGCTGCCGGCGATCGTGTAGAAGCTGAAGGTGCCGAGGTGCATGCCGGCCGCGCCCGCGGGCAGGGAGATGAGGCTGCGGACGCCGGGCACGAGCCGACCGAAGAACACGGCCGAGCGGCCGTGGCGGTGGAACCACGCGGCGGCGACCTCGAAGTCGTGGCGCTCCACGAGCGGCAGCTTGGAGAGCACGCGGATGGTGCGCTCCTCGCCCGCCTTCCTGCCGAGCCAGTAGAGGAGGAGGGCGCCGAGGTACGCGCCGAGGATGCTGGCCACGATGACGAGCACGAGGTTCATCCGACCGGTGGCGGCGACGAAGCCCGCGAGCGGCAGGACCACCTCGCTGGGGATGGGCGGGAAGACCGTCTCGACGAAGGTCATCGCGCCGACGCCCGCCTCGCCGAGCGCCTCGATGACCCGGGCGGCGGTGCCCACCAGCCCGTCGAGGCCCTGGAGCGGGTCCTCGCCCGTCGCGGCCGGGCGGGGCGCGGTGGTCGTCGTCGGCAGGAGGGTCGGCGGCATCAGGGCGGTCACCCCTCCACGGTACCGGGACGCTCCCGCGCGACCCGTCCGCGGGGGTCCGCGTGGACGGCTCGCGCGGGAACCGCGGGTCCGCGCGCCCCCGGGATGGGTCGCGTACCGTGGTCGGGTGCCGTCACCGATCCTCCGCTCCCGGTCCCTCCGCGCCTCCGTCTCCCTCCTCGCCGCGGCCGCCCTGGTGGCCGGGCTCGGCGCGTGCACCGCCCGGCAGGATCCGCCCGAGGTCGCCCGTCCCGTCACCGCGGCACCCGACGCGGCCCTCACGGTCGTGGGCGACGCCGACGACTCCAGCGCATCCGTGGCCATGAGCGGGAGCCTGTTCCGGTCGGCTCCGGTCAGCGTGCTGGCGCCCGCGGGCGACCCCGCCGCGCAGGAGCTCGCCGCCGACGCCGCCGTCGCGCTGGGCGCGCCGCTCATCGTCGCGGGATCCGGGGCCGCGCCGGAGATCGCGCGGCTCGGCTCCACGGGCGTGCTGGCCGTGGGCGACCTCGCGGAGGACGCGACGGCGGCCCTCCCCGACTCGACGACCGTGGTGCGCGCCGAGCGCGCGGACGACGTGGCCCGGGCGACGGGCGCCGAGGTCGCCGACGCCGGCACCGACGCGTCCGCGGATCCGGCCGCCGCCGTCGCGCGCGTGGCCGCGCTCGCCTCCCCGGCCCCGGCCGCGGGCGCGACGCCCGCCACGCCGGCCGGATCCGAGGGCGCGGCCCTCCCGCCCACCGCGCCGGCGGCCGCCCTCGCCGACGCGCACGCCCTCGCGACCGACGCCCCCTCCTCCCTCGCCGCGGTCGCGACGGCGCGCGCGGCCGGCGTCGGCGTCACCGTCCTGCCGGAGGCGACGCCCGATCCGCGCGCTTCCCCCGACGCGGTCGCCGCGCTGCACGACGCTCAGGCCGCCTCCACCCTCGCCGTCGGCGCCGCGTACGCCGACGACGCGACGCTCGAGGGGCGGATCCGCACGGCTGCCACCGGCGACCAGCTCCCGGGCGGCGGCCAGCTCGTCCTCCCCGGCAAGCGCTACGTCGCGCTGTACGGCGCGGCGGGCACCGGCGCGCTCGGCGTGCTGGGCGAGCAGGGCCCGGCGGACGCGGTGGCGCGGGCGAAGGCGCAGGCCGCCGCGTACCAGCCGTTCTCCGACGAGCCCGTGATCCCCATGTTCGAGCTCATCGCGACCGTCGCGGCGGGCTCGGCCGGGCCCGACGGCGACTACTCCTCCGAGGTCCCCGTCGAGACCCTCCAGCCGTGGATCGACGCGGCCCGCGACGCCGGCGTCTACGTCGTCCTCGACCTGCAGCCCGGCCGCACCGACTTCCTCACCCAGGCCAGGCGCTACGAGTCCGTGCTCGCGCAGCCGGGCGTGGGCCTCGCGCTCGACCCCGAGTGGCGGCTCGGCGCGGACCAGGTCCCGCTGAAGCAGATCGGCAGCGTCTCCGCCGCCGAGGTCGACGCGACGACCGACTGGCTCGCGGGCCTCGTGCGCGACCGCGGCCTCCCGCAGAAGATGCTCGTGCTGCACCAGTTCCGCCTCAGCATGATCCAGGACCGCTCCGCCCTCGACACGTCCCACCCCGAGCTCGCGATGCTCGTGCACGCCGACGGGCAGGGCGGCCAGCCCGACAAGCAGGCCACCTGGCGGGCGCTGCACGCCGACGCGCCGGCCGGCCTCGCGTGGGGCTGGAAGAACTTCATCGACGAGGACACGCCCATGCTGACGCCCGAGCAGACGATGCGCGACGTCTCCCCCGTGCCCGACCTCGTCACCTACCAGTAGGGCCGGGGCCGGGCGGGCCGGTCAGGACTCGGTGACGCGGCCCGCGTCGACGTGCCAGTGGCGGTCGAGGCGCACGGCGTCGAGCATCCGCCGGTCGTGCGTGACGAGCAGCAGCGTGCCGTCGTAGGACTCGAGCGCCTGCTCGAGCTGCTCGATGGCGGGCAGGTCGAGGTGGTTGGTCGGCTCGTCGAGCACGAGCAGGTTGACGCCGCGCGCCTGCAGCAGCGCGAGGCCCGCGCGCGTCCGCTCCCCCGGCGACAGGCCGTCGACCGGGCGCGTGACGTGGTCGGCGCGGAGGCCGAACTTCGCGAGCAGCGTGCGGACCTCCGCGGGCGACATGTCCGGCACCTGCGCGGCGAACGACTCCGCGAGCGGCAGGTCGCCCCGCAGCGACGCGCGCGCCTGGTCGATCTCGCCGACCTGGACGCTGCGGCCGGGCGACGCGTCGCCGGCGTCGGGGGCGATGCGGCCGAGGATCAGGCCGAGCAGCGTGGACTTGCCCGCGCCGTTGGGGCCGGTGATCCCGATGCGGTCGCCGCCGTCGACCTGCAGCGACACGGGTCCGAGCGTGAAGGCGCCGCGCGTGACGGTCGCGTCCCGGAGCGTCGCCACCACGGCGCTCGAGCGCGGCGCCTGGCCGATCGTGAAGGCGAGCTCCCACTCCTTGCGCGGCTCCTCGACCTCCTCCAGCCGGGCGATGCGGCTCTCCATCTGCCGGACCTTCTGGCCCTGCTTCTCGCTCGACTCGGCCGAGGCCTTGCGGCGGATCTTGTCGTTGTCGGGTGCCTTGCGCATCGCGTTCCGGACGCCCTGCGACGACCACTCGCGCTGCGTGCGGGCACGGGCGACGAGGTCGGCCTTCGTGTCGGCGAACTGCTCGTACGCCTCGCGCGCGTGGCGGCGGGCGACCTGGCGCTCCTCGAGGAACGCGTCGTAGCCGCCCTCGTACACGCGCACGCTGTCCTGCGCGAGGTCGAGCTCGACGACGGTGGTGACGCAGCGGGCGAGGAACTCGCGGTCGTGCGAGACGAGCACGACGCCGCCGCGGAGGCCGCGCACGAAGGACTCGAGGCGCGCGAGGCCGTCGAGGTCGAGGTCGTTGGTGGGCTCGTCGAGGAGCACCACGTCGAAGCGGCTGAGGAGGAGCGCCGCGAGGGCGACGCGCGCCGCCTGGCCGCCGGAGAGGCCGGCGGTGGGCAGCGACGGGTCGAGGTCGAGGCCCAGCTCCGCGAGCGTGACGGGGAGGCGCTCGTCGAGGTCGGCCGCGCCGCTCGCCATCCAGCGGTCGAGGGCCGTGCCGTACGCGTCGTCGGCGCCGGGGAGGCCCTCGCCGAGGGCGACGGCCGTGCGGTCGAGCTCCGCGGAGGCCTCGGCGCACCCGGTGCGGCGGGCGACGTAGCCGGCGACGGTCTCCCCCGGGATCCGCTCGTGCTCCTGCGGCAGCCAGCCGATGAACGCGTCGGCGGGCGAGAGCAGCACGCGGCCGTCCTGCGGCGCGTCCACGCCCGCGAGGAGCCGGAGGAGCGTGCTCTTGCCGGCGCCGTTCGCGCCGACGAGGCCCACGACGTCCCCGGGCGCGACCGTGAGGTCGAGCCCGGAGAACAGCGTGCGGTGCCCGTGGCCTCCGGCGAGGCCGCGGGCGACGAGGGTGGCGGTCACGAGGCCTGCGCGCGCTCCAGCACGAGCTCGCGGACGCGGGCCGCGTCCGCCTGGCCGCGCATGGCCTTCATCACGGCGCCGATGACGGCGCCGGCGGCCTGCACCTTGCCGTCGCGGATCTTCGCGAGCACGTCGGGCTGCGCCTGGAGCGCCTCGTCGATGGCCTGGATGAGCGGGCCGTCGTCGGACACGACCGCGAGGCCGCGCGCGTCCACGACCTCCTGCGCCGTGCCCTCTCCGTCGATGACGCCCTCGAGCACGTCGCGCGCCAGCCGGTTCGTCAGCGTGCCGGCCTCGACCAGCTCGATGACGGACGCGACCTGCTCCGGGCTGATCAGCGTCGTCGCGTCCACGCCGCGCGCGTTGGCGATGCGGGCGATCTCGCCCGTCCACCACTTGCGCGCCGCCTGGGGGGCGGCGCCGGCCTCGACCGTGCCGACGAGCTCGGTGAGGAGCCCGGAGTTCACGACGTCCTGGAACTCGAGGTCGGTGAAGCCCCACTCGGCCTTGAGCCGGCGGCGGCGGATCGCGGGCGACTCGGGCAGCGCGGCCCGCAGCTCCTCGATCAGCTCGGCGCTCGGCTGCACGGGCAGCAGGTCGGGCTCGGGGAAGTAGCGGTAGTCGTCGGCGTCGCTCTTCGGGCGGCCGGCGGAGGTGCGTCCGGTGTCCTCGTGCCAGTGCCGCGTCTCCTGCGTGATCGTGCCGCCGGAGGCGAGGATGGCCGCCTGACGCTGGATCTCGTAGCGGATGGCGCGCTCGACGCTGCGGAGCGAGTTGACGTTCTTCGTCTCCGTGCGGGTGCCGAGCTTGCCGGATCCGCGCGGGCTCAGCGAGATGTTCGCGTCGCAGCGGAGGTTGCCGCGCTCCATCTTCGCGTCGGAGATGCCGAGCGCCACGACGATGTCGCGGATGGTCGACACGTACGCCTTCGCGAGCTCGGGCGCCTCCGCCTCGGCCCCGTAGATGATGTCCGTGACGATCTCGACGAGCGGCACGCCGGCGCGGTTGTAGTCGACCAGCGAGTGGTCCGCGCCCTGGATCCGGCCCGTCGCGCCGCCCACGTGCGTGAGCTTCCCGGCGTCCTCCTCCATGTGCGCGCGCTCGATCGGCACCGTGACGATGCGGCCGTCGGGCATCTCGACCTCGACCGAGCCGCGGAATGCGATGGGCTCGTCGAACTGGCTGATCTGGTAGTTCTTCGCGAGGTCCGGGTAGAAGTAGTTCTTCCGGGCGAAGCGGGAGCTCGGCGCGATCGAGCAGCCGAGCGCGAGGCCCAGGCTGATCGAGTGCCTGACGGCCTGCTCGTTCACCACGGGCAGCGACCCCGGGAGCCCGAGGTCCACCGGCGTGATGTTGGTGTTGGGCTCGCCGCCGAAGAAGTTCGGGGCGTCGGAGAACATCTTCGTGCGCGTGTTCAGCTCCACGTGCACCTCGAACCCGAGCACGGGCTCGAACATCTCGATGGCCTTGTCGTAGTCCATCAGCTCGGCCTTGGCCATCAGTGCGTGTCTCCGTCCGTGGTGCGGCGCGCGGCGCGCGCGAGCTCGGGTGCCTGGGCGAGCAGGGGCCCGCCCCACTGCCGCTCGAGGATCTGCTCGAGGGCGGCGCCGACCGTGTAGAGGCGCGCGTCCTCGCGGGCGGGCGCCATGAACTGGATCCCGACAGGCAGCCCGTCCTCGGGCGCGAGCCCGATGGGGAGGCCGATGCCGGGGACGCCCGCGAGGTTCGCGGGGATCGTCGTGAGGTCGTTGAGGTACATGGCCAGCGGGTCGTCGAGCTTCTCGCCGAGCTTGAACGCCGTCGTGGGCGCGGAGGGCGTCACGAGCACGTCGACCTGCTGGAACGCGGCGTCGAAGTCGCGCTGGATGAGCGTGCGGACCTTCTGCGCGCTGCCGTAGTACGCGTCGTAGTAGCCCGCGCTCAGGGCGTAGGTGCCGAGGATGATGCGGCGCTTGACCTCGGGGCCGAAGCCGGCCTCGCGGGTCGCGGCCATGACGTCCTCGACCGTGCCGCCGCCCGGCGGGTTCACCCGGAGGCCGAAGCGCACCGAGTCGAACTTCGCGAGGTTGCTCGACGCCTCGGCCGGGAGGATCAGGTAGTAGGCGGCGATGGCGTGCTCGAAGTTCTGGGCGGACACCTCGACGATCTCCGCGCCCGCCTGCTCGAGGAGCGCGAGCGCCTCGCGGAAGCGCTGCGTGACGCCGGCCTGGAAGCCCTCGCCGTCGAGCTGCTTCACGACGCCGACGCGGAGGCCCTTCAGGGCCCCCTCGCGCTGCCCGGCCCGGGCGGCGTCGGCGAACGACGGCCACGCGTCGGTGAGCGACGTGGAGTCGCGCGGGTCGTGGCCGCCGATGACGTCGTGCACGAGCGCCGAGTCGAGCACCGTGCGGGACACGGGGCCGACCTGGTCGAGGCTCGAGGCGAGCGCGATGGCGCCGTAGCGGCTGACGCCGCCGTAGGTGGGCTTGACGCCCACCGAGCCGGTGACGGCCGCGGGCTGGCGGATGGATCCGCCGGTGTCGGAGCCGAGCGCGACGGGCGCCTCGAACGCGGCGACCGCGGCCGCGGATCCGCCGCCCGAGCCGCCGGGGATGCGGTCGAGGTCCCACGGGTTGTGCGTGGCGCCGAACGCGGAGTGCTCGGTGGAGGAGCCCATCGCGAACTCGTCCATGTTGGTCTTGCCGAGGGGCACGAGGCCCGCGGCGCGGAGGCGCTGCACGACGGTGGCGTCGTAGGGCGGGGTCCAGCCCTCGAGCATGCGCGAGCCCGCGGTGGAGGGCATGTCGATGGTGCAGAGCACGTCCTTGATGGCGATGGGCACGCCGGCGAGCGGACCGAGCGCGGCCCCCTCGGCGCGCTGCGCGTCGATCTCGGCGGCGCGCCCGAGGGCGGCTTCCCCGGAGACGTGGAGGAACGCGTGGACGTCGCCGTCGACGTGGTCGATGCGGTCGAGGTGCGCGCGCACGGCGTCGACGCTCGACACGTCGCCGGAGGCGAGGCGGTCGGCGAGGGCGGAGGCGCTGAGGCGCGTGAGGTCGTCGGTCATGGTGCTCCTACTGCTCTTCGCCGAGGATCGCCGACACCTTGAAGCGGCTGCCGTCGTGCTCGGGCGCGCCGGCCAGGGCCTGCGCGGTGGTCAGGGTCTCGCCGGGCACGTCGGGCCGGTAGACGTTGACCAGCGGGATCGGGTGGCTCGTGGCGGGGACGTCGGGCGTCGCGACCGCGGTGACCTTCGCGACCGACTCGACGATGAGGCCGAGCTCGGCCGTGAGGGTGTCGACCTCCTCGTCGCTCAGGCGGATGCGCGCGAGGCCGGCGAGGTGCTGCACCTGCTCCCGGCTGATCTGCTCCGTGGGGGTCGGCGCCTGGGGCGTCTCGTCCCCGCTGGTCGCGTCGGCGGGCTCGGGCCGGGTGTCGGACATGCGTCTCCAAAGGACTGTGTGCGGGGGTACCGGGAGATTCTATTAGCGTGACCCCCATGCCCACCGCAGCCCGGATCCCCGCCCGACGCCGATCCGGTCGCCGCCTGGGCCTCCCGGTCGCGGCCGTCGCCGCGCTGGCCCTCCTCCCCCTCGCCGGCTGCGCGCCCGTCAGCGACGTGCGCGGCAACTGGCACCTCGTCGCCGCGTCGGACTCCGCCGGCGCGCTGGCGGTGGGCGACGCGCTCGTGACCATGCGCGTGGGCGGCGGGGAGATCAGCGGCCGCGGTCCGTGCAACGACTACTCGGGGCGCATCGGCGAGGAGGGCCCGGGGATGCTCGCCGGCGTGACGACGGGCGCTCTCGCGTGCGACGACGACGACGTGGAGGCGCGCTACCTCCGCGACCTCGTCGCGGTGTCGGCGATGCGGGTCGACGACGGGCACCTCGTCGCCACCGGTCCGGACGACGTGCGGCTGGAGTACGCCGAGCGCAGCCGGGGCTGACGCCCGCGCGTCGCGCTAGCGGCCTCGCCCGTCCGCCCGGACGTCGAGCCCCGCCGGCCGGTCGATGCCGATGAGCGCCAGGTTGCGGAACGACTCCGTCCCCCGGTCGAAGTAGCTGTTGTGCCCCACGACGCCGGCGAGGGCGCCGTCGGCGGAGACGCCCGCGGAACCCGGGCTGCCCTCCACGTCGAAGCGCCGGGCGCCGAAGGACGGGCTGCCGGGGTCGAGGCCGAAGAACGACGAGCCGACGACCGGATCCCACGGCGCCTGCCCCACGAAGACGCGCCCCGCGGGCACCGCCAGCTCGGACGCCTCCCGCACGGCGCCGCCCGGCGACCCGACGAGGGCGAGGGCGTCGACCGACGCGCGACCGCCGGAGAGCGCGAGCATCGCCGCCGTGGTGCCGTACGAGTGCGCGATGACGGTGACGTGCGGCGGGTCGTCGCGCCGGACGCCCTGGATGCCCTGGATCGCGTCCTCGAGGTACTCGGCGCCCTCGCGCGCGAGGTCGAGCGTGCCGACGCCCGTGAGGTCGGGCGTGCGGTAGCCGATCCAGGCGACGGACGCGACGCCCCCCGCGGCCGCGGCACGGGATCCGAGCAGCGTGGTCTGGTGCTCCTGCAGGCGGGACGCGACGTCGGTCCAGTCGACGAGGCGGTCGGCCACCGAGTAGTACATGCCGGGGACGACGAGGTCGACGAAGGACGCGGTGTCGAGGTCGCCCACGACGACGCCGGCGCGGCCCGGCCAGCTCACGTCGAGCGTGAGCAGGGAGCGCGGCACGCCGCCGGGCGCGGGCCGCAGCGCCGCGCGGACCTCGGCGAGCATCCGCAGATCGCGGCCGACGACCTGCTGCGCCCCGCGGCCGGGGGTGGCCGCGGCGGCCTCGTGCAGCTCGCGCTCGCGCTGGGCGAGGAGGAGGCGGTTGGCGGCGTCCCGCTCGACCACCGGCACGCCCTCGAGGTTGCCGACCAGCTCGGGGATGCCCGCGGCCAGGTCGTCACGCTCGTCGGGCGCGAGGTCGTCCCACCACGCGTCGACCGCGGTGACGGACGGCGGGCGTCGGATGAGCTCGCGGATGGTGCCCGGGACGGCGTGGGCGAGCGCACGGAGCGCCGGCGGGTCGAGGGACGGGAGCGCCGCGAGGAGCGCGACGGGCGACGTGCCGCGGAGCGCGGCGTCGCTCACGTGCGGGTCGCGGAGCTGCGCGAGCGCCCGGCCGACGCCCGGCAGGCGCGCGCCTGCGGCGGGATCCGCGGCGCCGGGCCCAGCGAGCACGGCGGACCCGGGCGCGGCGTGGGCCGGCTCGGCGGGGACCACGATGACCCCGACCAGCCCGCAGACGATGGCCGAGACGGTCAGCAACGCACGGACGCGAGTCGACACGGTTCGAGAGCCCCCCAGAGAGCCGGCGCGGGAGGGCCGGCGCCGGAGGATGGCGGGTCCCGCGGCGGCGCGCTCGTCCATGCTATCGGCGGACGGAGCCCGGGGCGAGGGCGGGTCAGGCGGTGCCCGCTCCGCCCTCGTCTGGGGCGGCGGGGGCGTCGGCTGCGTCGGGTGCGTCGGACGCGGGATCCGACGCCGGAGCCTCCGCGTCCGCGTACGCCGGGGCCTTCCGCTTCCGCGTGCGCTTCGGCTTCGGCTCGGCGTCGCCCGCCTCGGCAGCGGGCGCGTCCGCGGACGGCTCGGGCTCCGGGAGCGCGATGGCGTCCGGGCCCTGCTCGACGAGGAGCCGGAACTCGGCGGCGTCGATGATGCGCACGCCGAGCGCCTCGGCCTTGCCGAGCTTCGAGCCGGCGCCGGGACCGGCCGCGACGTAGTGCGTCTTCTTGCTGACGCTGGATCCGGCCTTGCCGCCGGCCGCCATGATCGCCTCGAGCGCGCCCTCGCGGGTGTAGCCCTCGAGCGACCCCGTGGCCACGACCGTGAGGCCCGCGAGCACGCCGCCCGCGGCTGCCGCGGCTCCCGGCCCCGGGTGGCCGGGCACCGCGGTGACGACGCCGGCCCGCTCCCAGCGGTCGACGATCTCACGGTGCCAGTCGACCTCGAACCAGTCGAGGAGCGCGTCGGCGATGATGCCGCCCACGCCGTCGACGGCCGCGAGCTCCTCGCGGCTGGCGGCGCGGATGGCGTCGAGCGAGCCGAACCAGCCGGCCAGCGCGCGGGCCGCCACGGGGCCCACGTGCCGGATGCTGAGGGCCACGAGGATCCGCCAGAGGTCCTGGGTCTTCGCCTTCTCCAGGTTCTCGAGCAGCACCTCGGCCGACTTCGAGGGCACGCTGTCCGCGTCGCCCCAGGGCTCGGCGGGATCGAACGCGCCGTCGCGCTTCGCGACGCGCTTGCGGCGGAACGGCGTGACGCGCTTGGCCTCGCCCGTCCTCTCGTCGACCTTGACCATGCCGGTCTCGGCGTCGCGGACGACCACGGTGATGGGCACGAGGTCGGCCATGGTGAGCTCGAACAGGCCCGCCTCGGTCTCGAGCGGCGGGTCCTCGGGCTCGAGCGGCTGGGTGAGCGCGGCGGCGGCGACCTCGCCGAGGCCCTCGATGTCGAGCGCGCCGCGGGAGGCGACGTGCTCGACGCGCCCGCGCACCTGCGCGGGGCAGCTGCGCGCGTTGGGGCAGCGGAGGTCGATGTCGCCCTCCTTGGCCGGCTTCAGCGGCGTGGAGCACTCCGGGCAGAGCGTGGGCATGACGAACTCGCGCTCGGTGCCGTCGCGGAGCTCGACGACCGGGCCGAGCACCTCGGGGATGACGTCGCCGGCCTTCCGCAGCACGACGGTGTCGCCGATGAGCACGCCCTTGGCCTTGACGACCTGCTGGTTGTGCAGCGTGGCCTGGCGCACCTCGGATCCGGCGACCTCGACCTTCTCCATGACGGCGAACGGCGTGGCCCGGCCGGTGCGGCCGACGCTCACGACGATGTCGAGGAGCGTGGTGTTGACCTCCTCGGGCGGGTACTTGTAGGCGGTGGCCCAGCGCGGGGCCCGGCTGGTGGCGCCGAGCTCCTCGTGGAGCCCGAGGTCGTCGACCTTGACGACGATGCCGTCGATCTGGTGCTCGACCTCCGCGCGGTGGGCGCCGTGCCGCCGCACGAACTCCACGACGTCGGCGACCTCGTCGAACACGCGGAAGTGCGTGGAGATGGGCAGGCCCCAGCCGGCGAGCAGCTCGTAGACCTCGGACTGCGCGGACACGTGCGCGTCGCGCTCGAGCTCTCGCACGGGCCACGCGCCGATTCCGTGCACGAGCATGCGGAGGCGGCGGATGCGCGCGTGCATGAGCTCGAGGCGCGCGGGGCTCTTGCCGTCCTCCTTCTGGCGCAGGGATCCGGCTGCCGCGTTGCGGGGGTTCGCGAAGACGCGCTCGCCCACCTCCAGCTGCCGGGCGTTGAGCTCGTCGAACTCCGCGACGGGGAAGAAGATCTCGCCGCGCACCTCGACGAGCGGCGGGTGCCCGCTGCCCTCCAGGCGCTCGGGGACGGTGCCCATCGTGAGCACGTTGCGCGTGACGTCCTCGCCGACGACGCCGTCGCCGCGCGTCGCCGCCGTGACGAGCACGCCGTGCTCGTAGCGCAGGTTGATGGCCAGCCCGTCGATCTTGAGCTCGCTGAGGTAGCGGACCCGGCCGCTGCCGGCGTCGCGCTCGACCTTGGCCGCCCACTCGGCGAGCTCCTCCTCGCTGAAGACGTTGTCGAGGCTGAGCATGCGCTCGGCGTGCGTGACGGGCGCGAAGAGCGTGGTCTCGGCGCGGCCGCCGACCCGCTGCGTGGGGCTGTCCTGGCTGCGGAGCTCGGGGTGTGCCTCCTCGAGCGCCTCGAGCTCGTGGACGAGCGCGTCGTACTCGGCGTCGCTGACGGTGCTCGCGTTGCCCTCGTAGTACTCGTCGCGGTGGCGCTCGATCTCGGCGCGCAGCTCGTCGACGCGCGCGGACGCGGCCGCGACCTCGGGGGGCGTGGTGTCGGGGACGGCGTCGTCGGCGGGCGAGGCGGTGGCGGTGTCGCTCATGCGCGCGTCACTTCCCCGCGGCCGCGCCGACGAGCTCGGCGCGCATCGGCGGCCGCGCGTCGGCGACGGCGCTCACGGTGCGGTCGATGGTGACCTGCCCGAGCACGCGCGTGCCGGCGTAGACGACGGCGGTCTGCCCGGGGGCGACGCCGATGAGGTGCTCTCGCGGGGTGATCACGAGCTCCATGATGCCGTCGACCTCCGACACCGCCGCCCGCGCGGGCACGGGGTCGGCGTGGGCGCGGATCTGCACGTCGCAGTCGAACGGCTGGTCCGGCCGCGTGGGCGGGGTGCCGGCCCAGGTGAAGGAGGATCCGGCGATCTCGCGGATCGCGAGCGCCTCCTGCGGCCCGACCACGACCGTGTTGTCCTTCGGCCGGATCTCGAGCACGAAACGCGGCCGGCCGTCGGCGGCGGGCGTGCCGATCGCGAGGCCCTTGCGCTGGCCGACCGTGAAGGCCGCGGCGCCCTGGTGCGTGCCGATGACGGCGCCCGCCCCGTCGAGGATCTCGCCCGGCGCCGCGCCCACGCGGTCGGCGAGCCAGCCGCGCGTGTCCCCATCGGGGATGAAGCAGATGTCGTGGCTGTCGGGCTTCTGCGCCACCTGGATCCCCCGGGCCGCGGCCTCCGCACGCACCTCGGCCTTCGAGGGCGTCGAGCCGAGCGGGAAGTACGAGTGCGCGATCTGCTCGGCCGTGAGCACGCCGAGCACGTACGACTGGTCCTTGGCCCACGCGGCCGCGCGGTGCAGCTCGGGCTGGCCGTCGGGTCCCGTGAGGACGTCGGCGTAATGGCCCGTGCAGACCGCGTCGAAGCCGAGGTCGAGGGCCTTCTCGAGGAGCGCGGCGAACTTGATCCGCTCGTTGCAGCGCATGCACGGGTTGGGGGTGCGCCCCGCCTGGTACTCGGCGACGAAGTCGTCGACCACGTCGGCGGCGAAGCGCTCGGAGAAGTCCCACACGTAGAACGGGATGCCGAGGAGGTCGGCGGCGCGGCGCGCGTCCATCGAGTCCTCGATGGTGCAGCAGCCGCGGGATCCGGTGCGGAGCGTGCCCGGCATGCGGCTGAGCGCGAGGTGCACGCCCGTCACGTCGTGCCCGGCCTCGACGGCGCGGGCGGCGGCCACGGCGGAGTCGACTCCGCCACTCATCGCTGCGAGGATCTTCACCCTGCGAGCCTACGCGCCGCCCGTCCCGCAAGCCCCGCCCGGGAGGCGCGGGCGACGGCGTCCGGCAGCGCCGCGAGCAGCGCGTCGACGTCCGCGTCGGTCGTCGTGCGGCCGAGCGTGAAGCGGAGCGCGCCGCGGGCCTCCCCATCGGGCACGCCCATGCCGAGGAGCACGTGCGAGACCTCGGGGACGCCGGCCTGGCACGCGGATCCGGTGCTCACCGAGACGCCCGCCATGTCGAGCAGGAGCAGCAGCGAGTCGCCCTGGCAGCCCGCGAAGGTGAGGTGCGCGTTGCCGGGGAGGCGGCCGGCGGGATCCGGGTCGCCGCGGAGGACGGCGCCCGGCACGTCGCGGAGCACCGTCGCCACGAGGCGGTCGCGGAGGGCCGCCAGCCGGATCCGTTCGGCGTCGAGCTCGGCGACCGCGAGGGTCACGGCCGCGGCGAAGGCGACGGCGGACGCGGCGTCCTGCGTGCCCGAGCGCACCTGCCGCTGCTGGCCGCCGCCGTGGATGAGCGGATCCACCGTCGCCGTCCGCGCCAGCACGAGCGCGCCGCTGCCGACGGGACCGCCGACCTTGTGCGCCGAGACGCTGACGGCGGAGACGCCCGCGTCGCGCCAGCGCCGGAACGGGACGGGCACGTGCCCGAGGGCCGCGACCGCGTCGACGTGCACGGGCACCCCGTGGGCCGCGGCGAGCGCCGCGAGCTCCTCGACGGGCTGGATGGTGCCGACCTCGTTGCTCGCGGCCAGGAAGGTGAGCAGGGAGGCGGATCCGGGGTCCGCGGCGAGCGCGGCGGCGACCGCGTCGACTCGGATGCGCCCGAGCGCGTCGATCGGCAGCCGCTCGACGACGGCGCCGCTCCGCTCGAGCCACTCGACCGTGTCGACCGTGGCGTGGTGCTCGCCGTCGGGCACGAGGATCCGCGTGCGCCGGGGGTCCTCCGCCGCCCGCGCCGCGTGCAGCCCCTTGATGCCGAGGTTCACCGACTCGGTGCCGCCGGAGGTGAGGACCACCTCGACCGGATCCGCGTCGAGCGCCCGGGCGATGGCCTCGCGCGCCTCCTCGAGCACGCGCCGGGCCTCCTGCCCGTGCGAGTGGATGGAGGACGGGTTCCCGACCAGCGTGATCGCCCCGGCGAGCGCCGCGATCGCCTCCGGCCGCATCGGGGTCGTGGCCGCGTGGTCCAGGTAGACCGTCATGCCCCCTACCCTAGGTCGCATGCCGCGCCCCGGACCGCCCGAGACCCTGGGGCTGACGCTCTCCGACCGGGGCGCCACGCTGCGCGTCGTGAGCCACGGTGCCTCCGCCGTGGAGCTCACCGTCTCCGCCGCCGACGACCCCCGCCGCGTGGCGCAGGTGGTCGCCATGGAGCGCGGCGACGGCGGCGTCTGGACGGGGTCGAGCGAGCTGCTCGTCCCGGGCACCGCGTACTCGGTGCGCGTGGACGGGGACCCGGCGCCCGGCGACTCCTTCGACCCGACGCGCCACCTGCTCGACCCCTACGCCCGCGGCCTCGTGCAGGTCGGCCCGGCCGCCTGGCGCTCGGTCGTCACGAGCGAGGTGCCCGAGGCCGAGCGCGCCGCCCGCCGCGCCGCGCGCCCGGTCGTGCCGCGCGACCGCCAGGTGCTCTACGAGCTCCACGTGCGCGGCTTCACCAAGCTCGACGAGCGGCTGCCCGAGGAGCTGCGCGGCACCTACGCGGGGCTCGGGCACGCGTCGACCGTGGAGCGCCTGGTCGACCTCGGGATCACGACGGTCGAGCTGCTGCCGGTGCACGCCTCCGCGAGCGAGGAGCGGCTGCGCGCGCAGGGGCGGATCAACCACTGGGGCTACAACACGCTCGCCTACCTCGCGCCGCACGCGCCGTACGCGACGCGCGCCGCGCGGGAGGCGGGCGCCGACGCGGTGGCGCGCGAGTTCCGCGGCATGGTCGACGCGCTGCACGCGGCCGGGATCCAGGTCGTGCTCGACGTCGTCTACAACCACACGGCCGAGGAGGGCGCCGACGGGCCGGTCACGAGCCTCCGCGGCATCGACGGCTCCCGCTACTACCGGCACACGCCGGACGGCACGCCCATCGACGTGACGGGGTGCGGCAACACGGTCGACCTGTCCCGGCCCGACGCGCAGCGCCTCGTGCTCGACTCGCTCGAGCACTGGTCCGACGCGATGGGCGTCGACGGCTTCCGCTTCGACCTCGCCGTCACCCTCGGCCGCGACGAGCACGTCGACTTCGACCCCGCGCACCCGCTGCTGCGCGCCATCGTCGAGGACGAGGCGCTCCAGGGGCTCCTCACGATCGCCGAGCCGTGGGACGTCGGCATGGGCGGCTGGCGCACGGGCGGGTTCGGATCCGGCTGGAGCGAGTGGAACGACGGCTACCGCGATGTCGTGCGCGACTTCTGGCTCACCGACGTGGCGGAGGCCCGTCGTTCGGGCCGCGCGCCGAACGGGGTGGGCGCCCTCGCCTCCTGCCTCGCGGGATCCTCCGGCACCTTCGCCGCCGACCGCGGACCCCTGGCCTCCGTCTCGTTCGTCACGGCGCACGACGGCTTCACGCTCGCCGACCTCACGTCGTACGACCGCAAGCACAACAGCGGCAACGGCGAGTCGAACCGCGACGGCACGGACGCGAACCGGTCGTGGAACCACGGGGTGGAGGGGCCGACGCGCGACGCCGCCGTGCTCGCCGCCCGCCGCCGGAGCGCCCGGGCCCTGCTCGGCACGCTGCTGGTGTCCGCAGGGATCCCCATGCTCACCATGGGCGACGAGCGCGGCCGCACCCAGCGCGGCAACAACAACGGCTACTGCCTCGACAACGCGGCGACGTGGATGCGCTGGGACGACGACGCGTGGCGCCTCGACCTGGAGGCGACGACGCGGCACCTCCTCCGCATCCGGCGCGAGAACCCGGCGCTCCGACCCGTCCGGTACGCGGAGCCGGACGCGCGCGTGCCGAGCGCGTCGGTCCTCGCCTGGCGCGACGCGGACGGCGCGCCCATGACGGACGCCGCGTGGGAGTCGGCCGACACCCGCACGCTGCAGTGGATCGCCACGTCCACCCCCGAGACCGAGGACCCGAGCTGCGTGCTCGTCGTCGTGCACGGGCTCGAGACGACCGCGACGGTGACGCTGCCGGAGCACGACGGCGTCGTCGCGTGGCGCCTCCTGTGGTCGAGCGGCTGGGAGCGGCCCGAGGCCGTCACCGTGGACGACGCGCCCGGGACGCGCGTGGAGGTGCCCGGGCCCGCGCTCCTGATCCTCCGCGCCGTCTGAGCGGATCCGGCCCGGACGGGGGTCGCGGCGGGTTCGCGTCGCCCGGCGGTCGTGTGCTCTCCTGGAGGAGCCCGCACGATCCGCCGCGCCCGCCGCGCCCGAGGACGAGGACGCCGCCCGTGACCGACGACCACCCCGCCCCGCCCGCCCGCGACCCGCACGCGGGGTCCGATGGCGGCCCCCGGGCCGCGGATCCCGCCCGCCGCCGCACCCTCACCCGCCGGACGCTCGTCGCGGGCGGCGGCCTCGCGGCGCTGACCGCGGTGGCCGCGATCGCCGGCTGCACGACCGCGCCGCGCCCGGCCGACCCCACGGCGAGCGCATCCGGCGGCCCCTCCCCCGCGCCGTCGGATCCGCCCGCACCCGGCGTGACGGAGTCCGGCGGCCCGCCCGTCGAACCCATGACCTACGCGCCCGACGACGCCCTCGCGGGCTTCTACGCGCTCCGCGAGCAGGTGCGCGAGCGGCGGCTCGCCATCGGCGTGCTGGGCGACAGCATCGCCGAGGGCCAGGGCGCGAGCACCCTGCAGCACGCGTACCCGGCGCAGCTCCGCGACCGGCTGCGCGGCGCGTACCCGTCCGGCGCGCGCGGCGGCCTCGACTACATCGCGTCCCGGCACCAGATCACGGTGCCCGCCGACCAGGGCTTCTCGTTCACCGGGACGCCGGCGTCGGGCGCGCGCCACGGCTGGGGCCGCCGCGTGGTGCCGCTCACCGAGGCGTCCGGCCCCGGCTCCTACGCGGCGCGCATGACGTCGGCGCGGATCTGCTGGTGGGCGCCCGGCCTCGACGCGGCCATCACGGTGCGGGTCGACGACGGCGAGCCCGAGACCGTCCGCGCGGAGGCCGGCGGCTCGCTCACGTGGACGAGCCCCGTCATGGACTCCGCCGAGCACGAGATCGCGGTCGCGTGGGCGGGCGGCGCGCCCGAGCTCGAGGGCGCGTGGCTGTTCGACGGCGACGAGGACCGCGGCATCCACGTCATCGAGGGCGGCAACAGCGGCTCGCAGCTCTGGCAGCTGTCGGAGCGGGCGCGACCGGACGGCGTGAGCACGTGGATCCGCTCCGCCCCGCGCTTCGAGCTCGACCTCTGGATGCCCGAGCACCTCATCAACGACGTGGTCGTCCGGACGCCCGAGCAGGTGCGGTCGGACGCCGCCGTGCTCATCGAGCTGATCCGCACGACGAGCGAGGCGCCCATCCTCTTCACGCCGCCGTACGAGCGCACCACGCTGCCCATCCGCGGCACGACGTGGGCCGACTACATCGGCGCCCTGCGGGACGCGGCCTCCGCGGATCCCCTCGCCGACGTCTTCGAGATCGGCGCATACATCCCGCGCATGGTCGGCGAGGGCGCGTCCGACCCGTACGGCTGGATGGGCCCGGACAACCACCCGAACGACCGGGGCTACGCCCGCTTCGCCGAGGTGCTCGCCGCGAAGCTCTCCGCGACCCCGGCCTGATCCGCGCGGGCGGCGCGCCCGGTCCTCCCGGGCGCGCCCCGCCCCGCGTCAGACCGCGACCGCGACCAGCCCCGGCTCCGCGCTCGAGGCCAGCAGCTCGTGCCGCGGCACCACGCGCACGGTGTAGCCGAACGGCCCCGCGCTCGCGAGCCGGACGGTGCCGGCGAACTCCTGCTGCCCGCCGGATGCGCCGAGGGGCGCGAGCGCGTGCCGCACGACGTCCACAAGCACGTCGCCCTCGCCCGTGCGCCCGTGGACGACCTCGACCGTCACGTCCTCCGCGTCGAGCCCGCCGAGGGCCACCCACGCGCGCACGCGCAGCTCGTCACCGACCTGCGCCTGGTGGCCGACCCCCTCCGACTCGACGTGCGCGACCTGCACCGACGGCCAGGCCCGGGACACGCGCGTGCGCCAGGCCGCCAGCTCGCGGGCGCGGGCGTGGTCGTCGGCCGCGACGATCCGCTGCGCCCGCCCCGCGGGCACGTACAGCCGCTCCACGTACTGCCGCACCATGCGGTCGGCGCTGAGCTCGGGCGAGAGCGTGGCGAGCGTGTGCCGGATGTCGTGCACCCAGCCCGGGGGCACGCCGTCCGCGTCGCGCTCGTAGAAGCGCGGCGCGATGCGGTTCTCGATGAGGTCGTAGAGGGCGGTCGCCTCCATCGCGTCGCGCTCGGCGCCGTCGTGCGCCCGGTCGGCCGACGGGATCGCCCAGCCGTTGACGCCGTCGAAGTACTCGTCCCACCAGCCGTCGAGGATCGACAGGTTGAGCGCGCCGTTGAGCGCCGCCTTCATGCCGGACGTGCCGCACGCCTCGAGCGGCCGCAGCGGGTTGTTGAGCCACACGTCGGTGCCCGGGTAGAGCAGCTGCGCCATGCCGATGTCGTAGTCGGGCAGGAAGACGAGCCGCCCGCGGATCTCCGGCTCCGCCGCGAAGCGCACCAGCTCCTGGATGAGGCGCTTGCCCTCGTCGTCGGCGGGGTGCGACTTGCCGGCCACGACGATCTGCACGGGCCGGTCCGGGTCGGTGAGGATGCGGCGGAGGCGCTCGCGGTCGTGCAGCATGAGCGTCAGCCGCTTGTAGGTGGGCACGCGCCGCGCGAAGCCGATGGTGAGGACCTCCGGGTCGAGCACGTCCTCGAGCCAGCCCGGCTCGACGCCGCCCGGGTTCTGCTCGCGCCAGGCGCGGGCGACGCGGCGTCGGGCGTCCTGCACGAGCTGGCGGCGCATCCGGCCGCGCACGTCCCAGAGGTCGCCGTCGCCGACGGCGGGCGACGACCAGTCGGCCGCCGTGGTGTCCGTCGTGCCCAGGCGCTCGGCGGCGAGGTCGGCGAGCATCGGATCCGTCCACGTCGGCGCGTGCACGCCGTTCGTCACGCTCGTGATCGGCACCTCCTCGGTGTCGAACCCCGGCCACAGCCCGGCGAACATGCCCCGGCTGACCTCGCCGTGCAGCTGCGAGACGCCGTTGGCGCGCTGGGCGAGGCGGAGGCCCATGAGCGCCATGTTGAACACGTCCGGGGATCCGCCGTCGTGGCCCTCGGCGCCGAGCTCCAGCACGCGCTCCACCGGGACGCCCGGCAGCAGCCGGTCGGTGACGTGCGCGCGCACGAGCGCGAGGTCGAACCGGTCGATGCCGGCCGGCACGGGCGTGTGCGTCGTGAAGACGGTGCCCGCGCGCACCACCTGCAGCGCCTCCTCCACGTCGAGCCCCTCGGCCATGAGCGTCGAGACGCGCTCGAGCCCGAGGAAGCCCGCGTGGCCCTCGTTGGTGTGGAACACGCGCGGCACGGGCGATCCGGTGAGCTCGGAGTGCGCCGCGATGGCGCGCACGCCGCCGATGCCGAGCAGCAGCTCCTGGTGCAGCCGGTGCTCGCCGCCGCCGCCGTAGAGCCGGTCGGTGACGCCGCGCAGGTCGTCGTCGTTCTCCGGCACGTCGGTGTCGAGGAGGAGGAGCGGGATCCGGCCGACGCGGGCCTGCCACACGCGGGCGTGCAGCGTGCGGTCCGCGGGGAGCGCGAGCGTGACCTGCAGGGGCTGGCCCGCGGCGTCGCGCAGCACCTGGAGCGGCAGGCCGTCCGGGTCGAAGACGGGGTACGTCTCCTGCTGCCAGCCGTCGGAGGAGATCCCCTGGCGGAAGTAGCCGGAGCGGTAGAAGAGCCCGACGCCCACGAGCGGGACGCCGAGGTCGGAGGCGCTCTTCAGGTGGTCGCCCGCCAGGATCCCGAGGCCGCCGGAGTACTGCGGCAGCGCGGCCGCGATGCCGAACTCCGGCGAGAAGTAGCCGATCGCCTCGGGCACGTCGCCCTCCAGCGACTGGTACCAGCGCGGCTCCCGGCAGTAGGCGCGGAGGTCCGCGCGCTGCTCCTCGGCCCAGGCGACGAAGCCGGGGTCGGCGGCGAGCTCCCGCAGGCGCTCCTGGTCGACCGCGCCGAGCAGGGCGACCGGGTCGTGGCCCGTCCCCTCCCACAGCTCCGGGCTGACGTGCGCGAAGAGGCGCCGCGTCGGCTCGTACCAGGACCACCGCAGGTTCCCGGCGAGCTCGTCCAGCGCGGACAGCTCCTCCGGGAGGACGGCACGGACGGTGAAACGGCGGATGGCCTTCACGGGACTCCCTCGGACCGGTCGGCGGCGGAGGCACCCGCGCGCTCGGCCCCGAGCCTAGGGGCGCGGGGTGGACCGCACCAGGGTCGGCCGCGCGCGTGGACGCGGGCCGGACGGGCGGTGACGCGGCGGCGTCGGGCATCCGGACGGCGTCCGCCGCGGCCGCGCCGAACGACAGCCGGCGGGCGCACGGGCTACGGTCGAACAGTGACCACACCCCAGGACGGACCCGATGACCTCCCCCGCCCGGTGCGCGGCCGTGCAGCCCGCAAGCTCGCCAAGGCCCAGAAGCTCCAGGACGCCCAGAAGCCGCCCGAGCCGCGGCGCCCGCTGATCCCCGAGGCGCCCGCGCAGCAGGCCCCCGCGGAGCAGGCACCCGAGCCGGCCGCAGCGCCCGAGCCCGTGACGCCGGCGGCCCCCGAGCCGCCCGTCTCCTCGCCCGCGCCCGAGCCCGTCGCGGCCGAGCCGACCTCGGCTCCCCGCCATGCCGCGCCCGTCCCGCCCGACGACGCCCCCGCCGCCCTGGAGCACGCGGAGCCCGCGCACGCGGAGCCCGCGCACGCCGCGCCGTCCTCGCCCGACGCCACCGCCCCGGACGAGGACGCCTACGTCCCCGTCATCGGCCGCATCCCGATCCTGTCGCTCACCCCGCAGATCGAGGACGACCTCTGGCCCGCCAAGAGCTTCGTCCACGACGTCGTGCCCTTCGGCGCGACGATCTTCCGCGAGGGCCACGACCTCATCGGCGCCGACGTCGAGCTGACCGACCCGTCGGGCGCCGTCACGTCGCACCGCATGGCGCTCGACCTGACGAAGCCCGGCCTCGACCGCTGGAGCGCCACGGTCCAGCTCGAGACGCAGGGCGTCTGGACCTGGCGCGTCAGCGCGTGGTCCGACGACTTCGGCACCTGGCTGCACAACGCCGAGATCAAGGTCCCCGCGGGCCTCGACGTCGACGTGATGCTCGCCCTCGGCGCCGAGGTCCTCGAGCGCGCCGCCGCCGACGACACCCGGGGCGCGGACGACCGGCACGTGCTCCGCGACGCCCTCGCGGGGCTCGCCGACACCGCCCGCACCGCCGAGGAGCGCCTCGCGGCCGCCACCTCCCCCGAGGTGCTCGCCGCCGTCGACCGCCTGCCGGTCCGCAGCCTGGTCACCCCGTCGCCCGAGCGCACGATCGTCGTCGAACGCGAGCGCGCGGCCGTCGGCTCCTGGTACGAGTTCTTCCCCCGCTCCGAGGGCGCCGTGGAGCACGAGGACGGCTCCTGGACGAGCGGCACGTTCGCCACCGCCGCCCGCCGCCTCCCCGCGATCCGCGACATGGGCTTCGACGTGGTCTACATCCCGCCGGTGCACCCCATCGGCCGCACCAACCGCAAGGGCCCGAACAACACGCTCACCGCGGGGCCCCACGACCCGGGATCGCCCTACGGCATCGGCTCCGAGGACGGCGGGCACGACTCCATCCACCCCGAGCTCGGCACGGTGGACGACTTCCGCGAGTTCGTCCGCGCGGTCGCCGACCACGGCATGGAGCTCGCGATCGACATCGCGCTGCAGGCCTCGCCCGACCACCCGTGGGTCACGACGCACCCGGAGCTCTTCACGACGCTCCCCGACGGCTCCATCGCCTTCGCGGAGAACCCGCCGAAGAAGTACCAGGACATCTACCCGCTGAACTTCGACAACGACCCGGAGGGCTCCTACCAGGAGATGCTCCGTGTCATGCGGGTGTGGCTCGGCCTCGGCGTCAAGATCTTCCGCGTCGACAACCCGCACACCAAGCCGCTCGTGTTCTGGGAGCGCCTCATCCACCAGGTGATGCGCGACGAGCCCGACGCGATCTTCCTCAGCGAGGCGTTCACGCGCCCGGCGATGATGCGCACGCTCGCCAAGATCGGCTTCCAGCAGTCGTACACGTACTTCACGTGGCGGAACACGAAGAAGGAGCTCGAGGAGTACCTCACCGAGGTCAGCCACGAGACGAGCGACTACCTGCGCCCGAACTTCTTCGCCAACACGCACGACATCCTCACGCCGTACCTGCAGTTCGGCGGGCGCGCCGCCTACCGGATCCGGGCCGCCATCGCCGCGACCGCGTCGCCGTCGTGGGGCATCTACTCGGGCTACGAGCTGATCGAGAACGTCGCGCGCCCCGGCGCCGAGGAGAACATCGACAACGAGAAGTACGAGTACAAGCCGCGCGACTGGGCCCGTCAGGAGGAGCTCGGCGGATCCATCGCGCCGGAGATCACGCGCCTCAACGAGATCCGCCGCCAGCATCCCGCGCTCCGCCAGCTGCGGAACCTCGACGTGCACTGGAGCGACGACGACTCGATCCTCGTGTACTCCAAGCACCTCGCGGCCGAGCACACCGGCACGGGCGAGGCAGACGCGATCCTCGTGGTCGCGAACGTCGACCCGCACTCGGCGCGCGAGACCCAGGTCTACCTCGACCCGACCCGCTTCGGCCTCGCCGAGGACGCCGTGTTCGAGGTGGAGGACCTCCTCACGGGCGACGTCTACACCTGGTCCACCTCCAACTTCGTCCGGCTCGACGCGTTCACGCACCCCGTGCACGTGTTCCGGGTCCACCCGACCGCATCGAAGGGATGACGGACATGACCGACTCCACCCCCCAGCAGGACCCCCGCGACGAGAGCGCCGCCGACCCCCGCGACGGCGCCGACGTGGTCGTGCCGCCCGCGGCGGACGCGCACCCCGAGGCGGGCGCCGACGTCGTCGTGCCCCCGGCCGACGGCACCAGCACCGGCACCGATACCGACGCCGACGAGGGCTCCCCCGCGAGCGCATCCGACCCGATCCGCCTCCCCGAGGTCGCCGACCACGCCCTGCGCGCCGTCGCCGAGGGCGTCCACTCCGGGCCGCACTCGGTCCTCGGCCAGCACCCGGTCGCGATCGACGGCGTGTCCGACGACCTCGTCGTCGTGCGGGCGCTCCGCCCGCTCGCGGAGGGCGTCTCCGTGGTCCTCGCCACCGGCGCCCGCGTCGAGCTCGCGCACGTCGGCCACGGCGTCTGGCAGGGCGCGCACGTGCTCGGCCTGCAGGACTACCAGGTGGAGGCGCGCTACGGCGACGGCGGCACCTGGACCGCCGAGGACCCCTACCGCTTCCTCCCCACGGTCGGCGACCTCGACCTCTACCTCTTCGGCGAGGGCCGCCACGAGCGCCTCTGGGACGTCCTCGGCGCCCAGCACCGCGAGCACTGGGGCGTCGCGCGCACCTACGTCGGCGTCTCCTTCGCCGTGTGGGCGCCGCACGCCCGCGCCGTCCGCGTCATCGGCGGCTTCAACGACTGGGACGGCGTGCAGCACGCGATGCGCCGCCTCGACGCGAACGGGGTCTGGGAGCTCTTCGTCCCGGGCGTCGAGCCCGGCGTCTCGTACAAGTTCGAGATCCTCACGCAGGACGGCCGCTGGATCGAGAAGGCGGACCCCATGGCCCGCATGACCGAGGTCCCGCCCGCCACCGCGTCGCGCGTCGAGACGAGCGATTACACGTGGGACGACGGCGCGTGGCTCGAGCAGCGCGCGGCCCGCGACCCGCACGACTCCCCCATGAGCGTCTACGAGATGCACCTCGGATCCTGGCGGCCCGGCCTCGGCTACCGCGAGGTCGCCGGCGAGCTCGTCGCCTACCTGCAGGAGCTGGCGTACACGCACGTAGAGTTCCTGCCGCTCGCCGAGCACCCGTTCGGCGGCTCGTGGGGCTACCAGGTGTCCGGCTACTACGCGCCCACCTCGCGCTTCGGCAGCCCGGACGACCTCAAGCACCTCATCGACACCCTGCACCGGGCCGGCATCGGCGTCATCGTCGACTGGGTCCCCGCGCACTTCCCCAAGGACGTGTTCGCGCTCGCGCAGTTCGACGGCCAGCCGCTCTACGAGCACACCGACCCGCGCCGCGGCGAGCAGCAGGACTGGGGCACCCTGGTCTTCGACTTCGGCCACTCGCAGGTCCGCAACTTCCTCGTCGCGAACGCCCTGTACTGGTTCGAGGAGTTCCACATCGACGGCCTCCGGGTCGACGCCGTGGCCTCGATGCTCTACCTCGACTACTCCCGCGAGGAGGGCCAGTGGCTGCCGAACGTGCATGGCGGCCGCGAGAACCTCGAGGCGATCAGCTTCCTGCAGGAGGTCAACGCCACCGCGTACCGCACCCACCCCGGCATCGTGATGATCGCGGAGGAGTCCACGAGCTTCCCCGGCGTCACGCGCCCCACGAGCGAGGGCGGCCTCGGCTTCGGCCTCAAGTGGAACATGGGCTGGATGCACGACACGCTCGACTACTCGGCCGTCGACCCCATGTACCGCGCCCACCACCACGGCCAGATCACGTTCTCGATGGTCTACGCGTACACGGAGAACTTCCTCCTCCCCATCAGCCACGACGAGGTCGTGCACGGGAAGGGCTCGCTCGTCGGCAAGATGCCGGGCGACCACTGGCAGAAGCTCGCCAACGTCCGCGCCTACCTGTCGTTCATGTGGTCGCACCCGGGCAAGCAGCTGCTCTTCATGGGCCAGGAGTTCGGGCAGCCGTCCGAGTGGAGCGAGGAGCGCGGGCTCGACTGGTGGATCCTCGACCAGCCCGTGCACCGCGCCCTCTTCGACCTCGTCGGGTCGCTCAACCGCACCTACGTCGAGACGCCCGCCCTGTGGGCGCTCGACAACGACCCGGCGGGCTTCGAGTGGATCGACGCGGGAGACGCCGGGCGCAACGTGCTCGCGTTCCTGCGCCGCGACCGCGAGGGCAACCAGGTCGCCGTCGTGCACAACTTCTCCGGCGCGCCCATCTCGGGCTACCGGCTGGGGCTGCCGCAGGCGGGCGTGTGGGAGGAGATCCTCAACACGGACGCCGAGCAGTTCGGCGGATCCGGCGTGGGCAACCTCGGCGCCGTGCACGCGGGCGACGAGGGCTGGCACGGCCGCCCCGCCTCCGCGGAGCTGACGCTGCCGCCGCTCGCGGGCCTCTGGCTCCGCCTCCGGCAGGACCCGGCGGATCTCACGCCCGTCGAGGCGCCCGCGCACGCGGCGCCCGACGCCGACGAGTCGCGCGTCGACGGCACCCCGTTCGCCGCCGGCGACGCCGCCGACGCGCCCGTGCTGCCGCAGTCGCCCGACGCGCAGCCGCCCGTCGAGGGCCTGTCGGCGACCGACGACGCGCCCGGATCCGACGACGGCACCCCGCGGGTGCCCACGGTCTGATCCGCACCGCCCGACACGACGACGGCGCCGCATCCCCGAGGGGGTGCGGCGCCGTCGTCGGTGCGGGCGGACGTCAGTAGAGCAGGCGCGTCAGCCGACGCCGGGCGACGGCGACCCGCGGGTCCTCGAGCCCGACGACCTCGAAGTGCTCGAGGAGGCGCTGGCGGATGGCCTCACGGCCCTCGGCGTCGGCCGACGGGAACAGCTCCAGCAGGCGCGTGAACGCGTCCTCGACGTGCCCGCCGGACAGGTCGAGGTCGGCGACGAGGAGCTGCGCGTCCACGTCGTCCGGGGCCGAGGCGGCGGCGCGGCGGATGTCGTCCGCGGCCGTCCCGTCGAGCCGGTGCAGCAGGCTGACCTGCGCGAGGCCGGCGACCGCGAGGGCATCCCGCGGGTTCTGCGCGATGGCGGTGCGGTACTCGGCGGCGGCCGCCGCGTAGTCGCCCTGCTCGATGTGGGCGTAGGCCTCGGCGTGGTGGGGCGGCAGCGGCTCCTCGACCGGGGCAGCGGGCGCGGCAGATCCCTCGGGCGCCACGGCCCGGCCGGTCACGCCGTTCTGCTGCGCGAGCTCCAGCACCTGCTGGACGACGTCGCGCACCTGGTCCTCGGGGATCACGCCCGCGAAGAGGCCCACGGGGCGGCCGCCGATGAGCGCGGCGACCGTCGGCACGGTCTGCGCCTGGAAGGCCTGGCCCAGCTGGGGGCTCTGGTCGACGTCGATGCGCACGAGCAGCACGCGTCCGCCCTGCTCGGTGACGACGCGCTCGAGCACGGGCGACAGCTCGCGGCTGGAGGCGAGGCCCGTGGAGACGAGCTCGACGAGCACCGGCACGATGCCGGAGATGTCGAGGAACTGCGTGAAGGTCGCGTCGTCGGCCGCGAGCACGAGGCCCGGGACGTCGACGGTCTGCGGGGCGCCGGGAGCGCCGGCCGGGGCCGCTCCGGGGGCATCGGCCGCGCCGCCCGCGGGGGCGGCGGGCGCCTGCGCGCGGTTCACGAGCGAGGACAGGTCGACGGCGCCGCGGAGGCTGGCGGCGGAGGGGGGCACGTTCGTCATGGGAGCTCCTTGGCCGAGGTGATGTGGGTGCTGGAGGCGTAGAGGCGGATCTTCTCGCCCGAGTTCACGGGGGGCACGTACATGAGCATCTGCGCGGTGCGGACGGTGTCGAAGCCCTTCGCCGAGTCCGTGAGCCCCGTGATGGCCTGCACCTCGGGGTTGGCGTTGACCTTGGCGCCCTCGGCGGTGGGCTTCGCGACGATGCCGAGCTGCACGGTGACGCTCACCAGCGCGCCGGACTCGACCGTGGACATCGCCACGGTCGGCGCGGTGCCGGCGGTCGCCTGGAACTCGACGGTGCCGGTCTCGCCGATGGAGGCCGGGAAGTCGACCTTCCGCTTCGCGTCCTGCGCGCGCACGCCGTCGTCCGCGGCGTCGAACAGGCCCGCGTACTGGCTGGAGTCGCCGGCGTTGAGGACGTCGGCGTAGGCCGCGGAGAGCTGGTCCGGCTGGAGGGCCAGGAGCTTCACGTCCGGGGCCAGGCGCGCGGCGCCGATCGCGGCGGGCGCGACGTCCGGCAGGGCGGCCGTGGTGGAGACCGGCATGGCGTACAGCACGCGGTAGTTCTCGCGCGGGCTCGCCTGCACGAGCGTCAGCGAGAGGGTCGGCGCGTCGTCCGCGTCCGGGTCCTTCACGACCGCGGCGATGGTGCGCGGCCAGGTCTGCGTCGCCTGCGGGAGGGTGAGCTGGAGGTCGCCCGCGGGGATGGCGGGGACGGGCGCGATGTCGGGCTTCGCCTTCCGCACCTGGTAGTCGGAGGTGCGCTCCTGCAGCGCCGGTCCGTCGAAGCGGGGCGCGAGGGTCCCGGCGTCGAGCGACTGGTCGGCCGCGGTCGCGACCTCGGAGACGCGCGACAGGATTCGCGCGGCCTGGTCCTCGGTGACCACGGGCGGATCCGCGTCCTCCGCCTCGCGGGCGGCGTCGAGGGAGGAGGAGGGCGTCGGCGTCGCCGTGACGTCGGCGGCGCCGGCCGTGAGGTCGGCCGGGGCGCCCTGGGCGGTGCAGCCGCTCAGCGCGAGGCCGGTCACCACGAGGACGGGCAGCGCGACGAGGCTGCGACGACCGCGGGCGCGCGGGGCCGGCGCGGCGCCGGTGCCGGCGGTGAGGGCGGCGCGGCGCGCGGCCGGGCCGATGCGCGGGATGCGGGGTCCGCCGCGCGGCGGGAGGTTGCGGCGCGGGCCGCGGCTGCGGCGCAGGTGGCGGAGCGCGAGGAGGTAGAGCACGAGGCCGACCACCAGCAGGACGATGCCGCCGATGACGAGCGGGAGGACCCAGGGCGACTCGCCCTCGGAGGGCCAGGACAGGGTCACCTCGGCGGGCGCCGGCGCGGTGCCGTCGGTGGCGAGGATCACGCTGACGTCGTCGGGCAGGCGCGTGCTGAGCGACAGCTCGCCCTGGGCGGTCTCCTCGGAGAGCCAGAGGTCGGATCCGCGCGGATCCGTGACGGAGGACGTGACGGTCGCCGGGGTGCCCGAGTCCCCCTCGGCGCCGGGGGTCGCGCTCGGCGCGGGCGTCGGCGTGGTGGCCTCGGGCTCGACGACCTCGGTGGTGAGCGCGCCGGTCTCGTCGACGCCGATGCGCGTGTAGGAGCTGCTGCCGACCCAGGCGTCGACGTCCGTCGAGGGGGCGTAGGCCGCGAAGAGCTCGCCGTCGCCGCGGACGACCGTGTCCTGCAGGCCCGGGTGCGCGTTGAGCGTCCTCCCGTCGATCACGGCGTAGGACGCTCCCCCGGCGGAGGACGTCTGGGCGGTGATGCGGTCGGGTCCCGCCAGGAACGTGTGCTGGGCGATCCCCAGCCCGATCATGAGGGCCGCGACCACGAAGGTCGCGATCGCCAGGACGAATCGCACGGGTGTCTCCTCTCGTGTCGTCGCGGGCGGCAGCTGGATGAGCGGCGGTCGGATCCCGACCGCGGCGGCTGACGAGCACGGGTGCTCGCGCGACGCTCCGCCGGCACGCGGACGGACCGGCGGCGGACGACGACATCGAAGGATACCGGACGACCCTGGGAGCGCCTCCTCGCGGCCCCGTCCGGCCCGGCGACGGACCCGGGAGGCGGGCGGATCCGGCCGGGCCCTTCTCGGTAGGATCGCCTCCTGCCGCGCCCCGCCCGGCGTCGACGAGCCGCCCGCGAAGGAGTCCCCGTGCCCCACGACGACACGCCGTTCAGCCCCGCCATGCGCGGCTACAACCGCGACGAGGTCGACCGGGCCGTCGCCGACCTGCGCCGGGAGCTCATCCGGGCCAACCAGCAGGGCGCCGAGAGCCGCGCCGAGGCCGAGCGCCTCCGCCGCAGCGAGCAGGAGCTCCGCGACGAGCTGGAGGAGGTGGGCAGCCCCACGTTCGCCGGGCTGGGCACGCGCCTCGAGGCCACGCTCCGCGTCGCCGAGGAGCAGTCCACGCGCCTCGTCGCCCAGGCCGACGCGGACGCCGCCCGCCTCCGCCGCGCCACGCAGGAGGAGACGGACGCCCAGCGCGACGAGGCGGAGGCGACCGCACGCCACCTGGTCGACTCGGCCCGGGCGCGCGCCGAGCAGATCCTCGACGCCGCCCGCCGCGAGGCCGACGACCTGGGCGAGCGCGCCGACGACCGCGCCGAGGGGCTCCGCAGCGACGCCGAGCGCGAGGCCGCGGCCCTGCTCCTGCGCACGCGCACCGAGGTCGCCGACCTCCGCGCCACCGCCGAGCGCGAGACCGACGCCCTCCGCGCCGAGGTCGCCCGCGAGGTCGCCGAGCTCCGGGCCCGCGTCGACCGCGAGACCGACGAGGCCCGGCGCGACGCCGCCGACCTGGCCCGCGAGACCGCCCTCTCCCGCGGTGCGCTGGAGCGCGAGCTCGCCGACGCCCGCGCCCGGCACGACGAGTCCGTCGCCGAGGAGCGCGCCGACCTCGACCGCGACGCGCGGGAGGCGGAGGACCGGCTGCGGCTCCAGGAGGAGACGCAGCGCATCGCCCTCGCGCAGCTCGACGAGCAGACGCGCTCCGACCTCGACCGCGAGATCGAGCAGGCGCGCACCGACTGGGCGCGCGAGCTGCAGGCGTCCCGCGACGACTTCGACCGGCGGATCCACGCGGAGCGCACCGCGTTCGACCGCGACGTCGAGGAGACGCGGGCCGCCCTCGAGCGGGAGATCGCGGAGACCCGCGAGGCGCTCGACCTGGAGGTGCAGACCGCCAGGGGCGACCTCGCCCGCGACGTCGAGGAGGCCCGCACCGACCTGACCCGCGACATCGCGCAGGGCACCGGGACCCTAGCGCGCGAGACCCAGGCGACCCGCGCCCAGCTGGAGCTGGAGGCCGTCACGGCGCGCGCGGCGCTCGAGCGGGAGATCGCCGAGGCCGAGGCCCTCGAGGCCGACCGCCGCGAGGCCGAGCGCCTGCGCCTTGAGCGCGAGGCCGCCGAGGTGCGCCGCGAGCTGGCCGCCGAGGCCGAGGAGGCCCGCCTGCTCCTCAGCCGCGAGATCGAGCAGGGCCACCTCGACCTCGACGCGGAGATCACCGCGCGCCGCGACCACGACGCCCGGGACGCCGCCGAGCGCCAGCGGGAGGCCTCCGAGCGCACCGCCGCGTACCTCGGCGAGGCCGAGGCGCGCCTGCAGGAGGTCACGGCCCTCCTCGCGTCCACCCGCGCGGAGGCGGAGACGCTGGCCACCGAGAGCCGGGAGGCCGCGCGGCGGGTCCGCGACGACGCCGACCACGACGCGCGCGCCGCGATCGCCGACGCCGAGCGCCGCGCGCGGGAGACGCTCGCCGACGCGGAGCGCCGTGCCCGCGAGGCCGTGGCCGACGCCGAGGAGCGACTCGACCGCATTAGGATCGAGCGCGAGGCGGTGGCCGCGTACCTCGAGAACGTCCGCGGCGTGCTGACCCAGGCGGACGACGCCTCCTCCGACGACGACGAATCCCGCACCGCGCTCTGAGCGCGCGCCCACTCGGAGGCCCCGCACGTGAAGATCCAGAACCCCTACCGCCTCGGCCTCCTCGCGGGCCTGGGCGTGCTCACCGCCCTCGTCATCGGCGGCGCGCTGGTCTCGCTCGGCACGGTGCTCACCTACGTGGGCACGGCCATCTTCCTGGCGCTCGGCATCGACCCGCTCGTCACCTTCCTCGAGCGCAAGGGCGTGCCGCGGCCCGTCGCCATCCTCGTGATCTTCCTGGTGCTGCTCGGCTCGCTGGCGGGCGTGCTGCTGGCCGTGATCCCCGTGGTGGTCAACCAGGCGAGCGCCCTCGTCACGCAGATCGTGCAGTACGCCCAGAGCGTGAGCGGCGACCAGTTCATCGAGAACCTGCAGTCGTTCGTGCCGCGCGAGGTGTTCGACGTGCAGACCGGCGCCGACCAGCTCGTCCAGTACCTCTCCGACGCCGCGAACGTCGCCACGATCACGGGCAACGTCCTGAACGTCGCCTTCACCATCGGCAACTTCCTCTTCGGCATGGTCATCATCGTGATCCTCACGATGTACTTCACGGCGTCGCTCAACTCCTTCAAGAGCGGCCTCTACAAGCTCGTCCCGGCCACGCGCCGCGCGCGCTTCGCCGACATCGCCGAGCAGATCACGCAGTCGGTCGGGCGCTACGTCACCGGCCAGGTGGGGCTCGCGCTGTGCAACGGCGTCCTCAGCTTCGTCTACCTCAGCATCGTCGGCGCCGCGCTGCCCGCCGTGTGGGCGTTCATCGCGTTCCTGTTCTCGCTGCTCCCGCTCGTCGGCACGATCACGGGCTCGGCGCTCATCGTGCTCGGCCAGATCGTGCTGCTGCCCGAGTCCATCAACACGTGGATCGCCGTGGCCGTCTACTACCTCGTCTACATGCAGATCGAGGCGTACGTGCTCAGCCCGAACATCATGAACCGCGCCGTGAAGGTGCCCGGCGTCGTCGTGGTCATCGCGGCGCTCACGGGCGGCACGCTCCTCGGCGTGCTCGGCGCCCTCATCGCGGTGCCGGTCGCGGCGGCGGTGCTGCTCATCATCCGGCAGGTCGCGATCCCGCTGCAGAACGAGCGCTGACCCGGGGGCGACGGCGCGCGGATCCCCGCGGCCCGCGGGGACGTCGGACGGTCAGACCGCGCGCGGCCACTCCGTCGCGAGCGGCAGCGCCGACGGGTTGACCGTTCGCACGATCTCGGTGAGGACGCGCGCGACCTGCGACTCCCCCACCCACAGGTGCTTGGCCCCGTCGACGGCGATGAGCTCGGCCTCGGGCACGGACGCGAACCGCTCGCGCGCCTCGGCGGGCCGCAGGAAGTCGTCGTGCTCGGGCACCAGGATCACGAGGCGGCGCGGGTCGCCGTGCCAGGCGGCCACCTCCTCGGCGGTCGCGCGGTGCAGGGGCGGCGAGAGCAGGATCGCGCCCTCGACCGGGTGCGCGCGGCCGTGCCGCAGCGCGATCTCCGTGCCGAAGGACCAGCCGACGATCCACGGCGCGGGGAGGCCGCGCGACGCGATGAGGTCCATGGCCGCCGCGAGGTCGTGCCGCTCCGCGTCGCCGCCGTCGAACGCGCCCTCGCTCGTGCCGCGCGCCGACGTCGTCCCGCGCGTGTTGAACCGCAGCACGGCGAGGTCCGCCAGCGCCGGCAGACGGAGCGCGGCCTTGCGCAGGACGTGCGAGTCCATGAAGCCGCCCGCGGTCGGCAGCGGGTGCAGCGTCACGAGCGTGGCGACGGGATCCCGGTCGGCGGGCAGCGCGAGCTCGCCCACGAGGCGCAGGCCGTCCGCGGTCGTCAGCTCGACGTCCTCGCGCCGGGCGGGCAGCTCGGTGGAGCTCGTGATGGGGCGGGGGGCGGTGTCCGTCATGAGACCTTCCAGCAGTGGGTGTGCCAGTGGCGGCGCGCGGCCAGGTCGCTCTCCTCGCCCATCATCCCGTCGGCGCGCCAGGCGACGACGTGGGCGTGGCCGGGCTCGATGTCGAGCGTGCAGCCGGGGCAGCGGTAGACCTTCAGGGCGCGAGCCGCTGAGACGGGCTGCACGTTCCAGACCCGTCCCCGTCGCGTCTCCGTGTGCTGCGAGCCGCTGAGGAGGCGCGTGAGGACGTCCTCGTCCTCGTCTCCCGGGCGCCGCTTCCCCCGGGGTCGATTGCTGCGCGGCATGATCCGATCCTAGGCCGCGCGATGACGCGCCCCGGTCAGCCGGTCTCGCCCTGCCGGCCCAACCGCGCCTCCTCCTGGTCGAGCATCCGCTGCGCGCGGGCGAGGACGCGGGAGGGGTGCGCGCCGGATCCGCGCGCCTCGAGCAGCGCCTCCCGCTCCGCGTCGAGGACGTGCCGCCGCAGCTGCAGGTACGTGTCGCGCGGCGTGAGGGGCGCGTCGTCGTCCGCGGCCATGGCCTCGGCGCGGTCGCTCACCCGCTCGGCGCGGAGCTCCGTGTCGCGGCGCACGCGGGCGACCACCTCGTCGTCGACCACGGTGCCGGCGGGCAGCCGCCGGACGCCCTCGTCGAGCGCGCGGACGCCCGCGTCGGCCAGGTCCGACACCAGCGTCGCGAGCTGCCGCTGGTCCTCGACGGCGTCGCTCCCGCGGATCCCGCTCAGCCGGATGACGGCCGGGAGCGTCCCGCCGTTCACGAGCAGCGAGACGATCGCGACGGTGAAGGCGATGAGCACGAGCTGCACGCGGTAGGGCGTCCCCGACGGCAGCGACTGCGCCGCCGCGAGCGTCACCACGCCGCGCATGCCCGCCCAGCCGAGGACGAGGCCGCCGCGCCAGCCGAGGCCCTGCGAACGGAGCGCGTGCAGGTCCGCGCTGCGGCGGCGGAGCAGGCGGGCCGCCGCCCGCTCGCGCCGGGACGGCCGGTCGTCCCCGCGCGCCCGGCGGAGCCGCTCGAGCCCGCGCCGCACCCGCCGGGTGCGCTCGGCGGCGTGCTGCTCGTGGCGGCGGAGGCCGAGCAGCAGCGGCACGAGGAAGCCGAAGCGGATGAGCGTCAGGGCGACGAGCGTGAGGACCCCGTACCCCACCGCCGTGCCGACCCCGAGGTCCGCCTCGTGCACCTCGTCGACGATGTCGCGCAGCTCGAGCCCCATCACGAGGAAGACGCCGTTCTCCAGCAGGAACAGCACCGTGCGCCAGTTGAGCCGCTCGTTGATCCGCGACCGCGCCGACAGCGTCGACGCGCTGCGGTGGCCGGACCAGATCCCGGCCGCCACGACGGCGAGCACGCCCGAGGCGCCCAGCTCCTCGGCGGGGATGAACGCGACGAACGGCACGGCGAACGAGATCGCGGTGTCGAGCACGGGGTCGTCGAGGCGGCGTCGGACCTCGGTCGTCAGGAAGCCGACCGCGATCCCGATCACCAGGGCGACGACCGCGGACAGCACGAAGCCGCCGGCTGCCTGCCACACGTCGACGGTCGCGCCCACCGCGGCGATGGACGTCCGCAGCAGCACGAGCGCCGTCGCGTCGTTCACGAGGCCCTCGCCCTCGAGCACGGTGACGAGCCGCGGCGGCAGGCCGAGCCTCCGCGCGATGCTCGTGGCGGCCACGGCGTCCGGCGGGCTCACCACCGCCCCCAGCGCGAGCGCGCCCGCGAAGGAGAGGCCGGGGAACAGCGCGTACATCAGCAGGCCGATGCCGAACGCCGACACCAGGACGAGACTGACGGACAGGCTCACGATGGAGCGCAGGTTCCGCCGCAGATCCACCAGCGGGACCGTCACGGCCGCTCCGTAGAGCAGCGGCGGCAGCACGCCGGCCAGGATCAGCTCGGGCGGCACCTCGACGGGAGGGACCCCGGGCAGGAACGAGACCGCGACGCCGACGAGCACCAGCATGAGCGGTGTCGCGACGCGGATGCGCCGGGACAGCACCGTGACGGCGACGAGGGTCGCGATCCCAGCGACGCCGAGAGCCGCGTAGTCCATCCCCCGAGGCTAGCCCGGCGCGGGCACGGCGACGGCGCGCCGGCGACCCGCGGCCGGCGCGGGCTCAGTACCAGTTCTTGAGGACGCTGTGCGCCTTCGCGCCGCACGGCGAGCCGTAGCGCGAGTCGATGTACCCGAGGCCCCACGTGATCTGCGTGGCCGGGTTGGTCTGCCAGTCGGCGCCGGCGGAGGCCATCTTGCTCCCGGGCAGGGCCTGCGGGATGCCGTAGGCGCCGCTCGGGTTGTACGCGTTGACGCGCCAGCCGGACTCCTTGGTCCAGAGGTAGTCGAGGCACGCGTACTGGTCGTCGCCCATGCCCTGCGAGGCGAGGATGCTGCGGGCGATGCCCTTGGCGCTGCCGGGATCCGGGATGGCGACGGGCCCACCGCCTCCGGTCGCACCGGAGGGCTTGCCCGCCGAACCGGAGCCGGAGCCGGAGCCCGTGGACGGGGCGGGGGTCTCGACGGGCGGCGGCGGCGGGGGCGGCGGCGGCGCGACGGACTGGAATCCGGGCTCGATCTCCACGACCGTGTCGGCCGACGCGACCGTGAGCGACTGGGCGTCGGCGCGCGCGAGCTGCGCGACCGTGGCCTGGTACTCCTGGTACTGGGGGTTCGCGACGGCGCCCGAGGTGGGATCGACGACGTTGACCAGCATGAACGCCGCGGCGGCGCCGAACGCGATGGTGGGCGCGGCCACGCGCGAGAACGCGGAGCGCCGACGGGGAACGGGCCTCGGAGCGGCGGTGAGCGGCTGGCGAGGAGCGAGATCGTGCGCGTGTCTACCCATAACTCCGGACGACTTTACCCAACCGTTACCCGGAGCGCGACTCCCGCGCCGGATCGGGGGCGTCCTGCCAGGCGGGCGTCGCTGTGCGGGAGGTCCGCGCGGACGCGGAGGACCGGATCAGCGGACGGCGTTCATGACGTCGACGACCGCGTCGAGCAGCAGGTCGACCTGCGCCTCCCGGTACCCGCCGCGGCGGGGATGGAACGCCGTCGTGCGCACGTCGTCGACGCTCATGGGCTTCGTACCGCGGAAGTACTTCGCGATGCGGTCGGCGAACCGATCGACCTCGCGCCGGTCGTACCCGGTCGTCAGGAGGCCTGCGCGGTCGAAGCGCTCCCCCGCCGGACGGCTGACGCGGTCGAGGATCTCCTGGGCCGCGCGCCGCGCCTCCGCGTTCCAGGCCTCGGCCCCGACCCGCGCCACGGTGCGGTCGCGCTCCCGGACGGCGAAGGCGTCCTCGAGGCGCTCGAGCACCCGGTCGACCGCGGCCGCCGAGTAGCCGCCGCGGCGCATGTCGAAGGACACCCGCCGGATGGTCTCGGAGGTGAGCGACCGGTCGGCCTCGTCGTCGTAGCAGCGCCGTGCGTCGCGGAGGAAGGCGTCTACCTGTTCGGGGTCGTAGCCGCGCTCGCGGCGGCCCGCGGTCGGGAAGGTGGTGGTCATCCGGGACATCCTACGAGGTGCCGCCCGTGACGATCAGGAACAGCGCATAGGCCACCGCCGCCGACGGGAGGACCGAGTCGAGCCGGTCGAGGAACCCGCCGTGGCCGGGCAGCCAGGAGCTGATGTCCTTCACCCCGAGGTCGCGCTTCATCAGCGACTCGGCGAGGTCGCCCAGCGTCGCGGTCACCACGATGACGAGGCCGAGCACGATGCCGAACCACCACTCCTGCCGGATCATGAAGACCGAGAGCAGGATGCCGGCCACCACCGCCGCGACGACCGCGCCGGCGAACCCCTCCCACGTCTTCTTCGGGCTGATGGTGGGCGCCATGGGGTGCTTGCCGAAGTTGAGCCCGGCGACGTACGCGCCCGTGTCGCAGCAGATCACGAGGATCAGGAACGCCAGCGTCCACCACTCCCCGTCGTCGCCCGCGGTGAGCAGCACGGCGAACGAGCCGAGGAGGCCGACGTACGCGAGCAGGAACAGGCTGGAGCCGACGTCGCCGACGAGCGCGCGCCGCGACGTGCGCCGCGCGGGCACCGCCTGCTCGACGACCCGCCAGAGCGCGACGAACGCCATCGCCCCGAGCAGCCCCAGCCACTGCCCGTCGGGCCGGCCGAAGTAGGTGACGGGCAGGAGCACGACGCACGCGATGACGGAGCCGACGCGCGGCACCCGCCGGCCGGCCTGGCGGAGCGCCGTGGCCAGCTCGTACGCCGTGAACGCGATGAGCGCCGCGGCGATGAGCAGGAAGAGCTCCTTCACCACGACGAGGCTCACGAGCACGACGCCGCCGAGCAGCAGGCCGACCGAGACCGCGAAGAGCAGGTTGCGGCCCGTGCGCGCGTTGATGCGGTCGTTCGTCGCCTCGAGGGACGCCCGGGTCGCGCGGACCTGCGCGGTGAGGTCGGCGCGGGTCGCCTGCACCTGGGCCTCGAAGTCGGCGCGCGTCACGCGGCCGCGATGGCGGCGTATGCGAGGGGCGCCGTCGGGGCCCGCGGCGGGCGGGACGACGGGCGCCCGCTCGGCGGGATCCTCGGGGCGGGCCACCTAGACCTCGAGGAGTTCGGTCTCTTTGCGCTTCAGCGCGTCGTCGACCTGGTCGGTGTGGGTCTTGGTGAGCGCCTCGAGCTCCTTCTCGCCGCGCGCGACCTCGTCGTCGCCGACCTCGCCCTTCAGGGCGTCGAGCTCGTCCTTGGAGCGACGGCGGACGTTGCGGACGCTGACGCGGCCCTCCTCCGCCTTGCCGCGGACGATCTTCACGAACTCCTTGCGGCGGTCCTCCGTGAGCTCCGGGAGCGTGAGGCGGACCATCTCGCCGTCGTTGCCGACCGTGGCGCTGAGGTTCGGGACGTTGACGAGGGCCTTCTCGATCTCCTTGAGGGCCGTCTTGTCGTAGGGCGTGACGATGAGGGTGCGCGCCTCGGGGTTGTTCATGCTCGCGAGCTGGCCGAGCGGCGTGGGGCTGCCGTAGTACTCGACCATGACCTTCTGGAACAGAGCGGGGTTGGCTCGGCCCGTGCGCACGGTGCCGAAGTCCTCCTTCACCGACTCGACGGCCTTGCCCATCCGGTCTCGGGCATCTGCGAGGACTTCGGCGACGGTCACGGGATCTCCTTCGGTAGCGCGGGCGCGGTGGGCGCCCGGTCGATCTTAACGCGGATGGGGCGGCGAGCGGCCCGCCCCGCATGGTGGGGCGGGCCGGTCGCCGGTCGTCAGTTGGAGACGATGGTGCCGATGCGCTCGCCCCGGATGGCGCGGGTGACGTTGCCCCCGGGCTCCATGCCGAAGACGACCATGCGCATGTCGTTGTCCATGCAGAGGCTGAAGGCGGTCGAGTCGACGACCTTGAGCCCGCGCTGCAGCGCGTCCTGGTACGTGACCGTCGAGAGCAGCGTGGCGCTCGGGTCCGTGCGGGGATCGCCCGTGTAGACGCCGTCGACGCCGTTCTTGGCGACGAGGACCTCGGTGGCCTGGATCTCGAGCGCGCGCTGCGCGGCGACCGTGTCGGTCGAGAAGTACGGCAGTCCGGCCCCGGCGCCGAAGATGACGATGCGGCCCTTCTCGAGGTGGCGCTCGGCGCGGCGCGGGATGTACGGCTCGGCGACCTGCGTCATCGAGATGGCCGACTGGACGCGCGTGGCGGCGCCCGCCTGCTCGAGGAAGTCCTGCAGGGCGAGGGCGTTCATGACGGTGCCGAGCATCCCCATGTAGTCGGCACGGCCGCGGTCCATGCCGCGCTGCGAGAGCTGGGCGCCGCGGAAGAAGTTGCCGCCGCCGACGACGATGGCGACCTCGACGGTCTTGGCGGCCTCGGCGATCTCACGTGCCAGCGCGCTGACGACGTCCGGGTCCACGCCCATCTGGCCGCCGCCGAACGACTCCCCCGAGAGCTTGAGGAGGACGCGGCGGGTGGTGGTCTGATCGGTCATGGTGCTGTTCCCGTCCCTCGTTCCGGTCGCCGGATCCGGCCCCGGTCCAATCTACTGTGACGCCCGGCGGGGACGGCGGCGGATCGCGACGCCGTCCGGGCCCGGACATGGAGAAGGGAGCCCGGGTCGCGATGACCCGGGCTCCCCGTGGTGGTGCTAGGCGCCGACCTTGAAGCGGGCGAAGCCCGTGACCGTGAGGCCGGCGGCCTCGACGACCTTCTTCACGGACTGCTTGTTGTCCTTCGCGTAGTCCTGCTCGAGGAGCGCGACCTGCTTGAAGAAGCCCGTGAGGCGACCCTCGATGATCTTCGGCAGGGCGGCCTCGGGCTTGCCCTCGTTGCGCGAGATCTCGCTGACGATGGCGCGCTCGGCCTCGACCTTGTCCGCCGGGACGTCCTCGCGGGCGAGGTACTCCGGGTTGGCGAACGCGATGTGCTGCGCGATGCTGCGGGCCGTCTCGGCGTCCGAGCCCGAGTAGTCGACGACGACGCCGACCTGGGGCGGGAGGTCCTTCGACGTGCGGTGGAGGTAGATCTCCTGGTGCTCGCCGGTGAGGCGCGCGACGCGGCGGAGGGCGATCTTCTCGCCGAGGATGGCGGCCTGGTCGCTGATCAGCTGGTCGACGGTCTGCTCGCCGGCGGGGGCCTGGAGGGCCTCCTCGACGGTGGACGCGCCGGCCGCGACGACCGCGGCGAGGACGGACTCGGACAGCGCGATGAACTTGTCGTTCTTGGCGACGAAGTCGGTCTCGCACGCGAGCTCGATGAGGGTGGCAGCGCCGTCCTTCTCGGACGCGGCGACGAGGCCCTCGGCCGTGGAGCGGTCGCCGCGCTTGGCGTTGCCCTTCTGGCCCTTGAGACGCAGGATCTCGATGGCCTTCTCGATGTCGCCGTCGGCCTCGACCAGCGCGTTCTTGCTGTCCATCATGCCGGCGCCGAGGCGGTCGCGCAGCTCCTTGACGTCAGCGGCGGTGAAGTTCGCCATGCTCGTGGACTCCTTCTGTAGGTGATGATCCGGGGTCTCCCGGAGGTGAGTGCCCGACGGGCGGACGCGGTTCCCCGCGCCCGCCCGTCGGGATGGTGCGTGTGCTCGGACTACTCGGAGGCGGGAGCCTTCTCGGCCTCGGTCGCCTCGGCCTCGATCTTCGCCTCGGTGGCGTCGTCGGACTCGGGGGCGTGCACGGGGGCGGGGACCTCGTCCTCGGACTTCGCCTCGTTCTTGGCGGAGACCTCGGCGTCGACGTCGTTCTCCTCGACGGGCAGCGCGGCCTTCGCGGCGTCGCCCTGCTCGAGGAGCTCGCGCTCCCAGTCGGCCAGCGGCTCGGCGGGCGCGGAGCCCTCGGCGTCGGGCTTCTGGTGGCGCTGGATGAGGCCCTCGGCGGCGGCGTCGGCGATGATGCGCGTCAGCAGCGCGACGGAGCGGATCGCGTCGTCGTTGCCCGGGATCGGGTACTGGACCTCGTCCGGGTCGCAGTTGGTGTCGAGGATGCCGATGACGGGGATGCCGAGCTTGCGCGCCTCGTCGATCGCCAGGTGCTCCTTCTTGGTGTCCACGACCCACATCGCCGACGGCGTCTTGGTGAGGTTCCGGATGCCGCCGAGGCTCTTCTCCAGCTTGTCGCGCTCGCGACGCTGGATGAGGAGCTCCTTCTTGGTGAAGCCGCGCGTCGTGTCGTCGAAGTCGACGAGGTCGAGCTCCTTGAGCCGGTTGAGGCGCTTGTGCACGGTCTGGAAGTTGGTCAGCAGACCGCCCAGCCAGCGCTGGTTCACGTAGGGCTGGCCGACGCGCTGCGCCTGCTCGGCGATGGACTCCTGCGCCTGCTTCTTCGTGCCGACGAAGAGGATGGTGCCGCCGTGGGCGACGGTCTCCTTGACGAAGTCGTAGGCCTTGTCGATGAGGGCCAGCGACTGCTGGAGGTCGATGATGTAGATGCCGGAGCGCTCGGTGAAGATGAAGCGCTTCATCTTCGGGTTCCAGCGCGTCTTCGGGTGACCGAAGTGGACGCCGCAGTCGAGCAGCTGGCGGATGGTGACGACGGCCATGGCCGTACTCCTGTTCCGGCGCGCGCTCACGCGGCGCGCCTCGTCGGTTCGCTCGGCGGTCGGGACGACCGCTGATCCTGGTGCCCGGCGCGCATCCGCTCCTCGTGCGACATGGTTCGTCGCGGGAAGGAGACCGAGTGGATGCGGAGGCCTGATGGGCACGCGTAGTCACCCGACCTGGATCGGGTGCTGGTCGATGGTACCACCCGGCGGGCGGCCCGCCGGATCAGGCGCGCGCGCCGTCCTTGCGCTTCTTGGGCTTGTCGACGAAGAGCGTCTCGGCCTCCTCGAGCGACATGCCGTTCGTCTCCGGGATCTTCGTGAGCACGAAGACGAAGGACAGCGCGGCGAAGGCCGCGTACATGCCGTAGGTGAAGGGCAGCGAGAAGGCGGACAGCGCGGGGAACGAGACCGTGATGGCGAAGTTCGCGATCCACTGCGCCATGGCGGCGACGCCGAGGGCCTTGGCGCGGATCCGGTTCGGGAAGATCTCGCCGAGCAGCACCCACACGAGCGGGCCCCACGAGGCGCCGAAGCCGATGACGAAGACGTTGGCCGCGATGATCGCGATGACGCCGAACGGCTGCGGGAGGGCGACCTCGCCGTCGACGGTGGACGACTGGCTGAAGCAGACGGCCATCACCGCGAGGGACACGGCCATGGCGAGCGAGCCGGACAGGAGGATCGGGCGGCGGCCGATGCGGTCGACGAGCGCGATGGCGATGAAGGTGACGGCCACGTTCGTGACGGCCGTGATGACCGAGGTGGTGAGCGACTGCGACTCGTCGAAGCCGACCGCCTGCCAGAGGGTCGTGGAGTAGTAGAAGATCACGTTGATGCCGACGAACTGCTGGAACACCGACAGGATGATGCCGATCCAGACGATCCCCTGGAGGCCCAGCTTGTTCCCGCGGAGGGTGCCGGTGCGCTTGGCGACGCGATCCTCCTCGATCTGGCGCTCGAGGTCGCGGCTGGCGCGGTCGATGTCCTCCTGCTTCCAGACGCTCGCGAGGATCTCCTGCGCCTCGTCCTTGCGGCCCTTCTCGACGAGGAAGCGGGGCGACTCGGGCAGGCGGTACGCGAGGAAGCCGTAGACGACCGCGGGGATCGCGCAGACGAGGAGCATCCAGCGCCACGCCTCGAGGCCGAACCAGAAGCCCTCGGACGCGCCGCCGGCGGCACCGGCGAAGACGGCGTCCGAGAGCAGGGCGGTGAAGATGCCGAGCGTGATGGCGAGCTGCTGCAGCGACGCCAGCCGGCCGCGGAGCAGCTTGGGCGAGATCTCCGCGATGTACGCCGGTGCCACGACGGAGGCGATGCCGATGCCGAGGCCGCCGACCACGCGCCAGATGGTGAGGTCCCAGACGCTGAACGCGAAGCCGGATCCGAAGGCGCTGATGAAGAAGAAGAAGGCGCCGGCGATCATCGTCCATCGACGGCCGAAGCGGTCGGCGATGCGGCCGGCCAGGTAGGCGCCGAGCGCACAGCCGAGGAGGGCGGAGGCGACGGCAAAGCCGATGAGCGTCTCGCTCAGCTCGAAGCGGCCCTGGATGGCGGAGACGGCGCCGTTGATGACGGAGGAGTCGAACCCGAAGAGGAAGCCCCCCACCGCGGCCGAGACCGCCAACCCGATCGCGCGTCGCTGGAGCTTCTTGTCATCCCGGGGGGTCGTCGTCTCGTTCACAACGGTCCACTCTGCCACTTCCGCGCGGCTCCGGTCGACGGTCCGGCTGCCCTTCCCCGCGGGTGCATCATGCGCCAAACGGGAGGGCACGCGTGTGCCGCTCCGGGAGGGGGAGGCGAGGATGGCGGGCGGTCGGTGGACGCGGCGGGGGTGCGCCGCGGTGGTGGCGGTCGGGCTCGCCGCGGGGTGCGGGCCGGGCGCGACGGGCGCGATCGGCGCGATCGGGATCCCGCGCTCCCCCGCTGCGGTGGGACCGGTCGCGGCGGGTCAGGTCCAGGCGGGCCGGGTCTCGGAGGGCCGGGTCGCGGAGGGCCCGGCCGCGGAGGTCGTGCGGCCGGTCCCCGGGCGGGGCGTCGTCACCGCGACGCCCCGCTGGTCCTGGCCCGTCGACCCGCCCCACGTCGTCACCCGGCACTTCGAGGCGCCGACGACCGCCTACGGTCCCGGCCATCGCGGCATCGACGTCGCGGCGGATCCGGGCGCCGACGTGCGCGCGGTCGCGGACGGCACCGTCTCCTTCGCAGGGGTGGTGGTCGATCGTCCGGTGGTGAGCCTGCAGCATGCGGGCGGGTTCGTGTCGTCCGTCGAGCCGGTCGTGCCCTCGGTCTCCGCGGGTGACGTCGTCCGCGCCGGGCAGGTCATCGGGACCGTCGCCGCGGAGCCGCGGCACGAGCCGTCCGGCGGCGTCCACCTCGGGGCGCGGCTGCACGGTGAGTACGTGGATCCGGCCCCGCTGCTCGCGGCCCTGCGGCACGCTGTGCTGCTGCCCCTCGATCCGTGACGGCCGCTCTCGCGGCGGATGCGCTCCCGTCGGGCACGCGGTCCCCGGCGGCTGGCGTCAGGCCCGGGGGTGCGCGCCCTCGTAGCTGCGCCGCAGTCGGTCGACGGAGACGTGGGTGTAGATCTGCGTCGTGCCGAGGCTCGCGTGGCCGAGCATCTCCTGCACCGTCCGGAGGTCCGCGCCGCCGTCGAGCAGGTGCGTGGCGGCCGTGTGCCGGAGCGCGTGCGGGCCCTGCGGCCCGGAGCCGGGGATGTCCGCGAGGAGCCTCGCGACGAGGCCGTACACCTGGCGCGACCCCATCCGTCCGCCCCGCGCGCCGAGGAGGAGCGCCGTGCCGGTCCTCGGCGACACCAGGCGCGGACGACCGCGGGACGCGTACGCCTCCAGCGCCTCCGCGGCGGGGACGCCGAAGGGGACGACCCGCTCGCGGTCGCCCTTGCCGATGACGCGCACGGTCAGCCGGGACGCGTCCACGTCGCCGACGTCCAACCCCGTGAGCTCGGAGACCCGCAGGGCGGACGCGTAGAGCAGCTCCACGACGGCGAGGTCGCGGAGCGCGGAGGGGTCGTCCTCCGCGGCGCGTGCCGCCAGGCCGCTGAGGAGCGTCGACATCTGCTCGCGCGCGAGGACCCGGGGCAGGTGCGCGCCGGCGCGCGGGGCCTTGAGGCGGGCGGCCGGATCCGCGTCCACACGGCCCGTGCGGGCCAGCCACGCGCCGAAGCCCCGGGCGGCGGCGGATCGTCGCGCGAGCGTGGCGGGCGCGAGCCGCGCCTGCGATCCGCGCCACATCCAGTCCCGCAGCACCTCGAGGTCCAGCCCGGTGGAGGTGGTGATCCCCCGACGTGCGGCGTGAGCCGCGAGGTCCCGCAGGTCGGACGAGTAGGCGCGCAGGGTGTGCGCCGCGCTCCCCCGCTCGAGTCCCATCGACGCGGCGAAGTCGGCGATGTCCGACTCCAGCCCGGGGGCGCGGGTCCGCGCGCCCTCGGTGCCCCCGGGCCGGAGGCGGGCCGCCGCCGGGTCCGGGGACGTCGCTGCCATGTCCATCCCGGCAGGCTACGGCCCCGGCGCACCGCCTGTCGCAGACCCGATGGCGCGGCCTCGTGCGCCGCGTGCCCACGCCGGGGCGACGAGCGGACCCGTCCGACCCCGGCCGCCCGCGGTCACCGGCTCGACGGACGGCGCACCCAGCCCCCGTCCGGCCGGGCGACGGCACCTTCGAGCTCCAGCAGCCCGAGCACGGAGGAGGCCTCGGCGACCCCGAGCCCGGCGCGCGCGGCCACGTCCGCGGTGTCCCGCCCGCGTCGCACGGCCAGGGCGTCGAGCACCCGGGTGACCCGGGGATCGCCCGCGGTCCGACCGCCGGACGGGTCGGCGGCCCTCGACGACGGCTCCGGGGCCGTGGCCGGCGCGATGCCGGCCCGCCCCGGCACCAGCTCCATGACGTCGTCGGCCGAGGTGATGCACGCGGCCCCCGACTCCCGCAGGAGACGATGACAGCCGGACGACGAGGGACTCGTGACGGGACCGGGGACCGCCCCGAGGGGGCGCTCGAGCGCGATGGCGTGGTTCGCCGTGTTGAGCGATCCGCTGCGTGCGCCGGCCTCCACGACCACCGTGGCCGTGCTGACCGCCGCGATGAGCCTGTTCCGGAGCAGGAACCTCCATCGGGTGGGAGATGCGCCGCACGGCAGCTCGGAGAGGACGGCGCCGTCGACCCGCATGCGACGGAACAGCTCCGTGTGACCCGACGGGTAGAGCCGATCCACGCCGCCGGCGAGGAAGGCGACCGTGCGCCCCGCGGATCCCACCGCCGACCGATGGGCCGCCCCGTCGACGCCGTAGGCACCTCCGGAGACCACGGCGACGTCGCGCTCGACGAGTCCCGCCGCGAGCTCGGCCGTCACGTGCTCCCCGTAGCCGGTCGCGGCCCGGGCTCCGACGACGGCCACCGACCGGGCGAGAGCCGGGAGGGCGCCCTCGGCTCCCGTCCACCAGAGGACGAGCGGTGCGTGCGGGCCCAGGTCGTCGACACCCGACGGCCAGAGCGGATCCCCGGGCACGAGCACCCGCGCGCCCACCGCGCGCGCTGCGCGGAGTCGCGCCGCCGCCTCCGCACGGATGACGCGCGGACGCCACCGCTCCAGCGCCGCAGCGACCTCGCGGACGAGGGCGTCGCGTCCGTCCGACCCGAGGTCCAGGCCGGCGTCGACCATCGCCCCGACCACGGCATCCGCGGCGCGGTCGTCGACCACCGCGGTGAGGGCCGCGCACGCTCCGAGGACGTCGAGGACGGCTCCGGCGACGCGATCGCCCGGCTCCGCGATGCCCGACCAGGTGCACCGCGCCAGCAGCTCGTCGACGTCGGCGTCGAGGTCGACCTCCCGCGGGCGCTCGGGCTCGCGCCCCGCGCCGGAGGAGGGATGGAGCGCGGCCACGATCTCGCGCAGCTCCTCCGCGGGGAGCCCGAGGCGGGACACCGAACGGGCGCGCGCGGAGTCGGGAGCCGCAAGGGCCCGCTCCCCCGGGTGCGCGTGCCTCCCGCGCGAGCTCGGCGGCGGTGCATCCGTCTCATCCCCCGGACCGATCCCGGCGCCCGCCGGCGCCGACGCGATCACGCGGCGCCCCGCAGGAGCAGCGCGCGCCCGAGGTGGTCGGCGTCGGGGCTCGGCGCGCCCTCCAGGTCGGCGAGCGTCCATCCGATCCGCAGGACCCGGTCGTAGCCGCGCATGGTGAGCAGCCCCCGGTCGAGCGCGCGATCGAGCGCGGCCGTGGCACCGCGGGCGACCCGGGCCTCCCGCCGGAGCCACGCGCCGGAGACGTGAGCGTTGGTCCGCCACGGCGTCGCGGCCCACCGGTCGGCGGCGGCAGCGCGTGCGGCGGCGACCCGTGCCCGGGCCATCGCGGTGGTCGCGCGGGGCGTGTCCTCCGCACCCCGATGCACCGCCGTCGTGACGCGGCGGACGCTGAGGCGGATGTCCATCCGGTCCATCAGCGGACCCGACAAGCGCGCCAGGTAGCGGCGACGAGCCTGGGGCGGGCAGCTGCAGTCCGGACCGGGCACCCCGAAGGCGCCGCACGGGCATGGGTTGGCCGCCATGATGAGCTGGAACTTCCCGGGGAAGTGCGCGACTCCGTTGGCGCGATGGATGCTGACGACGCCGGACTCGAGCGGCTGCCGCAGGCAGTCGAGCACGGCTCCGGCGAACTCCGGGGCCTCGTCGAGGAAGAGCACGCCACCGCTCGCCCGCACGGCGGCGCCGGGGCGGATGCGGCCGCTGCCGCCCCCGACGATGCCCGCCGCGCTGGCCGTGTGATGCGGCGCCTCGAGCGGCGGCCGGACCGGCAGGTCGGGCCCCAGCCGCTCTCCGCACAGCGACCGGATGCAGCCGACCTCCAGCGCCGACTCCTCGTCGAGGTCGGGCAGGAGGCCGGGGAGCCGTTGCGCGAGCATGGTCTTGCCCGCTCCCGGCGGCCCCAGCAGGAACATGTGGTGCCCGCCGGCGGCGGCCACGACGAGCGCCTCGACGGCCTCCTCGTTGCCGACCACGTCTCCGAGGCACGGCTCGGGATCCGCCGACGACGTGGCCGGCGCCGGATCCCCTCCCGGTGCCCGCGCGCCCTCGTGCTCGTCGGGCTCCGGCTCGAGCTCGGCTCCGTGGTGGATGGCCGCCTCCCGGAGCCCCGACACCGCGATCACGCGCATGTCCGGCACGAGCGACGCCTCGTCGGCGTGGCAGCGCGGCACCATCACGCGCCGGACCCCGGCTCGACGCGCGGCGAGGACGGAGGGCAGGATCCCGTGGGTCGGCCGCAGCCGCCCGTCGAGGCCGAGCTCGCCGAGGTGCACCGTGCCGGCGACGGACTCGGCCGACACCGAGCCGCCCGCCGCGAGCACGGCCAGCGCGATGGCGAGGTCGAACCCCGAGCCGTGCTTGGGCAGGACGGCGGGCGACAGGTTGACGGTGACCCGCCGGACCGGGAACTCGCAGCCCGCGTTGCCGGTGGCGGCTCGCACGCGCTCCCGCGCCTGGCTGAGGGCGGCATCGGGGAGGCCGATGAGCACGAAGCCGGGGAGCTGGCTCGTGATGTCGGCCTCGACGTCGACCAGGGACCCGTCGAGGCCGGAGAGGGCGACGGCGAGCGTGCGTCCGACGGCCATCAGCACGCGCTCCGGATCACGTCGACGGTCGGCTGCGCGTCGCGCGGCCAGACGACGCCCACGACGTCGATGCGCACGGGTCCTCGGTGGTCCGGGTGCTCCTGGCACCACAGCCCGGCGAGCACGCGCAACCGGGCCGCCTTGGCCCTCGTCACCGCCTCGAGCGGATGTCCGTAGCCGAGGCCCGCCCGCGTCTTCACCTCGACGAGCACGGTCGTGCCCGCCTCGCGCATGACGAGGTCGATCTCGCCTTCGCGGCACCGCCAGTTGCGCTCGACGAGGGCGTAGCCCCGTGCCATCAGATGCCGTGCGGCGAGCTCCTCGCCGCGTCGTCCCAGATCCTGTCCGCGTGTCATGCGCACCTCCACGAGGAGGATGCGTGCGACCCGAGCCAGCGGCTCGCGCCGACGACCAGCTGGTGCGCTGAACCGGACGCAGCCGCCTGGGGAGGACTCCCGCGGGGGCCCTACTCGTCGATCGCGAGCTCCTTGGGGAGCTCGAACTCCTTGGCCGACAGCTCCTCGACGTTCACGTCCTTGAAGGTGAGCACGCGCACGGACTTCACGAAGCGGTCGGAGCGGTAGACGTCCCACACCCACACGTCGGTCATGCTCAGCTCGAAGTAGAAGTCGTGCTCCGTGTCGCGCCGCACCAGCTCGACCTCGTTGGCGAGGTAGAAGCGCCGCTCGGTCTCGACCACGTACTTGAACTGGGACACGATGTCCCGGTACTCGCGGTAGAGCGCGAGCTCCACCTCGCGGTCGTAGTCCTCGAACTCGTCGTCATCCATGGTCCGTCGATCCTATCCGCCCTCGAGGCCGCCGCCGTCCGGCCGGGCGGCCGCCGGGCGCGCGTCCCCGGGACGACGCGAGCTGGACGCCGCGACGACGGCAGGGGCAGGTCCTCAGGCGCCCGGCGCCGCCAGGACGCCCGTGAGCCACGTCCGCCGGTGGATCGCCGAGGCGCCGCGCGCGCGGATCGCCTCCAGGTGCGCCGGGCTGCCGTAGCCCTTGTTGCCGGCCCAGCCGTACTCGGGCGACTCGTCGTGCCATGCCGCCATGAGGCGATCGCGGTGCACCTTCGCGAGCACGGACGCCGCGGCCACGGAGGCGCAGTCGCGGTCGGCCTTGACGCGCGTGCGGATGGGGACGGGATGCGCCAGGGCGGGGGTCAGCCAGTCGTGGGACCCGTCGAGCAGGACGACGCTCTCGAGGAGCGGCACCCCCCGGTGGTGCAGTTCGACGAGCGCGCGCCGCCCTGCGAGGCCGAGGCACGCCGTGATCCCGAGGGAGTCCACCTCCTCGGCCGAGGCCATGCCGACGGCCGAGTGCGGGACCCAGCCCGCGACGGCCGGATGCAGGGCCTCCCGTCGCTTCTCGCTGAGCATCTTCGAGTCGCGGAGGCCCGCGGGGAACTCGACGTGGCCGACTCCGAGCGCCGCCATCCCGACGGCCACGGGCCCGGCCAGCGCCCCCCGGCCGACCTCGTCGCAGCCGATGACGAAGGCCGCGCCGGCGCTCAGCAGCTCGCGCTCGAGGTCGAGGGTCGGATCGGCGACCGGCATCAGCCGGCGGGGACCGCGTCCGGCACGTCGCCGAACGTCTCGGGGTGGTCGCTGAGGATCGACCAGCGGTCGATGGGCCAGGTGATCACGAAGGCGCGGCCGACGACGTGGTCGATCGGCACGAAGCCCCTGGTGGGGCCGTCCTGGTTGTAGCGGGAGTCGGCGGAGTTGCCGCGGTTGTCGCCCATGACCCAGAGCGAGTCCGCGGGCACCGTGACGTCGAAGTCGACGTCCGACGCGCGCGCGTCTCCGGGCACGAGCTTGATGTACGGCTCGTCGAGCGGCACGTCGTTGACGCTCATCTGGCCGAGGGAGTTGCAGCAGACGACGTGGTCGCCCGGCAGCCCGATGAGGCGTTTGATGAGGTGGTCGTTGCTGTCCGACGCGGACAGGCCGACGGTGGTGAGCGCCCAGTCGACCGCCGCCGGGATCGGCGGCTTCGCGACCTCGGGTGACGGCGTGAGCCAGCCGCCCGGATCGCGGAACACGACGACGTCCCCGTGCTGCAGGGGCACGAACCGCGGCGTCAGCTGGTTCACCACGATGCGGTCGTCGATCTGCAGCGTGTCCTCCATGGAGGCGGAGGGGATGAAGAACGACCGGATCAGGAACGCCTTGATCAGGACCGATACGAGGAGGGCCACCACGAAGATGACGAGGACGTCCCGGAGGAACGTCTTCCATCCGCGCGACCCGCTGCCGCTGTGCCTGCCCGAGGACCTGGTGTCCGCGGGCGCCGTGCTGTCTGTCATTTAACCGCCTGAGCTCCCGGCAAGTGTAGATGCCGGGAGCTCGGTGGGATGACAGGTGGGGATGCGCTAGGAGCGCTTCTCCTTGATCTTCGCCTTCTTGCCGCGCAGGTCGCGCAGGAAGTAGAGCTTGGCGCGGCGCACGTCGCCGCGCGTCACGACCTCGATGTGGTCGATGACCGGGGAGTGGACCGGGAAGGTGCGCTCGACGCCGACCTGGAAGCTGACCTTGCGGACGCAGAACGTCTCGCGGACGCCCTCGCCCTGACGGCCGATGACGATGCCCTGGAACACCTGGATGCGCGAGCGGCTGCCCTCGACGATGTTGACGTGGACCTTGACGGTGTCGCCGGCGCGGAAGTCGGGGATGTCCGACCGCAGCGACGCCTGGTCGACGGAATCGAGGATGTGCATGGTGTACCGCTCTCTGCAACCGCCACGGGTCGACTGCGCATCAATTTCTGGAAGGGGAACGGCCCGCGATGGTGGCCGACTCCCCCGTGGCAGGGTCGGCGGCAGGCACGATCGCCCATTCTGTCACCTCGGGCGCGTCGAGCGCAAAGCACGGGCGGGCACGTGCCCCGCGGATCACTCCAGGCGGATGGTGCGCCCGGCGTCCGGGCCCTCCGCGGCCTTCCACTCGGGCGGACGCGGCTGGGCGTCGCGCTCGATGACGGAGATGACCTCCTGCATGCGCTGCCGGGTCTCCGCGAGGAGCTGGCGCACGGCCAGCGCGACGAGAGCCACGGCCGCGAGGGCCGCCACGACCGCGCACCAGGTGCTGACGACCGAGTAGGTGCCCGCGCCGACGACCGCGAGGGTCAGGACGCCCAGGACGACCGCGTCGGTCGGCGACACGGCGCGGGTGGTGCGGACGGACCGGCGGGCGACGACGACGCCCAGCGCGACGAGCAGCGCGAGACCGAGCGCGCCCGCGGCGAGCATCACGAGGAGGAGCTCCCACCCCCCGGAGCCGAAGGCGGCCCATCCCACGAGGAGCCAGGCGGGGAGCACGACGACCGCGGCGAAGTGCCAGCGGTAGAGCGCGCGGCGGAGGCCGAGGGCCGGGGACTGCTGCATGGGCCCATGCTACGAGCGGATCCTGGGCGGCGCCGAGGCGGCCGGACGCCCCTCGCGTAGGATCCATCGGGTGATGGAACTGCGAACGCCCGCCGAGATGGACCAGATGCGACCCGCCGGGGAGTTCGTGGCCCACGTGCTGACCACCCTGGCCGCGCAGGCCGACGTCGGCGTCAACCTGCTGGAGCTCGACCGCACGGCCCACCGGCTGATCCGCGAGCGCGGCGCCGAGTCCTGCTACATCGACTACCACCCCTCCTTCGGCGCGATGCCGTTCGGCAAGGTCCTCTGCACCTCCGTGAACGACGGCGTGCTGCACGGCCTCCCCCACGACTACCGACTGCAGGACGGCGACCTCCTGAGCCTCGACTTCGCGGCGTCCGTCGACGGCTGGGTCAGCGACTCGGCGGTGAGCGTCATCGTCGGCACGCCCCGCGCGGAGGACGTGCGCCTCATCGAGGTCACGACCGCGGCGCTCGAGGCGGGCATCCGCGCGGCGCAGCCCGGCGGGCGCACGGGTGACATCTCGGCCGCCATCGGCGCCGTCGCCACGGAGGCCGGCTACTCGGTCAACACGGACTTCGGCGGCCACGGCGTCGGCCGCACCATGCACGGCGACCCCCACATCGCGAACCAGGGCCGCCCGAACCGCGGCGTGCCGCTGCGACCGGGCCTCGTCATCGCGATCGAGCCGTGGTTCCTGCAGAGCACCGACGAGATCTACACCGACAAGGACGGCTGGACGCTGCGCAGCGCCGACGGCTCGCGCGGGGCGCACATGGAGCACACCGTCGCCATCACGGAGTCCGGACCGCTGATCCTCACCGCGCGCTCCTGACCCCGGACGCCACCCGGCTCCGCGCCCCTAGTCGGGGAACAGGTCGGGACGGACGCGCCGCGTGCGCTCGAGCTGCTGCTCGCGCCGCCATGCGGCGATGGCGCCGTGGTTGCCGCTCCGCAGCACGTCGGGCACGGCGAGGCCGCGCCACTCCGGGGGCTTCGTGTAGCTGGGGTGCTCGAGGAGCCCGTCGGAGTGGCTCTCCTCCACCAGGCTCGCGGGGTTGCCGACGACGCCGGGCACCAGCCGCCCGATGGCCTCGATCAAGGCCATCACGGCGACCTCGCCGCCGTTCAGCACGTAGTCGCCGAGGCTGACGAGCCGGACCCGCGCGCGAGCGGCCGTGTGGTCGACGACGCGCTGGTCGATGCCCTCGTAGCGGCCGCAGCCGAACGCGAGGTGGGGCTCCGCGGAGAGCTCCTGCGCCATGGCCTGCGTGAAGACGTCGCCGGCGGGCGACGGGAAGATGACGACCGGATCCGTGTCGTCGGCCAGCACCTCGTCCATGGCCTCGCCCCACGGCTCGGGCTTCATCACCATGCCGGCGCCGCCGCCGTAGGGCGTGTCGTCCACGGTGCGGTGCCGGTCGTGCGCGTAGGACCGCAGGTCGTGCACGCGGAGGTCGATGAGCCCGGACTGGCGCGCACGGCCGAGGAGTGAGATGTCGAGCACCCCGAAGAACTCGGGGAAGATCGAGACGATGTCGATCCGCATGTCAGCGGGCGTCGTCGCCCTCGGGGGCGGGACCGTCGTCGGCGGAGGCAGGTGCCTCGGGAGCCTCGGGACGCTGGTGGGTCTCGGGCCGGTCGTCCGGGATCTCCTCGAAGAGGCCGTACGGCGGCGTGACCACGAGGGTGCCCGCCTCCACGTCGACCGACGGGACGATGGCCTGCACGAAGGGCACGAGCACCGTGCCGCTCGGGGTGTCGACGTGCAGCAGGTCCTGCGCCGGGAAGTGGTCGACGAGCGCGACGGTGCCGACCTCGACGCCGTCGCGGAGGACCTTCAGTCCCACCAGCTGGTGGTCGTACCAGGCGTCGGGCTCGGCGGGCTCGTCGGCCGGCGGCGTCATCCAGAGGATGGCCTTCGCGAGCGACTCGGCGGCCGTGCGGTCGGCGACCCCCTCGAAGAAGCCGACGGGGTGGCTGTTGTACCAGCGGAGCTCGGTGAGCGTGAGGGTGCGGCCGTGCCAGGGGGACGACTCGGGGACCTGCAGCGAGAACTCGGCGCCGGGGACGAACCGCCGGTCGGGGTCGTCCGTGAACAGCTCGAGCTTGACGGCTCCCTTGAGCCCGTGCGCCTTGGTCAGCCGGCCCACGCGGAAGGCCGCGGGGTCCCTGGCCTCGTCCTCAGGAATCGGTGTCCACCACATCGACGCGGACACGCTGGCCGTCGGCGAGAGCCGAGACGAGCGTCCGGAGGGCCTTCGCGGTGCGACCCGCGCGGCCGATGACCCGACCGAGGTCCTCGGGGTGCACGCGCACCTCGAGGACCTCGCCGCGGGGGGATCCCTTGCTCGTCACGGAGACATCATCCGGGTGCTCGACGATGCCCTTGACCAGGTGCGCGAGCGCGGGAGCGAGCATGGGCTAGGCCTGCTCCTCGGTCGCCTCGGCCGGGGCCTCGGCGGCCTCGGGCGCGGGGGCGGCCTTCTCGGTCTTGGGCTTCAGGACCGGCTTCTTCTTCTCGTCCGCGACGTAGGCGGGCTTCGCCTCGCGGGTGCGGACGGTGGAGACGGCGTCCTTGTCGCCCTTGAAGCGACCCCAGTCGCCCGTGAGCTTGAGGAGGGCCTCGACCTGCTCGGTGGGCTGGGCGCCCACGGAGAGCCAGTACTGCGCCCGGTCCGACTGGACCTCGATGAACGAGGGCTCCTCGGTGGGGTGGTACTTGCCGATCTCCTCGATTACGCGGCCGTCGCGCTTGGTGCGCGAGTCGGCGACGACGATGCGGTAGTACGGCGCGCGGATCTTGCCCAGGCGCTTCAGACGGATCTTGACAGCCACAATTCTCCTGAATTTCTTTGTGTGGGGTGAACTGACGGCCGTGAGCGTGGGGGCACACTCGGCATAGGTTCGATGGGGTCTCGCGGCGCCTGATTAGAGGGTCGGACGATCGCGGACTCGACAGATCATTATGGCAGACGCCGGGCGGCGCCGGGACCCCTCGCCCCGGCGCGCCGCACGGCGTCGCACCCGGCCCGCGCGACGGCCTGCGTGGCATGATCGGACGACACCCGGCGCATGCGCCCCGAGACCCCGTGGACGGCAGGACCCGCATGCAGATCGACTTCGCCCGGCAGCCGCCCTCCCGCGTCGGGATCGAGTGGGAGCTCGCGTGCGTCGACCGCGGCACCGGGGAGCTCGCGGGCGCGGCCCCCGAGATCCTCCGCTCGTTCCCGCACGACGACGCGCACCCGCACGTGACCGGGGAGTTCCTCACGAACACGGTCGAGGTGGTGAGCGCGCCGCACGCGCGCGTGGGCCACGCCGTCGACGACCTCGCCGGCCTGATCGAGCGGGTGGTCGACGTGGCGGATCCCCTCGGGATCGACCTGATGTGCGCCGGCACGCACCCCTTCAGCTCCTGGCCCGACCAGGACGTGACGCCCGACAACGAGCGGTACGCGACGCTGCTCGACCGCACCAGGTGGTGGGGTCGGCAGATGATGATCTGGGGCGTGCACGTGCACGTGGGCATCGACGACGACGCCAAGGCGCTCCCGATCCTCAACGGGCTCCTCGTGCACCTCCCCCGCTTCCAGGCGCTCAGCGCGTCGAGCCCGTACTGGTCCGGGCAGGAGACGGGGTACGCGTCGAACCGCGCGCTCATGTTCCAGCAGCTGCCGACCGCGGGGCTGCCGCCCGACCTCACGACGTGGGCCGACTACGAGCGGCTCGTCGGCGACATGACGCACGTCGGCGTCATCGACCACCACAGCGAGCTGCGCTGGGACATCCGGCCGGCGCCGAAGTGGGGCACGCTCGAGACGCGCGTGTTCGACGGCGTCTCGACCCTCCGCGAGATCGCGTCGCTGGCCGCCCTCGTGCAGTGCCTCGTGCACGACATGTCGGCCGCGCTCGACCGCGGCGAGGAGCTGCCGCGGATGCAGCCGTGGTTCGTGCGGGAGAACAAGTGGCGCGCGGCCCGCTACGGCATGGACGCGATCATCATCCGGGACGCCGCCGGCGACGAGGCGCTCGTGGGCGACGACACGCGCGCGCTCGTCGAGCGCCTCTCCCCCACGGCCGACGCGCTCGGCTGCGAGGCCGAGCTGCGGGGGATCCTCGACATCGTCGACGGCGGCGCGAGCTACCAGCGGCAGCTGCGGGTCGCGGAGGAGAACGACGGGGCGCTCGCGCCGGTCGTCACGCACCTCGTGGAGGAGCTGCGCTCAGGATTGGGCCGGTGACGCGGGGCAGGATGAGGAGGTGAACCCCGCCGTCGACATCGTCATCCTCGTCGTCGCCGTCGTCGCAGCCCTCGCCGGATGGCGCCGCGGGGCCATCGTCACGGTGGCCGGGCTCGCCGGCATCGTCCTCGGGGTGCTGCTCGCCCTCTGGATCACACCGGCCTTCCTGGCGCTGCTCGACAGCTTCGGCGTGGCCACCGGGATCATGCGGACCGTCGCGGCGGCCGTGCTCATGCTCGTCACGACCTCGCTCGTGAGTGGCGTGTTCGCGCAGGTCGCGAGCGTCCTCACGCGGCTGCTGCGGCCGCGCGGCGCGGCGCGCGGCCTCGACCGCGGCGTCGGCGCCGTGGCCGGCCTCGCGGCGTGGGCCGTCTCGGTCTGGTTCATCGGCGGCTTCCTCGGCTCCAGCGGCGTGATCCCGGCGGTGCAGCTCGCGTCCTCGTCCCGCATCCTCGAGACGCTCGACCGGGTCAGCCCGATCTCCAGCGGCACCGCGCTCTCGGCGCTCGACGACGCCCTGCACGACGTGGGCTACCCGCGCGTCTTCGCCAACGGCGAGGAGGCGATCGCCGACACGGCCGCGCCGGACGCCGACGTGCCCGAGGCCGTGCGGCGGTCCGCGGCCAGCGTCGTCAAGGTGCTCTCGTCCGCGCCCGCGTGCGGCACGTCGTCGTCCGGCAGCGGCTGGGTCGTGCAGGGCGACCGCGTCGTCACCAACGCGCACGTCGTGACGGGATCCGACGAGGTCTACGTGCAGCAGGGCGGCACGGGCGAGCTGCTCCGCGCGGACCTCGTCGTGTTCGACCCCGCCCGTGACGTCGCGATCCTGGCCGTCCCGGGGCTCACGGCCGCGCCGCTCCCGCTCGGCGACGAGCTGGCCGCGGCCGACCAGGCCGTCGTCGCCGGGTACCCGGGCGGCGGGCCCTACCAGGCGACGGGCGCGCGGATCCGCGAGGTGGTCGAGGCGCTCGGCACCGACATCCAGCACGAGCAGCCCGTCACGCGCGAGGTCTACTCCGTGCGCGGCACCGTGCGGCCCGGCGACTCGGGCGGCGCGCTGTTCGACCCGCAGGGGCGCGTGGTCGGCCTCGTGTTCGCCACCTCGACCGTCGACTCCCAGACGGGATACGCCATGACGCTCGACGAGATCGCCCCCGTCCTGCAGCAGGCCGGGGCGAGCGCGCCCGTCGACTCGGGGCGCTGCGCAGTCTGACCGGCGGGCGCGGTGCCGCTCGGCGGCTCAGTCCGCGGCGAGGACCGAGAGCACGTTGCCCGCGGGGTCACGGAACCACGCGATGTCCGGTCCGTGCCCGCGCATGATGCCGCGCGCGTCCGCGGGCATCCCCTCGAAGACCGCCATCGCGACGCCCCGGCTGCCCAGCTCGACGACCGCGGCCTCCACGTCGTCCACCGCGAAGTTGAGCACGGTGTGGGCCGCCGGCACGTGGTCCGGCTTCGGGTAGACGAGGACGCGCGCGCCGGATCCGGGCAGCACGAGCCGGAGCATGCCCATCTCCGGCACCTCCTCGACCTCGAGGCCGAGCGTGCCGCGGTAGAAGGCGAGGGCGGCGGGGACGTCGTCCACGCTGAATCCGCTGAAGGCGGTGACGGGTGCGAACACGGGGAGCTCCTGACGCGCGGGACCGCGACGGGCGCCGCGATGCTGCCCCCACGCTGGCACGCCGCGGCGCGCACGTCGAGGGATGCGACGACGGCGCCCTCCCGAGGGGGAGGACGCCGTCGCGGCACGTGCGGGCCGGACCGGTCAGCGCCCGAGGAACTTCTGCAGCGAGGCGAGCTCCTCCTCGCTCGGGGCGCCGTTCGCACCGCCCGCGGCCGTGCCGGCGAGGCCGAAGCCGGAGCCCGCGGGAGCCGCGGGGCCGCCGATGCGCTGGCCGGACGCGAGGGCCGCGTTCTCCTGGGCGCGCTTGGCCGGGTTGCCCGACTTCGAGCCCTTCTTCTTCTGCTGCACGGGCTTGCGGCTCGAGTGGGCGCCGGGCATCGGGCCCATGCCGGGGATCTGCGGCATGCCGCCGCGGGCGACCGTGCGCATCATCTTCGACGCCTGCTCGAAGCGCTGGACGAGGCCGTTGACGTCGGTGACGGTCATGCCCGATCCGCGCGCGATGCGGAGGCGGCGCGAGCCGTTGAGGAGCTTCGGGTTCTGGCGCTCGGCCTTGGTCATCGACTGGATGATCGCCTCGGTGCGGACGATCTCCTTCTCGTCGAAGTTCTCGAGCTGCTCCTTCATGGCGCCCATGCCGGGGAGCATGCCCATCATCTTCTTGAGGGAGCCCTTGCCGCGCAGCTGCTGCATCTGCTTGAGGAAGTCGTCGAGCGTGAAGCTGTCGCTCGCGAGCTTCTGCGCGACCTCCATCGCCTCCTCCTCGTCGAAGGCCTGCTGGGCCTGCTCGATGAGGGTGAGGATGTCGCCGAGGTCGAGGATGCGGCTCGCCATGCGGTCGGGGTGGAAGGGCTCGAAGTCGTCGAGGCCCTCGCCCGTGGAGGCGAACATGATGGGGCGACCGGTGACGGAGGCGACCGAGAGGGCCGCTCCTCCCCGCGCGTCGCCGTCGAGCTTGGAGAGCACGACGCCCGTGAAGTCGACGCCGTCCTGGAAGGCCTTGGCGGTCGCGACCGCGTCCTGGCCGATCATGGCGTCGATGACGAAGAGGACCTCGTCGGGGTCGGTGGCCTTGCGGATGTCCGCGGCCTGCTTCATCAGCTCCTGATCGACGCCGAGGCGTCCCGCGGTGTCGATGATGACGACGCTGTACTGCTTGTCGGTCGCGTGCTTCATCGCGTCCTTGGCGACGCGCACCGGGTTGCCGCGGCCGTTGCCGGGCTCGGGCGCGAACACGGGGACGCCCGCCTGCTCGCCGACGACCTGCAGCTGCTGCACGGCGTTGGGGCGCTGGAGGTCGGCCGCGACGAGCATGGGCGTGTGGCCGTCCTTGGCGAGCCACTTGCCGAGCTTGCCCGCGAGGGTCGTCTTGCCCGCGCCCTGGAGGCCGGCGAGCATGATGACGGTCGGCGGGCGCTTGGCGAACTGGATGCGGCGCTGCTCGCCGCCGAGGATCGCGACGAGCTCCTCGTTGACGATCTGCACGACCTGCTGGGCGGGGTTCAGCGCCTGGCTGACCTCGCCGCCGAGGGCGCGCTCGCGGACGGACGCGGTGAAGGCCTTGACGACCTCGAGCGCGACGTCGGCCTCGAGCAGCGCGCGGCGGATCTCGCGGACGGTGCCGTCGACGTCCGCGGCGCTGAGCTTGCCCTTGCCGCGCAGGTTCTTGAAGGTCTCGGCGAGGCGGTCCGAGAGTGTTCCGAAGGTAGCCATGGTGGGTCCAGCTTAACCGGCGTCGGGGCGGGGTCAGGCCAGGGGACGCCTGCGGGGCGGGTCAGCCGACCAGGTCCCGCGCGAACACGTGGGGCCCGAGGGGACCCAGCGCCCGGGGGGATCCGGGTCAGCCGACCAGGTTCTGCGCGAAGACGTGGGGCGTGAAGCCCGTGAGGTCGCCGATGCCCTCGCCCTGGCCGATGAGCTTGATGGGGATGCCCGTGCGCTCCTGCACGTTGAGGATGAAGCCGCCCTTGGCGGATCCGTCGAGCTTCGTGATGACGAGGCCCGTGACGCCGCCGTGCTCGATGAACGCCTGCGCCTGCGCGAGGCCGTTCTGGCCGGTCGTCGCGTCGAGCACGAGCAGGACCTCGGCGATGGGCGACTGCTTCTCGACCACGCGGCGGATCTTCGACAGCTCGTCCATGAGCCCGCCCTTGGTGTGCAGGCGGCCGGCCGTGTCGATGATCACCATCTCGGTGCCGGTGCGCATCGCGTGCTCGACGGTCTGGAAGGCGACGCTCGCGGGGTCCTGGCCGGGCTGCTGCGGGCGGACGATGTCGGCGCCCGCGCGGTCGGCCCAGGTGGCGAGCTGGTCGACGGCGGCGGCGCGGAAGGTGTCGGCCGCGCCGACGACGACGGTGCGGCCGTAGTTGCGGAGGAACTTCGCGAACTTGCCGATGGTGGTGGTCTTGCCGACGCCGTTGACGCCGACCACGAGGATCACCGCGGGGCGGGCGCTGAGCTTGAGCGTGGGGTCGTGCTTGGCGAGGCGCTCCTCGATGCTCTCTCGGAGCATGCGCTGGAGGTCGCGGGGGTCGGTCGTGCGGTAGCGGTCGACCTTCTCGCGGAGGTCGTCGATGGTCGCCTCGGTGACGTCGGGCCCGAAGTCCGCGGTGATGAGGGCGGTCTCGAGGTCGTCCCACGTGGTCTCGTCGATCGTGGGCTTCGCGAACATGCCGCGCAGCGCGCCGGAGAGGGACCAGGGGGTGCGTGCCATGTGCCCAGCGTAGCCGCGCGTCAGGAGGCGGCCCGCTCCTCCGGATCGGCGGCCGGGGCGGCGTCGGCCGTGGCGTCGGCCGCGCCGGGGGCGGGGGACGCCGCGCGCGGCTCGCGGCTCACGCGCTGGCCGACCACCGCGCTCACGCCGTCCTGCCGCATCGAGACGCCGTAGAGCGCGTCGGCGATCTCCATGGTGCGCTTCTGGTGGGTGATCACGATGAGCTGCGAGGTGTCGCGGAGCTGCTCGAGGATCGTGAGCAGGCGCCCGAGGTTGGCGTCGTCGAGGGCCGCCTCCACCTCGTCCATGATGTAGAACGGGCTCGGCCGGGCGGTGAAGATCGCGATGAGCAGGGCGACGGCCGCGAGCGAGCGCTCGCCGCCCGAGAGCAGCGAGAGGCGCTCGATCCGCTTGCCGGCGGGCCGCACGCTCACCTCGATGCCCGTGGTGAGCAGCTGCTCGGGATCCGTGAGGTGGATGCTTCCCGTGCCGCCCGGGAAGAGGATCGGGAAGACGCGGTCGAAGGCCGCCCGGGTGTCCTCGAACGCGGCGGCGAACACGCCCTGCATGGTGCGGTCGATGTCGTCGATGATCGTGAGGAGGTCGGCGCGCGTCGCGGTGAGGTCGGCGAGCTGCTCGGTGAGGAAGAGGTGCCGCTGCTCGAGCGCGGCGAACTCCTCGAGCGCGAGCGGGTTGACCCTGCCGAGCTGCGCGAGCTTCCGCTCGGCGGACTGCAGGCGGGCGCGCTGCTCCTCGCGGTCGAAGGGGCGGGTGGGGGCGGCGTCCGCGGGGTCGTCGTCCTCGTCGTCGTCGTCGGTCGTCGCGGTGTCCTCGGCGCCGACGGTCGAACCGCCAGGAACGTCATCGGTGTCGTCGGCATCGGGATCCTGCGCCGGCCGCGCGCGCTGCCGCGGCGGGAGCGGCGCCTCCTCCGGCACGGGCACGTCGGGGCCGTACTCGGCGACGAGCACCTCCTCCCCCAGGCCCAGCTCGCTCGCGGCGCGCTCGAGCAGCTGCGAGACCTGCAGGCGCTTCTCGTAGATCTGGAGCTCGAGGCCGTGGACGTCCTCCGTGATCCCGTGCAGGCGCTGGCGCAGGTCGGCCTCCTCGCGGCGGAGGGCGGCGAGCTCGGCGTTGCGGCCGGCGCGGGACTCCTCCGCGCGCGCGAGCACCAGGCGGGCCTCGGCGGTGCTGCGGTCGGCGGCGCGGACCACGGCCGGCAGCGCGTCGGCGACGGACGCGGCGCGCGCGATCTGCCGGCGGCGGATCACCTGGCGGCGCGCGGCCTCCTCCGCGGCGGCGCGCTGCGCGGCGAGGCGGCGCTCGAGCGCGACCGTGCGCTCCTGCTCCGCCCGCACCCGCTCCCGCGCGGTCTCGACCTGCAGGCGCGCCTCGATCTCGGCCTCGCGCGCGGCCTCCCACTCGGCGACGAGGGCGTTGCGGCCGCTCGCGTCGAGGACGGGCCGCGGGCGGGAGCGCGCCTCGTCGAGCGCGCGGCGCGCGTCATCGGAGGCGGCGACGGCCTCCTCGACGGAGGCGCTCGCGAGGTCGAGGCCGCGCTGCACGCGGGCGAGCTCGGCCGCGGCGGACTCGGCCTGCGCGCGCGAGCGGCTGAGACGCTCGGCGTGGGCGGCGAGCCGCGCATCGGCCTCGCGCAGGCCGCCGAGGGCGGCGGACGCGCGCTCCCGGGCGGCGCGGAGGCGCTCGCGGCCCGCGGCGAGGTCCACCCGGAGGTCGTCGATGCGGGCACGCACGCCCGTGAGCGTCGCGGCGGCGGCCTCGCGCGCGGCGACGAGCTCGAGCTTGGAGCGGGTGGCGCCGGATCCGCCGCGCAGCACGTGCGCCTGGACGACCTCGCCCGCGCGCGTGATGGCGGTGGCCGGCGCGTCCGGCCCGTCGAGGAGCGCGACCGCCTGCGCGAGGTCGTCGACGATGACGACGCCGGCGAGGATCCGCCGCACGCCGTCGGGCGCGTCGACCACGGAGGCGGCCGGGACCGCGTCGTCGGTGGCGGCGGCGGGCGGAGCGTCCGCCGTCCCGCCGGATCCCGCCACGACGACCTCGACGCGGCCGAGGTCGTCGTCGACCGCGCGGCGGAGCGCCGCCACGGCGTCCTCGTGGGTGTCGGCGAGCACCGCGTCGGCGAGCGTGCCCAGGGCCGCGGCGACGGCCGCCTCGAAGCCCGCCCGCACGTGCACGTGCTCGGCGAGGAGGCCCCGGATGCCGGGGAGGCCGGCGGCGACGAGGTCGCTGGATCCGTCGCGCTGGTCGAGCGCGCTCGCGAGGGCCTGCTCGCGCGCGGCCAGCGCGTCGCGCTCCCGCTCCTTCGCGTGCAGCTCCTCGCGCACGGCCTCGATCGCGGACTCCTCCGATGCGACGTCGGCCTGGGCGTCCTCGTAGGCGCGCGTCAGCTCGGATCCGCCCTGCTCGTCGGCCTCGCCCTCCGCCTCGCCGCGCTCCCGCTCCGCCTCCGCGGCGGTCAGCCGGGCGCGCGCCGCGTCGAGCGCGTTCTGCTGCCGGAGGACCTCGCCGCGCACGGCCGCGAGCCGGGAGCCCGCCGTCTCCGCGCGACCGGTGAGCCCCGCGATCTCCAGGTCGTGCCGCGAGACGAGCGCGCTCTGCGCCTGGATCTCCTCGTCGAGCGCGTCGAGCGCCTGCCGGGCCGCGGCGGTCGCCTGGCGGGCGGATGCCCAACCGGCCTCGGCCTCGCCGATCAGCCCGACCAGGCGCTCGGCCTCGTCGCGGGACTCCTGCACCTGCGCCGGCGTCGTGCCGCCGGCGACCTCGGGGGCGTCGTCCGCGGATCCGAGGAGCGCGAGCCGCTGCTGCGCGAGCGAGAGCAGGTTGCGCAGGCGCTCCTGCACCTGCTCGAGGGCGAACGCCGTGCGGCGCGCGCCGTCGACCTCGTCGCCTTCCTGCTCCTCGACGATCCGCTCCGACCGGAGCACGGCGCGGTCGAGCTTCTCCTGCAGCACCATCCGCTCGGTCGTGCGCTCCTCCTCGGTGCGCGTGTGCTCCGCGAGCGCGCGCCGGAGGGTCACGACCTCGTCGGCCACGAGCCGCGCGCGGGCGTCGCGCACGACCGCGGCCACCGTCTGCGCCTGCCGCGCGACCTCCGCCTGCCGCCCGAGCGGCTTCAGCTGGCGGCGGATCTCCCCCGCCAGGTCGTTCAGCCGCGTGAGGTTCGCCTGCATGCCCTCGAGCTTGCGGAGGGTGCGCTCCTTGCGGCGGCGGTGCTTGAGGATCCCCGCGGCCTCCTCGATGAAGCCGCGCCGCTCCTCGGGGGTCGCGCGCAGCACGTTGTCGAGCCGGCCCTGGCCGACGATGACGTGCATCTCCCGCCCGAGCCCGGAGTCGCTGAGGAGCTCCTGCACGTCGAGCAGCCGGCAGGACGTGCCGTTGATCGCGTACTCGCTGCCGCCGTTGCGGAACAGCGTGCGGCGGATCGCCACCTCGGTGTAGTCGATGGGCAGCGCGCCGTCGGCGTTGTCGATCGTGAGCGTGACCTCCGCGCGGCCGAGCGGCCCGCGGGTGGAGGTGCCGGCGAAGATGACGTCCTCCATCTTCCCGCCGCGGAGGGTCTTGGCGCCCTGCTCGCCCATGACCCAGGCGAGGGCGTCGACGACGTTGGACTTGCCGGATCCGTTCGGCCCGACGACGCAGGTGACGCCCGTCTCGAACTGGAACGTGGTGGGCTGCGCGAACGACTTGAACCCCTTGAGGGTCAGGCTCTTCAGGTGCACGCCCGCCGCCCTCCTCGCCTCATGGTCTGGATCACGGTACCGGACGGCGCGCGCCCGCCCGGGAGCCGCGCGCGACGGTGCCGGTCAGGCGGCGGCCGCGTCCGGATCCGGCAGCACCTGGCAGTGCGGGCAGTAGTGGCTCGACCGGTTCATGAAGGCCTCGCGCACGATCGCGTTCCCGCAGCGCGGGCACGGCTTCCCCTGCCGGCCGTAGGCGTTCAGCGAGTGCGAGAAGTAGCCGGAGGCGCCGTTGACGTTCACGTACTGCGCGTCGAAGCTCGTGCCGCCCTCGGCCAGCGCGCGGGCGAGCACGTGCCGCACCTCGGCGAGGAGCCGCAGCGCGCGTCCCCGGCCGAGCCCATCCGTGGGGTGCGCGTAGTGGATGCGCGCGGCCCACAGCGCCTCGTCCGCGTAGATGTTGCCGATGCCGCTCACGAGGGTCTGGTCGAGCAGGGCGCGCTTGACGCCCGTGCGACGCCTCGCGAGGCGGTCGAGGAGCAGCTCGTCGTCGAAGGCCGGGTCGAGCGGGTCGCGCGCGATGTGGGCCACCTGCGTCGGCACGAGGGCCGCGTCGGATCCGCGACCCGCCGCGTGCCCGTCGGGCGTGGCGACGAGGCGGTCGACGGCCATCGACCCGAAGATCCGCTGGTCGACGAAGGCGACCACGAGCTCGCCGTGCGCGGGGTGCTCGATGCCCATGCGGATCCGCAGCAGCCCGTCCGGGTCGGAGCCGGGCTCGCGGAGGAGCACCTGCCCGCTCATGCCGAGGTGCGTGACGAGGGCGCGCGGCCCGGTGGCGTCGCGGCCCGCGTCCGGCGCGAGCGGCAGCCACAGGAACTTGCCGCGGCGGACGGCGGAGGTGATCACGCGGCCGACCAGCAGGTCCACGAACGCACCCTCGAGCGGGTCGTGCCGCTTGAGCGAGCGCTGGTCGAGGATCTCGACGCCGGTGATCCGGGCGCCGGTCACGGCCGGCTCCAGCCCGGCACGGACGACCTCGACCTCGGGGAGCTCGGGCACCGCGGGTCAGGCCGTGGTGCGCGCCTCGAGGCGGGTCCACGCCTCGAGCGCGGCCGTCATCTCGGCCTGCTTCTTGCTGGATCCCTCGCCCGTGGTGCGCACGGCGTCGCCCACCGTGACGACTGCGTGGAAGCGCTTGCTGTGGTCGGGGCCGCTGTCGCTCACGACGTAGACGGGCGCGGGCAGACCCTGGCGCGCGGCGCTCTCCTGGAGCGCGGTCTTCGGGTCCATGGCGGCGCCGAAGCGCGCGGGGTCCTCGAGGAGCGGCGCGATGAGGCGGAGCACGAGGCCGGTGGCGGCCTCTCCCCCGGCGTCCAGGTAGCAGGCGCCGATGATGGCCTCGACCGTGTCCGCGAGGATGGACGACTTGGCGCGGCCGCCCGTGAGCTCCTCGCCGCGGCCGAGCAGCAGGTGCTCGCCCAGGCCGATGCGCGTGGCGACCTCCGCGAGGGCGACGCTCGAGACGAGGCTGGCGCGCCGCTTGGCGAGCTCGCCCTCGTCGAGGTCGGGGTTCTCGAGGTAGAGCATGACCGTGACGGCCTGTCCGAGGATGGAGTCGCCGAGGAACTCGAGGCGCTCGTTGTGCGGGAGGCCGCCGTGCTCGTACGCGTACGAGCGGTGGGTGAGCGCGAGCTCGAGGAGCTCGGGGCTCACGTCCACGGCGAGGAGGCGCCGGAGCGCGTCGCGGTCGCCGTGGACGCGGGATCCCGGGGTGTCGGTCATGTCCGACGTACCGTGCGGGTCGCGACTAGACGTCGGCGACCTTGCGGCCCTTGTACTCCATGTACAGGGGCGTGCCGGCGGCGTCCTCGACCACGCGCGCGCGGTGGGGCATGGAGTAGACGACCTTGCCGTTCTCGATGGTCTTGACGAGCGTGGGAGCCTCGGCCTTCCACTGCGAGCGACGCGCACGCGTGTTGGATCGGGACATCTTCCTCTTGGGTACAGCCATGGCTAACTCTCATCTCTCTGCGTTTCGGTGTCGGCGTCTTCACGCGCCGCACCGCTGTCTTCGGAAGCTCGGAAGCCGGACAGGGCCGCCCAGCGCTGATCGATCACGGGCTCCGGATCGGAGTCCGCCAGGACCAGGCTGATGCCGGGACCCAGATCGAGATCGAGGTCCTCGCCCGGCAGTTCGGGCTGGAACGGAAGTGAAAGGACCACCGCATCCCGGATGACCGGCTCCAGGTCCACGTGCTCGTCCTGGACCTGGTAGTCGAAAGCTTCATCAAGAGAGTACGCGAACATCTCCGCGAAATCGACCTGGACACGCTGCTGCATGTCGGCGAGGGTGCGCGCGGACTGCCCGTCGGCCACCGTGTCGACGTCGCCGGTGACCAGGATCCCATCGTGCAGGGACTCCAGCCGGACGCTCACGAGCATCTCGCGGCCCTCGGGGACGCTGATGAGGCCCTCGCCCATGCGCTCCGGGAGGGTGATGGTCAGGTCGAGCTCGCGCATCTCGCCGGGGCGGTGCACGATGTCGTGGACGTTGACCGTGAATGGGGTCTTCTGGAACCGGGACACCCGTACACGGTACAGGTCGTCAGCGGGCCCGCCGGACGGCCAGCGCCTCAGCCACGGCGGGAGGCACGTAGGGCGCGACGTCGCCGCCGAGCGCCTCGACCTGGCGGACCAGCGAGCTGGAGACGTGCGCGTGCGCCGGATCCGGCAGCAGCATCACGGTCTCGACGTCGGCGAGGTCGCGGTTCACGAGCGCCATGGGCGTCTCGTACGCGACGTCGAGCTGGGATCGCACGCCCTTGACGAGCACGGACGCGCCCGCCTGCCGGCAGTAGTCGACGAGCAGGCCCGCGCCCCAGGAGTCGACGCGCACCGACGCGGGGAGCCCGGCGTCGCGGATGACGCGCTCGATGAGGGCGACGCGCTCCTCGAGCGGGAGCATGGGGGTCTTGCCGGGGTTGTGCACGACCAGGACGACGAGCTCGTCGTACAGCCGGGCGGCCCGGCGGATCACGTCGAGGTGGCCGAGCGTGACGGGGTCGAACGATCCGGGGACGACGGCGATCCGCTGCATCCGGCCAGCCTACGGCGGGCGCCGCCTCAGTTCTTGTCGAGGAAGGCGCGCTCCTCGTCGTCGAGCCGGCGGGCGAGCGCGCGGGCGAGCGCGGGGTGCCCCTCGAGCTCGGGCGACGCCTCGAGCACGTCGTGGGCGTGCTCCCGCGCGGACTCGATGAGGTCGCCGTCCTGCGCCACCCGCAGCAGCCGGAGCGAGGAGCGCCCCCCGGACTGGTTCGTGCCGAGCACGTTCCCCTCGCGGCGGAGCTCGAGGTCGACCCGGGCCAGCTCGAACCCGTCGAGGGTCGCGGCGACCGCGTCGACGCGCTCGCGGGCGACCGTCTCGGGCTCGGCGTGCGTGACCATGAGGCAGAGGCCGGGCACGCCGCCGCGACCGACGCGACCGCGGAGCTGGTGCAGCTGGGAGACGCCGAAGCGGTCGGCGTCGAGGATCACCATGGTCGAGGCGTTCGGCACGTCGACGCCGACCTCGATGACGGTGGTGGCGACGATGAGGTCGATGTCGCCCGCGGAGAACGCGCGCATCACGCGGTCCTTCTCCTCGCCCGTCATGCGGCCGTGCAGCACGGCGCGGCGGACGGATCCGAGGCGCGGGTGGGCGGCGAGCAGCGCGTCGACCTCGGTGACGGTCGCGAGCGCCGGGCGGGACGGCGCGTCGTCGGCGCCCTCGGCGGCGTCCTCGTCCTCCGCGTCCGGATCCTGCGGGTCGATGGCCGGGCACACCACGAACGCCTGCCGCCCCTTCTGGATCTCCTCGGCCGTCCGCTCCCAGACCCGCTCGATCCAGCCCGGGTGCTCGTGCAGCGGGACGACGAAGGACTCGATGGGCTGGCGCCCGCTCGGGAGCTCGGCGATGGTCGACACGTCGAGGTCGCCGAACACCGTCATCGCGACCGTGCGTGGGATGGGCGTGGCCGTGAGCACGAGGACGTGCGGCGGGGTGCCGCCCTTCCGCCGCAGCGCCTCGCGCTGGTCGACCCCGAACCGGTGCTGCTCGTCGACGACGACGAGGCCGAGGTCGAGGAACTCGACGCGGTCGCCGAGGAGCGCGTGCGTGCCGACGACGATGCGCGCCTGGCCGCTCACGATGCGCAGCAGCGCGCGCTTCCGCTCGGCGGTCGACAGCTGGCCGGTGAGGAGCGTGGGCATGAGCTCCGCCGCGAGGTCCGGCCCGAGGGACGCGGTGAGCGACCGGAGGTGCTGGCTCGCGAGCACCTCGGTGGGTGCGAGGAGCGCCGACTGGCCGCCGGTGTCGGCGACCGCGAGCATCGCCCGGAGCGCGACGAGCGTCTTGCCCGAGCCGACCTCGCCCTGCACGAGCCGGTTCATGGGCCAGGTGCGCGCCATGTCGGTCGCGATCTCCTCGCCGACGAGCCGCTGGTCGCCCGTCAGCTCGAAGGGCAGCTGCGCGTCGAGGCGGTCGAGGTGGCCGCCGGGGGTCGGGATCCGCGGGGTGGCCGGCAGGGCGCGCGCCGCCTGCCGCCGCTGCAGCAGCGCGGTCTGCAGCACGAACGCCTCCTGGAAGCGGAGGGCGTCGCGGCCGCGCCGCCAGTCCACGTCCTTCTCGGGCCGGTGCACGCCCTCGAGCGCCTCGCGGTACGGGAGGAGGCCGCGCTCGGCGCGGACGTCGGCGGGGACGGGATCCTCGAGGTCGTCGACCGCGTCGAGCGCGAGGGCCACGGACTTCGCGACCTGCCAGCTCGCCATCGACGCGGTCGCGGGGTAGATGGGGATGGGCATCTCGGCCCAGCGGCGCGCGGCGGCGTCGGGCTCGCCGCCCGAGAGCTCGGGGCCCTCGTGCGCGTCGAAGAGCTCGTAGTCGGGGTGGGCGAGCTGGAGGGCGCCGCGGTAGTCGCTGACCTTGCCCGCGAAGATGCCGCGGACGCCCGGCACGAGGTCCTTGGCGCGCCACGCCTGGTTGAAGAAGGTGAGGGTGAGGAAGCCGCGGCCGTCGGTGATCCGCACCTCGAGGATGCTGCCCCGCCGCGCCCGCATGGGGCGCTCCCGGACCTCGCGCACCTCGGCGACGATGGTGGCCTGCTGGTCCACCGGGAGCTCGGCGAGGGCGGTGAGCTCGCCGCGGCGCGCGTACCGGCGCGGCAGGTGCTCGAGGAGGTCGGCGACGGTGCGCAGGCCGAAGGCCTTCTGCAGCACGCCGGCGGTGCGGCCGCCCACGACGCCCGCGAGCGCGGCGTCGGATCCCGTCATCCTCCGAGTGTACGAGGCGCGTCCGACGCGGCCTGCCCGGCGCCCGGTCCGCGCGGCTCGCCCGACGCGTCGTCGTCCCGGGGGCGGCGGCGGACGAGCGAGCGCGGCGCGACGGTCGCGAGGATCCGGTCGGCCCGGCCCGCGCGCGCCCGGAGCGCGTCGCCCAGCGCCACGAGGGCGACCGCCTGCGCGGCCCCGGCCGCCTCGTCGACCGGCGCATCGCCGCGGGAGAACCGCTCCCGCTCCCGCGCGCCGACCAGCAGCGCCACCGGGTCGGCGAGCGCGTCGTCGTCGCCGGTGAGGCGCCGGCCGAGCTCGCGCGGGGACTCGGTGTCGGGGACGGGGATGCCCAGGTCGACCGCCTGGTCCTCCGCCTCGCGCCAGGCGGTCCCCACCGGGGCGTCGCCCGCCTCGAGGGCGCGCAGCCGGCCCGTGCGCCGGATGCGGCGGACGAGCGCGGGGATCGCGAGGAGGGCGAGCACGAGGAGGACGAGGGCGGCGGTGCCGAGCGCGGCCCACGGGATCCGCGCGCCGGACGCGCCGCTCGCCCCGGGCGCCGCCGAGGTCGTGGGCGCGGGCGTCGACGACGGGGTCGGCGCGGCGGATGGCGTGGGCGCGGCGGACGGGGTCGGCGCGGCCGTCGGCGCGGCGGACGGCTGCGCGTAGGGCGCGGCCTGGCCGCGGCCCGGGGTGGGCTCGAACGCGATCCAGCCGATGCCCGCGAAGTGCAGCTCGGGCCAGGAGTGCAGGTCGTGGGATCCGACCCGGTACTCGACGAGGTCGCCGTCGCGCCCCACCTGGTCGCCCGGCAGGTACCCCACGGCGACGCGGGACGGGATGCCCGCCTCGCGCGCCATGATCGCCATCGCCGACGCGAAGTGCACGCAATAGCCCGAGCGCACCCGGAGGAACTCCCCCACGACGTCGACGCCGCTGCCGTCGTAGCCCTGCTGCACGGGTGCGTCCTCGGAGTAGCGGAAGGCGCCGTCCGTGAAGTACCGCTGGAGCGCGAGGGCCCGCTCGTACGGGGAGTCGATGCCCGCGAGCACCTCGGCGGTGGTGGTGCCGACGATCGCGGGCGTGCCGGCGGGCACCTGCAGGAACGGCTCGAGGTCGTCGTCGCGCGCGGGCGCCACGGCCTCGAGCTGCTCGCGGGTGGGGCGCGGCAGCTCGGAGCGCACGGTGTAGCTCTGGTCGCGGCTGTCGGAGTCGGAGGAGCGGATCGCGAGGCCCTGCTCCGACCAGCGCCACGCGCCCTCGAGCCCGTCGACGCTGCGGGGCGCGTAGGGCACGGGGAGCCAGGCGCTGGAGGAGCCCTCGACCTGCACGCGGGTGTCGACCTCGTCGACGGGCACGTCGGACCCGGCAGCGAGGTCGGGCCCGATGGCGTCGACCGTGTTCCCGTCCGGCGGGAGCAGCGGCGAGGGCGCCCACTCGTCCCCCTCGAAGCGGGAGAGGGTCGTGACCTTGAAGTAGAGGGGCTCGAGCGAGGCCGTGCTGTAGCGGAGCGCCTCGACGTCGACGGGGCGGCGCAGGTCGTCGCCGAGGTCGAGGATCGGGTTGACGACGCGTGATCCGCCCGATCCGGAGCCGGACGCCTCCGGGAAGGTGGCCTCCGTGAGCCCCGGGACGATCGCCGGCACGACCAGGCTGAGCACGACCGCGCCGCCCGCGAGGGCACCCGCGGACGCGAGCGCTGTGCGGGCGGATCCGGCGGGGCGCGCGGGCGCGGATCGCCCGGGCACCCGCGGCGCGCCGCCGAGCAGGCCCGATGCGCTCCAGCCGCCGTCGCGGTCGGTCTCCCGGGCGTCGGCCGCGAGCACGGCGAACCACGCGAGCGCCGTGACGGCGAAGGACGCGACCGAGAACTCGCCCACGAGCACGGCGCCCGGCACGGAGACGAGGATCAGCAGCGGCAGCCCGGTGACGGCGGGCATGCGGAGGGCGTGCGCGAGCACGTCGAGCACGACCGCGAGGGCGCCGACGGACGCGACGACGACGAAGACGATGGACGCGAGCGGCGGCACGGGCGCCGACCGGCGGTAGATCTCCTCCCCCGCCTGCTGCCCCACCGCGAGCAGGGTGCGCACGGTCTCGGGCGTGGGGATCAGGCCGAGCAGCGCGGTGCGCCCCGCGAAGACGAGCGTCACGAGGAGCACGAGCACGACGAGCCCGCCGGCGGAGGCCAGGATGCGCGGCACGCCGGCCGCGCGGAGGAGCGCCGCGGAGCCGAGCACGGCCGCGACGACCACGACGCAGAGGACGAACCAGGCGCCGGGCTCGATGAGGAGGTGGAGGCTCGCGGCGCCCGCCAGGAGCGCGACCCCGAGGGCGGCGGTGACGGGCCAGCGGGCGGCGGCGCGTCCGGCGCCGAGGGCGCGACGGGGGCGTCCGCGCCCGTCGCCTCCGGTGCCGGTGCCGGTGCCGGTGCCGGTGCCGGGGCTCGCGGGGCGTCCCGCGCGCTCGCCCGGGAGCGGGCGCGGCTCGACGGTCCAGTGCTCGCGGCCGCCGAGTCCCACGGCGTCGAGGTCGGTCATCGCGCCATCTCCTCGGTGCGGGCCGCGCGCCAGGCGTCGGCGGGGCGGGTGCCCTCGTCGAGGACGACGGTGCGCCAGCCGGCCTCGCGGAGGATCCGGACGGCCTCGCGGTCGTCGTGCCCGTCCACCCGCCCGGCGTGGGCGAGGAACGCGACGGCGGGACGGCAGGCGGCGCCGAAGCCCGCGAGCCGGTGCGCCTCGGGCTCGTCGAGGTGGCCGAGGACGGCGTGGATCGGGACGGCGCGGCGGCTGCGGCGGAGGTCGGCGAGGGCCTCCTGCACGCCGTCGCGCTCGGGGTCGACGGCGGCGGGGCGCACCTCGGCGAGGTGCCGCAGCAGCTCGTCCTCCGCGCCGGCGTCGCCCGCGCGGGCCGATGAGGAGGCGCCCGGGGCGGATCCGCCGGTGGTCTCCACGAGCTGCACCGCGTATCCGCCGCGCTGCAGGTGCACGCCGACCGAGGCCGCGAAGGCCACCGCGCGCTCGAAGGCGCGGTCGCCGTCGCCGTCGTCGTCCGCGTGCAGCGGGAAGCCGGCGCTGCGCGTGTCGAGGAGCACGATCGACCGCGGGCTCGACCGCTGCTCCTCCTGCCGCACCATCAGCTCGCCGTGCCGGGCGGTCGCGCGCCAGTGCACGCGGCGCAGCGGATCGCCGGCCCGGTACTCGCGCGTGCCGAGGTCGTCCTCGCCGCCGTCGGCGCGGCGCTGCACGCGCTCGGACTCGCCCTCCGACGACACCTGGCCGCCGGGCTCCGCCTCGAGGTCGGCGATCCGCGGGGTGACGACGAGGCGCGAGGTGGCGCCCGCGACGTGGCGCAGCCCCATCAGGCGGAAGGGGTCGTGCTCCTCGACGGCCAGGGGCCCCACCTCGTGGATGCCGCGCCGCTCGGGCGTGAGGTCGTAGCGGAGCACGGGCCGGGCGCCCGGACGGCGGCTTCCGCGCGCCGTGCCCCGGAGCGGCGGCAGCTCGGCGGGCGGCGTCACGCCGTCGGCGCCCGGCACCAGGTCGAGCACCCAGGAGCGCGGGGTCGGCATGCCGCCCGCGTTCGCGACCGACACGGTGACCGTGGTGGGCGTGCCGGACTCGACGACGGCCGACGTGAACGTCCGCTCGACGTGCAGGCGCACCCGCGCGATGACGAGCCACGCGGCCGCCAGCAGCGGCAGCGCGAGGAGCGCGACGCCGATGAGGACGAACTCGCGCCGTCCCGCGATGAACGCGCCCGCGAAGGCGGCGACGCCGGCGGCGAGCAGGGCGATGCCGCGGAGGGTCGGATGCGGGACGGCCTCGATGCCGATCCGGCGCATCAGGCGCGCGAGGGGCGGCACGGGTTCAGCGCGTCCGCCCCGCAGCGCTCAGCGGCACGGCGGTGGAGGCGACGATGCGCTCGAGGATCTCGACGACCGCCGCCTGCCCGCGGCCGCGCTGGCCGAGGGCGCGGCCGGTGGCCACGAGCCGGTGCGCGAGCACGGGGGCCGCGAGGGCGTCGACGTCGTCGGGGAGCACGAAGTCGCGCCCCTCGAGCGCCGCGCGCGTCTTCGCGGCGCGGATGAGCTGGAGGGTGGCGCGCGGGCTCGCGCCGAGCCGGATGTCCTCGTGGCCGCGCGTGGCCTGCACGATCGCCACGGTGTAGCGCGCGACGGGGTCGGACACGTACACGCCGCGGGCCGCGTGCATCATCGCGTCGAGCTCGTCGGCGTCGACCACGGGCCGCAGCTCGTCGAGCGGGCTGACGGTGTCGCGGGAGCGCAGCATCGCGAGCTCGGCGGAGGCGTCGGGGTAGCCCATGGAGATCCGCGCCATGAAGCGGTCGCGCTGGGCCTCGGGGAGCGCGTAGGTGCCCTCCATCTCGACCGGGTTCTGCGTGGCGACCACCGTGAACGGCTGCTGGAGCCCGTGGGTGACGCCGTCGACCGTGACCTGCCCCTCCTCCATGCACTCCAGGAGCGCCGACTGCGTCTTCGGGCTCGCGCGGTTGATCTCGTCGCCGATGACGATGTTCGCGAACACGGCGCCCGGCTGGAACTCGAAGCGGTGGTCGGCCTGGCTGTAGACGGAGACGCCCGTGACGTCGGAGGGCAGGAGGTCGGGCGTGAACTGGATCCGGTTGACCGTGCAGTCGACGCTGCGGGCGAGCGCCTTCGCGAGCATGGTCTTCCCGACGCCCGGCACGTCCTCGATGAGGAGGTGCCCGCCGGAGAGGAAGACGGTGAGCGCCATGCGCGTGGCGTCCTGCTTGCCGGACATGACCGCGTCGATGTTGCCGAGGATGAGGTCGGCGAGCCGGCGCACCTCCTCGAGCGGCATCCCGGGGGCGTGCGACGCCGGGCGCGCGGCGGCGCGGATCCGGGCGGGGTGCGGGCCCGATCCGGCGTGCAGGGGAACGGACTCGGACTCGGGGCTCGTCACGCAGATCCTCCAGCGTCGTGGGCGTGTCTGGAGCATACGTCAGGGATCCGAGGGCGTCCGGCACGCGGTCGGCGGCGGACAGGGCGGGTAGCGTGGTCGCCCGTGCACCCCGCCCCGTACGCCGCCGGCCCGCGACCCGCGAGGAGCCGGTCGTGACCCGCATCGTCGCGGGCTTCGCCGGCTCCCTCGTCCTCCGTGTGCCGAAGACGGGAACCCGCCCCACGAGCGACCGCGTGCGCGAGGCGCTCTTCTCCGGGCTCGAGGCCCGGGACGCGCTCGACGGGGCGCGCGTGCTCGACCTGTACGCGGGATCCGGCGCCCTCGGCCTCGAGGCCGCCAGCCGCGGCGCGGGCGAGGTCGTGCTCGTGGAGCGCGCGGCGCCGGCCGCCGCCGTCTGCCGCTCGAACGCGCAGATCGTGGAGCGGGCGGCCCCGCGGGGACGCGCACCGCGGATCCGCGTGGCCGCCCAGAGCGTGCACGCCTTCCTCGCGGGCGACCGCGGCTCCTACGACGTCGCCTTCCTCGACCCGCCCTACGAGGTGGGCGACGCGGAGCTCGCGGACGAGCTGGCCCTGCTCGCGCCGCGCCTCGTCGACGGCGCCGTCGTGATGGTCGAGCGCAGCGCGCGATCCGCGGAGCCCTCCTGGCCCGCGGGGCTCGCTCCCGACCGGCGGAAGGCGTACGGCGACACCGTCGTGTGGTGGGCGGTCGCCGAGGAGGCCTCGGCCGACGAGGCCCCGGCCGACGCGGACGACGACGCCGAGCGCTCCGACGCCTAGCGCGCGCCGTCCCAGTCGGCGTACGGGTCCCAGCCGCCGAGCGGCGTGCGCGGCCCGGCGTACGGCGCGCCGTCCACGGTGACGGCCGGACCGCCTGGGCCCGCTCCCCCGACGACGCCGATCGTGCGGAACGGCGCCGGCAGGTCCGTCCCGGCGGGGAACGCGGCGACGAGCGCGTGGTCCTCGCCCCCGGTGAGCACGAGGTCGAGGGCGGCCGGCGGCAGCGACGGGTGCGCACCGGCCACCCGGCGCGCGTCGTCGGCCAGGGCGGCGGAGCGCAGGTCGATCGCCGCGCCGCTCGCCCGCGCCATGCGGCCGAGGTCGAGCAGCAGGCCGTCGGACACGTCGAGCATCGCCGTGGCGCCCGCGCGGGCCGCGGCCACGCCGGCGGTGAGCGGTGCGACGGGCGACAGCTGCGCCTCGACCGCGGCGGGGTGGGCGGCGCGCAGGACGCGCGCGCGGGCGGCGTCGGGCATGGGCTCCCCGCCCGCCGCGGCGCTCCGCGCGTGGTCGAAGAGGAGCCGCACGCCCGCCGCGGCCATCCCGAGGGTGCCGGCCACCGCGATCACGTCGCCGGGCCGGGCGCCGGAGCGGAGGACCGGATCGCGGCCCTCGAGGTCCCCCGTCGCCGTGACGGTGATCGCCAGCGCGTCGGAGACGGACAGGTCGCCGCCCACGACGCCGCACCCGGGCGCCTGCAGGGCGCAGCCCTCGCGCAGCCCGTCCGCGAGGGCCTCCAGGTCGGCGACGCGCGTGCCCGCGGGTGCCGCGATGGCCACGAGGAGGGCGGTGGGCCGCGCGCCCATCGCCGCCACGTCGGCGAGGTTGGAGGTCGCCGCGCGGCGCCCCAGGTCGTGCGGGGTCGACCAGGCGAGGCGGAAGTCGGGCCCCTCGATCATCATGTCGGTGGTGATGACGAACCGGCCGTCGGGCGCCCGCACGACCGCGCAGTCGTCGCCGGGTCCCACGTCGGCGCCGTCGGCGGACGGCAGGTGCGGCAGGATCCGCGCGAGCGTCGCGAGCTCCCCCGCGCTGCCGAGCGTGGCGTCGTCGGCGCCCCCGTCGGTCGGATCCGCGGCCGAGGGCATCCCAGGAGTCGTCACGTCTGCCACGGTAGCCTGACCGCGATGACTCCCCGCCGCCCCGCCCGCGCCCTGCGCACCGCCGCCGCCGCAGCCGCCGCGTGCGGCATCGCCCTCGTCCTCGCCGGCTGCGCGCCCACGGTCTCGCTCGAGGCCGCCCCGGCCGCGACGGATCCGCTGTGCGCCGACGTGGTCGTCCACCTCCCCGCCCAGCTCGGCACCGCGCCGCTGCGCGAGACCGACGCCCAGGGGACGGGCGCGTGGGGCGACCCGCAGAGCACCGTCATCCTCCGCTGCGGCGTGGCGACCCCCGGGCCCACGACCGACGCGTGCATCAGCTACGACGACGTCGACTGGGTGGAGGACGACTCGCGCGCGCCCGACATCCGCTACACGACCTATGGCCGCACGCCCGCCGTCGAGGTCGTCATCGACTCGACCCAGGCGAGCTACACCGCGCTCACCGACCTCAGCGGCGTGGTGTCCGTGATCCCGCAGACCGCGGAGTGCGTCAGCGCGCAGGACCTGGGCGACGCGCCGCCTCCCGGGAGCTGAGCGCCCGCGCGGCGTCCGCGTCCCGACCGGCCGGCGTCGCCCGCGATGCGCGGCGCGCGTCGATCGCCCGCTGCGCCGTCCGCGACCAGCGCCGCCACGGCGTCTCGCGCGGCCAGTGCAGCGTCAGCGACGTGATGCCGCGGCTCATCCGCAGCGGCAGCGTCGAGGGCCGGGTCAGCGGCCGCATGCTGATGCCCATGCCGAGGCGCGGGTCGATCACGATGCGCCGCTCGGGCCCGAGGTGCACCGAGAGGTCGATGTCGTCGTGCAGGTGGGTGCCCTCGCGGTGCACCTCCGACCGCACGTCCTGCCACGCCGTGCGGCGGAGGGCGAAGTTCGACCCGAACAGCGGCGGGTGCCCGAGCGCGAGCGTGACCGAGGCGAAGTAGGCGCCGAGGTACGCCACCGCGGCGACCCCGCGGAGCGCGCGGGGTCCGTCGAGGAAGCGCGCGGCGCCCGTCACGGCGGCGACGTCGGGGCGGGCCGCGAGCACGTCGCCGAGCCGCTCGATCCAGTCGGCGGGCGGCACGCAGTCGGCGTCGAGGCGGGCGATGACCTCGGAGCGCGCGGCGTCGTACCCGGCGGACGCGGCCGCGGGGATCCCGACGACGGGCTCGTGGATCACGCGCGCGCCCGCCGCCCGCGCGACGTCGGCGCTGGCGTCGGACGACGCGTTGTCGACCACGAGCACCTCGTCGGGCGCCACGGTCTGCCGTGCCAGGGCGCGCAGGCAGGCGTCGAGGTGCCCGGCGTCGTCGCGGACGGGGATCACGACGGACACCGTGGGGCGGTCGCGCGGGGTCAGCCGGGCGCCCGTCGCGACGCCGCCACGCGCACGTCCTCCCGGGAGGAGGAGCCCGCCGGGTCGGGCGTCGGGGTGGACGCGCGGTCGGGCGACGGAGCGTCCTACGAGCATGCGTCCGAGCCTAGGCGCATCACCGCACGACGACCGGCGGCGGGGCTGCCGACCGGATCGCCGCCGCGCGGCACGCGTCCGCCGTCAGGCGCGGGCCGCATCCGCCTCCCATGCGAGCGCCACGTCGAGCAGCCGGGAGATGAGGTCGGGGTACGCGATGCCGGAGGCCTCCCAGCACGCGGGGAACATCGAGATGGGCGTGAAGCCCGGCATGGTGTTGATCTCGTTGAGCACGAAGCCGTCCGCCGTGAGGAAGAAGTCCACGCGCGCGAGCCCGCGCCCGTCGACGGCCCGGAACGCCCGGATCGACAGCTCCTGCATCTCGGCGAGCTCCGCGTCGGTCACGTCGGCGGGGCACACGAGGTCGATGCCCTCCGCCCCGCGGTACTTCGCGTCGAAGTCGTAGAACGCGCGGCCCGAGACGACGATCTCGCCGGCGACGGAGGCGCGCGGGTCCTCGCCCGGACCGCCGTCGAGGATGGCGCACTCGACCTCGCGGCCGACCAGCCCGGCCTCGACGAGCACGCGGTCGTCCTCGCGGAACGCGACCTCGAGCGCGGCGTCGAGCTCGGCGGCCTCGGCCACGCGGCTGACGCCCACGCTGGATCCCGCCCGCGCGGGCTTCACGAACGCCGGCAGGGCGAGCTCGGCGGCCCGCGACCGGACCCCCGCGGGATCGGCGGCCCACTCGCGGCGCGTGACCGTGATCCACGGCGCGACCGCGAGCCCGGCCGCCTGGAGCACGGTCTTCGCGTAGTGCTTGTCCATGCCGAGCGCCGAGGCGAGCACGCCCGAGCCGACGTAGGGCAGACCGGCGAGCTCGAGCATCCCCTGCACCGTGCCGTCCTCGCCCTGCGTGCCGTGCAGGATCGGGAAGACGAGGTCGACGCGGCCGAGCGAGCGCTCGGTGCCGTCGGCGTCGCGCACGCGCAGCTCGCGGCTGGAGGCGTCGTCCGGCCAGCGCACGCGCGTGCCGTCGTCGACGACCTCGGGCATGGCGTCGGCGTCGAGGGCGAACGCGGAGGCGTCGTCCGCCTGCAGCGTGAAGGCGCCCGTGCGGGTGATGCCCACGGGGATCACCTCGAACCGCTCGCGGTCGATCGCGCCGAGCACGCCGCTCGCCGTGGCGCAGCTGATGGAGTGCTCGCTGGAGGTCCCGCCGAACAGCAGGACCACCCGGACGGGTGCGCTCATGGTCATTCCCCCTGCGGAGTGTCGTCGTCGGTCGTGAGGTGCGGGGCGATGTCCCGCGGTGACAGCGTGCCCGCGAGCACCTGCGACACCTGCTCCACGATGGGCATCAGCACGCCGCGCTGGCGGGCGAGCTCGAGCACGGGCGCCACCGAGGAGAGCCCCTCGGCGGTCTGCTGCATGCTCGTGACCACGTCGGTGAAGCTGTAGCCCTGGCCGAGCAGGCGCCCGGCCGTGTTGTTGCGGGACAGCGACGACTCGCACGTGGCGATGAGGTCGCCGAGGCCCGCCAGGCCCGCGAGCGTCTCGGCGCGAGCGCCGTACGCGACGGAGAACGCCGTCATCTCGGCGAGGCCGCGGGTGATGATCGACGCCTTCGTGTTCTCGCCGTACCCGACGCCGTCGACGATCCCGACCGCGACGGCGATGAGGTTCTTGAGCACGCCGCCGAACTCGGTGCCGATGACGTCGGTGTTCACGAACGAGCGGAAGTACGGGCTGCGGGCGATCTTCGCCACGCGCTCGGCGGTGGCCTGGTCGGACGACGAGACGACGACGGCGGTCGGCTGCTCGCGGGCGATCTCGAGCGCGAGGTTCGGCCCCGACGCGACGGCGATGCGCTCCGGGGCGATGCCGAGTACCTCCTGGATCACCTCGCTCATCCGCAGGCCCGTGCCCTTCTCCACGCCCTTCATGAGGCTCACCACCACGGCGTCGGACGGGATGAGGTCGCGGGCGGCCTCGAGGTTCGCCCGGAGCGTCTGGCTGGGCACGCCGACGAACACGTCGGTGGCGCCCGCGAGCACGCGCTCGAGCGACGGGTCGGCGGTCAGCCGCCGGGGCAGGTTCACGCCCGGCAGGTAGTCGCTGTTGCGCTTGGCCTCGATGATCTCCCGGGCGAGCTCGGGTCGCCTGGCCCACATGACGACGTCGTTGCCGCCGTCGGCCATGACCTTGGCGAAGGTGGTGCCCCAGCTGCCCGCGCCGAGGACGACGATGCGGCGCCGCTCCCCGGTGTCGGCGTCGCCGGTAATCGCGGGGCGGGGGTCGGATGCGGGGCTCGCGGTCGCGTCACTCAAATCGGCCGGTCTCCTTCTGGTTCTTCGAGCGGGGATCCCAGCGCTCGGTCGGGGCGGTCTCGCCGCGCAGCTCCTCCACGAGCTCCGTGATGGCGGCCATGACGACGGCGGTCGCCTCGGTGAGGGTCGCGGAGTCGAGGCTCCGGTCGCGGAAGCGGGAGAGGTCGACGGGCTCCCCGACGGCCACGTGGATGGTGGTCCGCGGGAACAGGCGCACGCGCTTCGAGTAGCGGCCCATCAGCTTCTGGGTGCCCCAGTGCGCGGCGGGGATCACGGGGATGCCGGCCTGCAGGGCGAGCCGCACGGCGCCGGTCTTCCCGCGCATGGGCCAGAGGTCGGGGTCGCGCGTGAGCGTGCCCTCGGGGTAGACGACGACGATGCGGCCGTCGCGCGCGAGGTCGGACGCCGCGGTGAGCGCCTCCCCGCCGCGGACGCCGCCGTCGCGCTGCACGGGGATCTGCCCGGAGCGGCGGAGGAACCAGCCCACCACGGGCACGTCGAAGAGCGAGGCCTTCGCGAGGAAGCGGGGCAGCCGCCCCAGCTTCCAGGCCACCGCGCCCATGACGACGGGGTCGATCTCGCTGTGGTGGTTGGGGGCGAGCACGTAGGAGCCGGTGCGGGGCAGGCGCTCCGGGTAGCGGATCTCGAACCGGACGGCCGTGTTCAGCACCGGCAGCACGAGCGCGGCCAGCACCCAGAAGATCGACGGTCGGGCCTTCTCGTTCGCCATGGATCCTCCGGTCGGGTCGCGGTCGTCGTCGGTCGCCCGCCGGATCCGCCCGGCGGAGGACCGGGCGCGTCCTCGTGGACGCGCCCGATCGGCTCAGGCGGCGCGGGCGCCGCCGGCGAGGCTATCCCTCGTAGGAGAAGTCCGCGCCGAGCTGGCGCAGCTTCCCGATGAAGTCCTCGTAGCCGCGGGAGATGATCCCGACGTTGCTGACGGTGGACCGGCCCTCGGCCGTGAGCGCGGCGATGAGGTGGCTGAACCCGCCGCGGAGGTCGGGCACGGTGATGTCCGCGCCGTGCAGGTGCGTCGGCCCGGTGATGACCGCGGCCTGCTCGAAGTCGCGACGCGCCACGCGGCGCTCGTGGCCCTCGAGGCCCTCCTTGTGCACGACGATGTCGGCGCCCATCTCGTTGAGCGCGTCCGTGAAGCCGAAGCGGTTCTCGTACACGGTCTCGTGGATGATCGAGACGCCGGGCGCCTGCGTCAGCGCCACCACGAGCGGCTGCTGCCAGTCCGTCATGAAGCCGGGGTGCACGTCGGTCTCGATGACCACGGGCTTGAGGTCGCCGCCCGGGTGGTAGAACCGGATGCCGTCCTCCTCGATGTCGAACGCGCCGCCGACCTTCCGGAACACGTTGAGGAAGGTCATCATCTCGGCCTGGCGCACGCCGCCGACGAAGATGTCGCCGCCGGTCGCGAGCGCGGCGGAGGCCCAGCTCGCGGCCTCGTTGCGGTCGAAGAGCGCGCGGTGCGTGTAGCCCTCGAGGCGGTCGACGCCCTCGATGAGGATCACGCGGTTGGGCTCGACGGAGATGATCGCGCCCATCTTCTGCAGGATCGCGATGAGGTCCATGATCTCGGGCTCGATGGCCGCGTTCTTGAGCTCCGTGATGCCCTTCGCGCGGACGCCCGTGAGCAGCACCTGCTCGGTCGCGCCGACGCTCGGGTAGGGCAGCTCGACGTTCGCGCCCTTCAGGCCGTTCGGCGCAGTCAGGCGGATGCCGCTCGGGAGCTTCTCGACGACGGCGCCGAACGCGCGCAGCGCATCGAGGTGGAAGTCGATGGGGCGGTCGCCGATGCGGCAGCCGCCGAGGTCGGGGATGAACGCCTCGCCCAGCCGGTGCAGCAGCGGGCCGCAGAAGAGGATCGGGATGCGCGAGCTGCCCGCGTGGGCGTCGATGTCCGCCATGTGGGCGCTCTCGACGTCCTTCGGGTCGAGGATGAGGTCGCCCTCCTGCTCGCCCTTGCGGAGCGTGACGCCGTGCACCTCGAGGAGACCGGAGACGACGCGCACGTCGCTGATGTCGGGCACCGAGCGCAGGAGGCTGGGCGTCTCGCCGAGGAGGGACGCGACCATGGCCTTGGTGGCCAGGTTCTTGGCCCCGCGGACCTCGATGCGGCCGCGCAGCGGGATGCCGCCGTTGATGACGATGGAGTCGGACAGGAGACCCACCCGCTCTCCCGCCTTCTTGGCGTCGCTGACTAGTGAGTTCATTCAGTTCTCCAGAGCTGCCGGCCGGGCCGGCAAGGTGCGCGGGCGCCATGAGGCCCGATCGTGTTCGAAGGTGGTGATGGCTTCCTCATCCCGGAGGGTGAGGGCGATGTCGTCGAGCCCCTCGAGGAGCCGCCACCGAGTGTATTCGTCGATCTCGAAGGGGACCGTCAGGCCGGGTGCCGTGGCGACCCGCTCGACGAGGTCGACGGTGAGGTCGAGTCCGGGCTCCGCGTCCATCGCGGCCCACAGCCTCTCGACGTCGTCCTCGCTCACGAGTCCCGTGAGGAGGCCCTGCTTCCCCGAGTTGCCGCGGAAGATGTCGCCGAACCTCGGGCTGAGCACGGCCCGGAAGCCGTAGTCGCGCAACGCCCACACGGCGTGCTCGCGGGACGAGCCCGTGCCGAAGTCCGGGCCGGCCACGAGCACGGTCGCGCCCTCGTAGACCGGCTGGTTGATGAAGAAGTCGGGGTCCTGGCGCCACTGGAAGAACAGCGCGTCCTCGAACCCGGTCTTGGTGACGCGCTTGAGGAACTGCGCGGGGATGATCTGGTCGGTGTCGACGTTCGACTGCCGGAGGGGCACGGCGGTGCCGGTCACGCGGCTGATGGGCTCCACGGCTCAGACCCCCTGTCCGACGGCGGCGGCCTGGCGGATCGACGCGGCGTCGACCACGCCCTGCTCCTGCAGGTCCCACGGGCTCGAGAGCGTCCCGCGGATGGCCGTGGCCGCGGCGACGAGCGGCGACACGAGGTGCGTGCGCCCGCCCTTGCCCTGCCGGCCTTCGAAGTTGCGGTTGCTGGTGGAGGCGCAGCGCTCCCCCGGCGCGAGCTGGTCGGGGTTCATGCCGAGGCACATGGAGCAGCCGGCGAAGCGCCACTCGGCGCCGAAGTCGGTGAAGACCTTGTCGATGCCCTCCGCCTCCGCCTCGAGCCGCACGCGGGCGCTGCCCGGGACGACCATGACGCGGACGCCCTCGGCCTTGGTGCGGCCGCGCACGATCTCGGCGGCGGCGCGCAGGTCCTCCACGCGGCTGTTCGTGCAGGAGCCGATGAACACGGTGTCGACCGCGATCTCCTTCATGGGCGTGCCCGGGGCGAGGTCCATGTAGGCGAGGGCGCGCTCGGCGGCGGCGCGCTCATTCGGGTCGGCGACGGCGGCGGGATCCGGCACGGGCTCGCTCAGCGAGACGCCCTGGCCGGGGTTGGTGCCCCACGTGACGAAGGGCTCCAGGGTGTCGGCGTCGAGGAAGACCTCGGCGTCGAAGACCGCGTCGTCGTCGGTGGCGAGGGTCTCCCAGTACGCGACGGCCTCGTCCCAGTCGGCGCCGGTCGGCGCGTGCGGGCGGCCCTTGAGGTAGTCGTACGTGGTCTGGTCGGGGGCGACCATGCCGGCGCGGGCGCCCGCCTCGATCGACATGTTGCAGATGGTCATGCGGCCCTCCATGGAGAGCGAGCGGATGGCGCTGCCGCGGTACTCGAGCACGTAGCCCTGCCCGCCGCCCGTGCCGATCTGCGCGATGACCGCGAGGATGATGTCCTTCGCCGTGACGCCCGGACGCAGCGTGCCCTCGACCGTGACCGCCATGGTCTTGAACGGCTGGAGCGGCAGGGTCTGCGTGGCCATCACGTGCTCGACCTCGCTCGTGCCGATGCCGAAGGCCATGGCGCCGAACGCGCCGTGCGTGGAGGTGTGCGAGTCGCCGCAGACGACCGTGATGCCCGGCATCGTGAGGCCGAGCTGCGGACCCACGACGTGGACGATGCCCTGCTCGATGTCGCCGAGCGAGTGCAGCCGGATCCCGAACTCCTCGGCGTTCTTGCGCAGCGTGTGGATCTGCGTCCGGCTCGTCAGGTCGGCGATGGGCCGGTCGATGCCGATGGTCGGCGTGTTGTGGTCCTCGGTGGCGATGGTGAGGTCGGGGCGCCGCACGGGACGGCCGGCGAGCCGGAGGCCGTCGAACGCCTGCGGGCTGGTCACCTCGTGGACGAGGTGGAGGTCGATGTAGAGGAGGTCGGGGGTCCCGTCCTCCCCCTCGGCGACCAGGTGGTCGGCCCACACCTTCTCGGCCAGGGTCTTCGCAGTCCGCACGCGGCTCTCCTCATGGCAGGGGCGCGAGGGTGCCCTCGCGCATCATGGGAGTCTAACGCCGGGTGCCCGCGGCTATTCCTCAGGCGATGGGCGCGCCCGCGGACCCGTCGTCCATCGGCTCGTCATGAGCCGCGTCCGCCGCCGTCGCCTCGATGACCACGACGGTCACGTTGTCGCGTCCGCCGGAGGCCAGCGCCTGCGCGACCAGCGCGTCCGCGGCGCGGTCCACGCCCCCGCCGTCGACGTGCGCCAGCTGCAGGACGGCGGAGATGGCGGAGTCGTCGAGCTCCTTGGTGAGCCCGTCCGAGCACAGCAGGAACACCTGGTGGTCGGCGATCGGGAGCAGCCACTCGTCCGCCTCGACCTCGTCGTGGGAGCCGACCGCGCGGGTGATGAGGTTCCGCACGGGGCTCCGCTCGGCCTCCGCGCGCGTCATGCGGCCCTGGTCGACGAGCTCCTGAACGGCCGAGTGGTCGACGGTCACCTGCTGGAGGCGTCCGTCGGTCCAGGCGTAGACGCGCGAGTCGCCCACGTTGAAGACCATCCAGAGCGGTGCGCCGTCGTCGGCGCGCACGAGCGCGACGCCCGCGAGCGTCGTCCCGGCGACCGTGCCGGGCGGGTCGTCGCCGGAGATGAGGTCGCCGATGGCGTCGTTGGACGCGTCCACGGCCTCGACGATCAGGTCGCGCGTGACGGGCGCGTCGCCCGACAGCCCGCCGAACGTCTCCACGAGCGTCGCGCTCGCGCGGTCGCCGAAGGCATGGCCGCCCATGCCGTCCGCGACGAGCCAGACGGGCGGATCCGCGAGGAGCCCGTCCTCGTTGACGGCGCGCACGCTGCCCACGTCGGTGCGGGCGGCCCAGGAGACGTCGATGCGGCGTCCGCCGAGCGAGATCGTGCGCGCCTCGGTCACCGTCCGGCCCGGTCGTCGTCACTCTCGACCGGGGCGGGCGCGGCGTCGGGGCCCGTGATCGGGACGCCGTCGACCTTCATCTTGATGAGGCTCGCGACGGTCGCGACGATCATCGACGCGAGGATCACCACGAGGCTCACGACCGTCGGGATCTCGGGCGCCCACTCGATGCCCTCGCCGCCGTTGACGAACGGCAGCGTGTTCTCGTGCATCGCGTGCAGCACGAGCTTCACGCCGATGAAGAAGAGGATGAACGCGATCCCGTACTTGAGGTACACGAGCCGGTCGAGCAGGCCGCCGAGCAGGAAGTAGAGCTGGCGGAGGCCCATGAGGGCGAAGATGTTCGCGGTGAAGACGATGAACGGCGACTCGGTGATGCCGAAGATGGCCGGGATCGAGTCGAGGGCGAAGATCAGGTCCGTGGTGCCGATCGAGACGAACACGATGACCATGGGCGTCAGCACCTTGCGGCCGTCGATCACCGTGCGCACCTTCGAGCCGTCGAAGTCCGGCGCGATCTTCAGCCGGCGGCGCAGGAACCGGATGAAGAGCGAGTCCTCGCTCTCCTCGTCCTCGTCCCCCAGGGCCTGCTTGATGGCCGTGTAGAGCAGGAACGCGCCGAAGATGTAGAAGATCCAGCTGTAGCTCTCGATGAGCTCGGCGCCCAGCAGGATGAACACGCCGCGGAGCACGAGCGCGATGATGATGCCCACCATGAGCACCTCCTGCTGGTACTTCCGGGGCACGCTGAACCGGCTCATGATGATCACGAAGACGAACAGGTTGTCGATGCTGAGGCTGTACTCGGTGAGCCAGCCGGCCACGAACTGGCCCGCGTGCTCGGGCCCCGCGACGACGAGCATGATGACCGCGAACACCAGCGCGAGCCCCACGTAGAACGCGACCCAGAGGGCGGACTCCTTCGTGGAGGGGACGTGCGGACGGCGGTAGACGATCAGCAGGTCGGCGACGAGGACGAGGACGAGCACCGTCAGGGAGACGATCTCGAACGGGAGAGGGAGGACCAGGGGCACGCGGAGGCTTTCTGCAGCACGGGAGCGGCACGGACATGCCTCGACGAAACTACATGGCGGCCGACGGGTTGTTCACAATTCCCCCATCCGGGGCATCCGGCCGACGGCCCGCGGTTACGGTGGTCGCTCATGACACGAGAGGGACGCCCCATGGCCGTACTGGCGCACGAGCTCGATGCATCCACCCGTGGAGGGGACGACCCCGGACCCCGCCGCCGCGGCCCCCGCACCACGGGCGACGCCCGCGCCAGCATCATCGACGCGGCCCGGATGCTGTTCATCGAGTCGGGCGCCGACCGCGTGAGCGCCCGACGCATCGCCGCGGCCGCCAGCGTCGACCCGAGCCTCGTCCGCTACTACTTCGGCTCCCTCGAGGCCCTGCTCGAGGAGGCGCTCCGGCCCTCCGAGGACCTCCTCGCCCCCTACGTCCGCATGCGCGAGCTGCCCGTGGAGGAGCGCGGCGCCGCGCTGGTCGACGCGGCCCTGCACACGTGGGAGCACCCGGTGGGCTCGACGATCATGCGCTGGGTCACCGTCACCTCGGACCACGACAGCACCGCCTACAAGCGCTTCGCCGAGGCGGCCCCGCAGCACTGGATGGGCGCGCTGCCGGAGGGCACCCCCGCCGCGGAGGCCGACATCCGCAACTCGCTCGTCGGCGCGGCCCTCGGCGGCATCGCCATCACGCGCTACATCTGGCGGATGGAGCCCATCGCGAGCATGTCGCGCGAGACGGTCGTCGCGCTGCACGGCCCGGTCGTGCAGGGCTTCCTCACGGGGCCGCTGCCGGAGATCCCCGCCGTCCCGGCCGCCCCCGCCGCCTGACGCGGTCCGCCGGGCGCGGCAACGGGCACCCGACGCCCGCGGGGGCGCTCATCCGCGGTCGGTGAGCTCCTCGCGCACCGCGAGCGGCCGACGCACCAGCTTGTGCGGCGCGGCCTGCGCCACGGGCTTGAGGCTCAGCAGGTCGACGTTCACGTGCGGCGGCAGCTCCACCGCGTGCACGATCGCCTCGGCCACGTCCTCCGCGGTGAGGGGTCCCGGCACGCCCTCGTAGACCGCGTCCGCCTTGGCCCGGTCGCCGCCGAAGCGCACGAGCGAGAACTCCTCGGTGCGCACCTGGCCCGGCGCGATCTCGATCACGCGGATCGGCTCCCCCGCGAGCTCCAGGCGCAGCACGCCGAGCATCGCGTGGACGGCGGCCTTCGCCGCGTTGTACCCGCCGCCGCCCTCGTAGGGCACATGCGCGGCGATGGAGCTGACGGTCACGACGTCGGCGCTACCGCCCGCGGGCACGCCGGCGCGCAGCAGGGGCAGCAGGGCGCTCGTCACGCGCTGCACGGCGAGCACGTTGATCTCGTACATCCAGGCCCAGTCGGCGGCGGACCCGCCCTCGACGGAGTCGGTGCCGACCGCTCCCCCGGCGTTGTTGACGAGCGCGTGCACGTCGCCGGTCTCCCGGAGGTGGTCGCGGAGGGCGTCGACGTCGGCCTGCACCGTGAGGTCGGCGACGGCGTAGGACGCGCCGGTCTCCTCGGCGAGCGCCCGCAGGCGGTCCTCCCGGCGGGCGACGCCGACGACGTCCCACCCCCGGCTCCGGAACATGCGGACGGTGGCGGCCCCGATCCCCGAGCTCGCACCCGTGACGACGACCCTCTTCGCTGTGGACATGACCCCAGCGTAGGGAACGCGCGAGCAGGTGGCCGCCTCGCGCGGCCCCGGTCCGTCGCACGCCCTCGATGCGGCCCGGTTACGTCCCGCGTCGGGCCGCGTTGACCGGTGGAGGCGGCGCTTCCTACTGTCGAGATGCGCCCGGACGGGCGGCACCGACGCACGAGGGAGGGACGACGATGAGCGACCACGACGAGGACCGGGCAGCCGGCTGGCGCTTCGAGACGCAGCAGATCCACGCGGGAGCCGCGCCGGATCCCGTCACGAACGCGCGCGCGACGCCGATCTACCAGACCACCTCCTACGTCTTCAAGGACTCGGCGCACGCGCAGGACCTCTTCGCGCTGGCGGAGTTCGGCAACATCTACACGCGCATCCAGAACCCCACGCAGGCGGTGGTGGAGGAGCGGGTCGCGGCCCTCGAGGGCGGCACGGCGGCGCTCCTCGTGGCGTCCGGTCAGTCGGCGTCGACGTTCGCGGTGCTCAACATCGCGCAGGCGGGCGACCACATCGTCTCGAGCTCGTCGATCTACGGCGGCACCTACAACCTCTTCAAGTACACGCTCGCGAAGCTCGGCATCGAGACGACGTTCGTCGAGGACCAGGACGACCCCGAGGCCTGGGCCCGCGCGGTCCGGCCGAACACCAAGCTCTTCTTCGCGGAGACCATCGGCAACCCGCGGATCAACATCCTCGACATCCGCGCCGTCGCCGACAAGGCCCACGCGGCCGGGGTCCCGCTCATCGTCGACAACACGATCGCGACGCCGTACCTCATCCGCCCGTTCGAGCACGGCGCCGACATCGTGGTGCACTCCGCCACCAAGTTCCTCGGCGGCCACGGCACGGTGATCGGCGGCCTGGTCGTCGACGGCGGCCGCTTCCCGTGGTCGGAGCACGCGGAGCGGTTCCCCGGGCTCACGACGCCCGACGCGTCGTACCACGGCGTCACCTACACGGAGGCGCTGGGCGACGGGATCGCGTACGTCATCAAGGCGCGCGTGCAGCTGCTGCGCGACCTGGGGGCGTCCATCGCGCCGGCGAGCGCCTGGCAGCTCATCCAGGGCATCGAGACGCTGAGCCTCCGCATCGAGCGGCACGTGCAGAACGCGCAGGCTGTCGCCGAGTGGCTCGACTCCCACGACGACATCGCGAACGTCTACTACGCGGGCCTGCCGTCGAGCCCCTGGTACGCGGCGGCGAACCGCTACGCGCCGCGCGGCGTCGGCGCCGTGCTCTCCTTCGAGCTGAAGGGCGGGGTGGACGCCGGGCGCGCGCTCGTCGACTCGCTGCAGCTGTTCAGCCACCTGGCCAACATCGGCGACGTGCGGAGCCTCGTGATCCACCCGGCGTCGACCACGCACGCGCAGCTCACGCCGGAGCAGCAGCTCACGGCGGGCGTCACGCCCGGGCTCGTGCGCCTGTCGGTGGGCCTCGAGAGCATCGACGACATCATCGAGGACCTCTCCGCGGGCCTGCGGGCCGCGCGCGCGGTCAAGGACGCCGCGGACGACTCGTCGCTGCAGGGCGTCGGGCCGCTCGGGGCGTAACACTCGGACGCGCGTCCGTCGCGGGTGCTTCACTGAGCGGGATGGACTGGCAGACACCCGAGGACACCGTCCCGTCGAGCCTCGTGACGGACGCGCAGATCCGCTCCCTGATCGGCCGCCCGCCCGCGTCCGGCGCGTGGCGCGAGGGCGACCCCGTCGCCGACCGGCTCTTCGCGTCGGTGGGCGGGATCGACCTCGAGGCGGGCGGGCGCATCCCGTCGGTGCGGGTGGCCTACGAGACCTTCGGCGAGCGCGACGCGGACGGCCGCAACGTCGTGCTCGTGCTGCACGCGCTCACCGGCGACAGCCACCTGCGCGGCCCCGCAGGCCCCGGCCAGCCCACGGGCGGCTGGTGGTCGGGCATCGTCGGCCCCGGCCTCGCGATCGACACCGACCGCTGGTACGTGGTGGCCCCGAACATGCTCGGCGGCTGCCAGGGCACCACCGGCCCCGCGTCGCTCGCGCCCGACGGCGCCGAGTGGGCGGCTCGCTTCCCGTACATCACCATCCGCGACCAGGTCGCCGTGCAGGTCGCCCTCGCCGACGCGCTCGGCATCGACGAGTGGGCGGCCGTCGTCGGCGGGTCGATGGGCGGCATGCAGGCGCTCGAGTGGGGCGTCGGCCACCCCGACCGGATGCGCCGGCTCGCCGTCCTCGCCGCGCCCGCCATCTCCAGCGCGGACCAGATCGCCCTCAACTCCGTGCAGGCCGAAGCCATCCGCATGGACCCGGCGTACCGCGACGGCGACTACTTCGACGCGGCCGACGGCGACGGCCCCCACCGCGGCCTCGCGCTCGCGCGCCGCATGGCGCTCCTCAACTACCGCAGCCCCGACGAGCTCAACCAGCGCTTCGCGCGCGCGTGGCAGAGCGGCATCAGCCCGATGGGCGACGAGGGCAGGTACGCGGTGGAGTCCTACCTCGACTTCCACGGCAACAAGTTCACCCGGCGCTTCGACGCGACGAGCTACATCCGGCTCATCGACTCCATGAGCTCCCACGACGTGGGTCGCGACCGCGGCGGCGTCGAGGCGGCGCTCGGCCGGGTGCGGGCGGCCACCCTCGTGGTCGGCATCGACAGCGACCGGCTGTTCCCCGTCGCCGACCAGCGGCTCATCGCGCAGCACGTCCCGGGCTCGATCGACGGCGGCGAGGTCGTCGTCATCTCCTCCGACTACGGGCACGACGGGTTCCTCATCGAGGGCGAGGCCATGGGCCGCGAGCTCGCCCGGCTGCTCGACGTCGACGCGTAGGAGGAGCGCCCCAGTCCGGGGGTGAGTTCGGCGTGCGGCATCGCCCCGCGTCATCATGCGTTCCTATGCTTCCCCTGGGAGCACGCCGCCGCCTCCGGGCACCGGCGTACGAGGGGAGCACCGATGAGCCGCAGGCCGCCGCATGCGATGGGTCAGGGCCATCGGGTCCGGGTCGCCCTCGTCGACGACCACGTCCTCCTGCTCGACGGACTGAGCGCCCGGCTGTCCCGCCCGCGCACGGGAGTCGAGGTCGTGGCGACCTCGCCGACCTGGAACGGGCTGATCCGCGACGACCGCTTCCCCGACGCGTTCGACGTCGTGGTGCTCGACCTCGCGCTCCGGGACGACGTGCCCGTGGCGCAGAAGATCCGGACCCTCGCGGGCGCCGGCCTCACGTCGGTGCTGCTGAGCACCCACGCGGACCCGTCGACCATCCACGGCGCCATGCGCGCGGGCGCCTCCGCCGTGGTGCCCAAGGCCGAGTCGTCGGAGGAGCTGATCGCGACCATCCACGCGGCGGCCGACGGCACGCCCCGGCAGACCGCGCTCGTGCAGCAGGCCATGCAGGACTTCCAGGCCGAGGAGGACCCGCGGCTCGGCCAGCAGGAGCAGCGCGCCCTCGTGCTGTACGCCGGCGGCCGGTCGATCCGCGACGTGGCCGAGGCGATGAGCACGACCGAGGAGACCGTGAAGTCCTACATCAAGCGCGGCCGCCGCAAGTACCTGCACGCGGGGACCGATCTCGGGACGAAGCTGCTCCTGCGCCGTCACGCGATCCGCCACGGCTGGATCGCCCCCGAGTAGCGGGCCCGGTCGACGCCGCGCGGCCGGATCCTATGGCATGTGGAGAATCCGCCCGTGCCGACGCCTCGACGTGCATCGCGCGGGAACGACCCGCCTAGGATCGGAGGCACACCCAGCGCTCGCCACCGGCGTCGGCGCACTCCGAGCGGGGACCCGATGGATCGCATGAAGCGCGAGCGCGAGCGCCTGCTGCAGCGGACGGCCCGCGTCTACGGCCTGAGCTTCACCGCGGTCGCCGCAGCCTGCGTCGTGCTGCCCGGCGAGATCCCGCTGCCGTTCGCGGCGTCCACCGTCGCGCTGCTGGCCGTGGTCGCGGTCGCGCAGTGGCGCCTCGGGACGGAGGCGCGCGTGCCCTGGATGCTCGTGGTGCTCGTCGCGGGCCTCGCCGCCATGGTCGTGCCGCAGCTGGGCGGCCGCAGCGCGTCGTCGCTCACCGCGCTCACCCACGTCTCCGCCGGGGCCGTCGGCTCCCTCTCGCTGCTGGAGACGGTCCGGCCGCACCGGGTCCGGATCGTCGCGGCCGCGTTCGCGCTCACGAGCGTCGTCGCCGTCGGCGCGTCGTGGGGCACCCCGGCCTTCCCCTACGTCGTCCTCGTGCACGTGTTCGGCTGGCTGCTGGCCGTGATCCTCGGCACCTGGCTCAGCGTGGCGGTGCGGCGGGTCGGCCGCCGCATCACCGACATCGGCCGCGCCCATCGCGCCGAGCGCATGGCGAGCGAGCTCGAGGCCCAGCGCCGGCAGGGCGCGCGCCTCCTGCACGACACCGTGCTCGCCACCCTCACCCTCCTCGCCCACTCCGGGGTCGGCGTCACCCCGCAGGCCATGCGCCAGCAGGCGGGCGACGACGCCCGCCTCCTCCGCCAGCTGCGGCTCGGCGCCAACCCGACGCCCCAGGCGTCCGGCGGCTACACGCTGGAGCCCGTGGAGCAGTCGGTCCTCGGCAACACGCTCGAGTCGGTCAAGCAGCGGTTCGGCCGGATGGGCCTCGAGGTCAGCTGGCACGGCACGGGCCAGGTGCTGCTGCCGAGCGACATCCTCGACGCGTTCCTCCTCTCCCTCGCCGAGTGCCTGGAGAACGTGCGCCGACACGCGGGCGTGACCGAGGCGCACGTCACCATCACCGACGACGACACGACGGTGCGCGCGATGGTCACCGACGCGGGCGTCGGCTTCGACCTCGCGCATGTCGACCAGGCCAAGCTCGGCTTCAAGGAGTCGGTCGTCGCGCGCCTCGCGGACGTCGGCGGCAACGCGCGCCTGTTCTCCTCGCCCGGGTCGGGCACCACCGTCGTGCTCGAGGTGCCGAAGTGAGCCGCCCCGAGGTCGCCCCGCCGCGCACCAGCCGCCGCATCCGCCTGCCCGCGGGGACGCCCGCGCAGCCGACCTCCATCGGCCTCGGCTACCTCGGCGCGGGATCCGCCGTCGTGTGCGCCATCGCCATGGGATACGGCCTCGTCCGCTTCGCCCTCGACTACCGCATCATGCCGTCGCCCGGGCTCACCGCGACCGCCTGGATCCTGCTCGTCGCCCTCCTCGTGACCGCCGTGGTGGCCGTCCGCGCCCTCCGCGACCGCATGCCCGGGCCGCTCATGGCGGTCTTCGTCGGCGGCCTCGGCATCGTCGTGGCCCTCGACCTCGTGGCGGTCTGGCCCCTCGGCGACGCGATGCAGCACGCCACCGCCGGGGTCGCCGCGGGCGCCGCCCTCCTCACCACCGTCACGTACCGCCCCGCCCGGGAGGTGCTCGCGGTCGACGCGGCGCTCGGCGCGGTGCTCCTCGCCGTGTTCCTCTTCGCGGATCCCGTGCGCCCCGGGGACCTCGCCCCGGAGATCTCCGCCATCGCCCGCGCCGTCGTGCCCGCCGCCTTCGGCGTCGCCGTCGTGCGCGGGTTCCGTCGCGTGACCGAGATGGAGCTCGACCGCGTCCTCGTGCAGAGCACCGTCTCCGCGCCGCGCTACGCCGTGGGGATGCTCGCGTCCGAGGAGCTCGCGCGGCTCGACCTCGCGGCCGAGCAGCTGCTCGACGACGTCGCGAACGGGCGGGAACCGCTGCCCCTGTCGCCCGCGGCCGCGTCGACCGCGGCGTCGCTCGCGACCGAGCTGCGGCTGCACCTCATCGAGGGCCGCCGCGAGACCTGGCTGCACCACGCCGTGACGGAGTCGGAGTTCCTCGGCCCCGACGTGACGCTCAGCGACCCGAACGCGCTCGCGGGCCTGCTGGACCGCCGCCAGCGCGACGGCCTGCTCTCCGCCGTGTGGCTCCTGCTGACCTCGACCGAGCGGCGCAACGGCGCGCCCGGCGTCTCGGTGCAGCTCACCCTCGGACCCCAGCGGGGACGGCCGGCGGGCGACCAGCCCGTGCCGCTCCGCCGGGTGATCGTGCCCATCGCCATCACGACGACGGGCCTGCCCCGCACCCGACTGGATCCCTCGACGTGGGATGCTATCGACAAGGTCGGCGCGCACACCGAGAGCACCCGCGGTGCGAGCCTCCTGATCACGATCGACTGCGTCGTGGACAACCCCGCCGACCGGTGAGGGCCCGCATGAGAACCGGAGAGCACGTGTCAGCTGAGAACCGACCGATCACCCTCGCCATCGTGGACGACCACAAGATGCTGCTCGGGGCCCTGACCGAGTGGATCCGCAACGCCGCGTCCGACATCGAGATGGTCGCCGCCGTGTCCACGTGGCCGGACCTGCTGACGCACCCGCGCTTCCCCGTCGACGTCGTCCTGCTCGACCTCGACCTGAAGGACAACCTGCCGATCTCGCTCAAGCTCGCGACGCTGAAGACCACGGGCGTCAAGACGGTCCTGATGAGCACGTACTCGGAGCCCAACGTCGTGCGCGAGGCCCTCGCCTCCGGCGCGCTCGGCTACCTCGTGAAGAGCGAGGACGCCAGCATGATCGTCGACGCCATCCGCCTCGCGGCCGACGGCCAGTCGTACATCTCCAGCGAGCTCGACCTCGCCATCAACAGCACGGACGTCGGCGGGGTGCCGAAGCTCAGCGCGCAGGAGCGCCGCGTGATGGCGCTGTACGGCGGCGGCGAGCCCGTGAAGTCGGTGGCATACAGCCTCGGCATCTCCGAGGAGACGGCGAAGTCGTACCTCAAGCGGATCCGCGAGAAGTACCGCGTCGCGGGCTTCGACGTGGGCACGAAGGTGGCGCTGCGGAAGCGCGCGATCCAGGACGGCATCCTGCTCCAGGGCGAGTAGCCCGGCCGCCCGAGGTCCGGCGGCCCGAGCCGCCGACCCGGCTCAGCCGCCGATGCCGATGGGCTGGGTGGTGGGCCGGGCGCCGTCCACCGCCCGGCGGGATGCGCGGCGGTGCCGGTCGAGGCCGAAGCTCGCGAGCGCGATCACCAGGCCCGCGATGCTGAGCCCCACGCCCACGAGCGCCGGCGACGTGTAGCCGAGGCCCGCCGCGACGGTCACGCCGCCGAGCGCCGCCCCCACCGCGTTGCCCGTGTTGAGCGCCGAGTGGTTGAGCGCCGCGGCGATGGACTGCGAGTCGTGCGCGACGTCCATGAGGCGGATCTGGATCCCCGGCGACAGCGCCGCGGCCGACCCGCCGATGAGGAAGAGGAACGCGAAGAGCCCCACCGGGTTCGCGGCCGTGAGCACGAGGCCCACGAGCGACACGATCAGCAGGCCGAACAGCGACAGCAGCGAGGTGCGCACGTCGCGGTCCGCCCACCAGCCGCCGACGAGGTTGCCCGTCGTCATGCCGAGGCCTACCACCACGAGCGCGAGGGGCACCGACCACTCGGGCAGCCCGGTCACGTCGGTGACCATGGGGGCGACGTAGGTGTACACCGCGAAGAACCCGCCGAAGCCGATCGCCCCGATGAGCAGCGCGAGCCACACCTGGAGGCGCGTGAAGGCGCGCAGCTCCCGGCGGAGCGTGGCCTCGGGGTTGCCCGCCTGGGCGGGGACGGCGAGGAAGACGGCGAGGAAGGTGGCGGCGAAGATCGCGGCGACCACGAGGTACGCGACGCGCCAGCCGGCGTTCTGGCCGATCCAGGTGACGATCGGGACGCCGATCACGTTGGCGATGGTGAGCCCCGCGAGCACGAACGCGACGCCGCGGGCGCGCTTGCCCTCCCCCATCAGCTGCGCGGCGACGAGCGATGCGATGCCGAAGTACGCGCCGTGCGGCAGGCCCGCGAGGAAGCGCGCGAACACGACGAGGCCGAAGCTCGGGAGGATCGCGCTGAGCACGGTGCCGAGGGTGAAGGCCAGCAGCAGCCACAGCAGGAGCTTGCGGCGAGGCGCCCGGGCGGACGCCGCCGCGATGGTCGGGGCGCCGACCACGACGCCGAGGGCGTACGCGCTGATGAGCGTGCCGGCCTGCGCGTTCGCCGCCTCCGTGGAGCGCGCGGCCACCTCGGGGAGCAGGTCGGCGGCGAGCTGCGGCAGCAGGCCCATCGCGACGAACTCGGTGGTGCCGATGGCGAACCCGCCCATCGCGAGGGCGAGCAGGGCGACGCGGACGCGGGCCGGCGACAGGGTCGCCCGCTCGGAGGAGGGGGGAATCACCCGTCGAGCCTAACGGCGGCGCCGAGGCCGTCCGGGCATCGCTCCCCGGGTCAGGCGTCGGTGCCGCGGGCCTCCAGCGCCTGCTCGAGCCGCTCCAGCTTCCCCGTCAGCTCGCCCTCGTAGCCGGGGCGGATGTCGGCCTTGAGCACGAGCGACACGCGCGTGCCGAACGGCGCGACCGCCTCCGTCGCGCGGCGGACGACGTCGAAGCACGCGTCCCAGTCGCCCTCGATCGTGGTGAACATGGCGTCCGTGCGGTTCGGCAGCCCGGAGGCGCGGACGACCTCGACCGCGGCGGCCACGGCGTCGTGCACGGAGGCGTCGGGCGCGTCGCCCCCGCTGGGTGCGACGGAGAAGGCGACGAGCATGGGGACCCCCGGGTTCGACGGGCGGCGGGATCCGGGCGGGCGCCCGGCCGGCGGCCGGCTGTGCGCCCAGGCTACCGACCGCGCGCCCTCCCCTGTGGACGCCCGGCGACGGCCGGACGCCCGTCCCGCGATCCTCGTCCGGTACTTGAAAGTTCAAAGGACGGGCCGGCCCGACAGCGCCGGCCCGCATCGCACCGGAGGAGCACGGCCATGGACAAGAAGACGAAGATCATCATCGGGGCGGCGGGCGGCGTCATCGTGCTCGTGGGCGCCTTCGCGGCGTTCGGCGGTCCGCTCTACAAGCAGCTCGCGGGCACGCCCGACGCGGCGCCGTCCCTCGCGGCCGCCGCCCCGGCCGCCCCGGGCGCGCTCGGCGACCTGTCGGGCGCGTGGGCCGTCGGCGGATCCTCCTACGCCGGCTACCGCGTCGACGAGGTGCTGAACGGCACGCCCGTCACCGTGAACGGCCGCACCGACGCCGTCACGGGCGACATCACGGTGGACGGCTCGCAGGTGACCGCCGGCAGCATGACCGTCGACGTGACGAAGATGGCGACCGACCAGCCGCCGCGCGACGCGTACTTCCAGGGCGAGGCGATGGAGACCGAGCGGTTCCCCACCGCCACCTTCACCCTCACGCAGCCGATCCGCACGGACGGCGTCGAGGCGGGCGTGCCGGCGACCTACGACGTGACCGGCGACCTCACGCTGCACGGCGTCACGAAGAGCGTGACCGCGCAGATGCAGGCCTCCTTCACGCCGGGCGCGGGGCAGATCGTGGGCTCGATCCCGATCACCTTCCAGGACTTCGGGGTCGAGGCCCCGAGCCTCGGCTTCGTCACGGTCGAGGACCACGGCTCCGTCGAGTTCTCGCTCGACGTCGCGCCGAAGGCCTAGGAAGCGGATCCCGCCACGAGGTCCCGGACGGCCCTCGGCATCGCCTCGGCGACGTCGAGGGCCGTGATCGGTCCGCCGCCGGACGCGCGGTCCCCCGCCCGGCCGTGCAGCCACGCGGCGGCCGCGGCCACGGCGGCGACCTCGGCCAGCGGATCCCGCGCGTCGGCGATGCGCACGGACGCCCCCGCCAGCAGCGCGCCGAGCACGCCGCCCAGCACGTCCCCGGAGCCCGCGGTCGCGAGCCACGGCGTCCCGGCCCGCACCGCGATGCGCGCCGACCCGCCGACGACGTAGGTGGTCGCGCCCTTCAGCAGCACGCACGCGCCGAGCTCCCCCGCCGCGCGCTCCGCCCAGCCCGGGGCGTCCGCCGCGATGTCCTCCGCCGACGCGTCCACGCCGACGCCGGCGAGCAGCCGCGACAGCTCCCGGAAGTGCGGCGTGACGACGACGGGGCCGGTCGCCCGGCCCACGAGGTCGAGCGCGCCCGCGTCGACGACCGACGGGAGGCCCTGCCCGAGCGCGTCGGCGACGGCGTCCGTCGTGGCGGCGTCGCGGTGCGCGGCGTCCATGCCGGATCCCACCAGCCACGCCTGCACGCGGCCGTCGGCCGTCACGACCTCGGGGCGCCGGGCGAGCACCGACGCGGAGGCGCCCGCGGGACCGAGGTAGCGGATCATGCCGACGCCCGTGCGCGCCGCGGCCTCCACGCCGAGCACGGCCGCCCCCGGGTAGCGGTCCGAGCCCGTGCGGACCCCGAGCACGCCGCGCGTGTACTTGTCGTCGTCGTCCCGCGGGAGCCGGACGGCCGCCCGCGTCCGCTCCTCGTCCTGCCGGATCCAGCCGTCGGGCACCTGGTCGTCGCGCGCGTCGCTCATGCCCTCACGATAGGCGCGCGGGAATGCGGCGACCGCGCCGGGCCTTGGGACCATGAGGCCGCCGTCGCCCTCCGCCCGTCCCCGCGCGCCGCGCCTCCCTCGAGGATCCGCGCCGCCGCCCGCCTGGAAGGATCCCCATGACTACGTCCCCGCTCTTCGAGCCGATCACCGTCCGCGGCGTCACCGCCCGCAACCGCATCTGGGTCGCCCCGATGTGCCAGTACAGCATCGACGCACGCGACGGCGTGCCGGGCGCCTGGCACCTCGCGCACCTCGGCTCGTTCGCCCGAGGCGGCGCGGGCCTCGTCATGGCGGAGGCCACGGGCGTCAGCCCCGAGGCGCGCATCACGCCCGAGGACACCGGCATCTGGGACGACGCGCAGCGCGACGCGTGGAAGCCGATCGTCGACTTCATCCACGAGATGGGCGCGGTCGCCGCGATCCAGCTCGCGCACGCCGGCCGCAAGGCGTCCACGTACTCGTTCTCCGGCCGTGGCACCGTGCCCGCCGCGGAGGGCGGCTGGGAGACGGTCGCGCCGTCCGCCGAGCCGTTCCCCGGCTACGGCACGCCGCTCGCGCTCGACGCCGACGGGATCCGGAAGGTCGTTGACGACTTCGCCGCCGCCGCCCGGCGCTCGGTCGACGCGGGCTTCGACGTGCTCGAGCTCCACGCGGCGCACGGCTACCTCCTCCACCAGTTCCTCTCGCCCCTGAGCAACCACCGCCACGACGAGTTCGGCGGCAGCCTCGAGAACCGGGCGCGCCTGCTGCTCCAGGTGATCGACGCCGTGCGCGCCGAGGTCCCCGACGTGCCGCTCCTCGTGCGCTTCTCCGCGACCGACTGGGCGGGCGACGCCGGCTGGGACGAGGCGCAGACCGCGACCGTCGCCGGCTGGGCCGCCGAGCACGGCGCCGACTTCTTCGACATCTCCACGGGCGGCAACACGACGGGCGTCACGATCCCCGTCGCCCCCGGATACCAGGTGCCCTTCGCCGAGTACGTGAAGGAGCACGCGAAGGTGGCGCTCAACGCCGTGGGCCTCATCACCGAGCCCGCGCAGGCCGAGGCGGTCGTCGCCGAGGGCCGCGCGGACGCCGTGATGCTCGGCCGCGAGATGCTGCGCGACCCGCACTTCGCGCTCCGCGCCGCGCACGAGCTGGGCGTCGAGATCGACTACTGGCCCAAGCAGTACGACCGGGCGCGCTGGGCGGCCTGACCCGCCCCGCACGACGACGGCCCGGCATCCCCTCGGGGAGCCGGGCCGTCGTCGTGCACGCGGGTCAGATCCGCCGGGTGGCGTCCTGCACCTCGCCGACGAGCTCCTCGATGATGTCCTCGAGGAAGAGCACGCCCGTCGTCTCCCCGTCCTCGCGGAAGGCGCGGGCGAGGTGGGCGCCCGAGCGGCGCATCATGGCGAGCGCGTCCTCGAGCTCGGTGCCCTCGAACACCGAGACGAGCTGCCGGATCCGCTTGGCCGGCACGGGGCGCACGAACTCGTCGGCCTCGTCGAGGTCGATGACGTCCTTGAGGTGGAGGTAGCCCGACGGCTCGCCCTGCTCGTCGACGATCACGTAGCGCGAGAAGCCGTGGCGGGCGACGGCGCGCTCGACCTCCGACGGCGACGCGGTCTCGGGGAGGCTGACCAGCGCGCCCAGGGGGATCGCGATGTCCTGCACCTTCTTGCCCGTGAACTCGAACGCCGCGGTGAGCGCGCCCGTCCGGTCCTCCAGCACCCCCTCGCGGGTGGACTGGTCGACGATGCCCTGCACCTCGTCGAGCGTGAACGCGCTCGCGGCCTCGTCCTTCGGCTCCACCTTGAACGCGCGCAGCACGGCGTTCGAGACGGCGTTGAGCGCCACGATGAGCGGCTTGACCAGGCGGGCGATGCCCACGAGCGGCGGCGCGAGCAGCAGCGCCGCCCGGTCCGGCACCGAGAACGAGATGTTCTTCGGCACCATCTCGCCGAGCACCACGTGCAGGAACGAGACGATGAGCAGCGCGATGACGAAGGCGATGGTGGAGATCGCCTCCTCCGGCAGCCCGGTCCCGGCGAGCGGGATCTCCAGCAGGTGGTGGATCGCCGGCTCGGACACGTTGAGGATCAGCAGCGAGCACACGGTGATGCCGAGCTGCGTGGTCGCGAGCATGAGCGTGGCGTGCTCCATGGCGTAGAGCGTGACGCGCGCGGCGCGGCTGCCCTCCTCGGCGCGCGGCTCGATCTGCGACCGCTTCGCGGAGATGACCGCGAACTCGGCGCCGACGAAGAAGGCGTTGACGGCGAGCAGCACGACGAGCGCGATGATCCCCCCGGCGTACTCACCCATGGGACGGCTCCTTCCTGCTCGCGGCGCGTTCCGCGTCCGCCTGGCGTCCGGCCTGGCGCCCGGCCTCGCGGTCGGCCTGGCGCTCGGCCTGGCGCTCGGCGCGCGTGGTGCCCACCGCGGTGGCGACGGGCTCGGGGACGGGGGTGAAGCGGATCCGGTCGATGCGCCGGCCGTCCAGCCGCTCGACCCGCAGCGTCCCCGTCTCGAGCTCCAGCTCGTCGCCCACGACGGGCAGGCGGCCGAGCTCGCTCATGACGAAGCCGGCTGCCGTCTCGTAGGGGCCCTCCTCGGGGATGCGGAGACCCGTGCGCTCGAGGAGCTCGTCGGGCCGCAGCATCCCGGGGAAGGTGAGGGAGTCGCGCGAGCGGACGACGCCCGCGCGCGTGCGGTCGTGCTCGTCGGCGAGCTCGCCGACCAGCTCCTCGACCAGGTCCTCGAGGGTCGCGACGCCGGCGGTGCCGCCGTACTCGTCGACCACGACGGCCATCTGGAAGCCGCGGCCGCGCAGCTCGCCGAGCAGGTCGTCGAGCTTCATCGTCTCGGGGACGCGGATCGCCTCCGACTGCAGGGCGGTGACCGGCACCTGCGCGCGCTTCTCGCGCGGCACGGCGACGGCCTGCTTCACGTGCACCAGGCCGATGACGTCGTCGACGCCGTCGTCCGTGACCGGGAAGCGGGAGTAGCCCGTGGTCATGGCGAGCTCGATCACGGTCTGCGCGCTGTCGGTGCGCTCCACGGACTTCACGCGGAGCCTCGGGGTCATGACGTCGGACGCCGTGAGGTCGGCGAAGCGCAGCGTGCGGCTGAGGAGCATCGCCGTGTCGTCCTCGAGGAGGCCCGCGAGGGCGGACCGCCGCACGAGCGAGGACAGCTCCTCGGCGCTGCGGGCACCCGACAGCTCCTCCTTCGGCTCGATGCCGACGAGGCGGAGGATGCCGTTCGCGCTGTTGTTGAGCAGCAGCACAGCGGGCTTGAACACGGTCGTGAACAGCGACTGGAACGGGATCACGAGCTTCGCCGTCTCGCGCGGCAGGGCCAGCGCGAAGTTCTTCGGCACGAGCTCGCCGATGATCATCGACAGGAGCGTCGCGACGACGAGCGCCACCACGGTCGCGACCGGGGAGACGAGCGACTCCGCGAGTCCGGCGGAGGTGAGGGGCCCGGCGAGGAGGCGGCTGAGCGCCGGCTCCATCGTGTATCCGGTGAGCAGGGTCGTCAGCGTGATCCCGAGCTGGGCGCTCGAGAGGTGGGTCGAGGTGATGCGCAGGGCGCGGATGGAGGGGCCGAGCCGCTTCTCGCCGCGCTCCTGGCGCTTCTCGAGGTCGGAGCGGTCGAGGTTGACGAGCGCGAACTCGCTGGCCACGAAGAGGCCGGTGCCGAGGGTCAGGAGGAGGCCGACGGCGAGGAGGAGCCATTCACTCACCGGAGCGGCTCCCGGGCGCCGGGCGCACGGCCGGCTTCAGGTCGAGGGCGGCGCGGGGCGGGGGTCTATGAGCAGGAGGGGGGTCGTCCATCGTCCGTCGAGCATACCGGGGCTCACCAGCCGACCGGCAGGGGCTTGCCCTCCTCGTAGCCCGCGGCGGACTGGATCCCGACCGCCGCCCGGTCCGCGAACTCGGCCCGCGTGCGCGCCCCCGCGTAGGTGAACGCGCTGCGGACGCCGGACGTGATGGTGTCGAGCAGGTCCTCGAGGCCGGGGCGCAGCGGGTCGATGCGGATGCGGCTGGTCGATATCCCCTCCGCGAAGAGCGTGCGCCGGGCCAGCTCGAACGCCTCGCGCCGCCCGAAGCGCTCCTGCACGGCGCGCGTGGACGCCATGCCCCAGCTCTCCTTCGCCATGCCGCCGTCGTCGTCGACGAGCAGCCGGCCGGGCGACTCGACCGTGCCCGCGAACCACGAGCCGATCATCACGCTCGCCGCCCCCGCGGCCAGCGCGAGCGCCACGTCGCGCGGGTACCGCACTCCCCCGTCGGCCCAGACGAGCGCGCCCGCCTCCCGCGCGGCGGCGGCCGTGTCGAGCACGGCGGAGAACTGCGGGCGGCCGACGGCGGTCATCATGCGCGTGGTGCACATGGCGCCGGGTCCCACGCCGACCTTGACGATGTCGGCGCCCGCCTCGACGAGGTCACGCGCGCCCTCCGCGGTCACGACGTTGCCCGCCACCAGCGGCACGCGCGGGTCGAGCGCCCGGACGTCGCGGATGGCCCGGAGCATCGCCTCCTGGTGCCCGTGCGCCGTGTCGAGCACGAGCACGTCGACGCCCGCGGCGAGCAGCGCGCGGGCCCGTCCGACCGGATCCCCGTTGACGCCGACCGCCGCGCCGACCGCCAGCCGGCCGTGCGCGTCGGCGGCGGGCGCGTAGACGGTGGAGCGCAGGGCGCTGCGGCGGCTGAGGGTGCCGACGAGCCGGCCGTGCGCGAGGACGGGCGCGAAGTCGATGCCCGCCGCGTGCATCAGCTCGAAGGCCGCGCGGCCCGTGGGCACGTCGTCGGCGTCGAGCGAGGCCAGCGCGCCGTGCGGCAGGTCCCCGAGCCGGGTGCCGTCGGGGACGCCGGCGAGCTGGGTGCCCTCGAGGCAGCCGACCATCTCCCCGTCCGCGTCGCGCAGCACGATGCCGTGCCCGGCGATCGGCGGGAGCAGCTCGCGCGCCTCGCCTGCCGTGGCGTCCGGCGACAGCTCGAGCGGCGAGTCGTAGGCGACGGGCTGGTCCTTGACCCGGTGGATCGCGGCGTCGAGCTCCTGCGGGCGGAGGTCCTGCGGGAGGATCCCGATCCCGCCCCGCCGCGCGAGCACGGCCGCGAGCCGGGGTCCGGTGACCGAGCCCATGTTGCTCGCCACTACCGGGATGGTGCAGGGCGTGCCGTCGCCCGGCGCCAGGTCGACGTCCATCCGGCTGGCGACGTCGGACCTCCCGGGGCTCAGGAACACGTCCGAGTAGGTCAGGTCGTGGGCGGGAGCCTCTCCGGTGAACCTCATGCCCCGACGGTAGCCCCGCCGTCCCGGCGCGCGCCAGGCCGCCGCCCCCGCGCGCATCGCGCGTGCCGCCGCGCCCGGCGCGTCATCGACGCGCCGCTCCCGCCAGCCCGACCGGGGGAAGGTTTAGGCTGGGGGATCGTGGACGCGCGGAACGCGAACGGGCCGCGCGAGGCAGACGACCAACAGCAAGAGAGCGGGCGATCAACTGTGTCGAGCCAGGTGACTGGTACGGGGACCGATGACGGTTCCACGGGCGACTTCGGAGCCAACGAGTGGCTCGTCGACGAGATGTACGAGAGGTACGTGGTCGACAAGGACGCGGTCGACCGCAGCTGGTGGCCGATCCTCGAGAACTACCACGCGACCGTGATCGAGGGCCGCGAGTCGACGCCCGCCACGGGCGACCGCACCGCCGAGCCGCAGATCCCGGAGTCGGACGAGACGTCCGCCCCCGCCGCGACCAACACGGGGAGCCCGGCCGCGACGCCGTCCCCCGCCGCCCCCGGCCAGCCCGACGCGCAGGCGCAGCAGCCCGCGTCCGGGGCGCAGCCCGCGGCGCGCACCACGAGCATCGCGCCGAAGCAGCAGCCCATCCCCGCGCAGGCCCCGGCGAAGGCGCCGGCCAAGAAGGGCGCCGAGCCCACGCCGGTCGGCGAGGACGAGGTCTCCCCGCTCCGCGGCATGGCCAAGAGCCTCGCGACCAACATGGACGCCTCGCTCTCCATCCCCACCGCGACGAGCGTGCGGACGATCCCGGCGAAGCTGATGATCGACAACCGCATCGTCATCAACAACCACCTCAAGCGCGCCCGCGGCGGCAAGGTCTCCTTCACCCACCTCATCGGCTGGGCGCTCATCCAGGCGCTCAAGGAGTTCCCGAGCCAGAACGTGCACTACGACGAGGTCGACGGCAAGCCGAGCGTCGTCTCCCCCGCGCACATCAACCTCGGCATCGCGATCGACATGCCGAAGCCGGACGGCACGCGCGCCCTCCTGGTGCCGAGCATCAAGGAGGCCGAGGGCATGACCTTCGGCGAGTTCCTCTCCGCGTACGAGGACCTGGTGAAGAAGGCGCGCTCCAACAAGCTCGCGGCGGGCGACTTCGCCGGCACCACGATCTCGCTCACGAACCCGGGCGGCATCGGCACCGTGCACTCCGTGCCGCGCCTCATGAAGGGCCAGGGCGCCATCATCGGCGCCGGCGCCCTCGAGTACCCGGCCGAGTTCCAGGGCTCCTCCCCCAAGACGCTGGTGGAGCTCGGCATCGGCAAGACCATCACGCTCACGAGCACGTACGACCACCGCGTGATCCAGGGCGCCGGCTCCGGCGAGTTCCTCAAGATCGTGCACGAGCGCCTCATCGGCCAGCACGGCTTCTACGAGGACATCTTCGCGGCGCTCCGCATCCCGTACGACCCCATCCAGTGGGCCACCGACATCAACGTCGACCTCTCCGAGCGGGTCTCCAAGACCAGCCGCGTGCAGGAGCTCATCAACGCGTACCGGGTCCGCGGACACCTCATGGCCGACATCGACCCGCTCGAGTACCAGCAGCGCACGCACCCCGACCTCGAGATCACGAACCACGGGCTCACGTTCTGGGACCTCGACCGCGAGTTCGTCACCGACGGCTTCGGCGGGCGGCGCCAGGCGCTCCTGCGCGACGTGCTCGGGATCCTCCGCGACTCGTACTGCCGCACGATCGGCATCGAGTACATGCACATCCAGCAGCCGGACGAGCGTCGCTGGATCCAGGGCAAGGTCGAGCAGCCCTACGCGAAGCCCACGCACGACGAGCAGATGCGCATCCTCTCCAAGCTCAACGAGTCGGAGGCGTTCGAGACGTTCCTGCAGACCAAGTACGTCGGGCAGAAGCGCTTCAGCCTCGAGGGCGGCGAGTCCACCATCTCGCTGCTCGACACGCTGCTCCAGGGCGCGGCCGACCACGGCCTCGACGAGGTCGCGATCGGCATGGCCCACCGCGGACGCCTCAACGTCCTCACGAACATCGCCGGCAAGAGCTACGGCCAGATCTTCCGCGAGTTCGAGGGCACGCAGGACCCGCGCACCGTGCAGGGGTCCGGCGACGTCAAGTACCACCTCGGCACCGAGGGCACCTTCCGGGGCGTCCACGGCGAGGAGATGCCGGTCTACCTCGCGGCGAACCCGTCGCACCTCGAGGCCGTCAACGGCGTGCTCGAGGGCATCGTCCGCGCCAAGCAGGACCGCAAGCCCATCGGCTCGTTCTCGGTCCTGCCGATCCTCGTGCACGGCGACGCGTCGATGGCCGGCCAGGGCGTGGTCTTCGAGACGCTCCAGCTCTCGCAGCTGCGCGCGTACCGCACGGGCGGCACGGTGCACATCGTCATCAACAACCAGGTCGGCTTCACGACGCCGCCGTCGGAGTCCCGCTCCTCGGTGTACTCCACCGACGTCGCGAAGAGCATCCAGGCGCCGATCTTCCACGTGAACGGCGACGACCCCGAGGCCGTGGCCCGCGTCGCGCACCTCGCGTTCGAGTTCCGCCAGGAGTTCAAGAAGGACGTCGTCATCGACCTCGTCTGCTACCGCCGTCGCGGCCACAACGAGGGCGACGACCCGTCGATGACGCAGCCCCTCATGTACAACCTCATCGAGGCCAAGCGCTCGGTGCGGAAGCTGTACACGGAGGCGCTCGTCGGACGCGGCGACATCACGCAGGAGGAGTACGACGGCGCGCAGAAGGACTTCCAGGACCGCCTGGAGCGCGCCTTCGCGGAGACGCACGCCGCGCAGACCTCCTCCATCCCCATCCAGACCGACGACGCGGGAGCGGTCTCCGACCTCGAGCGCCCCGACTCGCAGCAGGACGACGGCCACGGCGAGCCCGAGACCACGGGCGTGTCCGAGTCGGTCGTCCACGCCATCGGCGACGCGCATGACAACCCGCCGCAGGGCTTCTCCGTGCATCCGAAGCTGCAGGCGCTCATGCGCAAGCGGCTGGAGATGAGCCGGAGCGGATCCATCGACTGGGCCTTCGGCGAGCTCCTCGCCATCGGCTCGCTGCTGCTGGAGAACACGCCCGTCCGCCTCGCCGGGCAGGACTCGCGCCGCGGCACCTTCGTGCAGCGCCACGCCGTGCTGCACGACCGCGACAACGGCCAGGAGTGGCTGCCCCTCGCGAACCTGAGCGACCGCCAGGCCCGGTTCTGGATCTACGACACGCTGCTCAGCGAGTACGCGGCGATGGGCTTCGAGTACGGCTACTCCGTCGAGCGGCCCGACGCGCTCGTGCTGTGGGAGGCCCAGTTCGGCGACTTCGCCAACGGCGCGCAGACCATCATCGACGAGTTCATCTCCTCGGCCGAGCAGAAGTGGGGCCAGCGCTCGAGCGTCGTGCTGCTGCTGCCGCACGGCTACGAGGGCCAGGGTCCCGACCACTCGTCGGCCCGCATCGAGCGCTTCCTGCAGCTGTGCGCGGAGCAGAACATGACGGTCGCGCGGCCCTCCACGCCCGCGTCGTACTTCCACCTGCTGCGCCGCCAGGCGTACTCGCGGCCCCGCCGCCCGCTCGTGGTCTTCACGCCGAAGGCGATGCTGCGGCTGCGCGGCGCGACGAGCGACGTGCAGGCGTTCACCTCGGGCCGGTTCGAGCCGGTCATCGACGACGTGCGCATCCAGGACCGCAGCGCGGTGCGTCGCGTGCTCCTGCACTCGGGCAAGGTGCACTACGACCTGCTCGGCGAGCTGGAGAAGCGCCAGGACGCCTCCGTCGCGCTCGTCCGCCTCGAGCAGTTCTACCCGTTCCCCGAGGAGCAGGTGCGCCGCGTGGTCGCGTCCTACCCGGATGCCGAGGTCGTGTGGGTCCAGGACGAGCCGGAGAACCAGGGCGCCTGGCCGTTCGTGCACGTGGAGCTCGGCCGGGTCCTGCCCGACCGCCCCGTGCGCGTCGTCTCCCGGCCGGCCGCCGCGTCGCCCGCCGCGGGGTCCAGCAAGCGGCACGCGACCGAGCAGGCCGACCTGATCGCGCGCGCGACCGCGGAGTGACCCGGTAGGGCGCGCGCCGCCCGGCACGACGAGAGGCCCGGTCCCCCAGGGGATCGGGCCTCTCGTCGTGCGGCGGGCCGTGCGGACGCGCCGCCCGCGGGGATCAGCCCAGCTTCGAGTAGCGGATGCCGGACGCGTGGTAGCCGCGGCGCGCGTAGAAGCGCGTGACGTTGTCGCGCGCGGCGGCGGAGGTCGCCAGGAACCGCGTGGCGCCGTGCTCGCGCGCCCACGCCTCGTAGTGGCGGATGAGGTCGGAGCCGATCCCGCCCGCCTGCCGCCCCTCGCGGACGACCAGGATGATCAGCTGCGCGATCGGCTCGTCGTCGGCGAGGCCCCACATGAGGTGGCCGCCCGCGAGGCCGGCGATCTCGCCCGCGTCGTCGCGCACGACCCACGTGCCGTGGCCCGCGGCGGACGTCATGCGGGAGAGGCGCGCGGCGACGCGCTCCTCGTCGACCTCGTAGTCGAGCAGCCGCAGCAGCTCGACGATGACGGTCAGGTCGGACGGGGACGGCGTCCCGAGGGACTGGATCGCGTTGCTCACACGCCGAGATTACCGGCCGCGCGCGACCCGTCCGGTCAGTGGGTCGCCTGGATGGCGCGGAGCTTGTCCATCACCTGCGCGCGCAGGTCCTCGGGGGCCGCCTCCGTGCAGGCGCGGCGCACGGTGTCGCGGAGGACCACGCCGACGCGGTGCTCGCGCGCGCAGTCGGGGCAGTTCGCCATGTGCTCGCGGATGTCGGCGGCGTCCGCCTTGTCGAGCTCGTGGTGCAGGTACTCCTCGAGATCCTTCTTGGCCTTGTCGCAGCCGCAGTCGCTCATTTGGTCGCTCCAGTGAGGTGCGCGGTGGAGATGCCCCGCTCGCGCGCGTAGTCGGAAAGGAGGCCCCGCAGCATCCGGCGGCCGCGGTGGAGGCGGCTCATGACGGTGCCCACGGGGGTCTTCATGATGTCGGCGATCTCCTGGTAGGAGAAGCCCTCGACGTCCGCGAAGTAGACCGCCATGCGGAAGTCCTCCGGGATGGACTGCAGCGCGTCCTTGACGGTGCTGTCCGGCAGGTGGTCGATGGCCTCCGCCTCGGCGGAGCGCGTGGTGGTCGCGGTGGCGGACGTGGCGCCGCCGAGCTGCCAGTCCTCGAGCTCGTCGATGGTGCCGTTGTACGGATCCCGCTGCTTCTTGCGGTAGTTGTTGATGAAGGTGTTCGTGAGGATCCGGTACAGCCAGGCCTTGAGGTTCGTGCCCTGCTTGAACTGGTGGAAGGCCGTGTAGGCCTTCACGAACGTCTCCTGCACCAGGTCCTGCGCGTCGGCGGGGTTGCGCGTCATGCGCAGGCCGGCGGCGTAGAGCTGGTCGATGAACGGGAGCGCCTGCTCCTCGAAGAGCTCGCGGTTGTCGCCGGGCTGGGCCGCGCGCGGCTCCTCGACCTCGGCCCGCTCGGCCTCCTGCTGGTCCGCGGCCTCCTCCGTGGAGTGCACGACGGCCTCCACGAGCTCCGCGGGCGCGGCCGACGCGGGCTGGGCGTCGCCCCCGGTGGTGTCGGCCGGCGCGTCGTGACTGGTGTTCCTCGAATTGGCCATCAAGGCAGATTCTACGGCGCGCACGAGCTCGACGGACGGGGCCGCCGGTGCTGTCCTCGTGATCACGGGTGTCCTTCCCGGCCCGGTTCCCGGGCCTGCCGGACGCGTGCCCGGTACTCTGGTGAACCCATGGAGATCTTCAGGTATTCCGGTCCGACCTTCAGCCCGTACGACGACGACCGGACCCATGCGCCGGTGCCCGACGACGACGGGCCGTGGGCCGCGCCGGTCGCCGAGGGGCCGCTCGACGCGACCGTGCCGCTGCCGGGATCCAAGAGCCTGACGAACCGCGAGCTCGTCCTCTCCGCCCTCGCCGACTCCCCGTCGACGCTGCGCACCCCGCTCCGCTCGCGCGACACCCGCCTCATGGTCGAGGCGCTGCGGTCGCTCGGCACCGTCATCGAGGAGGTCGACGGCGACGGCGCCTTCGGGCCGGACCTCCGGATCACGCCGGCGGAGCTCGCGGGCGGGGTCACCGTCGAGTGCGGGCTGGCCGGCACCGTGATGCGCTTCCTGCCGCCCGTGGCCGCGCTCGCCCTCGGGCCGGTCTCCTTCGACGGCGACCCGAGCGCGCGTCGGCGCCCGATGTCGGGCACGATCGAGGCGCTCCGCGCGCTGGGCGTGGACGTCAACGACGACGGCCGCCGCGCCCTCCCCTTCAGCCTCTACGGCACCGGCGAGGTGCCGGGCGGCGAGATCGCCATCGACGCGTCGGCGTCCAGCCAGTTCGTCTCCGGCCTCCTGCTCGCCGCGCCGCGGTTCACCGCGGGGCTGCGGCTCCGGCACACGGGCCGGACGCTGCCGAGCATGCCGCACATCGAGATGACGATCCGCACGCTCGCGGAGCGCGGCGTCGTGGTCGAGAGCCCGGAGCCCGGCGTCTGGGTCGTGCCCTCCTCGCCCATCGCCGGCCGCGAGGTCCGCATCGAGCCCGACCTCTCCAACGCCGCGCCCTTCCTCTGCGCCGCGATCGTCGCGGGCGGCCGCGTGGCCGTGCCCGGCTGGCCGGAGGAGACGACCCAGGTCGGCGCCGACCTCGCGCACCTGCTGCCGCTGTTCGGCGCCGCCGTCACGCGCGAGGGCGGCGCGCTCGTCGTCGACGGCGGCCCGGGGCTCGCCGCGGGCGGGCGCATCCCGGGCGTCGACCTCGACCTCAGCACGGGCGGCGAGCTCGCCCCGGCGCTCGTGGCCCTCGCGGCTCTCGCCGACGGGCCGAGTCGCATCACGGGGATCGGCCACCTGCGCGGGCACGAGACCGACCGCCTGGCGGCCCTGGCGGCGGAGATCACCGGGCTCGGCGGATCCGTCACCGAGCTCGAGGACGGCCTCGCGATCGAACCCGCCCCGCTGAACGGCGGCCCGTGGCGCGCGTACGAGGACCACCGCATGGCGACCGCGGGAGCGATCATCGGCCTCGCCGTCCCGGGCGTCGAGATCGACGACATCGGCACCACCGCCAAGACGCTGCCCGAGTTCCCGGAGCTCTGGATCGGCGCCCTCCTCGGCCGGGCGCCGCGCGCCGTCGTCGACCCGCTCGCCCTCGGCGGCATCGCGGGGCCCGCTGCGCCGGGCGGACTCGGCGGGCTCCTGTGAGCTGGCTCGCGGATCCGGAGCAGGACGACGGCGTCTGGGACGCCTACGACGAGTCCTCGGTGCGCGTGCGGCCGAACCCCAAGGGCAACAAGCCGCGGAGCAAGCAGCGGCCGGGCCACACCGACGCCGTCGAGGGCCGCGTCCTCACCGTCGACCGCGGCCGCTTCGGCGTGCTCGTCGGCGAGGGCACCCCGGAGGAGCACACGCTCACCGCGACGCGCGCCCGCGAGCTCGGCAAGAAGGCCGTGGTCACCAACGACCGCGTCGACATCGTGGGCGACACGTCGGGTGACGAGGGCAGCCTGTCGCGCATCGTCCGCATCGCGCCCCGCCGCACGCTGCTGCGCCGCAGCGCCGACGACTCCGACGCCGTCGAGCGCGTCATCGTGGCGAACGCCGACCAGATGCTCATCGTGGTCGCGGCCGCCGAGCCCGAGCCGCGCGCCCGCCTCGTCGACCGCTACCTCGTCGCCGCCTTCGACGCCGGGATCCAGCCGATCCTCTGCATCACGAAGTCCGACGTCGCCGACCCCGCGCCGTTCGCCGCGCACTTCCGCGTGCTCGACGTGCCGATCGTGCTCAGCCGCTCGGACGACGTGCCGCTCGACGAGCTGCGGGCGCTCCTGGCCGACCGGACGACCGTCGCCGTGGGCCACTCGGGCGTCGGCAAGTCCACGCTCGTGAACGCGCTCGTGCCGGACGCGAAGCGCGCCACGGGCGTCGTCAACCAGGTCACGGGTCGCGGCCGCCACACCTCCAGCTCGACCGTCTCGATGCGCGTCGAGACGGTCGACGGCGGGCACGGCTGGATCATCGACACCCCGGGCGTCCGCTCGTTCGGCCTCGGCCACGTGGACCCCGCCAACATCCTGCGCTCGTTCGCCAGCTACGCGCACCTGCCCGAGGGCGAGCCGCCGGGCGGGATCCCCCTCACCGAGGCGCACGACTGGGAGATCGTCGACCGGGTCGAGGCCGGCGAGCTCGGCGACGCGGGGCGCGAGCGCCTCCACTCGCTGCAGCACCTGGTGTCCAACCGCTCCGACGCGGCGAAGGGCGACCCGGCCGATCGCTAGGCTCGACGCCGTGGCCTCCGAACCCCTGCACTCCCTGTCGTCCGACCTGCGGCTCGCCCGGGAGCTGGCCGACATGGCCGACGCGATCTCGCTCGACCGCTTCCGCTCCGCCGACCTCGCCGTCGAGACGAAGGCCGACTCCAGCTGGGTGACCGACGCCGACATGTCCGTCGAGCGGGCGATCCGCGCGGGCATCGCCGAGAGCCGTCCGCACGACAGCGTCCTCGGCGAGGAGTACGGCACGAGCGGCTCGTCGTCGAGGCAGTGGATCGTCGACCCCATCGACGGCACCTCGAACTACGCCCGCGGGGTCCCCGTGTGGGGCACCCTCATCGCGCTCGCGATCGACGGCGTCCCCGTGGTCGGCGTCGTCAGCGCGCCCGCCCTCGGCCGCCGCTGGTGGGGCGCGACGGGCCTCGGCGCCTACGTCGACGACACGCTCGGCCAGGCCACGACCTCCCAGGAGCGGCGGATCCGCGTGTCCGACGTCGCCCGGCTCGAGGACGCCTCGATGAGCGTCGCCGGCGTGCAGCGCTGGCGGGACGCCGACCGCCTCGAGGAGCTGCTCGACCTGTCCGCCCGAGTGAAGCGCTCGCGCGACTTCGGCGACATGTGGGCCTACATGCTGCTCGCCGAGGGCCTCCTCGACATCGCGGGCGAGCACGACCTGAAGCCCTACGACATGGCCGCGCTGATCCCCGTCATCGAGGAGGCCGGCGGGCGCTTCACGTCGGTCGACGGCGAGGCCGGGCCATGGCACGGCTCCGCGCTCGCGACCAACGGCCACCTGCACGAGGCCGTGCTGGCCGTCGTCGCGCGCTGACGGTCACCGGACGCTCCCGCGCGGGCGCGCCGCCGCGGGTCAGGCCGTCGCCGCGCGCTGGCGCCGACGCCGCTGGCCGAGGTCCACGAGCCCGAGCGCGAGCGCCACGGCCACCAGCGAGATGGTGACGAGGAAGCCGTTGCGGAACCCGTCGTGGTACACCGCGAGGCTCGCGTCGGCGCCGCCCGCGGCCTCCGCGTAGAGCGTGCTGAAGAAGGTCGCCGAGGCGGCCGCGACGCCGACCGCGGTGCCGACGCGCTGGCCGACCTGGGCCATGGACCCGGCGACCCCGCCCTCGGTCACGGGGATCTCCGCGAGCGTGAGCGTCTGGTTCGGCGAGATGACGAACCCCGCGCCGACGCCCGCGACGAGCATCGCCGCCGCCATGGCCCAGGGCGTGACCTCGCGCGGCGTCAGGACGGCGGCCAGCAGGAGGAGGGTGATGCCGACCACGACGACGGCGAGCCCGATCACCACGAGCTGACGGCCGAGGCGGGACACGAGCCGCCCGCCGATCCACGCGGTCACGGCCGACGACAGGGCGAACGGGATGCCGACCATGCCGGCGAACACCGGCGCGAGGCCGAGCCCCTGCTGCAGGTACAGCGTGGTGAGCAGGAAGACCGCGGGGATCGCGGCGAAGTAGGCGGTCGCGATGAGGATCCCGTTGCGGTACGACCCGAGCTTGAACAGCGCGAAGTGCACGACGGGCGACTTCCCCTGCGCCTCGTACCGGCGCTCCCACCAGACGAAGACGCCGGCGGCCACCGCCGCGACCGCGAGCGCGAGCCAGCGGCGCGGGTCGTCGTCGGGCCCGCCCGTGGTGAGCACGAAGGGCAGCATGAGCGAGAACGTGGCGACGGCGAGGATCACGATGCCGACGGGATCAAGCCCCACGTGCCCCGCGGGCCGGGCCTGCCGCCTCGGCAGCAGCCGGAGCGCGAAGACGATGGCGGCGATGCCCAGCGGGATGTTCATCCAGAACAGCAGGCGCCAGCCGTCCTCCGGACCGCCGAGCTGGATGAGCAGGCCGCCTACGGTCGGCCCGAACGCGGTGGAGACGCCGACCACGGCGCCGAACAGCCCGAAGGCGCGCGCCCGCTCTTCGCCCTGGAAGAGCTGCTGGATGAGGCCGAGCACCTGCGGCATCTGGATGCCCGCGGCGACGCCCTGCAGGATCCGCGCCACCACGAGCGTCCGCACGTCCGGCGCGAGCGCGCACAGCAGGCTCGCGAGCGTGAACGCGCTGAGGCCCACGACGAACATGAGCCGACGGCTGCGGATGTCGCCCAGCCGGCCGGCCGGGACGAGCGCGAGGCCGAAGGCGAGCGCGTAGCCCGCGACGATGAGCTGGAGGTCGGTGGATCCGGCCCCGAGCGACTCCTCGATGGATGGCAGGCCCACGTTGACCTTCGAGAGGTCGAGGATCGTGAGGGCCGCGACGCCGACGCAGACCCAGAAGGCCTGCCAGCGGGTGCGGTCCTGGTCGGGTGTCGTCGTGCTCGGGTCGGTGCTTCCGGTCATGATGATGCGAATCCCATTCATGGGCTATGCATTCCCGCGAGGACGGGTCGCGGACATGCCCGAGGACCAGTCTGCTCCTCACCTGGGGAAACGTCGCGGGTGTCCCTATGCTGAACACCGAGCCAGCAGCGACCGCCGGGTCGGGTGGCCGGGGACCCCGCTCATAGGGTGGGGACTTCGTGCCGGTCCGGCGCGACCGCCGCGAGCACACCGACGTGCTCCCTCCGAGAGGACACCATGAAGAACCGCGCCCGCCGTCTCACCGCCTCCCTCGCCGCCGTCGTCGCGGCCGGGCTCGCCCTCTCCGGATGCGGCTCGTCGGCCGACAGCGGCACCGCGGACCCCGCGGTCTCCCCCGCCACGGGCGACACGCTGATCGTCTACACGAACTCCAACGGCGACGGCCGCGGCGACTGGGTCACGGCCGAGGCGGCGAAGGCCGGCTTCGACATCCAGATCGTGGGCCTCGGCGGCGCCGACCTCGCCAACCGCATCGTCGCGGAGAAGAACAACCCCGTGGGCGACGTGGTGTTCGGCCTCAACAACATGTACTTCGAGAACCTCAAGGCGGAGGACGCCATCACGGCGTACACGCCCGCGTGGTCGGGCGAGGTCGACCAGGCCTCCGGCGACCCGGAGGACGGCGCGTACTGGCCGCTCGTGGAGCAGGCCATCGTCACCGTGCACGACGCGAAGCAGACCTCGGGCGGCGACGTGCCGAAGGACGCCACCGACCTCTACTCCTCCGACTACGAGGGGAAGTACGAGGTGAACACGCGCCTCGGCGAGGCGACCCCGCAGCTCATCCTCGCGGGGCTCCTCGCCCCGTACGCGGACCCGGACGGCGACCTCGGCATCAGCGACAAGGGATGGAAGGTCGTCCAGGACTACTTCGCGAACGGATCCCCCGCGGTCGAGGGCACGGACCTCTACGCCCGCCTCTCCCGTGGCGAGGTGTCCTTCGGCACCCTGCCGTCGAGCGGCATCGCCGCGCGTGACGCGCAGTACGGCACCACCACGGAGGTCGTGCCCGCGAAGGCCGGCGTGCCGTTCGTGACCGAGCAGATCGCCGAGATCGCCGGCACGAAGAAGGAGGAGCGCGCCCGCGCCTTCATCGACTGGTTCGGCGGCGCCGACGTCCAGGGCGCGTTCGCGGAGGCGTTCTCGAGCTACCCCGTCAACACGACCGCGCGCGAGAAGGCGCTTCCGGCCGTCACGGAGCTCATCGAGTCGCTCGAGAAGCAGGACGTCGACTACGGCTTCGTGCGCGAGCACATCGCCGACTGGGTCGAGAAGACCGAGCTGGAGTACCTGCCCTGATGATCCGCTTCGACGACGTCGAGGTCCGCTTCGGCGACCACGTGGCGATCCCCGGGCTCGACCTCGAGATCCACGAGGGCGAGTTCTTCACCCTCCTCGGGCCGTCCGGGTGCGGCAAGACCACGGCCCTGCGCACGCTCGCCGGCTTCGTGGAGCCGAGCCGCGGCGAGATCGTCATCGACGGGCAGGTCGCCACGCGGCTGCCCAGCGAGAAGCGCCGCGTGGGGATGGTCTTCCAGAACTACGCGCTGTTCCCGAGCATGTCGGTGCGGCAGAACATCGCCTTCGGCCTCACCGTGCGGAAGGCCGGCAAGGCGGAGACCGACCGGCTCGTGCGCGCCATGGCCGAGCAGGTCGAGCTGAGCGACGCGCAGCTCGACAAGAACGTGGCCGAGCTCTCCGGCGGACAGCAGCAGCGCGTGGCCATCGCGCGGGCCCTGGTGCTCGAGCCGCGGATCCTCCTGCTCGACGAGCCGCTCTCGAACCTCGACGCGAAGCTCCGCGTGCAGCTCCGCGAGCAGCTGAAGGGCCTGCAGTCCCGGCTCGGGATCACCACGGTCTACGTCACGCACGACCAGGAGGAGGCGCTCACCATGAGCGACCGCATCGCCGTCTTCGACGCGGGGCGGATCGAGCAGGTCGGCACCCCCGAGGACATCTACGACCGGTCGGCCACCGAGTTCGTGGCGACCTTCGTGGGCGCGATCAACGCGCTCGGCGCCGCCACCGTCGCGCGCCTCCGCGACGCCGGGGCCTCCGGGCTCGACGCCTCGTCGCGGGCCTACGTGCGGCGCGAGCGGGTGTCCGTCGAGCCGCGCGGCGCCGTGCCCGCCGACCCCGCACGCGTCCGGCTCGACGGCGTGGTGGCCGAGCGCTCGTACCACGGGTCGCACAGCACCTACCGGATCGACCTCGGGGACGACGACCTGCGCGCCTTCGTGGCCGAGACCGGCACCGCCCCGCTCGCCCCGGGCACCGCCGTGACGGTCGGCATCGACCCGACCGCGATCCTCGCGTACCGGTCGTAGCGGTGCGCACCCCCGTCCGCGCGCTGCTGCGCTCCCCGCTCGGCGTCGTCGTCCTCATCGCGGCGCTGTGGTTCATCGTCACGTTCCTCGTCTTCCCGAACGCGAACCTGCTCGTGACGACCTTCTTCCCCGACGGGTCGTTCAGCGGCCGCGCGCTGGAGAAGCTCGTGAGCTCCGACCGGGCCATGCGCAGCGTCGGCAACAGCCTGCTGCTGGCCACGACGCTCGCGATCACCGTGAACGTGGTCGGCATCTTCATCGTGCTGGTGACCGAGTACTTCGTGGTGCGCGGATCCCGCGTGCTCTGGCTCGGCTACGCCACGACGCTCATCTACGGCGGCATCGTCCTGGCCGCCGGCTACAACTTCATCTACGGCCGGTACGGGTTCGTCACGGCCATCGCGCAGCGCGCGTTCCCCGACCTCGACCCCGACTGGTTCTCGGGCTACTTCGCGGTCGTCATCGTGATGACGTTCGCCACCACGACGAACCACATGCTGTTCCTCCGCTCCAGCCTCGCGGCCATCGACCACCAGACGATCGAGGCGGCCCGGAGCATGGGCGCGGGCACCGGCCGGATCCTCTTCCGCATCGTGCTGCCGGCCCTGCGCCCCATGATCTTCGCCGTCACCGTGCTCACGTTCCTCACCGGCCTCGGGGCGCTCACCGCTCCCCTGGTGCTCGGCGGGACGGGCTTCCAGACGGTGGCGCCCATGATCGTCACGTTCTCCAAGAGCACGAGCTCCCGCGACCTCGCGGCGCTCCTCGCGATCGTGCTGGGCGTCGCGACCATCGTGCTGCTCGCGATCATGAACCGGGTCGAGAAGTCGGGCGTCTACTTCTCGGTCGCCAAGGTCGCGACGCCGCTGCAGAAGCAGCGCATTCGCAACCCGGTCGCGAACGCCGTGGTGCACGTCGTCGCCTACGCCCTGTTCGTGGTCTACGCGCTGCCGGTGCTCCTCATCGTGCTGTTCTCGTTTCTCGATTCGAAGAGCGTGCAGACCGGGACGATCACGCTCGACTCGTTCACGCTGCGGAACTACGCGACCGTGCTGGGCTCCCCCGACGTGCTCCGGCCGTTCATCGTGAGCCTCGTGTACAGCGCGCTGGCCGCGGTGATCGTGGTGGCCGGCCTCCTGTTCGTGGCCCGGCTCGTGCAGCGCAACCGCAACTGGGCGACCGCGACGATCGAGTACCTGCTGCACATCCCGTGGATCCTGCCGACGATCCTCATCGCGCTCGCGCTCCTGCAGACGTTCGACCGGCCGCAGCCGCTCATCGGCGGGCAGGTGCTCACGGGCACGACCTGGCTGCTGCTCGTGGCGTACATCATCGTCAAGGTGCCCTTCACGCTCCGGCTGCTGAAGGCCGCGTTCGCGAGCGTGCCGCAGTCGCTCGAGGACGCCGCGCGGATCCTCGGCGCCCGGTCGCTCACGACGTTCCGGCGCGTGCTGGTGCCGCTCGTCATCCCGACGGTCGCGGCGATCACGGCGCTCAACTTCAACAGCCTGCTCGACGACTACGACGCGGCGGTGTTCCTCTACCAGCCGCTGTACGAGCCGCTCGGCATCGCGATCAAGGCGAGCACGGAGGGCGAGGCGAACCTCGACTCGATGAGCATCACCTTCGTCTACACGGTGCTGCTCATGATCATCATGGGGCTCACGATGTACCTCGTGTACGGCCGCTCGGGCGGGCGGGCCCGACGTCGCCGACGCGGGCGCACCGGACCGCCCTCGGTGGAGGCGACGGCTCCGGCGCTCGCCATGTCGGATCCCGGCGCGCCCGCCCCGGCGGCGCCGCGCGCCCCGGTCGGCTGAGCGCCGGGCATCCGGGGCCCGGACGCGACGAAGGCCCCGTCCATCAGGACGGGGCCTTCGTCTGCCCGGACGGATCCGGGCCTCGACGAGCGTGGGACATGCGACGCGATGGTGGAGATGCGGGGAATCGAACCCCGGTCCACTGCTGTAAGCCTGCGCCTTCTACGGGTGTATCCAGGAAAGGCGTCCTGCTCGGCCCCGGAACTTGCTCCTGGCGTCTGATCCGACGGGCCCAGCCTCAGTTCGAGTCCCGCGCGGCCCTGAGGCACGACCGCGCAGCGAGCTCCCTGATCTGACGCCGACTTACCGGATAGAGAGCATCACCGGGTCGACGGTCCTGTTAGTGCGCTCGCTTAGGCAGCGAGAGCGAAGGACGACTGCTTGTTATTGGCAGTTGTATTTTGCAGAGAGCGTTTACGAGATAGCCCTGCATCCTCGACCCGCTTCTCGCAGTTTTGCAGGCAATGTCGAAACCGATCATCCCCATGCACGACCGTGCACCTGACGGTGCCCGAGCCGGGTCGCATGTTCCACGCTGTCGAGTTGTCAATCTCGGTCGGAGCGAACCCCGACCAGCCCTCAATGATAGCCGACCGGAGGCGGCTGCACCACCGGCGAGGACCGGCGCGCCCCTACTCGCCGAGGCGGCGGTGCGACGACATGGCGCGGTCCGCCTCGCGCTTGTCCTGGCGCTCGCGGAGCGTCTGGCGCTTGTCGTACTCCTTCTTGCCCTTGGCGATGGCGAGCTCGACCTTGGCGCGGCCGTCCACGAAGTAGAGCTGCAGGGGGACGACCGTGTAGCCGCCCTCCTTGACCTTCGAGTGGATCTTGAGGATCTGCTCCTTGTGCAGCAGCAGCTTCCGCTTGCGGCGCACCGGGTGGTTGTTCCAGGTGCCCTGGTTGTACTCGGGGATGTGCACCGCGTCGAGCCAGGCCTCGCCGGCGTCGACGAACGCGTAGCCGTCGACGAGGGAGGCGCGCCCCTGCCGGAGGGACTTGACCTCGGTGCCCGTGAGCACGAGGCCGGCCTCGTAGGTCGACTCGATGGTGTAGTCGTGGCGCGCCTTGCGGTTGGTCGCCACCACCTTCTCGCCACGTTCCCTGGGCACAGCGCTCTCCTCGATGATGTGGATGGGATCCGCCCGGATCCGGGCAGCCCATCAGCCTACAGGAGGATCAGATCCGCAGGTACCGGCTGATGGCGAAGTTCGCCGAGACCGCCGCGAGCACGACGCCCACGCCCAGCAGGATCGGCACCACGAGCAGCGCGTCGTCCATGTTCACGAGCGCGATCGACGTGAGCCGGCTGCTCAGGAAGCCCTGCACGAAGAAGCGCACGAGCGCGACCGTCGCCGCGCTCGCGAGCACCGACCCGATGAGCGCCGCGAACACCCCCTCGAGGATGAACGGGGTCTGGATGAAGCGGTTCGACGCCCCGACCAGCCTCATGATGCCCAGCTCCCGTCTCCGCGAGAACGCGGACAGGCGGATGGTGGTGGCGATGAGGAGCGCGGCGGCCACGAGCATGAGCCCGGCGATGCCGACGGCCGTGAGGCTGGCGGCGTTGAGGATCGAGAAGATCTGGTCGAGGTACTGCCGCTGGTCGGTGACGTTCTCGACGCCCGCCAGACCGGACAGGCTGTCGCTGAGGATGTCGGACTTCGACGGGTCCTTGAGGTTCACCCAGAACGCCTCGTTGAGGAACTCCGGCTGCACCAGCTCGGTGACGGGGTCGCCCTTGAACTGCTCCTGGAAGTTCGCGTACGCGGTGTCCTGGTCCTCGAAGTAGTACTTGTCGATGAAGGGCGCGAGCGTCTCGCTGTCGAGCCGATCCTTCACCGCGTCGATCTGCTCCTGCGTGGCCTTGCCGTTCACGCAGGTCTCGCTCGGCACCGAGGTGTCGGTGCAGAAGTCGATCGCGACCTGGGCGCGGTCGTACCAGTAGTTCTTCATCTGGCCGATCTGCATCTGCAGGAGGACCGCCGCGCCCACGAACGTGAGCGAGATGAAGGTGACGAGCACGACCGAGACGACCATGCTGACGTTCCGACGGAGGCCGTGGCCGACCTCGGAGAGGACGAGTCCGAGTCTCATCGCGTGGGCCCCACATCCTGTGCGCCGGTGTCGTCCGGCGACTCACCGCGGGCCCGGAGGCCCAGCTTCTCGGCCAGGCCGAGCTCGGCGAGCTCGGCGTCGTCGTGCCCGTCGGCGGGCACGGGACCGCCCTGCCCGTCGGGGAGGCGGATCACGCCGGTGCCCTCGGGGAGGCGGCGGATGGACCCGGTGCTCGGGGCGGCGGGCGCCGCGCCTCCGCCGTTCCGCCGGCTGGGGGCGGGCGGGGTCGGCGGTGCGGGCGGGGCGTCGTCGACGATCGGGGCCTCGTCGCGGATCACCGGCACGGCGCGGGACGGCGACTGCTCGACGGACTCCGCACGGGCGGGCTCGCGGCGGGGCGGCTCGGTGCGCGGGGGCTCGGCGGCCGTCGGCTCGGACCGGGTCGGCCCCGGACGATCCTGCTCAGGGCGCGCGGCCTCGGACGCGCGGCGGTCGTCCGCGCGGAGGTCGTCCGCGGACGGCTCCGGGGCGGGGCGGTCGCGGCCTGCGTCGCGCTCGGGGACGGGATCCACGCGCGCGGCCGAGGCGAACGCCGACGGCGCGTACACCGGGTCCTCGTCGTCCGCACCGCGTGCGGGCGCGTCATCCCGTGCGGGCCGGCTGTCGCGGTCGGACCGGTCGTCGCGGTCGGGGGCGCCGGCCGGGATGATCGTCGCGGCGGACGCGTCCTCCGGAGCCGGAGCCGGAGTCGGAGCGGGTGCGGCGACCGCGGCCGGGCGCTCGTCCGCGCCCTTCCTCGGCGCCTTGCGGGCGGCCTTGGCGGCCGCGGCCTCGCGGGCCGCCTCCTCCTTGGCGCGGGCCTTCTCGTCGGCGCGGCGCTGCTTGTCGCGCCGCGCCTTCTCCCGGCGCTCGGCGGCGGTCGCGGGCTCGGCGGGAGCGGTCGGCCGCTTCGGGGCGGGCAGCGGCGCGGCCGGCACGAACACGGGCGTCGGCGCGGCGACGGGCGGGTGCTCGGGGTTCACGCCCACGGGGTTCTCGGCCGTCCGCGGCAGGTCGATCGCGGAGGTCTGGTACTGGCCGCCGATCTCGTCGCGGACGACCTCGCCGCCGATCAGCTCGATGACGCGCTTCTGCATCTGGTCGACGATCCCGGAGTCGTGGGTGGCCATGATCACGGTGGTGCCGTTGGCGTTGATCCGCTCCAGCACCTGCATGATGCCCGCGCTCGTCAGCGGGTCGAGGTTGCCGGTGGGCTCGTCGGCGAGGAGCACGGCGGGCTTGTTGACCACGGCGCGCGCGATGGCGACGCGCTGCTGCTCGCCGCCGGAGAGCTCGTGCGGGAGGCGCTGCTCCTTGCCCTGCAGGCCCACCATGGCGAGCACGTCGGGGACGGCCTCCTGGATGAAGCCGCGCGACTTGCCGATCACCTGGAGGGTGAAGGCGACGTTGTCGAACACCGACTTGTTCGGGAGCAGCCGGAAGTCCTGGAACACCACCCCCAGGCTGCGCCGGTAGTACGGGACCTTGCGGCTCGACAACTGGTTCAGCTGCTGGCCCAGGACGTGGATCGTGCCCTGCGTAGGCCGGTCCTCCTTGAGCACGAGACGCAGGAAGCTGGACTTGCCGGACCCGGACGCGCCGACGAGGAAGACGAACTCCCCCCGGAGGATCTCGAGGTCGACGGAGCTCAGCGCCGGTCGGGGGTTGCCGGGATACACCTTGGATACGTGGTCGAACCTGATCATGTCGGTACGACCCTAGGCACGGGAGCACCCGATCGCCGCATCGACTCACCGCGGCCGGGAGTCCGCCGCACTCTCTCAGGCGCGCTCGGGCGACTTCCGCCAGCGGATCCCCGCGGAGATGAAGCCGTCGAGGTCGCCGTCGAACACGTTCGACGGGTTGTTGACCTCGTGCTCCGTGCGGAGGTCCTTGACCATCTGGTACGGCGCGAGCACGTAGCTGCGCATCTGGTCGCCCCAGCTCGCCGTGATGTTGCCGGCGAGCTCCTTCTTGGTGGCCGCCTCCTGCTCGCGCTGCACGAGGAGCAGCCGCGACTGCAGCACCCGGAGGGCGGCGGCGCGGTTCTGGATCTGGCTCTTCTCGTTCTGGCAGGTGACGACGATGCCGGTGGGCAGGTGGGTGATGCGCACCGCGGAGTCGGTCGTGTTGACGGACTGGCCGCCGGGGCCGGACGAGCGGAAGACGTCGACCCGCATGTCGTTCTCGGGGATGTCGATGGACTCGGTCTGCTCGATTAGCGGCACGACCTCGACCGCCGCGAACGACGTCTGGCGCTTGCCGGCCGAGTTGAAGGGGCTCATCCGCACGAGCCGGTGGGTGCCGGCCTCGACGGAGAGCGTGCCGAACGCATAGGGCGCGTCGATCTCGAAGGTGGCCGACTTGATGCCCGCCTCCTCTGCGTAGGACGTGTCGAGGACGGTGGCGCGGTAGTCGTGCTGCTCGGCCCAGCGCAGGTACATGCGCATGAGCATCTCGGCGAAGTCGGCCGCGTCGACGCCGCCGGCGCCCGCGCGGATCGTGACCACGGCGGGGCGGGGATCGAACTCGCCGTTGAGGAGCGTCTGCACCTCGAGCTCGTCCATGATCTTGGTGATGCCGTCGAGCTCGACGACCGCCTCCTCGGCGGACTCCTCGTCGTCCTTGGCCATCTCGACGAGCACGTCGAGGTCGTCGAGGCGGCGCTGCAGCTCGTCGATGCGCTTCAGCTCCGACTGGCGGTGGCTCAGGTCGCTCGTGACCTTCTGCGCCTTCTCGGTGTCGTCCCAGAGGTCCGGCTCGCCCGCCTGGGCGCTCAGCTCCTCGACCTCCTGCTGCAGGCGCTCGACGCCCACGACCGAGCGGATGTTGGAGTAGGTGTCGCGCAATTCTGTGATCCGCGAAGAGAAGTCCTGGTCGATCATGGTGCCGCCCAGCCTACCGTCCGGGTCGTCGCGGCCGTCCGGCGCCGGGTGCGCCCGCGCGTAGGCTCGGGGGCGATGTCGAGCCCCGAGACCCCCTTCTCCCTCCGCGAGGTGGCGCTCCCGGCGCTGCTGCCCGCGCTCCTGTTCTCCATCGGCGAGGGGGCGATCATCCCCATCATCCCGATCGTCGCCGGCAGCCTCGGCGCCTCGCTCGCGATCGCCGCGTTCATCGGCGGCATGATCATGCTCGGCGAGCTGGTGGGCGACATCCCGAGCGGCTCGGTGGTGAGCCGCATCGGCGAGCGCACCAGCATGATCGGCGCGGCCTTCGTCTCCATCGGCGGCCTGGTGCTGTGCCTCCTCGCGCCGAACCCGCTCGTGCTCGGCGTGGGCGTCTTCCTCATCGGCGTCTCGACGGCCGTCTTCGCGCTGGCCCGGCACGCGTTCATGACGAGCTTCGTGCCGCAGGCCTACCGGGCCCGGGCGCTCTCGACGCTCGGCGGCACCTTCCGCGCCGGGTACTTCGTGGGGCCGTTCCTCGCCGCCGCGGTGATCCACCTGACGGGGGCGTCGCAGTCGGCCTTCGTGATCCACATCGTCGCGTGCCTCGCGGCCGCCGTGACGCTGCTCGTGCTGCCCGACCCGATGGACGTCGTGCGCCGCAACCGCGCGGCCGACCTGCAGAGCGCCGCCCCGGCGACGGCCGGTGAGCCGCAGGACGACGAGTCGGTCGCGGCCGCCGCGGGCACCGCTCCCCCGGCCCGCGAGTCGGCGGGCCTCGCGCAGACGCTGTGGCGGTTCAAGGGCGTGCTCGTGAAGCTCGGCTCTGGCGCGGCCCTCATCGGCGCGATGCGCGCGGGCCGCGGCGTGCTCCTCCCCCTGTGGGCCGTGAGCATCGGCATCTCGGATGCGAACACGGCGCTCATCATCGGCATCGCCGGCGGCGTGGACTTCGCCCTCTTCTACGCGAGCGGCCAGATCATGGACCGCTTCGGCCGCCTCTGGAGCGCCGTGCCGTCGATGGTCGGGCTCGGCATCGGCTACCTCGTGCTCGCGCTCACGCCCGACCTGCCCACGAACGTGCAGTGGTTCATCGGCGTCGCCATGTTCATGTCGGTCGCGAACGGCGTGGGCTCGGGGATCCTCATGACCCTCGGCGCCGACCTCGCCCCGCGCGAGGACCCGGCCCCGTTCCTCGGCGCGTGGCGCTTCACGGGCGACGCGGGCAGCGCGGCGTCGCCGCTCCTCATCGCCGCGATCACCGCGGGCGCCTCGCTCACGATCGCCAGCGGCGTGATGGGCGTGCTCGGGCTCATCGGCGCGGGGATCCTCGTGCGGTACGTGCCGCGGTACGTCCCGCGGCCGCGGCGGCCCGGCGCCTGATCCCGTCGGCGGCCGGGCGACCGCGCGCCGTCATCCGCCGCCCGCCGGACCCGGCGCCGCGCCGCCCGGGCCCCCCAGCACGCTGCGCGCCGTGCTGGTGACGTCGATCCGCACGCCGTCCGGCACGAGCAGCGACGCCACCGGCGGGGCCCACGCGGCGGACAGGGTCACCCGCGCGCTGCGACCGTCCGGGGTGCTGGCGGCGTCCACGCGCAGGTCGTGGAGGCCCGCGGTCGGCTCCTCCGCGAGGAAGCCCGACACTGCGCTCGCCACGCCGTCCTCGGTCAGGGTCGGGTGCGGGGTGCCCCCGTCGTCGACGAGGTCCCCCGCGGTCGCGCCGCCTGCCCCGTCCACGTCGAAGGACTCGGCGCCGGCCAGCGCCGCCGCGTCCGCGAGGGAGAACAGCCGGACGCGCTCGAGGTAGAGCGAGGACGCGGCGGCGACCAGGAGGATCACGGCGAGCCCGAGGGCGCACGCGGCGATGACGAGCAGGAGGATCGAGCCCTCGTCGCCCGCGGGCGGACGGGCCGCCGGCCGCGACGGCGGTCGGATGCGTCGGGCGGGACCGATCACGACCGGCTCCCCCGGGTGAACACGGAGATGCGCTCGTCGGCGTTCCCGCTCACCGCGACGGCGGCCGGGGCGTCGGGCCCCGCGACGGGCGGGGCGAGCGGCAGCCGGGCAGCGACGCGCACCGAGACGTGCACGAGGGAGCGCGGGGCGTGGCAGCGCAGCGGATCCGGCGCGCACGTGATGGCGAGCGCGACGCCGTCCGGCGCCACGCCCTGGTCGGCGAGCGCGACGTCGACCGCGGCCGCGGCCTCGCGGCGCCCGGACGCGTCGTCGTCCGCGCGCGCGTAGACGCGGGCCGCCTGCCGCGCGGCCCCCTCGGTCGCGAGCGCCGCGCCCTGGACGGCCGACAGGGCGAGCACGAGGTACACGAGCGGCACGAGCAGCAGCACGCCGGCGGTGATGAACTCCAGGGCGGCCGATCCGCGGTCGTCAGCCCAGCCGCTCGACCGCCGCATGCCCCGTCACCTCCAGCCCGCGGTCGACGCCGAGGAGCCCGAGGAGCGGCAGCGTGGTGCGGACCGTGACGCTGACCACGGCGTGGCCGAGGACGGTGCCCGTGCCCGCCGTGACCTCGCGCGCGTACCGCTCCCCCACCGCCGTGGTGATCAGCTCCCGCGTCCGCTCGACGCCGTCGGCCTGCGTCGCCCCGGCGAGCGCCGCGGTCCGCGCCCCCTCCCCCGCCGCGTCGAGCACGGTCGTCCGCACGTGCAGCGCCAGCGCGAGCTGGAGCACCGAGAGGGCGAGGACGACGAGCAGCGCGCCGACCATGACGAACTCGGCCGGCGCCGAGCCGCGGTCATCGCGCATCAGAACGACGTGACCCGGTCGATGGCCTGGGTGAACACGTTCTGCAGCAGGGGTCCCGCGACGCCCCACAGGATGATGACGAGCCCGGCCGTCATCAGGGTGATGAGCACCCAGCCGGGGACGTCGCCGCGGTCGTCGTCCCAGCGGGCATCGCGGGTCCCCGGCAGCTCGGTGCTCCCTCGTTCGTCGGTCATGTCGTGCCTCTCGGTCGGTGGTGGATGGTGGTGGTGCGGTGAGGCGGATCCCCGGTCCTACAGCCCGAGCTGGAGGACGAGGATCCCGGGGAACAGGGCGAAGACGATGGTGAGCGGCAGGATCAGGAACACCAGGGGCACGAGCATCCCGACCTCCTTGCGGCCGGCGCTCTCGAGCAGCTCGCGCTTGGCGACCTCGCGGGCGTCCTGCGCCTGGGCCCGGAGCACCTCCGCCAGCGGGGTGCCGCGCTCGAGGGATCCCGCCAGCTGGTCGACGAGGCGCGAGACGGCGGGGAGGGCGAGCCGGCGGGCGAGGTCCTCGAAGGCGCGGGCGACGGGGATGCCCGTGCCGACGTCGGCGACGACGCGCCCCAGCTCCCCCGCGAGCTCCCCGCATCCGACGCGCGCGACGCGGCGGAGCGCATCGAGCAGCCCCTCTCCGGCGGCGAGGTTCAGCGCGAGGAACTCGAGCACCGTGGGCAGCTCGGCCGAGATGCGCGCCAGCCTCCGCTTCGCCGCCCGCTCGAGCACCCGATCGCACGCCACGAGCCCGGCGATGCCCGCCACCACCGGGATCGCCACGATCTGCGTCTGCGGGAGCCCGCCGCCGAGGAGCGCGGCACCGCCGGCCACTACCGCGAGGACCGCGCCCGCGGCCGTTCCGAGGACGAGCCCCACGAGCTGGCGCGACCGGTACCGCTCGACGTCATCCCCGGATCCGGACTGGGCGAGCAGCTGCGCGATCCTCTCCGTGCCGCCGAGCACGCGGGCGAGCCCCTGCCGCAGCGGGATCACGGCCGGCGCCCCGAGCGTGCCGAGCACGGGCAGCGGGTGCACTGTAGTCACGGCGAGGTGCCGCCGGGCGCCCTCGGACACGTCGAGCACGTGCGGGGCGACGCGGTCGAGCAGGCGCGCCCGCCGGAACCTGGGGACGGCGCCGAGCATGGTCCAGAGCCCGAGTCCGGCCATGAACCCCAGGACGGCGCCCCACGACTCCGTCGCCGTCACGCGAACCACCGCCGGTCCTCGGGGAGTCGGCCGAGGGCCAGCATGAGGCGGTACGCGACGGCGGAGACGACGAGCCCGACGACGATGACGACCGTGCCCGCGGGGGTGGCGTAGGCGGCGGCCGCCTCCGACCGCGTCGACAGGAGCGCCAGGATGATCCACGGCGCCGCCACGCCGAGCTTGGCCGCGTTGACGACCCAGGATTGCCGCGCCTCGGCCTCGCTGCGGATCGCCGCCTCCTCGCGGAGGAACCGAGCGAGGCCCCGCAGCACGTCGGGCAGCTCGGTGCCGCCGACCTCGCGCGCCATCCGGAGCGTCTCGAGGATGCGGTCGGCGGTCGGGTCGGCGAGGCGCGCCTTGAGCTCGTCCACCGCGACGGCGAAGCTGCCGGTGGCGCGGTGGTCGGCGGCGAACGCCTGGAACGCCGGGCGCAGGACGGCGGGACCCGCGACCGCGAGCGACGCGACCGCGTCCGGCAGCCCCATGCCCGCCCGGACGGCGCTCACGAGGTGGTCGACGACGTCGGGCCAGACCTCGCGGTGCGCGCGGCGGCGGGCTGCTGACCGGGCGCCGACGACGGCCCACGGGAGCGCGACGCCGACGACGCCCGCCGCGAGGGCGGCACCGTCCACGCGGAGGAGGGCCTCGACGAGCACGGCGGCCGCGAGCCCGACGAGCGCCGAGACCGCGAGGAACGCGCTGACGGAGATCCGCTCGAGGCCGGCGTGGGTGAGGCGGTCGTGCACGACGTCCGCGATGCCGCGCCCGCGGCCCGACGCGCCCCCTGCCGACGGCCAGAGGCGCGGCGCCAGCAGGAGGACGAGGCCGGCGCCGAACGCGAGCCCGAGGGCGACGCTCACGGCGCCCCCACGAGGATCCGCAGCGGATCGAGCCCGGCGGACCGGTACTTCGCCAGGTGCGCAGGCTGCCCGCCGGTCGCGGTGAGCACGCCGTCCTCCAGCGCGAAGACCGAGCTGGCCTCGATGACCATGCCCGAGTGCCGACCCCCGGGCGCGAGGATCTCGGCCACCCGCCGGGCGCCGGACGGCAGCACCTCGAGGTGCACCACGAGGTCCACCGAGGTCGCGACGGTGGGCACGACGAAGGCCGCGTCGATGTTGCGCCCCGCGAGGAGCGGCAGCGTGCAGAGCTTGACGAGCGCCTCGCGCGCGCTGTTCGCGTGGATGGAGCACATGCCGGGCACGCCGGAGTTGAGCGCGATGAGGAGGTCGAGGCACTCCGCCTCGCGCACCTCGCCGACGACCAGCCGGTCGGGTCGCATCCGCAGCGCCTCCTTGATGAGGCGCCGGAGCGTGATCTCGCCGGATCCCTCGAGGCTCGGCTGCCGGCACTGCATGGCGACGACGTCGCGGCCGGCCGGATCCAGCTCGAACGTCTCCTCCACCGTCACGATGCGGTCGGAGGCGCGCGCCGCCGAGAGCAGCGCGTCGACCATGGTGGTCTTGCCGGTGTGCGTCGCGCCGCTGACGACGATGGACAGCCCCGCGCGGACGCTCATCCGCAGGAACTCCGCCGCCTGCAGCGGCAGGCTGCCGAGCGCCACGAGGTGGTCGAGGTCGCGGATGCGCCGGGAGAACTTCCGGATGTTCACCGCCCAGTGCCGACGCGTGACGTCGGGGATCACCACGTGCAGCCGCGACCCGTCGGGCAGCGACGCGTCGACGAAGGGCGTCGAGAGATCGACGCGGCGGCCGGAGGACTGCAGCATCCGCTCGACGAGGTCGCGCACCTCCGCGTCCGTGAGGACGAGCGCGGTCAGCTCGGGGACGCCGGCCCGCGCCACGAACACGCGCGTCGGGGCGTTGATCCAGATCTCCTCGACGGAGTCGTCGTCGAGCAGCGGCTGCAGCGCGCCGAAGCCCGTGATGCGCGCGAGCACCTGGCGCTCGGTCGCCGCCTCGTCGTCGACGAGCCGGGTGTCGGAGCCGAGCGCCTGCTCGGCGAACCGCCGCACCTCCTCGCGGACGACGGCCGCGGTGCCCGCGGGATCCGCCACCGCCCCGTCGTCCCGGAGCCGCTCCCGCACCCGTCCGGAGATGATGTCGAGGGGGGTCCGCGTCTGCACCCGCACAGGATGCTGATCAGGCGGTCATCCCGCCGGAGCCGTCCACAGGCCGCTGCCCGCGAGACGGCCCGCGGTCGTCAGTACCCCAGCTCCGCCTTCGCCGCCGCGTACGCCGCGCGCACCGCGGGCACGCCTGGCGCGTCGAAGACCTCGTCGCCCGCGAGGGGCCACTCGGGGACGCTGCCCGTGAGGATCCACGCGGCCTGCTTCGCGGCGCCGTCAGCCACGAACTCGCCCGCGTCCGGCACGTGGATGGGGACGCCGAAGATCGTGGGCGCGATCTCGCACACGGCGCGGCTCTTCGCCCCGCCGCCGATGAGGAGCACGCGCTCCACCCGCACGCCCTGGCGCGTGATGGCGTCGAGTCCGTCGGCCAGGCCGCACAGCATGCCCTCGACGTGCGCGCGGGCCATGGTCGCCGGCGTCGAGTTGCGGAGGGTCATCCCGTGCAGCGACGCGGTCGCGTCGGGCAGGTTCGGCGTGCGCTCGCCCTCGAAGTACGGCAGGAGCACGAGGCCGTCGGATCCCGCGGGCGCCTCGAGCGCGAGGTCGGACAGCCGCGCGTGGTCGACGCCGAGGAGGCGCGCGCCGCCGTCGAGCACGCGGGCGGCGTTGAGGGTCGCGATGAGCGGGAGGAAGTTGCCGGTGGCGTCCGCGAAGCCGGCGACCGTGCCGGACGCGTCGGTGATGGGATCCGCGGTGACGGCGAAGACCGTGCCGGACGTGCCGATGGAGACCACGACGTCGCCCGGCACAGCGCCGAGCCCGAGCGCGGCGGCGGCGTTGTCGCCCGCGCCCGGGCCGACGGGAATGCCGGCCGGGACGCCGGGGATGCCGTCGCCCGTGACGCCGGCGGACTCGCCGGGGCCGAGCACGCGCGGCAGGCCGACGACGCGGCCGAGCGCGCGCTCCAGGAGGTCGAGGCGGTACTCCCCCGTGACGCTCGACCAGTACGCCGTGCCGCTCGCGTCGGAGCGGTCGGTGGCGAGGGCGGCGAGGTCCGGGGATCCGACGCCGTGGCCGAGGAGGCGCCAGGTCAGCCAGTCGTGCGGGAGGGCGACGGCGGCGACGCGGGCCGCGTTCTCCGGCTCGGCGTCGCGGAGCCAGCGGAGCTTGGTGGCGGTGAAGGACGCGACGGGGACGACGCCCAGCGCGCTCGCCCAGGCGTCGGCGCCGAGCTCGTCGCGGAGGTCGGCGGCGGCCTGCGCGGATCGCGTGTCGTTCCAGAGGAGCGCGTCGCGGACGACGGCGCCCGACTCGTCGAGGCAGACCATGCCGTGCTGCTGGCCGCCGACCGAGATGGCGGCGACGTCGTCGAGGCCCCCTGCGTCGGCGACGGCCGCGAGGAGCGCGTCCCACCAGTGCGCGGGATCCACCTCCGAGCCGTCGGGGTGGGACGCGCGGCCGGAGCGCACCAGGGCGCCCGTGTCGAGGTCGCGGACGACCACCTTGCAGCTCTGCGTGGAGGAGTCGATGCCTGCTACGAGTGTCTTCGTTGTCACGATCAACATATTAGGGGGCGTCCTAAGCTGGGCGGGCACCCGCGGGAGTGGTGGAATCGGTAGACACGCAGGATTTAGGTTCCTGTGCTTTCGAGCGTGAGGGTTCAAGTCCCTTCTCCCGCACGAGGGCGAGGCCCGCGAGGAGCGGGATCCGCCCGACGGCGACGCTCCGACATGGACGAGGAGCACCCGTGGACGACCGCATCCGCCTCTGGACCGAGCCGACGCCCGTGCACCCGGTCCCCCGGCTGGCCGAGGCGCTCGGCCTCCACCCCGAGCGGCTCCTGATGAAGCGGGACGACCTCATCGGCTGGGGCGGCGGCGGCAACAAGGCCCGCAAGCTCGAGCGCTCGCTCGGGCGGGCCGTCGCGCGCGGGGCCACGACGATCGTCACGACCGGTGCCCCGCAGAGCAACCACGCCCGGATGACCGCGGCCGCCGGGGCCACGCTCGGCCTCGACGTCGTGCTCGTCCTCGAGGGGCACGCGGTCGCCGAGCGCGGCAACGTGCTGCTCGACGCGCTGTACGGCGCGCGCATCGAGTGGTCCGGCGACGAGGGCGCGGAGCCGCGCGCCGCCGAGGTCGTCGCCGAGCTCGAGGCGGCGGGCACGCGCGTGCACCTGGTGGCCTTCGGCGGATCCGACGCCCACTCCGTCCGGGGCTTCGTCGACGCGGGCCACGAGCTGCGGGAGCAGGTGGGCGAGGTCGACCACGTGGTCGTGGCCCTCGGATCCGGCGGCACCATGGCGGGGCTCGTCGAGGCGCTCGGACCGGAGCGCGTGCTCGGCGTGCACTGCGGGGCGGTCGCGGATCCGCGGGCCGTCGTCGCCGGGTTCCTCGCCGAGCGCGGGACCGGCATCTCGGCCGGCGCGCTCCGGATCGACGAGGACCGCGTCGGACCCGGCTACGCCCACCTCACCGACGAGGCGCGCGACGCGCTCGTGCTCGTCGCGCGGACGACCGGGATCCTCCTCGACCCGACCTACACGGCCCGCGCGGCGGCCGGGCTCCACGCGGCGGCGCGGGCGGGATCCGTCGGCCCCGAGGACCGCGTCGTGCTCTGGCACTCGGGCGGCGTCCCCGGGCTGTTCGGTCACCCGCAGCTCGGCGCCTGAGGGGCACGGCGCCCCTCGACCGGGGGTGCCCGGATCTCGGCGCGCTCGCGGCGCCTCCCGATATCCTGTGCTCTGCCGCCGGTCGCCCAGCACCGTGCCGGCTCACCACGACTGGAGCCCTCACGTGCATCCCCAGCTCTTCGACTTCCTCGACTCGACGACCCTCATCGAGTCGTTCGGGGGATTCGCCCTCATCGGGATCTGCCTCATCATCTTCGCGGAGACGGGCCTCCTCTTCGGCTTCCTCTTCCCGGGCGACACGCTCCTCGTCATCGCCGGCCTCACGCTGCCCGGCATCACCGGCATCGACATCTGGTGGGTCTGCCTCGCCATCGCCTTCTCGGCGTTCGCGGGCGGGGAGGTCGGCTACCTCATCGGCCACAAGGCGGGGCCGAAGGTCTTCGAGCGCAAGGACTCCGGCATCTTCAGCCGCCAGAACGTGGTCCGCACGAACGCGTTCTTCGCGCGCTTCGGCGGGCTGGCGGTCATCGCGGCGCGCTTCGTGCCCATCGTCCGCACCTTCGCGCCCATCGCGGCCGGCGTGGGGCACATGGACTACCGCAAGTACTCCTTCTACAACGCCGTCGGCGCCCTCATCTGGGGCGCGGGCCTCACCTTCCTCGGCCACCTGCTCAACGGCTTCCCGCCCATCCGCGACTTCGTCACGCACTACATCGACTACGTCCTGCTCGGCGCCGTGTTCATCACGGTCGTGCCCGCGGCGATCCACTTCCTGCGCGCCCGCAAGCACGCGCGCGACGAGGAGGCGGCCGGCGTCCCGGACGACGGCGAGGAGCTCGCGCTCGCGCCGGAGGCCTTCGACCAGGACCCCTCGAACGACCCCCGGCGCTGAGGCGCGCCGACCCGCGATCCACCCGCTCGCACGGGCGCTGCCCCGGACCCGCTGAGCTGCGCGTCGGCATGCCGTCGGACGGATCCGCCGACGGACGGGTCAGACGTGGTGCCGGTGCTCGTGACCGGCGTGCTCCTCGGGCTCCAGCTGGAACGTGCTGTGCTCGACGTCGAAGTGGTCGTCGAGGCAGCCGGACAGGCGGTCGAGCAGCTCCCCCGTGCGGCCCTCGCGGAAGACCTCCTGCTCCACCACGACGTGGGCGGTGAACACCGGCGATCCCGTGGTGATGGCCCACACGTGCACGTCGTGGACGGCGGTGACGCCGGGCGTCTCGAGGAGGTGGGCGCGGATCCGCTCCGGCTCGGTCCCCACGGGCGTCGACTCGTTCAGGACCCGCACCACGTCGCGCAGCAGCACGACGGCGCGGGGCACGATGAGCGCGGCGATGACGAGCGACGCGACGGCGTCCGCGCGGCCGGAGCCCGTGGCCGCGATGACGACGCCCGCGACGATGGTGGCGACCGATCCGAACGCGTCGCCCAGCACCTCGAGGTACGCCCCGCGCATGTTGAGGGAGCGGCCCGCTCCCCCGCGGAGCACGACGAGCGCGGCGACGTTCGCCACGAGGCCGATGCCCGCGGCCACGAGCATGACGCCCGGGTCCACCGCCGGGCCCTCCGGCGCGAGCAGCCGCTCGACGCCCTGCACCGCGACGACGACGGCGACCACCGCGAGGATCAGCCCGTTGACGAGCGCGCCGAGCACCTCGCCGCGCTGGAAGCCGAAGGTGTGCCGGTCGGTCGCGGGACGCGCCGCGATGATGGTCGCCGCGAGGGCGATGCCGAGCGCGAGCAGGTCGCTCGTCATGTGCCCGGCGTCGGCGAGGAGCGCCAGCGAGCCGGAGACGAGCGCCCCGACCACCTCGACCACGAGGACCGCGGCGGTGATCGCGATGGCGATCACGAGGCGGCGGCGGTCGGTCGTCGCCGCACCGTGGTCGTGCGATCCGGAGCCCATGCGTCCACCGTACGGGCCCGCCGTCATGCGGATCCAGCCGGGAGCGCAGTCGGGAACGAGTCCCGCTCTCAGGAGGGCGGGAGGGGCGTCAGGCCTCGCCGAGCAGCTCGCGCCGGACCACCGGCATGATCGCGTCGAATGCCAGCGCGCGGTGGCTGACGCGGTCCTTCTCGTCGGCGGTGAGGGCCGCCGCGCTCGCGCCGCCGGTGGCCGGACGGAAGATCGGGTCGTAGCCGAAGCCGCCCTGCCCCTCGACGGCGCGGAGGACGGATCCCTCCCACACGCCGAGCGCCGTCCACTCGACGAGGCCGTCGGCGGTGGGCACGACGAGGGCCGCCGCGCAGCTGAAGCGCGCGCCGCGGTGGGCGTCCGGCACGTCGCCCAGCTGCCAGAGCAGGAGCTCCAGGTTCTCGCGGCTGTCCCGTGCGGGGCCGGCCCAGCGCGCGGAGAAGATCCCGGGTGATCCGCCGAGGACGTCGACGCCGATGCCCGAGTCGTCCGCGAGCGCCGCGTGCCCCGTGTGCCGGGCCGCCGCGCGCGCCTTGATCAGCGCGTTCTCCTCGAACGACGTGCCGTCCTCCACGGGCTCGGGGCCGTCGTAGCCGACGAGGTCGATCCCGTCGAGGCGGGCGCCGAGGATCCGGCGCAGCTCCTCGACCTTGTGGGCGTTGTGGGTGGCGAGCACGAGCGGGATCACGGGCGGGATCCTCAGCGGCCGAGCGCCTGCGCCTGCAGCGCGGTGAGCGTGGTGCCGCCGCCGAGCGCGAGGTCGAGCAGGGCGTCGAGCTCGGCGCGGTCGAAGGGCGCGCCCTCGGCCGTGCCCTGGACCTCGACGAAGGACCCGCTGCCCGTCATGACGACGTTCATGTCGGTCTCGGCGCGCACGTCCTCGACGTAGGCGAGGTCGAGGAGGGGGTCGCCGTCGACGATGCCGACGGAGACCGCGGCGACGCTGTCCTTCAGCGGCGTGGCGCGCTGGGCGATGAACTTGCGCTCGCGGCCCCACTCGAGCGCGTCGGCGAGGGCGACGTACGCGCCCGTGATGGCGGCGGTGCGGGTGCCGCCGTCGGCCTGGAGCACGTCGCAGTCGATGACGATCGTGTTCTCGCCGAGCGCCTTCATGTCGACGACGGCGCGGAGGCTGCGGCCGATGAGGCGCGAGATCTCGTGCGTGCGGCCGCCGACCTTGCCCTTGACGGCCTCGCGGTCCATGCGCTCGTTCGTGGCGCGGGGCAGCATCGCGTACTCGGCGGTGACCCAGCCCTGGCCGCTGCCGGCCTTCCACCGCGGCACGCGGTTGGTGAAGGAGGCGGTGCAGAGGACGCGGGTGCGCCCGAAGGAGATGAGGGCGGATCCCTCGGCCTGCTCGCTCCAGTTCCGCTCGATGGTGATCTCGCGCAGCTGGTCGGCGGCGCGGCCGTCGTGGCGGGTGGTGTCGTCGGTCATGGTCGGCCTCGGCTCGGATCGGGGGTGGATGGGGTGGTGCCGTCCGCGTCCGGAGGCGTCGCCGCGTCCGTCCGAGGTCGGCGGGGCAGGGTGATGGCGCCGGTCTCGACGAGCTCGACGTGCGTGACGCCGCTGCCGAGCATGCGGTGCGCGAGGTCCTCGAAGTCGGACGCGCGGCCGCCGGTGGCCTCGTAGCGGATCACCGGAGGCGCGTCGGAGCGGCGCTCGAGGCCCGCGGACACCAGCTCGCGGTACACGTCCTTCGCGGTCTCGGTGTCGCTCGAGACGAGCGTGACGTCGGGGCCCATGAGCAGCGAGATGGCGCCCTCGAGGAACGGGTAGTGGGTGCAGCCGAGCACGAGCGTGTCGACGCCGGCCGCCCGGAGCGGCGCGAGGTACTCCTCGGCGGCCGCCATCAGCTCGGGGCCGGAGGTCTCGCCGCGCTCGACGAACTCGACGAAGCGCGGCGCCTCGGCGCTCGTCAGCTCCAGGTGCGGCGCCGCGGCGAACGCGTCGTCGTAGGCGCGGCTGAGGACGGTGGCGTGCGTGGCGATGACGCCGACGCGGTGGTTGCGGGTGACGCTCACGGCGGTGCGTACCGCGGGCTGGATGACCTCGACGACGGGGATGTCGTAGCGCTCCCGGGCGTCCCGGAGCATGGCGGCGGACGCGGTGTTGCAGGCGATGACGAGCATCTTCACGCCGCGCTCGACGAGGTCGTCGAGCACCGCGAGGGCGTAGCGGCGGACGTCCGCGATGGGCTTGTCGCCATAGGGCGTGTGCGCCGTGTCGCCGATGTAGACGATGGACTCGCGCGGCAGGAGGGTCGCGACCGCGCGCGCCACGGTGAGGCCGCCGACGCCGGAGTCGAAGATCCCGATCGGCGCGTCGCTCATCCCGCCAGCCTACCGGCGGCACCGGAGGCGGCCGGAGCCGGGCGAGGCGAGGCCGGGCGCCGTGAGGGAGGGTGCGGCGAGGCCGGGCGACGCATGGCGCCGGTCACAGCGACCGCCGCGCCTCCTCCTGGGCGACCAGCTCGGGCAGGTCCTTCAGGCGCGCGAGCCCGCCGAGCGGCTGGTTCATCCGGGCGTTGCCGCGCAGCCGGTCCTGGTTGCGGTCGAGGAACGCCCAGTACCCGGCCGTGTACGGGCAGGCGGTGGGCCCGACCCGCACCTTCGGGTCGAAGGGGCAGCCGCCGCAGTGATCCGTCATGCGGTCGATGTAGGCGCCGCCCGCCGCGTACGGCTTCGTCGCCATGCGGCCGCCGTCGGCGTGCAGCGCCATCCCCACGACGTTCGCCGGCATGACCCAGGGCGTGCCGTCGACGAACGAGTCGATGAACCAGTCGTTCATGGCCCGGGGGTCGTAGCCGCGCTGGAGCGCGAGGTTGCCGAGGATCATGAGCCGCTCGATGTGATGCGCCCACCCGTGCGTGCGCACCTTGTCGACCACGTGGGAGAGGCAGGCCGCCTGGATGCCCGACGCGTCGAGCTCGCGCAGCGCGGTGGGGACGCCCCGGTGCGCGTCGAGCCGGTTCTCGGACGTGTAGTCGTCCTCGAAGGCCCAGTAGAGGTGCCAGACGTAGTCGCGCCAGCCCATGATCTGGCGCACGATGCCCTCGACGCTCTGGATGGGTGCACGGCCGGCCGCGTGCTCGGCGACGATGCGCTCGACGACGTCCGCGGGATCGAGCACGCCCATGTTCATCGTGGCGCTCAGCAGCGAGTGCGCCATGGTCCAGTCGCCCGCGAGCGACGCGTCCTCGAAGGGGCCGAAGTCGTTGAGGCGGCTGCCCACGAAGTCCTCCAGCGCGAGGCGGCCCTCCTCCGGCGTGACGGCGAAGCGCCGCGGGCCGTCCTCCCCCACGAACCGCATGAGCCCCTTCCGCTCCCACGCGTCGAGGTCGGAGCGGACCTCGGCGTCGATGTCGTCCTCCTCCGGCCACCACGGCTCGGGCAGGCCGAGCGACGCAGCGCCCTTCGGGGGCCGCTCCCGGTTGTCGTGGTCGTAGTTCCAGCGGCCGCCGACGGGGTCGTCGCCGTCCATGAGGATGCCGGTGCGGGCTCGTGACCACCGGTAGAAGTCCTCCATGACCAGGCGGTTCGACGTGCGCCCCGCCATCCACTCGGCGAACTCCTGCTCGCTCGTGACGAAGCCGCGGCTCGGCAGCACCTCCGCCTCGATCTCGGCGACCAGCCGGCGGAGCCCGCGCGAGGTGGGGTCGACGACCTGCAGGTCGCGGCGGTCCTGCACGACGTCGCGGTAGTGCTCGACCTGGTGGAACTCGACGCGGTCGCCCAGGGCCCGCGCGCGGTGCCGGATGCCCGAGAGGATGAGGTGCGCCTTGGCGCGGTGGTACGGCCGCCGGGCGAGGAGCCCGCGGGACTCGATGAGCAGCATCGGCCCGCCGTCGTCGAAGTGGTCGCCCAGCTGGTCGGCGAGGATCCATCGCGTGCGCTCCATGGCACGAACCTAGGCCGCACCCCCGTCATCGCCGCGGCCCGTGCGCGATGCGGACGGCGACCCCGCCGTGCGCCGCCCTAGGCTGGACGGGTGACCCAGGCGACCTCCCTCCTCACCGACCGGTACGAGCTGACGATGCTCGACGCAGCGCTGAAGGCCGGCACCCACGACCGCGAGTGCGTCTTCGAGTGCTTCGCCCGGCGCCTCCCGAACGGCCGCCGCTTCGGCGTCGTCGCGGGCACGGGCCGCCTGCTCGAGCTGATCCGCGACTTCCGCTTCGGCGACGCCGAGCTCGAGTACCTCCGGTCCGAGCGCGTCGTCGGCGAGGAGGCGCTCGCCTGGCTCGCCGACTACCGGTTCCGCGGCCGCATCGCCGGCTACCGCGAGGGCGAGGTGCATTTCCCCGGCTCGCCGCTGCTCACGGTCGAGGCGCCGTTCGCCGACGGGGTGATCCTCGAGACGCTCGTCCTCAGCGTCCTCAACTACGACTCCGCCGTCGCGAGCGCGGCCGCCCGCATGGTGCAGGTCGCCGGCACCCGTCCGCTCGCCGAGATGGGATCCCGCCGCACGGGCGAGCGCTCCGCCGTCGCCGCGGCGCGCGCGGCGTTCATCGCGGGCTTCAGCGCCACCTCGAACCTCGAGGCCGGCCGCACCTGGGGCGTCCCCACCATGGGGACGGCCGCCCACTCCTTCACGCTCCTGCACGACACGGAGGAGCAGGCCTTCCGCGCCCAGGTCGAGGCGCTCGGCGCCGGGACGACCCTCCTCGTCGACACGTACGACGTGCGCCAGGGCGTCGAGACCGCCGTCCGCGTCGCGGGCACGGGCCTCGGCGCCGTCCGCCTCGACTCCGGCGACCTGCCCGTGCTCGTCGGCGAGGTGCGCGCGCAGCTCGACGCGCTCGGCGCCACGGGCACGCGGATCACCGTCACCAACGACCTCGACGAGCACGGCATCGCCGGCCTCGCCGCCTCCCCCGTCGACTCCTACGGCGTCGGCACCTCGCTCGTCACCGGATCCGGCGCCCCCGCGGCCGGCATGGTCTTCAAGCTCGTCGCCCACCGCGAGGCGGGCGGCCGGGGCGGGTGGGTGCCGGTGGCGAAGCGCTCGACCGGCAAGCAGAGCCGCGGCGGGCTCAAGGGGGCGCTGCGGCGCCACGACGCGCAGGGCACCGCGACCGCCGAGCTCGTGACCGTCGGACCGCACCCGGCGCCGCTGCCGGGCGATCGCGACCTGCTCGTCACGCTCGTCGAGGACGGTGAGCCGGACCCGCGGTGGCTCGGCCCCGCGGGCACCGCCGCGGCACGCGAGCACCACGCGCGCGTCGTGCGCGATCTGCCCGTCGAGGCCTTCCGGCTGCGCGCGGGCGACCCGGCGATCCCGACCGAGCAGGGCGCGACCGACTGACGCGGCGCGCTGCGCGTGCGGGCGGCTACTCCGGCTTCATGCCCTCGTAGATGCGCTTGCAGTCGGGGCACACCGGGAACTTCTCCGGGTCGCGGCCGGGCAGCCACTTCTTGCCGCACAGCGCCTTGACGGGCTTGCCGCTGATGGCGGACTCGAGGATCTTGTCCTTCTTCACGTAGTGCGAGAAGCGCTCGTGATCGCCGGGCTCGATCGTCTCCTGCTCGAGGAGCTCCTCGAGCTCGCGGTCGAGGGTGTCGGTGCCGCCGCCCTGCGTGGGACGGCCGGGGTCCTGTTCGATGCTGAGGATGACCATCCCCCCAGTCTACTTTTCCCCGAAGGCGGCACCGCCGGGACGGACGGGCCGCCCGACGTCAGTGCCGCTGGGCGAAGGCGAGGAGCTCGGGACCGCGCCGCTCGAAGACGCGACCGCCGCCGACGAGGCCGCCCGCCAGCGTCAGGACGCCGACGCCGAGGCCGACCAGGAGCGAGAGGACCGGGTACGCGCCGCCGTGCACGAGCCCCATCCAGCCGAGCCACGCGGACGGCAGGGCGAGCACGACGGTGGCGAGGAACGTCAGGGTGGGCACCGTGGATCCGCCCGCCCCGACCGACTGCGGTGCGTGGAACGGGCTGTCGCCGGGGCGCGACGCCGGGTACGGGAAGCGCGCCGAGGACAGCGACGACAGCCCGACCCCGATGAGCAGCACGCCGCCGCTGACGCCGATGACGGACGGCAGCACCGACGCGTCGCCGAAGCCGAGCGCGCTGAGCGGGGCGCCGACGGCCACGAGCGGGACGCCGATCGCGAGCACGGGGACGATGCGGCCCAGGCGGTCGGCCACGCCGCGCAGGCCCGACACGACGTGGAGCCACACGGCGGTGTGGTCGTGCGCGGTGTCGTTGTGGACGCTCCAGCCGAGGAACAGGGCCATGACGGGCAGCGGCACGAGCGCGAGGACGTGCGCGTCGACGTCGACGATCACGAGCGGCACGAGGAGCACGAGCGGCAGGACCGGGATGAGCACGAGCGTGGCGCGGTAGCGGGGGTCGCGGACCCAGTAGGTGACGCTGCGCGCGGCGACCGCGCCGGCGGGCGACCCGCCGAACCGGCCGAACCAGCCGAGTCCGGTCTGGGCCCGTCCGCCGCCCGCGCGGTCGGGCGCGGTGAGCGCCCACGGGACGACGCGGATCCAGAGCAGCGCCAGCACGGCCGCGGAGGCGAGGGCGACGAGGAGCATCCCGAGGGCCCCGCCCGCGTCGCCCGTCACGGCGGCGGCGGGTGCGGCCCAGGCGGCGCCGAACGGGGTCCAGGAGAGGACGCCGAGGAGGCCGCGGGCGGGCCGCAGCCCGTCGTCGAGCAGGTCCGCCTGCGCGAGGGCGACCACGGCCGGGACGAGCAGCACCGCGACCAGCCCCGCCACGAGGCCGGTCGCCTCGCGCGCGCGCCGCGTGCTCAGCAGCACGGACGCGACGACGGTGCTGATCCGCGCGACGAGCACGCAGGTGACGACGGCCGCGGCCGCCGCGAGCACGGCGACGAGCGCGGTGGCCGGATCCCGCGACCAGGTGACGACGGTGGTGAGCGCCACGACGACGAGCGCGACGCCCGGCACGTTCACGAGCGCGGCGACGGCCAGCGCGACGGCGAGGCGCCGGGGCTCGATGCCGTAGGGGGCGAAGCGGCGCGGATCCATCGCGTCGGCGGATCCGAGCACCAGCGGCACCAGGAGCGCGCCGAGGACCACGAGCGAGCCGCCCGCCACGACGAGGTCGCGGGCCGCGGTCGCGTCCGCGTCCCGGAGCCCCGCGAGCGCGCCGACGGTGACGACCGTGACGAGGATCCCGTAGATCCCGGCCACGACCAGCCCGAGCACCTGCCAGGGGCTGCGTCGGAACGCGTTGGCGAGGAGGGCGAGCCTCAGTCGGAGAACGAGTGCAACCACGAGAACCCCTCCGCCGTGCGTCGACCGCCGGCCAGCGCCACGAACCGCTCCTCCAGCGAACGGCCGGCACGGACCTCGTCCATGGTGCCGGCGGCGAGCACGCGCCCGTTGACGATGATCGCGACGTGGTCGCAGATGCGCTGGATGAAGTCCATCCCGTGGCTCGAGAGCACGACCGTGCCGCCGTGCGCCACGTAGTCCTGCAGGATCTCCACCACGTTCGCCGCCGACACCGGGTCGACCGACTCGAACGGCTCGTCGAGCACGAGCATCCGCGGCGAGTGGATCATGGCGCAGGCGAGGGCGACCTTCTTGGTCATGCCCGCCGAGTAGTCGGTGACGAGGCGCCCCACGGCGTCCTCGAGCCCGAAGGCCTGGATGAGGTCGGCGGAACGGCTGCGGATCTCCGCGTCGTCGAGGCCGCGGAGCGCACCCGAGTAGTGCAGGAGCTGCGCGCCGGTGAGCCGGTCGAAGAGGCGCAGGCGGTCGGGCAGCACGCCGATGCTGCGCTTGGCGGTGAGCGGGTCCTGCCAGACGTCGATCCCGTTCACCGTGACCGTGCCGGCGTCGGGCCGCAGGAGCCCCGTGACCATCGACATGGTCGTGGTCTTGCCCGCTCCGTTCGGGCCGACGATGCCGTAGAAGGACCCGGCGCGCACGGTGAGCGCGATGTCGTCGACGGCCACCTTCTCGTCGAAGCGCTTGGTGAGCCCCTCGATGACGAGGACGTCGTCGCCGAGCTCGGGCGCGGCCGCGCGGTCGCCTCGGACGGACGGCGTGAGCGCGGTCTCCCCCACGCCCGGGAGCCCGGCTCGGGTGGACCGGGGCGAGGTGAGGCTGTCGGTGCGGACGCTGACGGCCCGGGGCGGCGTCGCGACCGCGGCGGGCGCGGCCTCTTCCTCGACTTCGGCGTCGGCCTCTTCCTCGGCGTCGGCCGACGACTCGTCGGCCGGTTCCCCGTCGGGCTCGGACGCCATCCCGTCGTCCCTCGTCGACCCCGATCCGCGCTCCTCGCCCGCTGCGTCGATGGGGTCGGGTCCGGGCTCGGCGACGATCGCGACGACCTGCTCGCCCTCGGAGGCCGCCTCGTCCGTGTCCGTGCTCTCGGGCGACGGGTCGACGTCGCGGGTCTCCCGGACGGGATCCGCCTCGGCTGAGGGCGTCTCCCGATGGACGTCCGCGAGCATCCCGCTGAGCGCGTCGAGGTCGTCCTGCTCCGGCTCGGAGGGAGCAGCCGGCTCGGACGGCAGGACGGGCGGCCCATCCTGCTCCGGCTCCGCGTCCGGCTGGGGCGGAGTGCCGGCATCCGCGGGGTCGCCCGCGGCGCGCTGCGCGCGCGTCCGGCGGCGCACCCGGGTCTGACGCGACGGCGTCGACGCGGCCTCGCCGGCATCCGGGTCGGAGCCGGGGGCCGTGGCGGGCCGCGCCGTGGACGCCACGATCGGCGACGCCTTCACGCGCGGTGGCGTCGGCGCCACCACGACGGCCGGCGCCGTGCGCGGCGAGGGCGCGGTCGCCCGCCGGGGCACGCGCTGTCCGGGCTTCGGCGAACGAGGGGCGGCGGGCACGTCCACGGCGGCGTCGGCCGCACCGGTCGCGGTGGCCGTCCCCGTCGGCCCGTCGCCCGTCGACGAGGCGCCGGAGGAGGCGTCGTCGTGCGGCTGCGCACCGGTGTCGGACGTGGCGTCAGGGGAGGTCGTCTCGTCGGGGGCGTCGGTCACAGGCCCACGTTAGCAAGGGCTCCCTCCGCGCCAGCCTCGGCGTCCTCGACGCGCTATGGACACTCGACGACGGGTCGGTGGAGGGGCGGACGGCCGCCGCTGGCGCGATGCGATCATCACGAAAGGGACACGACACCTCCCGCATCCCGGCCTATTTCCTCGGCCGGAGCGTACGATGGACGAGGCATGACGGCGTGTCGAACAGGAAACCCGCGGGTGAAGTCCCGGCGAACCCTCGACGTCCGAGGGCTGCCGGTCGTGCTCGGCACCCCGCATCGAACGGAGAACACATGACCACCCAGGTAGTCATCCTGGCGGCAGGCATGGGCAGCCGTCTCGGACGCAGCCTCCCCAAGCCCCTCACCGAGCTCAGCGACGGCCGCACGATCATGGGCCAGCAGTTCGACAACATCCGCTTCGGCCTCGGCGACGACGCCAAGGTAAGCATCGTCGTCGGCTACAAGCTCGACCACATCATCGACGCGTTCCCGGACGCCGAGTACATCTACAACGAGCAGTACGACCAGACCAACACCTCCAAGAGCCTGCTCCGCGCCCTCCGTGCGTCGGGCCCCGGCGGCGTGCTCTGGATGAACGGCGACGTGGTCTTCGACCCGATGATCCTGCGCCGCGCGGCCGCGATGATCGCGCGCGACCAGTCGTTCGTCACCGTCAACACCTCCCGCGTCTCCGACGAGGAGGTCAAGTACACGACCAGTCCCGAGGGCTACATCCGCGAGCTGTCGAAGACGGTGGAGGGCGGCCTCGGCGAGGCGGTCGGCATCAACTACGTCTCGCGCGCCGACAAGCCGGTCCTCATCCGCCAGCTCGCCCGGGTCGCCGACCAGGACTACTTCGAGCGTGGAATAGAGTTGGCGATCGAGCAGGACTCCCTGCTCGTCGAACCGGTAGACATCTCCGACCTGTACGCGGTCGAGGTCGACTTCGCGGAGGACCTCGAGAGGGCCAACCTCTTCGTCTAGACCGCCTCGGGGATGCTGACGCAGAGGATCCCCGCCGTGCCCGATGCCGCCCGTCCCGGTCGCGCCTTCCGCACCCCCGCCGCGCGCTACCGCCGCTCGCTCTGGCTCCTCACGACACGCGACCTCAAGGTCCGCTACTCGACGAGCGCGCTCGGCTGGTTCTGGTCGATCCTCGACCCGCTCGTCATGTCGGGCATCTACTGGTTCGTCTTCACCGTCGTCTTCTCGCGGAGCGTCGGCGAGGAGCCGTACATCGTGTTCCTCCTCGCGGCCCTCCTGCCGTGGATGTGGTTCACGGGCGCCACCAGCGACTTCACGAAGGCCTTCAGCTCGCAGGCCAAGCTCGTCCGGTCGACGCGGATCCCCCGCACCATCTGGGTGCTGCGGCTCGTCCTCGCCAAGGGCTTCGAGTTCCTCGCGAGCCTCCCCGTGCTGGCCGTCTTCGCGATCGTTGCGGGAGCACGACTCGACGTCCACGTGCTGCTGCTCCCGCTCGCCGTCCTCCTGCAGGCGGCCCTGCTCCTCGGCATCGGCCTGATCATCGCCCCGCTCGTCGTGTTCTTCCGCGACCTGGAGCGCGCGGTGAAGCTCGTCCTGCGCTTCCTCTTCTACGCCTCCCCCATCGTGTACTCGTCGCGCGACCTGCCGCCGGAGCTGCACCCGTGGGCGGCCCTCAATCCGCTCACCGGCGTCTTCGGCCTGTACCGCTCCGCGTTCTTCCCCGGCGAGCTCGACTGGTACGCGGTCGGCGTGAGCGCCCTCATCGCCGCCGCGCTGGTCGTGGTCGGGTCGTTCGTCTTCCGTCGCTCGCTGCCCGCCGTGCTGAAGGAGATCTGATGGCCGCGCCGCAGCCGGAGCCAGCCGCCCGGTCCGTCATCTCGGTGGAGGACGCGGGCATCCGCTTCCGCCGGAACCGCAAGGCCCGCCGGAGCTTCAAGGACCTGTTCGCCGGCTCCGCGCGACGGGCCCGGCCGGGCGAGTTCTGGCCGCTCCGCCACGTCTCCTTCGAGGTCCGCGCCGGCGAGGCCATCGGCGTCGTCGGGCGCAACGGCCAGGGCAAGTCGACGCTCCTCAAGCTCGTGGCGGAGGTGCTGATCGCGGACGAGGGATCCATCGGCGTCCACGCGGGCGTCGCCCCGCTCATCGAGATCACGGGCGGCTTCGTCAACGACCTCACCGTCCGCGACAACATCTACCTCACCGCCGGCCTGCATGGGATGTCGAAGGCGGAGATCGACGCGCAGTTCGACGAGATCATCGCGTTCGCCGAGATCCCCGACTTCGTCGACACCCCCTACAAGCACCTCTCCAGCGGGATGAAGGTGCGCATCGCGTTCGCGGTCATCTCGCGCCTCGACGAGCCCGTCCTGCTCGTGGACGAGGTGCTCGCCGTCGGCGACCGAGCGTTCCGCGAGAAGTGCTACCGCCGGATCGAGGAGATGCTGGCCGAGGGCCGCACGCTGTTCTTCGTCTCGCACAACGAGCGCGACCTCCGGCGGTTCTGCACGCGGGGCCTCTACCTCGACGGGGGCGCCCTGGTGCTCGACGGCCCGATCGACGAGGTGGTGGACGCCTACAACGCCGACCACGCCCCTCCGAGGTCGGCGCCACCGGCGGACTGACCGCCCCTCCTCCCCAGCACGCGCCGTCCACAGGCCAGCGACCCCGCGCGTCGCACGCCGCTCCTACCGTGCACGCATGCTGCGACCCGTCCCGCCCCTGCCCGTCCGCCCCGATCCGGAGCCCGCGTACCGCGTGCCCTGGCACTTCGACCGCACCCTGGAGCGCCCGCGCTTCGCGCTCGTCAACGTCGGCGACGAGGTGCTGCACGCCATCTCCCTGCACCTGCTGGGCTCCGGCACGATGCTGTCGCGCGCGCCGGTGACAGTGCGGCCGGGCGAGCGGCTGTCCACGACCATCCGCGGCGACGACCTCGCGCTCGACACCGTCCTGGTGGTGCGCTGGTTCCGGCCGGACGGGGGCGAGTACCTGTGGCGGGTCAGCTTCTGACGGGGGTGGTGCCGCGGCGCTCGCGTTCCCGCTCGAGCCGGATGAGGTCGGCCGGGGAGTCCCCGTCGTCCTGCGGCAGCATGTCCGCGGTCAGGCCGGTCACGAGCAGGCCCGCGTCCACGTCCAGTCCGCTGGCGATCTTGATGATGTTGCGGAGGCTGGGGTTCCGCTGGCCGCGCTCGATCTTGCCGAGGGCTGTCCAGTGGATGCCGGAGAGCTCGGCGAGCGTCTCCTGGCTGATGCCGATGCGCTGGCGCTGCTCGCGCACGCGGGCGCCGAACTCGGCGGCGGCGTCGGAGACGGTGGTGACCATGGCACATGCCTATCCGCCACATGGAGGAATGACCAGAGCGGCGATGCCGCATGCCCGCGCGATTGTGCCTCAGAGGATAGGGGTGGCTTCTGCACGACGACCCGATCGGGAGGGCACGAACGGCACAGCGGCCGCGCGTAGGCTCAGAGCATGAAGGACGCTCCCGACCTCGACCCGACCGTGGCCACCGGCATCGATCGTCTCCTATCCGTGCAGCGCCCGGTCGTGCTCGCCCACATCCGCTCCATCCGGGCGCGCCACCCCGAGGCGTCGCCCGACCGCATCATCGCGATCCTCGAGAGCCGCTTCCTCGCCGCCGTCACGGCGGGCGGCGCGGCCGTGGGCGCCAGCGCGGTCATCCCGGGGATCGGCACGGGCGTCTCGCTGGCCCTCACGGGCGTCGAGACGGCCGGGTTCCTCGAGGCCAGCGCGCTCTTCGCGCAGTCCATCACCGAGGTCCACGGCATCACCGTCGAGGACCCGGCGCGGGCGCGGGCGCTGGTCATGACGATGATGCTCGGCGCCCCGGGCGCGCAGGTCATCCAGCAGTTCGCCGGGCAGTTCCAGGGCGAGCCGGTCGACCGCAACGGCAACTGGGGCCGCGCCATCACCTCCGGTCTCCCCTCCTTCGCCATCGGCCCCATCGCCGACCGCATCAAGCACGCCTTCATCAAGCGCTTCGTCGTGAACCAGGGCGCCAGCGCCCTCGGCCGCGCCGTGCCCTTCGGCATCGGAGCCGTCATCGGCGGCACCGGGAACCGGATGCTCGGCCGCAAGATCGTCGCGAGCTCCCGTCAGGCCTTCGGACCCGCTCCCGCCGACTTCCCCGCGGAGCTCGCGGTGCCGGAGAAGAAGCCGCGCGTCATCCGGGTCGCCGAGAAGAAGGCCGCCCGCGGCAAGTAGGCACCGCCGAGGCGCCGCCGCGGGACTGCCCGGCCTCTCGGCGACGACGCCGACCGGTCGTCCGCCCGCGGATCCGAGACGCGCCCCTCAGGCGTCCTCGTCCTCGTCGTCCACCTCGTCGTCGACGGGTCCGCTCTCCCCGTCGCGCGCGTGCAGCGCCGCGTGGCGCTCCCACTCCCCCATCAGCTGGTCGATCGCCGCGTGGAAGCGCGCGGTCGCCGCGCCGGGAGCCGTGTCCCCGAAGTAGTGCCGCACCCAGGCGGCGAGACGGCGGTCGGCGGCTTCGTCGTGCTGGAGCGCGTCGAGCCGCGACACGATCGACCGGGCCTCCTCCGCGGTGAGCCACTCGCAGTCGGAGAGGTACCCGTCGGTGTCGATCTGGGCCTCGGGCCGCACGGGCCGCGTCACGAGCAGCGGCTTCCCGGCGGCGAGGCGGTCGTAGACCATGGCCGAGATGTCGACGATGGCCATGTCCGCGGCGGAGAGCTGCCAGCCGAGCTCGCGTGAGCGGTCGACGACGTGCTGGGCCGCCGGATCCAGCGCGTTGGCCCGCTCGAGCATCGACGCGATCTCCCGGTTCGCCCGCGCGTACTCGGGGTCGACGACGCCGGAGCGGGGATGCGGCCGGTACACGACCCGGTGCCGTCCGGTCGCGACGAGGTCGCGCACGAGGGGCACGCCGTGCGACGCGATGGATCCGTACGCGGCGGCTCCGCGGTCGCCCTCCCACGTGGGTGCGTACAGGACGACCGTGCGCTCGTCCTCCTCGTAGGGCAGCTCGCCCGCGTAATGGTCGGCCTGGGGGCGGCCGATGGGGATGGCACGACGGTCGAGGTCGTAGTCCCAGAGCACCTTGCCGAGCCGGGCGCGGGCGGCGTCGCCGGCGATGAGGCTGTAGTCGTACGCCTTGAACTGGTTGGTCGTCATGTACATCTTGTCGGACTCGCCGTGGTTGACGAAGACGTGCCAGCGGCGTCCGTACCGCATCATCTGGAAGTTGCGGGTGTTCTGGTTGACGTAGAGGACGACGCGGATATCCTGCTCGGCGATGACCCGCTCGAGGTCCGCGACGCGGCGCACGTACTCGACCGGCAGCGGGCTCTCGTCGAGGAGCGCGTCGGCGCCGCTCGGGTGCCGGCTGAGGATCACGACCGGGTGCGTCCGCGCGAGCTCGAGCAGCGGGCGGTACCACTGGCGGATCTGGTACATGTTCACGGCCGAGTCGGCGAAGTACACGGCGACGCGGTACTCGCCCCGCGGCGACGGGGCCCGGAGCGCGAGCTTGCGCTGCAGGGAACCGCGCGCACGGCGCTGCTGGACCAGTGAGCGGACAGCGCGCACGCCGAGGCGAGCGTCGTTCAGGAGACCCATGCATCCACCGTAACGAGCGCTCCGGGCGCCCTTCGCCGTGCCCCGGCCGGGGGCGCGGAACGGTGTGGGATCGTGACCGGACGCGGCCGGATCACGATCAGATGACGGGCGGCCTGCCCGCGCGCGTCATGCGCAGGACCGTGCGCCACGAGAGCGGCCGGCGCACTCCCGGCGAGGTCGTCCAGCCCTCGCGCCAGCCGCGCATCCACGTCCCGAGCCCGTCGCGGTTCCGTGCGGTGCGGATCAGCTGCACGGCCGTCCACGATCCGACGTACACGGGCACGAGCGGCAGCGGCAGGTTGCGGCGCGCGAGCCAGACGCGGTTGCGCGCGTTCAGACGGTGGTACTCGGCGTGGCGCGTGGGGGCGACGGCGGGGTGATGCGCGACGAGGTCGCCCGCGTACCACGCGCGCAGGCCCTGGTCCCAGACGCGCCAGGCGAGCTCGATCCCCTCGTGGGCGTAGAAGAACTCCCCCGCCCAGCCGCCCGCGGCCTCGAACGCGTCGCGACGGACGACGACGGCGCCCTCGAGCACGGAGAAGACGGCGCTCGACGCGGCGGGATCGCCCTTGCGGATACGTGGGATCCACCGGCGCGGCGTCGCGGCGCCGGTCGGATCGATGATGCGCGGCTGGACGAGCGCGACGTCCCCGGATGCGCGCATCAGCGCGAGGCAGTCGGCGAGGAAGGTCGCGCTCGGGACGGTCTCGTCGTCGTCGAGGAAGAACAGCGTCTCGCCGCCGACGTGCGGCACGCCGGCGTTGCGTCCCGCGGGGATGCCCAGGTTCTCGGGCAGGTGCACGCCGCGGACACCCTCCGGGAGGCCCGCCGGCGCCCACCCGTTGCCGACCACGACCACGTCGACCACCACGCCCTCCTGCCGGAGCACCGAGCGCAGCGACGCGGCCAGCCCGTCGGGCCGGCGCCCCTGACTCAGGACGACGACGCCGACGCGCGGCAGGGTGCCGGTCACGCGGAGGTCAGCCGACGGGAGGTGACGATCATGACGAAGTGGCCGACGAGCGCGAGCACGGCCAGCGGCACGAGCGCGACGAGCAGCACCCGGTCGGTCGCCGGCTGGCCGGCCACGAGGCCGACGAGCGCGACGGCGAAGACGACGATCGTCAGCTCGACCGAGTGGAACATCCGGTGGAAGGGCAGGAATCGCACGGCCCGGCGCGCGACCGCGATCAGCGACTGCTGAGACGCCACCGTTGCCGCGCCGACGGGCGCCTTGGGCAGGTCGGCGGACGCCCGGGCCACGCGGACCATGTCGTTGAGCGCCTTGTTGAGCACCATCACGAGGGCCAGCGCGAACGCGAGCGTCGTCCAGGGCAGGGCCCCGGGCGCCTCGAAGGGATACGCGGCGGCGCGGATCCCCAGGGCCAGCGCGATCAGCGTCTCGGTCGAGTAGTGCCCCACGGCGTCGAGGAAGTGGCCGACGGGCGAGGACGTGCGCCGCCAGCGGGCCACCTCGCCGTCGCAGCAGTCGACGAGCATCTGCAGCTGCCCGAGCACCAGCGCGAGGGCGGCACCGCCGATGCCGGGGATGAGGAGCGACGCGGCGGCGGCCCAGCCCGTGAGGATCATCACGACCGTCACGCCGTTCGCGCTGATCCGGGTGCGCAGCAGCAGCCACGTGAGGTACGGCGAGAGGTCGCGGAGGTAGAGGTGCGCCGTCCAGTGCTCGGCGTTCGCCCGCAGACGCACCTCGGGCGGCTGCGTGATCCGTCGGAGCTCGGCTATGGAGGAGGGCAGGCCGCGATCGCCGGTGCCGGGCTGCGCGGTCATCGGCCCGTGTGCCCGTCGAGGTCGTCGGTGAGCTCGAGGAAGCCGAGGACGAAGCCGGTGCCCCAGCTGAAGTGGATGGACGGCAGCACGGCGGCGAACCGCAGCATGGTCGCCGCGCCGTCCCGCGACGCCACGGTCACCGTGCTCACGAGGACGAAGCCGGCGTAGACGCCGGGCACGACGAACGCGGCGACGAGCCGTCGCAGGCCGGGCAGGCCGATCGCGGGTCCGACGAGGCCGGCGACGCCGAGCACGAGGCCCGTGGCCACGCCCGCCACGGCGACCGGCGGCACGAAGTACCGCACCGAGTTCTGCCGCGTGTACCGCCGCGCGAGCTCCCCGCGCCACAGGCCCGTGGCGAAGAACTGGCGGATCAGCGAGCGGAAGGTGGAGCGCGGGCGGTAGGTGACCTTCATGCGCGGGGTGAACCAGACCAGACCGCCGGTCTGTCGGAGGCGTCGGTTCAGCTCCCAGTCCTGGCCGCGGCGCACGCCCTCGTCGAAGAGGCCGACCTCGACCAGGCGCTCGCGGCGGAAGGCGCCGAGGTACGCGGTCTCCGCCGGCCCCTCCTTGCCGCCGACGTGGTGGGCGGTGCCGCCGAGGCCGACGCGGGCGCCGTACGCGCGGGCGACCGCCTTCTCGAACGGGGTGCGCCCCTCGGCCGACATGAGGCCGCCGACGTTGTCGGCGCCCGTCGCCTGCAGCGTCTCCACGGCGATGCGCGTGTAGTCGTGCGGGAGCAGCGAGTGGGCGTCGACGCGGATGACGATGGGGTGGCGTGTGGCGCGGATGGCGGCGTTGAGGCCGCCGGGCGTGGATCCCGAGGGGTTGTCGACGCTCGTGATGCGCGGATCCGCCCGGGCCATCTCGCGGACGACCTCGGTCGTGCCGTCCGTGCTCGGGCCGAGCGCGAGGACGACCTCGATCTGGCCGGCGTAGTCCTGCCGCATCATGCTGTCGACCGCCGCGCGGACGTGCGCCGCCTCGTTGAGGATCGGCATGACGTACGAGACGGCGGGCAGATCGCCGGGGCCGCCGGCGACCGGGTCGTGTCGCGGGTGCTGCGCCATCTGAGCCGATCTCTTGGGGAGGTGCGGCCGGGGCCTGTCGGGGGCCGAGCCTCGCAGGAGTTTACCAGCCTCCCGGTGGCCCCTCGCCGCGCCCGACGCGAGGAGGGGCGGACCGGCACCCGCCGATCCGCCCCTCCGGGAGTCGCGCCTACTGCTGGAGCGTGCCCAGCTTCACGTCGACCTGCTGCTTCTGACCGCCGCGCAGGACGGTGAGCTCGGCGTCGCTGCCTCCGGGCAGCGCACGCACCTGCGCGGTGAGGTCGCTCGCCTTGCTGATCGGGATGCCGCTGAACGCGGTCACGATGTCGCCCTGCTTGAGGCCGGCGTTCGCCGCGGCGCCGCCGCTCTGCACGTCCGCGACGAAGGCGCCGCCCACGGGGGTCGACGAGTCGCCGGCCGCCACGTCGCGGACGCTCGCACCCAGCAGCCCGTGGGACGCACGGCCGGTCTGGATGATCTCCTGGCCGACGCGCTTGGCGAGGTTCGAGGGGATGGCGAAGCCGACGCCGATGCTCCCCGAGGTCCCGCTCGCGCCGCCGGCGTTGGCGATGGCGACGTTGATCCCGATCAGCTTCCCGTCGGCGTCGAGGAGCGCGCCGCCCGAGTTGCCGGGGTTGATCGCCGCGTCGGTCTGGATGACGGCGAGGTTGATGGTCGACGCCGGCCTGGCCTGGCCCTGGCCGCCCTGGCCGCCCTGGCCGCCGGATCCGCCCTGTCCCTCGTTGCCGAAGGGCCAGAAGTTGAACGGCGTCTCGTCGCTCTGGCTGCCGTCGCCGGGAGTCTCGGGGGCCGCCGACGAGGCGACCTGGATGCTGCGGTCGAGCGCGCTGACGATGCCGTCCGTCACCGTGCCGGAGAGCCCGAGGGGCGCACCGATCGCGATGGCGGTGTCGCCGACGTTGAGCTTCGACGAGTCGGCGAAGTCGATGGGCGTGAGACCGCTGGCGTCGTCCATCTTGATCACGGCGAGGTCCACGACCGGGTCCGTGCCGATGAGCTTCGCCGTGTACAGCGCGCCGTCGGCCGTCTTCACCTGGATCTTCCCGTCGCCGGTCTGTCCGTCGAGCGTCACGACGTGCGTGTTGGTGAGGACGTAGCCGTCCGCGGAGAGGATGACGCCCGATCCGGTCCCGCCCGCCTGCGCGCCCGCGACCTCGATGGTGACGACGGAGCTGGACACCTTGGCGGCGACCGCCGTGATGGGGGTCGCATCGTCGGGGTCGTTCACGGTGATGTTCGCGGGCGACTGGCTGACCGATGCGGTGGAGTCGTCGTCGTGCGCGATGGCCCAGGTGGTGAGGCCGCCGGCCGCGCCGCCGATGAGCGCCCCGACCGCGAGCATGGCGACGAGCGGGAGCGCCTTGTTCGCCTTCTTGCGGGGAGGCGGGGTGGCGCTGGCGCCGGCGGCGGCGGATCCGTCGGGTGCGGTCGCCGTGACGGGGAGGGTGTCCGCGGACGACGTCGACGCGGGAGCGGAGCCGTGAGGGAGCATGTCGCGCTGATCGGGGCTGCCCGGGGCGGGGCTCGCAGGCGCGGGATGCGCTGCTGCGGCCGGGCCGGCCGGTGCGGGCCAGGCGGACGCTTCCGCGGGAGCGTCCGAGGACGATGCCGGGCCGTTCGAGGAGCCGTCCACAGGACCGCCGACGTCGCGGCCGCCCTCGTGCTCGTCTGCTCCGTGGCTTCTGTCGGTCATCGGTGGTGCTCCTCTCAGGTCACGCCAGCATCCCGAGCGTGTCTGGGTGTTCTCTATGCCTGCCCTGACAGCGCGCCGCGCCCGCCCTATGGAGGATCCTCCGGGCGGACGGAGCACGAGGCCCGTGCTGGATCGAGCGTACGCGGCGTGGGTGCCGATGCCATGCCGCCGCCGCTCCCATGACCGCGCGGGTCAGGGTCGCCGGGTCAGCATCCGGCTCCGGCGTCCCGCGTGCCGCACGCCCCGCCGACCAGCACCGTGGACCCCTCCAGCACGTGGATCGTCACCGGGCCCACCTGCACGGGGAGCGTCCCCGGGATCTGCTGCCACGCGCCCCCGTCGAACCGGTAGCTCGGCGAGTACGCGATGGTCAAGGACACCTGCCGGTCCCCCATGGTCGGGTACACGTGGCTCGTGTCCGTCGCCGAGAAGTCAGGCTGACCCAGCTCCCGCCAGGACGCCCCCGGCCTCTGCACCGTCGTCGACGTGCCATCCCCGTAGTCCCAGACGAATTCGACCGGCACGAACCGCACCTGCGCGGGACGGCCCAGCAGCTGACCGTCGACCACCTGCGCGGTCGCGTCCGTGAGCAGGTTCACGGGAGCACCGACCAGCGCCCATCCGTTCGGCTGGGACCGGATCGACGCCGACCGCGGTACGAACTGCGCCACGTCCTCCAACGACACCCCGGGACCGGCCGGCACCACCGGGACCGGATCCGCGGGCTTCGTCGGCGCCTTCGCTGGCGGCAAGAACGCGTGATCCCCATCGAGGCACCCGCCGACCCCGGGCCGACATGGGGAATCGACATCCGCCGCCAACCGCCCCCGTGGCACTGGCGGCTGCACCACCGGGGCCGGCAGCCCGTCACCGGTGCCGTCCTGAGATATGGGAACATGCCCGACGAGACCGCTGTCCCCCGAGCGCGCCGCCGTCCCTACCAACTGAATCGAGTCTCCGACGATGCGACCCGATGTGCAGCTCCCGGCGCTCGGCATCAAGGCACCGCACGAGCTGGCCTCTGCAAGAGCAGGTGTTTCTGCCGTCGTAAGCATCGCGACTATCGCTACGAACCCCACCAGCATCAATCGCATGCGTGCACCTCGTCGTTGCGGAGGACGTCACTGATGCGCCAATCTCCGTCATCCATCTGAACGGCTTTCATCTGCATCGATTGCGTCGGATCGCGGCGAGGTGTCACATCTTGCCCCGCCGAGTCCACGACGCGGGTCCCGGTGACATCGAGACAGGCCTGAGCGACCATGAAGTAACGCCCGTTTGGATCTGTACCGCGGTCCGTGATCGTGAACCCGGTGTATGTGTACTTGCCTAGGAAATGCGTTCCCTTGTCTCTTGCATCTGCGATCTCGGCGACGCTCTCCGAGAGCACGTTACCCGTGAGCAAGGGCGCGAGGTCACGCTCGGACATCGTGTCGAGAGGCAACGAAACATACGCGGAGTACTTTTCTTGGAATGCCTGGGCGTCTTGGTCTGCTCGTGACACAGTTGGCGTCCCGGTCTGTTCGACCCGAGGCGACGGCCCCGCGCAGCTGCTGAACATGGATACCAGGAGGTAGCTGCACGCAGCGGTGACCCAGACATCGGGGAGCCATCCGCGGCGCGCTCGTCTGATCGGGCTCATGAGTTCCTTGTCATCGTCGCTAATGCGGTCTTGCCCTCGCGACCGGCAGCTCGTGATGAGCAGACGGGAGAGGCGGCTGGGGATCAGCAACCTAGGCCAGCACTGCGGAAGGGCGCCCGGTGTCTGCACACCTTGTGCGACCGACCGTCTTGCCCTTCCAGAAAGGGACTGCGCATGTCCGGGTACGACTCGCAAGGGGTGGACGCGCGCCATGATGGGCGCATGACGATTCCCGGCGCGTGGGTGCGCGCGGCCCGCGGGGCGATGCTGCTCGGCGACGACGGGACGCCCGGCACCACGGTCTTCGCGGAGATGAGCGCGCTCGCGGCGGCGACCGGGGCGATCAACCTGGGCCAGGGGTTCCCGGACGAGGACGGCCCGACGGAGGTGCTCGAGGCGGCACGGGCCGCGATCTCCGCGGGCATGAACCAGTACCCGCCGGACCGCGGCACCCCCGAGCTGCGCCGCGCGGTCGCGACGCACCAGTCGCGCTTCTACGGCCTCGAGGCGGACCCGGACACGGAGGTCCTCGTCACCGCCGGCGCGACCGAGGCGCTCGCGGCCACGCTGCTGGCGCTCGTCGAGGACGGCGACGAGGTCGTCACGCTCGAGCCGTTCTATGACGCGTACGGCGCGCTGATCTCGCTGGCCGGAGGGATCCACCGGACGGTGCCGCTGCACGCCCCCGACTTCCAGCCGCGGCTCGACGACCTGCGCGCCGCGGTGACCGACCGCACCCGCGTGATCCTCCTCAACGACCCCCACAACCCGACCGGCACCGTGCTCCACCCCGAGGTCCGGCAGCTCGTGGTGGAGCTCGCGATCGCGCACGACGCCGTGATCGTCACCGACGAGGTCTACGAGCACCTGGTGTTCGACGGCCGGCACGTGCCCATCGCGACGCTGCCGGGCGCCGGGGAGCGGACCGTGACGATCTCCTCCGGCGGCAAGACGTTCCGCACCACGGGGTGGAAGATCGGCTGGCTGACGGCGCCGGCCCCGCTCGTGTCGGCGATCCTCGCGGTGAAGCAGTTCCTCACGTTCGTCAACGGCGCGCCCTTCCAGCCCGCCATCGCGACCGGGCTCGGCCTGCCCGACCGGGTCTTCGACGGGATCGCCGACGACCTGCGGCGCAAGCGCGACCTGCTCGCGGCGGGGCTGACGACGGCCGGCTTCCGGATCCACCTGCCCGCAGCCGGCTACTTCATCGTCGCGGACGCCGCGCCCCTCGGCTTCCCCGACGCCAGGGAGCTCTGCCTGCGGCTGCCGGCGCTCGTCGGCGTGGTGGGCGTGCCGCTGTCGGCCTTCTGCCGGGAGCCGCTCGCGGCGGAGCACGCGTCGCTCGTGCGGTTCGCGTTCTGCAAGCGCGTCGACGTGCTCGAGGACGCGGCCGCGCGCCTCGCGACCCTGGCGGACAGGACCGCCTGACGCGGCACCCTGGTACCACCGCCGCCCGCCGGCTGGGCCGGAGGGGGGACGCGACCCCGAGGACCCCGCCCCTAGCGTGGGGGATGCGGGCGCTGGGTCCGCGACCCCATCCTGAGGAGGCAGCGCGCATGATCGTCGCTGAGAACCTGACCAAGCGCTACGGCGCGAAGACCGCCGTGGACGGCGTGAGCTTCACCGTCCAGCCGGGCATGGTGACCGGATTCCTCGGTCCGAACGGCGCCGGGAAGTCGACGACCATGCGCATGATCGTCGGGCTCGACACCCCGACGTCGGGCTCCGTGACCGTCAACGGCCACCGCTACCGCGACCTGCAGGCGCCGCTTCACGAGGTCGGCGCGCTGCTCGACGCGAAGGCCGTCCACACCGGCCGCAGCGCCTACAACCACCTGCTCGCGATGGCCGCCACGCACGGAATCCCCCGGAGCCGCGTGAACGAGGTCATCGAGATGACCGGCCTGCAGCCCGTGGCCAAGAAGCGCGTCGGCGGCTTCTCGCTCGGCATGGGCCAGCGCCTCGGCATCGCGGTGGCGCTCCTCGGCGACCCGCGCACGCTGATCCTCGACGAGCCCGTCAACGGCCTCGACCCCGAGGGCGTTCTGTGGGTGCGCAACATCACGCGCTACCTCGCCGGGCAGGGCCGCACCGTGCTCCTCTCCTCGCACCTCATGAGCGAGATGGCGCAGACGGCCGACCACCTCATCGTCCTCGGCCGCGGCCGCGTGCTCGCCGACGCCCCCGTCGCGGCCGTCGTCGCCGGCGCCACCAGCGGGCTCGTCCGCGTCCGGTCGCCGCACGCCGACCGCCTCGGCCAGGCGCTCGCGCGGCCCGAGGTCGTGGTGACGAGCGTCGAGCGCGACCTCATCGAGATCACCGGCCTCACGGCCGCGCAGGTCGGCGACGCCGCGCTCTCCGCCGGCGTCGTGCTGCACGAGCTCACGCCCGTCACGGCGTCCCTCGAGGACGCCTACCTGTCGCTCACGCAGGGCGACGTCGAGTACCACAGCGCCGCAGTCGGCACGACCGAGCAGGAGACCGCACGATGACCGCCACCCCCACCGCCTACGCACCCGCCCCGGTGACGTCGGGCCGCCCCACGCTCGGGCGCCTCATGCGCTCCGAGTGGATCAAGCTCCGCACGCTCCGCTCCACCATCTGGTGCTTCGCGCTCGTGTTCCTCCTCCTCGTCGGCTTCTCGGCGCTCTTCACGCCGTTCGTGGTCGACCAGCTGAGCGAGCAGCTCGGCCTCCCCGGCGCCCCCGCCGACGCGCTCCTCATCTCCGTCGCGCTCAGCGGCGTGACCCTCTCGATGCTCGTCGCGGGCGTGCTCGGCGTGCTCGTGGTCAGCGGCGAGTACTCGACCGGCATGATCCGCTCGACGTTCAGCGCCGCCCCGCGCCGCCTCGGCGTGCTCCTGGCGAAGGCGATCGTGTACACGCTCGTCACCTTCGTCGTGACCGCGGTCGCCGTCGCGGTCGCGCTCCTCGTGGCCCGCGGCTACTTCGCCGCCGGCGGCGCCGAGGTCGACGTCCTGTCGGGCGGGTTCCTGCTCGCCGCGCTGGGCGGCGTCCTCTTCGTCGTGCTCATCGGGCTGATGGGCTTCGGCTTCGGCCTGCTCCTCCGCAACGGCGCCGCCGGGATCGGGGCGCTCGTGGGCCTCGTGCTCGTCGTGCCCATCGTCGGCAGCCTCCTCGGCGGCGTGCTGTCCTGGGTCGCCGACCTCGAGCCCTACTTCCCGCTCAGCGCCGGCAACCGCCTCTACAGCATGAGCACGGGCGCGCCCGGTCAGCTGGAGTTCTGGCAGGCGCTGCTCGTGATGCTCGCATGGGTCGCCGTGATCCTCGTGCCCGCGCTGGTGCTCGCCCGCAAGCGGGACGCCTGATCGACGGGGGCAGGAGGGCGCCGTCGGGCGCGGCGGACGTCGCCGCGCCCGACGGCGTCCGCCTGCCCACCCCTCCCGGCGCCATCCGCGGATGGATGGCCCGGCACCCGCGGATCGTCGACGCGGCGATCGCGCTCCTCTTCACCTGGGCGTCCATCGCCGCGGGGGCGGCCGTCGGAAGCCGCGCGGCCGTGCCCGGCACCGGCACCGGCGTCGTGCTCGTCGTGCTGTCGCTGGTGATGGGCGCGACGCTCATGCTGCGGCGCAGCCGGCCCGTGACGGTGCTGGCGGTCAGCGGCGCCTGCGCCACCGCGAACGCGATCATCGTCGGCGGCTTCGACGGCGGCGCGATCCCCATCGCTCTGTATGCGGTCGCCGTGCACGGGTCCTCGCGCCGCGCATGGATCGGCCTCGGCGGCGCGGCGGCGCTCACGGTCGGGATCGTCCCCGCCACCACCGGCTCCGGGCCGCTCGACCTCTCGGCCGCGACGATGCTGCTCGTCAACCTCGTCCCCCTGCTCATCGCGACGCTCATCGGCACCAACGTGGGCGGACGCAAGCGCTACGTGGAGGCGCTGCGCGACCTCGCCGTGCAGCTCGCCCGGGAGCGCGACCAGCAGGCCCGCCTCGCGACCGCGGCGGAGCGGACCCGGATCGCGCGCGAGATCCACGACATCGTCGCCCACGGGATCACGGTGATGGTGACGCTCGCCGACGGCGCGCAGGCCGCGGCCGTCGCACGACCCGAGCTCGCGCGCGACGCCATGCGCGAGGTAGCCGACACCGGCCGCACCTCCCTCTCCGAGATGCGGCGGATGCTGGGCGTCCTGGCCGAGGAGCCCGGCGAGCTCGACGCGTCCGCCGCGTCCCCCCGCGCGCCGCAGCCGGGCCACGGCGACCTCGCCGCGCTCGTCGACTCGTTCCGCACCACCGGCCTCCCCGTGCGCTTCACCAGCACGGGCCCGCCGCCCGACGACCCCGGCCGCCAGCTCGCCGTCTTCCGCGTCGTGCAGGAGTCCCTGACCAACGTGCTCCGCTACGCCCCCAACGCGGACCGGGTCGACGTGCGCGTCGACCACCGGCCCGAGGAGATCGTGATCGAGATCACCGACGACGACCGCACCGGCCCCGTCGTGCCCCCGGTCCCCGGCAGCGGGCGCGGGCTCCTCGGCGTGAGCGAGCGGATGGCCGTCTACGGCGGCACCGCCACCGCCGGGCGCCGCGAGGCCGGCGGCTGGCGCGTGCTCGCCCGCATGCCGAGCGGTCTGCACGACGTGCGGCCGGGCGACGCCCCACGACCCCCCGTCGCCGCCGCGCGCCGCCCCCGGATCCAGGAGGACAGATGACCGACAGCTCCCGCCCCGTCCGCGTGCTCATCGTGGACGACCAGGCGCTCGTGCGCATGGGCTTCCGCATGGTGCTCGACGCCGAGCCGGGGATCGCGGTGGTCGGCGAGGCCGCCGACGGCCGCGCCGCCGTGGCCCGCGCGGGCGAGCTCTCGCCCGACATCGTGCTCATGGACGTGCGGATGCCCGGCATGGACGGCATCGAGGCGACCACGGAGATCGTCGCGCGGCACCCGGCCACGCGCGTGATCGTGCTCACCACCTTCGACCTCGACGAGTACGCGTTCGCCGGGCTGCGCGCCGGCGCCAGCGGGTTCCTCGTGAAGGACACCCGGCCGGAGCACCTCATGGAGGCGATCCGCGCGGTGGCGGACGGCGATGCGGCCATCTCTCCCCGGGTCACGCGCCGCATGATCGAGCTGCTCGGCCCGACTATGCCGGCCACCGGCGGCGCCGCGGGCACGGGCGAGGGTGCGGCGGATCCCCGGCTGCGGCCCCTCACCGCGCGTGAGCTGGAGGTGCTCACGGCGCTCGCCGAGGGCCTCACCAACCAGGAGATCGCGGGCCGGCTGTACCTCTCCGAGTCGACCGTGAAGACGCACGTCGGCCGGGTGCTCGCGAAGCTCGAGGTGCGGGACCGGGTGCAGGCCGTGATCCTCGCGTACGACTGCGGCCTCGTGCGGCCCGGTGCGTGACGGTCGGCCGCCGGCGTCCTGCACGGGCGCCGCGGCGAGGGAGGATGGAGGCTCCGGCCGCCCGCCGGGAGGATCCGTCAGGAGCGCGATGACCACGACCGCCCGGGACGCGCGCGTCCCCGTCCGCCCCGCCGCGCGCCGGGCCGAGGACCCGCCCGCGGCGGATCCCGGCGCCGGCACGAGCACGGGGAGCGACACGAGCCTCCTCGAGCGCGCGGACACCCCACCCGTCTGGAGCTGCGTCGTCTGGAACGACCCCGTCAACCTCATGACCTACGTCTCGTACGTGTTCCGCAGCTACTTCGGCTTCACGAAGGAGCGCGCCGACGAGCTCATGCTCCGGGTGCACGAGGACGGCCGCGCGGTGGTCGCCACAGGGATCCGCGAGGAGATCGAGCGGCACGTGCTCGCGATGCACGGCTTCGGCCTCTGGGCGACCCTCGAGCGGGTCGACGCGTGAGGGCCTTCCGCGCCCGTCCCGACGGCACGGTCGCCGCGCACCTCGAGCCGCACGAGGTCGCGCTGCTGCGCGGGCTGCTCGCCGAGCTCCGCGGGATCCTCGACGAGGGCGCGACCACCGGCGGCGCCGCGGACGGCGCCCCGCCCTCCCCCGTCGCCGCGCGCCTCCTGCCCGACGCGTACCCCGACGACGCCGAGGCGTCCGCCGAGTTCCGGCGCTTCACGGCGTCCGACCTCACGGAGGCCAAGGCCGCGAACGCGACGACCGTCGAGGCGACCCTCGCGGAGGCGGACGCGCGCGGCATCGGCCGGCGCGGCCTCCTCGTGGTGCTGGATCCCACGGGAGCGCAGGCCTGGCTCCGCACCCTCAACGACCTCCGGCTCGCCATCTCCGTGCCGCTGCGGATCGACGAGGCCGACGCCTGGCGCGACCGTGCGCCGCGCGAGAGCGCCGGCCTCTACGACTGGCTGACCTTCGCGCAGGGATCGCTCATCGAGGCCGTCGACCGCTGAGAGGGCCGCGGTCGCGCGCGCCTGGGGGTCCCCCGGGCGGCCGCCCCGCGCCCGTCACCGGCGAGCATGATGGAGGGGACCCGCGGATGCGCCGGCCCGTCGGGGCCCGTCCGCAGGAGAGGAGCAGCATGCGCGTCGTCGTCATCGGAGCGACCGGGAACCTGGGGACCGGGGTGCTGCGGCGCCTCCACGCCGCGGGGGTCGAGATCGTGGGCGTCGCCCGCCGGATGCCCGACGCGTCGCTGGAGCCGTACGCCGGCGTCACCTGGCGCCTCGCCGACATCGGCGCGGAGGGCGCGGTCTCGGGGCTCGCGGCGACCATGCGCGGCGCCGACGCCGTGATCCACCTCGGCTGGGCCCTGCAGCCGAACCACCGCGAGCGCGTGATGCACCGCACCAACGTCGTCGGCACGGCCCACGTCCTCGAGGCCGTGGCGCAGGCCGGGGTGCCGCAGGTCGTCGTCGCGTCGTCCGTCGGCGCGTACAGCGCGGCGCCCAAGGACCGGCCGCGCGACGAGTCGTGGCCGACCGGCGGCATCCACACCTCCCACTACTCACGGCACAAGGCCGAGAACGAGCGCGCGATGGACGCCTTCGAGGCCGCCCACCCCGACGTGGTCGTGACGCGCATGCGCCCCGGGCTCGTGATGCACGACGAGGCCGCCGCGGAGATCGCGCGCCTGTTCCTCGGCCGCCGGATCCCCACCCGCTGGCTCGGGGCCGCCACCCGCACCCCGGTGCTGCCGCTCCCCCGCGAGCTCGTGTCGCAGGTCGTGCACAACGAGGACGTGGCCGACGCGTTCTGGCGCGCGGTCGATCGACGCGCAGGGGGCGCCTTCAACATCGCGGCGGAGCCGGTCGTCGACCCGGCGCTCGTCGGCCGGCTGCTCGGCGCGCGCGTCGTGGCCGTGCCGCTGCCCGCGCTCCGGGCCCTCGTCTCCGCGAGCTGGCGGGCGCGCGTGCAGCGCACGGACCCGGGCTGGATCGACATCGCCGCGAACGTGCCCGTGATGTCGACGGCCCGCGCCCGCGAGGTGCTCGGCTGGGCGCCCGCGCATCCGGCCGAGGACGTGCTCGCCGAGTTCGGCCGCGCCTTCGTGCACCGCACCGGCCGCGAGGGCTCGGCGCCGCTCGCCGGATGACGCCCGACCACCTGGCCGAGGACGCGGGCTTCGTCGCGGCCTCGCTCGAGCGCGAGGGCGCCTGGTACCGCGCCGACGCCGAGCACGAGCGCCTGCGGTCGGACCTCGACTTCGTGGGCGCGTCGGTCGGCGCGATCCGCGGCACCGTGCGCGACCTCGGCCGTCGACGCCCCGGCATGACCCGCGACGAGGCGACGGCGCTCGCGTCGGAGCTGTGGCGCTCGCGCGTGTACGAGCGCCGGCTCGCTGCGGTCGTGCTGCTGCAGGAGCACGTGGCCCGGCTCGACAACGGCGACCTCACGCGCATCGAGGGCTTCGTGCGGGACGCGCGGCTGCGGGCGCTCGTGGATCCGCTCGCCCTCGACGTCATCGGCCCGCTCGTCGAGCGCCTGGCCGGATCCGCCCGCGCCCGCGCGGACGCGGCGCTCGACCGCTGGGCGGGCGAGCCGGACGTGTGGCTCCGCCGCGCTGCGCTGCTCGCGCCGACCCGGCCGCTGCGCGCGGGCGGCGGCGACTGGGACGGGTTCCTCCGCCGGGCCCGCGTCGCGCAGGCGACCCCGCGCGGCGGGCACGACGTGGTGCGCGAGGCGGTGGAGAGCGTGCGCGACCTGGTGCGCGCGGCCCGGCCGGACCTCGCGGCGGATCCCGTCCCCGGCGGCTGAGGGCGGCCCGGGCCGAGGCGCGCCGCGGCCGTGAGCCGGCATCCGTCCGGCCCCGGACGACCGGCCCCGCCGCCGGTACGGTCGATCCATGACCTTCGACGACGACGCCCGCATCGACACCAGCAAGGTCACGCGCCGGCGCGGCCGGGGACGCACGACCGGCATCGCGGCCGGCGGTGGCGGCCTCCTCGTGGTGGTCGCGGTGATCCTCGTGCAGCAGTTCACGGGCGTCGACCTGTCCGGCATCGTGGGCGGCGCGGGCGGCGGGAGCGGATCCGGCGCCGGACAGCAGCAGGACGAGGCCATCGAGGGCTGCACCACCGGCGCGGAGGCCAACGCGAGCGTCGAGTGCCGGATGGCCGGCGCCGCCGACTCGCTCGACACGTACTGGACGACGGCGGCGCCCGAGGTGGGCATCGCCGACTACGTCTCCCCCGGCTTCTCGCTCTTCGACGCCGCGACCACGACGGGCTGCGGCGAGGCCTCCAGCGCGACCGGCCCCTTCTACTGCCCGCCGGACCAGCGCCTCTTCGTCGACACCACGTTCTTCGACGAGCTGCGCACGCGCTTCGGCGCCTCCGGCGGGCCGCTCGCGCAGATGTACGTCGTCGGGCACGAGTGGGGCCACCACATCCAGCAGCTCTCGGGCGCGTTCGACCGCGCCGACCGCACCGGCACCGGCCCGACGTCGGACTCCGTGCGGCTCGAGGTGCAGGCCGACTGCTACGCGGGCGCGTGGGTCGGGGCCGCCTCGCAGATCCGCGACGACGCGGGCACGGCGTTCCTCGAGCCGGTGAGCGGCGCCGAGGTCCGGGACGCGCTCGACGCGGCGGCGGCGGTCGGCGACGACCGGATCCAGGCGGCGAGCGGCGGCGAGGTCGACCCGCACACCTGGACCCACGGATCCGCCGAGCAGCGCCAGCGCTGGTTCGAGGCCGGCCGGGCGGGCGGCCCCACGGCGTGCGACACCTTCGCGGTGCCCGGCGCGCAGCTCTGACGCCGCGCGGCTACTCCGCGGTCGGCGCGGGCGGGTCCGTGCGGAACCCGACCAGGCGGTGCGTGCCGTCGCAGTAGGGCTTGATCGACGAGACGCCGCAGCGGCAGAGCGCGACCGTCCGGCGGGTGCGCGGCACGGGCCGGCCCCCCGGATCCACGATCTCGAACTCCCCCCGCACCAGCAGCGGGCCGTCGGGGTACGCGATGATCCGCGGCGGCTCGGCGGCGGGGACGCGACCGGTCGTCGGGCGGTCCGCCGCGTCGTCCGCGGGGAGCGCGCTCACGCCGCGGCCGCAGCGGCAGCCGCCGCGCCCGAGGCCGCGGTCGACCCCTCGCGCAACGACGTGCGCCCGGCCTGCCAGCTCGACAGCACGTGCGCGCCGACCCAGCCCTCGACCTCCAGGCACGCGGCCGCGCCGAAGAGCACGTCGTCGAGGAGCTGCGGCTCGGACTCGACGAGCCCGCCCGCGAGGTCGTGGGCCGCGATCTGCTCGTGCACCGCGTCGGCCTCGACGTGCTCGTCGTAGTACCAGGCGACGTCGTCGCCGAAGCCGAGGCGGCGGATCCCGCTCGCGTAGAGGCGGCTCGGCACGCTCGAGGTCATCTCGAACGCGGCGAGGTGGCCGACGATGGCGCCGCGGAGACGGCGGTGCAGGCCGAAGAGCGACATGGCGTTGGACGACGCGAGGGTGATCGCCGGCACGTCGTCGAGGTAGCGGCCGTAGCGGTCGTCGAGGCCGACGCCGCGGAGCGTCGCGCCGAAGATCGTCGCGTGCACGCGCTCGGGGCGCCCGCCGCCGTACTCGTCGGCCTGGATCTCCACCATCGCGGCCTTGGCGCGGCCCCGGAGCCGCGGGATGGCCCAGGAGTGCGGGTCCGCCTCGCCGAGCGTGTAGATCGAGCGGTGGACGAGGAACTCGCGGAGCTGCTCCGCGGTGGCCTTGCGCGCGACGAAGCGCGAGAGCGAGGGGCCGGAGTCCGCCGACGTGAGGGCGAAGAGCGCCGCGGCGACGCCGCCGGAGGTCGGCTCCGGGCGCTCGGGGACGGTGACCCGGTCGCGGAGGGCGGCCTCGAAGGCGGCCTCGAGGATCCCCCGCACGGCGATGAGCCGCGGGTCCCACTCGCGGTCGTCGTCGACGCCCTCGAGGCCCGCGTGGTGCAGCTCGTAGAGGCAGAAGAGCGCCAGCTGCACGTCGTCGTCGCGGACGACGTCGTCCGCGGCGGCGAGCGCCTCGGCGGCGAGCGCGGCGAAGTCGGGCGACGGACCGGCGGGGACGGCGCCGCCCCCGAGCAGGTCGGCGAGGAGCGCGGCGCTCAGCGGGCCGCGCGCGGCGGGGACGGGTGAGGGGAGGATGCGGACCGCTTCGTGGGCGGTGTCGAGCAGATCGGTCATGCCTCCACCTTGCACCGCCCCCATCGGGCCAGCCGGGCGTGTCGCGGCGTCCTCCGCGAGCGGTAATGCCGGGACGCCGCGCCCCGCTCATGGGGGCTCGGGACGTCGGCCCGGTCCGGTCCCGCCCCCGGAGAGGGGACGCACGCCGGTCCGTCGGGAGGACGCGCGCCCGGGAGGATGGACGGGGCCGCCCATCGGCCCCACAGGGAGGCCCGCATGACCGCCGACGACACGACCGCGGGCGACGTCGACGCCACGACCGCCGGCCGCGATGCCGCCCCCGGTCGTCGGCCCCTCCTGCGCATCGGCGCCCGGACGCTCATCGCCTGGATCGCCCGCGTCGTGACCCCGCGGCGCCGGACGCTCGCCGCGATCGTCCTCCTCGCCGTCACGGTCGCGGCGACCATCCCCCTCCGCGCCCTCTTCCTCCGCACCGACGACTCGGTCGGCGACGAGACGGCCCTCGCGGCGGTCCTGGGCCTCGCCGTCGGCGCCCTCGCCGTCGCCGTCCTGCTGACCATCTGGATGGTCCGGGCGTCGCGACGCCTGCCTTCGGCCGCCGGGGACCACCCGCGGTGGCGCGATGCCGCGCTGATCGACCGCGCCGTCGACCCGGCCGGCAGGGTGACGCTCGCACCCGGCACGGCGGAGCGCGTCGCGGTCGAGGCGCGCCGCGCCATCGCGGCCGCCGCGATCGGGGTGCCCGCCGCCACGCTCCTCGTCCTCGCGATCCTCGGCCTCATCCCCGCCTGGCTCCTGCAGGGCGAGGCCAGCGTGCAGATGCTGCTGACACCCGCGTACCTCTTCCTCGGCCTCTCCGGCCTCTGGACCGCGGCCCGCACCGCCGGCCGCATGGCCCTCCTCCGCGACGCCGCGGACGCCGAGCTCGCCCTCCCCGAGTCCGAGCGCACGCAGGCGCCGCCCGTCGTCCCTCCGCACGGCAGCCGGCTCCCGTGAGCCCGCACGAGCATGCGCAGGCGCACGACGGCGCCACCTCGGCCGACCGGGGTCACGGCAGGCGCGAGCTCGCCCGCATCGGCGCCCGCGCCACCGCCGCGTGGTCGGCCGAGGTCCTCACGCCGCGCCGCCGTCTCCTCGCGCTCGTCGCGGCGGTGCTCGCCGGCATGACGTCCGCCCTGCTCCTCCGCGCCCTGCTCCTCGGCATGGACGACGGGGACGGCGACGGCGACGACACCGGTCTCGCCGTGGGCGTCGCGCTCGTCATCGCCGCCGTCGTGGGCTCGTTCCCTTCGCCATCTGGCTGGCGCGCGCCTCGCGCCGCCTCGGCTCCGCGCCGGGATCGCACCCGCACTGGCGGGACGCGGCGCTCCTCGAGCGCTCCGTGGATGCCCGCGGCCGCGTGGCGCTGGCGCCCGGGACCGCCGAGAGGGTCGCGGTGGAGTCCCGCCGCGCGATCGCGTCCGGCGCGATCGGCGTGCCCACGGCGCTCCTCTCGGTGGTCGCGGCGCTCGTCGCGGCTCCCGTCCTCCTGCTGGCCGGGGCAGCCGCCCACCAGATCCTCCTCGTCACCCTGTACGCGGTCACGTGCGTGAGCGGCGTCGTCACGACGTGCCGCCTCGCCGGCCCCATGGCCCTCCTGCGCGACGCCGCCGACGCCGAGCTCGCCCTCCTCGGATCCGAGCACCCGCAGTCGCCGCCCGTGGATCCCCCGCACGGCAGCCGCCTGCCCTGATCCAGCCGCGTCCAGCGAGTTCCCCCACTTGAGGAATACCGTGGGGGCATGAAGGCGCTCCAGTACACCCGCATCGGATCCCACCCCGAGGTCGTCGAGATCGAGAAGCCGACGCCCGGCCCCGGCGAGGTGCTCCTCCGCGTCACCGCCGCCGGCGTGTGCCACTCGGACGAGTACGTCATGGGCCTCTCGGAGGAGGAGTACCGCGCCGCGGGCTACCCGCTCCCCCTCACGCTCGGCCACGAGGGCGCGGGCGTCGTCGAGGAGCTCGGCGAGGGCGTCGCGCACCTGTCCGTGGGGGACGCCGTGGCCGTCTACGGACCCTGGGGCTGCGGACGCTGCCACGCGTGCGCCGAGGGCCGCGAGAACCACTGCGAGAACGCCGCCGCCGAGGGGATCCAGCCTCCCGGGCTCGGCGCCCCCGGCGCCATGGCCGAGTACATGATCGTCGACGACCCGCGGCACCTCGTGCCGCTCGGCGACCTCGACCCCGTCGAGAACGTCTCCCTCACCGACGCCGGCCTCACGCCGTACCACGCGATCAAGGCCTCGCTGCCGAAGCTCGGCGCGGGCACCTTCGCGGTCGTCATCGGCACGGGCGGCCTCGGTCACGTCGGGATCCAGATCCTCCGCGCCCTGAGCGGCGCCACGGTCATCGCGCTCGACCTCAACGACGAGAAGCTCGAGCTCGCCCGCCACGTCGGGGCGCACCACACGGTCATCAGCGACGCGGACGCCGCCGACGGCATCCGGGCGATCACCGGCGGCCGCGGCGTGCAGGCCGTCTTCGACTTCGTCGGGGCGACGCCCACCATGGCCACGGCGTTCGACGTGGTGGAGGCGGGCGGCGACGTCACGATCGTGGGCATCGGCGGCGGCGCCGTCGAGGTGGGCTTCGGCCGCATCGCCTTCGACGCGGCTGTCCGCATCCCGTACTGGGGCAGCCGCGCGGAGCTGATCGAGGTGCTCGACCTCGCGCGCTCCGGCCAGGTCGCCGTCGAGACCCAGCGCTACTCCCTCGACGACGGCCCGGACGCCTACGCGGCGCTCGCGGCGGGCACCGTGCGGGGTCGCGCGGTCATCGTGCCGTAGTCGCCCAGCAGCCCGTAAGCCCGCGTGGGACGGGGCCGCTGTCCTCCATCGACAGCGACACGCCGTCCGCGCTGTGAGTATCCCTGGTGCGGAGCGTCCGCCCCTATGGGAGTGTGAGACCTGGTTGCCCCAGATCCCGGCGCCGTGTCGTGTCCCCCACGACGACGACAGACAGCGGCTCGCCGAGGCGGCCCGCTCCACCTGGCCGAGAGGCCACGGACGAACGAGCTGACCATGACTGACACCACCGCAGCACCCCGCATCGTGCTCACCCGCCCCAAGCGCGGCGGCGGAGCCAACCCCACCACCGAGTACTCGGGCCTCCTCAACACGGTCCGCGACGCCGGACTGCTGAACCGCCGCGTCGGCTTCTACGTCCTCATGTTCTCCGGCGTCACCGCGGCCCTCGTGGGCCTCGGCGTCGGCTTCGTGCTCCTCGGCGACAGCTGGTTCCAGCTGCTCATCGCCGCGGGTCTCGGCATCATCTTCACCCAGTTCGCCTTCCTCGCCCACGAGGCCTCGCACCGCCAGGTGTTCGAGTCGGGCAAGGCCAACGACATCGCGGGCCGCACGCTCGCCAACCTGTTCGTCGGCATCAGCTACTCCTGGTGGATGACGAAGCACTCGCGCCACCACGCGAACCCGAACGTCCTGGGCAAGGACCCGGACATCGAGCGCGACGTCATCTCCTTCACCCCGGAGGACGCCGCCCGCGCCAAGGGCGTCTACGGCTGGTTCACGCGCCACCAGGGCTACGCGTTCTTCCCCATCCTCATGTTCGAGGGCCTCAACCTGCACGTCCACGGCTTCCGCACCGTCTTCGGCCGCGGCAAGGTCGACAAGCGGTGGCTCGAGATCTCGATGCTCTCCACGCGCATCATCGCGTACCTCGCGGTCGTCTTCTTCTTCCTCCCGCTCGGCATGGCCTTCGCCTTCGTCGGCGTGCAGCTCGCCGTCTTCGGCGTGTACATGGGCGCCTCGTTCGCCCCGAACCACAAGGGCATGCCCGTCCTGCCGAAGGACTCGAAGGTCGACTTCCTGCGCCGCCAGGTGCTCACCAGCCGCAACATCAAGAGCACGTGGCTCACGGACATCTACATGGGCGGCCTCAACTACCAGATCGAGCACCACCTCTTCCCGAACATGCCGCGCCCAGCGCTCAAGAAGGCCCAGCGCATCGCGAAGGAGTACTGCGCGACGCACAACATC